>NZ_JBIAYX010000011.1:0-338126 GCF_042898365.1 Streptosporangium sp. NPDC000509 | reverse complement strand
CCCCCACCGAAGCGGGTAGGACGGGGTTGTGCTTCATGCACTGGCTTTTAACACACTGTTGAGTTCTCAAGAAACGGACGCGTACACCATCACCCACACCCGACCAACCGGTCCGGCAGAACTCCGGGGCGTTCCATTTCGTATCACTATCTTATCGGGAGTGTCGTTTTCGTGTCAAACTGTCGGATTTTCCGACCCTCGACTCGAACCCGCCGAACCCGCTAGGATTGCGACCACCCCGTTTCCAGGGCAACCCCTCTAACTTACTCCAACATCCGATCGTTGTCCAATCACTCGGACACATCCGGTTTGCCGGGGTGGAGAGAGGGTTTTGCCGGGCAGTTAGTTCGCTCCTGGAGGTTTAAACCTGGATGCTCGCTGCCCTGCGGAAAGAACACTACCAGGACTCTCACGTCACAGAGACAACTTGCCAACCATCCCGGAGACTCGCGCGTCCCAAACAGGCAAGCGCGCAACCAGACGTCAAGCCATCCGCAATCGACTCTGGATACGAAGAGGCGCGAGGGTCAGAATCCTGACTCCGCCGTGGAGGTGAGCACATGACCCGCTCGGAGTTCGACGACATCCGCGCGCACATCGATGCGGAGGCCGACCACCCAGGCGACCTGCTGAGGGTTGCCAGGTCTCTGCTGAACGACCTTGAAGACGCACGTATGAGAGAGGCGACCCTCCGCGCCTACTATCTGCGTCTCCTCACCGCGGCTCGGGCGACGGTCGCCGCGGAGGCGGCCGGCTACCCGGAGCCGTTGACCTTCCTCACCGACGAGCTCGCCAAGCGCGGCCAGCTCCCGACATCCGAGGACGAGGTGAACCGGATCCTCGGCGACGCCCACACCGCGGCGGCGCTACTGGCCTGCCTTGAGGAGAATCCTCTGGGGACGACCCCGATGAACACCGGAGGCTCTCGCGCGCGGAGGTGCGCCGGCACAAGCCGTAGCCTCCCACGATGAGGCGTTCCGCGTCATTGACCTGGGCTTGAACCAAGATCTGTAAGACTCCAGGCATGTTGCAGCGAGGGCTGAATTGGGCTGCGGCGACCCTCGTGGGCGTCTTCGGCTTTGTCTGGACCGGTGTAGTGATGTTCACGGCCGTCGAGACCTCGACGTGGACGTGGATAGGACAAGTCTCCTTTGGGGCCTTCCTCACCTGCTGGGCTTGCTACAAGGCGAGTCTGCTGGTGCGCCGCACCAGGCCCGGTTTCGTCCCGAGACATCGCCGGGTGAGGGCCAGAGCCTGAGGGATGCCCTCGCGGGCCGGGACCAGGAGGCCGATCATCGGCGCCGGGTCCCGGTTCGGAGTCGGAAGGCACCACCGGGACGGTCTCGCGTCCCGGCACCCGGGGATCCGGCGGACTATGCCCCCGTCCGGAACGAGCGGAGTTCGTCGGCCACCTGCCGGCACGGCACTCCCAGGTCGAACCGGCTGAGCAGGTGGATGCCCTCCCCCGTGTCGATCTCCAGGAGTTCCGTACGCGAGGTGAAGCGGGTCCGTGTGTCCACCCGGATACGCTCGACGGCGCTCCACGGCACCCGTTCGGATCCGGCGAAGCCCCTCACCACGACGAGACCTTCGCCATCGGCTGTGAGCCGTACCGGAGCGAGGAGATCGCGCACCACCAGCGCTGTCAGGATCGCGGTCGCGGCACCCGCCAGGATCGCCCCTCGTGGGTCGTCGAGGGTGAGGACCGTGAGCACCGCGAGGGCGAACGCTCCGACGATCTTCATGATGAGGAGATCGCGGCGCACGCGCCAGCGCAGGATAGGTCCGGACGTTTCGCTCACAACGGCACGCTACCTCTCGAACTCCGGCATCTCTCGAAATGCCTCCCGCACGCCAGGCCCGACATGCCTTGACGCACAGCGGTGGATGCCCCGGCCAGGCGCACGAAGGCGAGGTCTCGACCGCCCAAGAGGTCTCGACTGCCCAAAACGCGGAAGGCCCTGATCTCTGGGAGATCAGGGCCTTCCGATTGGTAGCGGGGACAGGATTTGAACCTGCGACCTCTGGGTTATGAGCCCAGCGAGCTACCGAACTGCTCCACCCCGCGTCGGTGTGTGTTTGAACACTATCCGGGATTCCCCTCGGGCTGCAAATCGGCACGGAAACGCGAGGTCACCGGCCTCACGTCGCCCCCGCCCGCGGAGCCTCCGGGGTTTCACGGACGGGCACGAGGCGATGTCCCCACCGCAGAAGCCTCTGGACGCGTTAGATCCCGAGGAGGAAAAACAAGAAAGGCCCCGGTCGCCGTTTCCGGCGACCGGGGCCTTTCGATTGGTAGCGGGGACAGGATTTGAACCTGCGACCTCTGGGTTATGAGCCCAGCGAGCTACCGAACTGCTCCACCCCGCGTCGGTGTATGTCTCAACCATACCCGGCTTTGGTGGCGGACGCGAATCAGATCGCTGGGCCCCGGTGTCTTTCTAGGGATTCGGTGTGGGTGTCGGTGTGGCGGATGGGACCGGTGTGGGTGTCGCCGACGGTGCCGGGGATCCCGACGCCGAGGGAGACGGGGTGGGCGCGGGGCTCGCCTCGGTGCCCTTCAGCTTCGACAGCGCCTCCTGGAGCTCCTTCTGGGCCTCGCCGTAGTCGTTCCAGTTCGGCGGGTCGGCCTGGAGAGCGGCCTGTGCCTTGTCGTACGCCTTCTGCGCCTCGTCGATCGCCTGGGCCAGCGCGGTGGTGGGCTGGTTGGCGTTCGCCTCCTCGGCCGGCTTACCCTCCCCTTGCTGCTCCTGTGGAGCGGCCTGGGTGCTGTCGCCGAAGACCTGTTCCAGCGCGCCCTTGAGCGTGTCGGCCGAGCCGACCTTGCTGCCGTAGGCCACCAGGACGCGGCGGAGGATCGGGTACGGCTCCTGGCCGGAGGCGGCCGCGATCTCCACGTAGACCGGTTCGACGTAGACCAGGCCGTCGGCGAACGGCAGGGTCAACAGGTTGCCGTAGCGGACCTTCGCCTGGCCGAGCCCGAGCAGGTTCAGCTCGCCGGAGAACTTGTTCTGGAAGTTGTTCTGCACCTGGCCGGGACCGGGGATCGTGGTGTTGGAGGGCATGCGCAGGATGCGCAGCTTTCCGTAGTCCTCTCCGGGGGTGGCGTCCACGGCCATGAACGCGGCCAGGTTGGGTCCCTGGCGCGGCACGAACGTGGTGGTCAGCGAGAACGTGGGCTTGTCGGTGCTCGGCATCTTGACCGACAGGTAATACGGCGGCTGCTTGATGTCGCGCTCGCCCGAGGACGGGTCGTTCGGGACGTTCCAGAAGTCCTGGCCGCTGTAGAAGGCGTTCGGGTCGGCGATGTGGTACTGGGAAAGCACGTCACGCTGGACCTTGAACAGCGCCTCCGGGTAGCGAAGATGCTGCCTGAGCTCGGGCGTCATCTCCGTCTGCGGCTTGATGACGCCGGGGAAGGCCTTGCGCCAGGTCTGCAGGATGGGGTCCTTCTCGTCCCAGGCGTACAGGTTGACGGTGCCGTCGTAGGCGTCGACCGTGGCCTTCACCGAGTTGCGCATGTAGTTGATCTGGTCGCGCGGCTGCGGGACCACTACGCGCGGGTCGGTGATGGTGTCGCGCGTCATCGCCTCCAGGCTCTTGCTCTGGGAGTACGGGTAGGCGTTGGAGGTGGTGTACGCGTCGGCGATCCAGACCACCCTGCCGTCGACGATCGCCGGGTAGGGGTTGTCGTCCAGGCTCAGGAACGGCGCCACCTTGGCGATACGCTGCTGCGGGTTGCGCTCGTAGAGGATCTTGGAGTCCGGGTTGACGTCACCCGACAGCAGCAGGTTGATCTCGCCGTACTTGGCGGCGTAGAGCATCCGGTTGATGAAGGATCCGACCGGGACACCACCCTTGCCTTCGTAGGTGGTGTTCTTCTGGCCGGTGCCACCGCTCTCGGGGTAGTCGAGCTCCTGATTCCTCTGGCCGTTGCCGCCGACGACGACGTACTCGGCCGCGCCGCGTGCCTCGCCGAAGTAGATCCGCGACTCCTTGAGCTTCGTCCGCTCCACCAGGGAGCCGGTGACCGGCATGTCCTTGGCGTCGAAGTTGGGCAGCCCTTCGGAGTCGACCTCGTTGCCGGGCGCCGCCACGAAACCGTTGCCGTGGGTGTAGACGAGATGCCGGTTGATCCAGTTGTTCTGCTCGGCCGGCGGCCCCGTGAGCTCTCGCACGGCCACGACGGTGTCGCGCATCGTGCCGTTCTCGTCGGGGTAGCGGTCGACGTCGAGCGGATCGTGGAAGTCGTAGTAACCGCGAATCCGCTGCTTCTGCTGGTACGTCTTCGCGACCAGGCTGGGGTCGAGCAGGCGCACGCCGGAGATGGAGCTGTCGGCGCTGACGTTGACCTTGCTCGGGTCTCCCTGAGCCGTGTAGTCGATCACCTCGGCGTCGTTGACGTCGTAGGCTGTTCGGGTCGCGTCGATGTTGCGTTTGATGTACTCCTGCTCCTTGCCCTGCTGGTTCGGCTTGACCTGGAACTGCTCGACCAGGGCCGGGTAGACCCCGCCGATCAGGATGGCCGAGAGCACCAGGAGACCGAAACCGACGCCGGGCAGCATGCCCCCGGCGCGCACGACCCCGGCGAAGAACAGGACCGCGCAGATCAGGGCGATGATCGCCAGGATGGTCTTGGCGGGAAGCACCGCGTTGATGTCGGTGTACGAGGCACCGTGTCTGAAGCCCCGGTCGGAGAAGACCAGCCCGTACCGGTCGACCCAGTAGGCGACCGCCTTCAGCAGCACGAAGATGCCCAGCAGCACCGACAGGTGCGCCCGAGCGCCGCGCGAGGCGTGCACGCCGGGTGACTGGAGCCGGAACCCGCCGTACAGGTAGTGCACGATCGCCGACAGCAGGGCGGAGAGCACCACCGCGACGAACAGGAAGTTCAGCACCATCCGGATGAAGGGATAGGTGAACATGAAGAAGGAGATGTCCATCTTGAACTGCGGGTCGGTCGTACCGAACGGCGTCGCGTTGATGAACTCCAGCCAGGTCTTCCACTGACCTGAGAAGGACGAACCCGAGAACAGGCCGAGCACCGCCACACCGATCAGGAAGATCAGTTTGCGGTGCGGGTCAAGGGCCATCCGATACCGGTCGGCACCGCTGGCGCCACCGAACATTCCCGGACCGAACATCGGTCGCATGCGGTACGCCAGCAGCATGTTGCCGCCGACGATCCCGACCATCAGCAGTGCGCCGACGGCGAACAACAGGATCTGCGTGACGATCACACCGGAGAAGACGGCCGTGTAGTCGACCGAGTCGTACCAAAGGTAATCAGTAAAAATACCGGCAAAGAGAAAGAAAAGGATAACTATCGCGCCCAGCGCGATCGCGACGGGAACTAGCAGTCGTGGCCGGCGGGGCAAGCGCATTGCCCTGCCGGCTCCGGGGGTCCGGAAGCTCAAGGCCAACCCCTTGTCGTAAGAGCACGGTCCGTGTCTGGCAACCTACACCGGCGGGCAATGGGCCGCGTTCAGCCTTTCGGGCACGGTCCGGCCACAACACCAACTGGTCTCGGGTCCTTAGGTCCAACGTACGAGGACCCTGATGAGTGCCCCGTCACGAGGCCCAAGACCCGGAAAACCGGATCTTTTACCTAATTGGGCGGCGCGTCCCGCTTTCCGGGCTTCTCCTGCCGCTCACTCCCGAGGTCTCATTCCCTCGCCCCAGGAGCTCCCGTCCGGCTTCGGAAGTCAGCCCGCCGGGCAGCTCGGCACGGCACCCGAGCCGGTGCGGATCGCGTCGATCGCCTGGACGGCCTCGCGCAGGGTCGCGACCTTGACCAGCCTGAGACCGTCCGGGATCGCCTTGACCGCCTCCGCGCAGTTTTCGGTGGGGGTCAGGAAGATCGTCGCCCCCGCCTTCCTCGCGCCGACCATCTTCTGCTGGATGCCGCCGATCGGGCCGACGTCGCCCTCAGCGGTGATCGTCCCGGTCCCCGCGATGGACTTGCCGCCGGTCATCGGCCCGGGGGTGAGCTTGTCGACGATGCCCAGGGAGAACATCATCCCCGCGCTCGGCCCGCCGACGTCACCGACGTTGATCTTGACCTGGAAGGGGAACTTGTAGCCGACCCGCATGGTGATGCCCACGAGGGGTGCGCCGTCCTGGCCCGCGACGGTCGGGACGGTGATGGTCATGCTCTCGGCGCCCCGGTTGACGACGAAACCGACCTGCTCGCCCGGCTTGTGCCTGCGGACGGCGGCGGAGACGCTCTCGCGGTCGGACACGGGGGTGCCGTCCACCGAGACGATCTCGTCGCCGATCTTGAACTTGCCGTCGGCGGGCAGGCCCTTCTCCGTGGAGGCCACGGTCACGACCGAGCTGTAGGGGATCTTCAACTCCGTCAGCGCCGCCGCGGTCGCGTCGTCCTGGGAGTTCGTCATCTCCTGGGTGTTCTGCTCCTCGACCTCCTTCGCGGTGGTCGCGGGAGGGAAGATCGTCTCCTCGGGCACGACCGCGATGGTGGGATCGATCCATCCCCTGAGCGCGCTGAAAAGATCGATCCTGGTGCCGGGTCCACCCTGGTAGGCCACGGTGACGAGGCTGAGCTTGCCTTCCGTCGGATACGTCTGGCGCCCCTCGACGCTGATCACCGGCTTGCCGTCGACGTCCCCGATGGTGTTCTCGGTCGGCCCTGGGCTCAGCACGACGTACGGCACCGGCAGCAGGGCGCCGACCAGCGCGAACATGAGCGTGAGGAAGCCCGCCACCATGAGGGTCAGCGCACGTCGGGACATGGACAAAGCCTATGCCGTACGACAGGTCATGAAACCGTACCCGGACGCCGCCGCGCCGACGGTCGCGTACCGGCCGGTCGATCTCACTCGCAGGCCCCCACCCACTCGGAGGAGCCGTCGGCGAAAAACTGGTTCTTCCAGATGGGGACCTGGCTCTTGAGGTCGTCGATCAGCCTGCGGGAGGCCTCGAACGCCTCGCCTCGGTGTGGCGCGGCGACCGCCACGACGACCGCGATATCGCCGAGCCGCAGGTCACCGACTCGATGAACGGCGGCGAGCGCGGTCACCGGGAAGTCCGTGGCGATCTTCTCCGCCACCCGGCGAAGCTCGTCCACGGCGCTCGGGTGCGCCGAGTAGGACAGGCCCGTGACCGGCTTGCCGTGGTCCTGCTCACGGACCGTGCCGACGAAGACCGTCGTGCCGCCCGCGGCGTGGTCACCGACGGCGGCGAGCACCTCGTCGACGGAGAGCGCGCTGTCGCGAATATCGAGCAACCGGATGACATCCACGCCGCAAAGCGTACCGGCAGGGAAAAACGGCCCCCGCAGCGCACTTCCGCTGACGGGATCCGCGCCAGGACCCGTACGAGCCTGTACGCCCTGAGCGGACATCAGGTGGTGCGGCGCTTCTTGCGGGCGGCCCGGACGATCGCCGCGGTGCCGAGGACGGCGACGGTGGCGCCGGCCGCGGTGAGTGTGGCCTCCTTGCCCGACAGGCGACGGCCCACCACGGCGTGCCTGCCCTCGCGCAACTTGAGGAGTTGCTCGAACGCGGCCTCGTTGCTCCACATCGGCTTCCAACCGGCCTCGCGCAGCGCGGTGCAGTCGACCACCCACGGGTAGACGACGTAGTGCAGGTCGGTGGCCGGGGCCGGGGTGATGCCGAGGCGGTGCAGGCGCTGGGCGGTGCCGAAGGTCAGCCCGGCGGGCAGTTCCAGCCGGCGCAGCCCGGAGATCTCCTCCACCTGCTCCTGCTCCAGCCACCCGTCGCCGCCGACGGCCACCACCCCCGAGACCGTGCCGAGCGCCGCCATCTCAAGGGCCGAGACGAGGTCGTCCACGTGGCAGAACTGCCAGCGGGGGGCGCATCCCTTCACGGTCAGCAGCCGGGGCGCCTCGAAGTGCCTGGTCACCACGCTGTCGATGCCGGGACCCACCACGGCGGCGGGCCGGACCACCGTCACGCCGAGACCGGGGTGGCTGCGCAGGGAGCGGCGGGCCAGCGCCTCGATCTCCAGATGGTCGCCGACCATGCCCGTGTCGGGCTCGGCGGCGACCGGCGCCCCCTCGGGCAGCGGGACCGGGTTGTCGGGGACGGCTCCGTACACCATGGCGCTGGTGAGCAGCACGACCCGTCGCACCCGCGCGGCCGCGCTGGCGGTGAGCACCGTCTGGGCCGCTCGCAGATTGTAGGCGCGCCGCTCCGTCGGGTTGACGTCGAGCGCGTAGTCGGCGGCCAGATGTACGAGCACGTCGATGTCAGATATGCGGTTCGCCAAGAGCGGATCTCGGACATCGAGGACCCGCCAGGTGACGTCGGGAACGTCACCACGCTGCTCGTCGATGGCCACGACCCTGCGGAAATCCGCAGACGAGGCGACCTTCGCGAGGAAGGCACGGCCTAGGCCCGAGGCGGCGCCGGTGACGGCGACGACGGGGGGCCGGGAGCGTTTCGAGGTAGGCACCAGGTCCTCACTTTGCACTGACCCGCCATGCGACGGATAACGTGGCGGATGTGGACTCCTCCATCCTGCACGAGGTAGAGCGGTGACTGACTTGCCAGGTCGGGAAAACGACCCCAACGAGAACCCGTTCGCCATGTTCGGCAACCCGGAGCAGATCGCAGCGGCAATGCGCCAGTTCGCCGACATGCTCTCCGCTCCGCCGACCTCAGGTCCCGTCAACTGGGACATGGCGAAGAACATCGCACGGCACGTGGTGGTCGCCGAGGGCGATCCAAGTGTCATGGAAGGCGAGCGGCGCCAGATCGTCGACGCCCTGAATCTGGCCGACCTGTGGCTCAACGAGGCCACCTCCCTGCCGAGCGGGGTGAGCAACCCTCAGGCCTGGAGCCGTTCGGAGTGGATCGAGAAGACCATTCCGGTCTGGCAGAAGCTCTGTGACCCGATCGCCGCCCGCATGGTCGAGACCATGAGCGGGACGCTCGGTGCCGCCGGTCTGCCCGCGGAGGCCCAGGCCATGGCCGGGCCGCTGATGGGGATGATGAAACAGATGGGCGGCATGATGGTCGGCCAGCAGATCGGCCAGGCCGTCGGCTCGCTCGCCCTGGAGGTGATCGGCTCCACCGACATCGGCCTGCCGCTGTCGGACAACGCCGCCCTGCTGCCCGGCGGCGTCGCGGCGTTCAGCCAGGGCCTGGAGATCCCCGCCGAGGAGATCCGCCTCTACCTCGCCCTGCGCGAGGCGGCTCACCACCGGCTTTTCCAGCATGTGCCGTGGTTGCGCGCGCACCTGCTCGGAGCGGTGGAGGAGTACGCCAGGGGCATCACGGTGGACGCGTCCGCGCTGGAGGAGCAGCTCCGCGGGCTCGACATCAACAATCCCGAGCAGCTCCAGCAGGCCCTGAGCGGCGGCAACCTGCTCAAGCCCGAGGAGACCGAGCGGCAGAAGGCCGCCCTGTCCCGGCTGGAGACCATGCTCGCCCTGGTCGAGGGCTGGGTCGGCACCGTCGTGGACGGCGCCGCGGACGGCAAGCTCCCCTCGGCGACCGCGCTGTCGGAGACCGTACGGCGCCGCAGGGCGACCGGTGGTCCCGCCGAACAGACCTTCGCCACGCTCGTCGGCCTCGAACTCAGGCCCCGCCGCCTGCGCGAGGCCGCCACCCTGTGGCAGGCCCTGGAGGCCGACCGGGGCGTCGACGGCCGCGACGCGGTCTGGAACCACCCCGACCTGATGCCCACCGCCGACGATCTCGACAATCCCGAGAGGTTCGTGCGGGGCGAGCCCGAGCTCGACCTGTCGTCCCTGGAGGGGACCCTGCGGGAGCCTCCCCGTGACGGCGGCGACGCCGAGAAGAAGCGCGAGGACGACGGTGAGGACGGGAGCGCGTGAGCCTGCGCGCCGACGCGAAGGACGTGCTCATGGGGTGGGTCGCCCCGACGGCGGAGGAGGAGATCCTCCGCAAGGAGTTCCTTGAGCACGTCCACGCCAACGACGACGCGATGTGGCGCGAATGCGTCACCGGCCACCTGACGGCCACGACCGCGGTGCTCTCCCACGACGGTGAGCGGGTGCTGCTGACGCTGCACCGCAAGGCCGGGATGTGGCTGCCCATGGGAGGTCACTGCGAGCGCGGCGACGCCTCCCTGGAGGCGGTGGCGCTGCGTGAGGCCACCGAGGAGTCCGGCATCGCGGGCCTGCGGCTGCTGCCGGGCCCGCTCGCGCTCGACCGGCACCGGGTCTGGTGCCACCCCCCGCACAGCAGCCATCTCGACGTCGAGTACGGCGCCGTCGCTCCCGCCGACGTCGAGGCCGTGATCAGCGCCGAGTCGCTCGACCTGCGCTGGTTCCCGGTGGAGGAGATCCCCGAGCTCTCCGACGAGGCGACCCGCCGGCTGGCCCGCCGTGCCCGTGAGGCCCTGCGTTCCAGGTGATCGGAAGCTCGATGCCGTACTCCGGCCTGTTCCGGGCATGCCCCGAGAGTGTTGGACCGTTTTACGCTTGTCTCATCTTTGCCCGGATATCTTCGTTCTCATCGGGCTGTACGGAACGGATCGGGGCACTGTGAGCGTGAGGACAGCGGCTGACAGGGGCACCGGACGTGTCGGGAGCGTCGGGAGCGCCGCCGCGCCGTCGGCGCGCCGACGGCGTTGGAAGGTTCCCAAAACCTTCGCCTGGGCCACGGTGACCCCGTTCGCCGCCTGGGCGGTGGCCCGGGTGGCCGGGCTCGAACGCGACTCGCTGACCACCCAGCTCATGACCGGCACCCCGTACGTGGCCGCGGCCTCGCTCGTACCGCTGCTGCTGTCGGCGCTGACACGCAACCGGGCGGTGACGGCGGTGGCGCTGGTCACCACCGCGGCGCTCGGCCTCAGCGTGCTCCCCAGGGCCTTCCGTTCCGGGGATCCCGCGGTGGCGGCGGCGGGAACGCCGCTGCGGGTGCTGACGCTCAACACGCTTTTCGGACGTGCCGAGCCCGACGCCGTGATGGATCTGGTCCGGCGGCTGGATCCCGATGTGTTCAGCACCCAGGAGCTGACCCCGGGAATGGTAAAGGATCTGCGGGCCGCCGGGCTGGAGGAGATCCTGCCGTACCAGGTGCTGGAGCCGGAGTGGAGCGCCGGTGGAAGCGGTCTGTACGCGAGGTATCCGCTGACTCCGAGGAAGGACCTGTTCGAGGCGATCGGGCACAACATGCCCGCCGCGCTGATGACGGTCCCCGGCACCAAACCCGTCGAGATCGTCGACGTGCATCCCTTCCCGCCGCTGGGCAGGCAGGTGTACGACTGGACGGCCGCGCTGGAGGCCCTGCCCTCCGCCGCGCCCGACACGATCCGCATCCTCGCGGGCGACTTCAACGCCAGCCTCGACCACGCGGCGATGCGGCGTTTCCTGAGCCGCGGTTACCAGGACGCGGCCGCCGTCGCCGGGGAGGGCCTCACCCCCACCTGGCCGGTCAACAGACGCGTCCCCGCACTGATCACGATCGACCACATCGTGGTGGACCGGCGGGTGGGAGTCGACGCGGTCAGCGTGCACACGGTGCCCGGCACCGACCACCGGGCGGTCTTCGCCGACCTGCGACTACCTTCGCCGTCCTGACGGCTTTCCGAAACGTCAGGGCGACAGGAGCGCCCGGGTGTTGTCCCAGCCCTCCAGGCCGGGGTCGAGGAGGCGGATGTCGTCGGGGGTGCGCAGGCGGTGCCAGCCGGGACCCCTCGCGACCATGCGGCTGCCGGGCGCGGCGGCGCGGAGCGCCTTGACCGGGTCGAGGTCGTCGAAACCCACCGCGGCCCAGTCGGGATAGGGCAGGTGGGCGGCGAGCGCCACCGTGCCGCCCCCGGTGTCCGGGCAGACGGCGATCCTGGCCCGGCCCAGCTCGCGGAAGAGCTTGCCGATGAGCAACGGGGGCAGGTCGGGTGCGTCCGCGCTCAGCAGGACCGCCTGTCGTCCGTACGGCAGGGCCGCGAAGGCCGCCTCGACCAGGGCGCTCCCGGAAAGATCGGGGATCTCGACGACCGGGGTGCCCGGCCAGACGATCTCCTCCATGCCGGGGACGCTCGTCACCACGACCGGAGAGACGAAGTCGAGCCCGGCGACGAGCTCGTAGGCGTCTTCGGCGAGGGCCGTGCGGAAGAGGGCGGCGTCGATCCCCGCGGGGGCCGCGTCCGCCACGGAGGGCGTGACCAGGACGGCCACCACTCGTTCTTCCGTCAAAACCCCTCCGCGGAACCGTGGGCCGCCGTGGAGAATCCCTCCAGGAAGCCTCGCGCCCGCTCGGCCTTGGGATATCGTTCCACGAGCGCCCAGAAGCGCGAGCCGTGGCTCGGCACCAGCAGGTGGACGAGCTCATGCATGATCACATAGTCGACCACCCACGACGGCATGCCCCGGAGCCTCGTGGAGATCCTGATGGTCCCGTGATCGGGGGTGCACGAGCCCCAGCGGTGCTGTTGGTTCTCCACCCAGCGCACGCTCGACGGTCTCGCCTCCCCGCCCAGATATCGGGCCGACAGATCGACGGCCCGATCGAGGAGATCGTCGTCGGAGGGACGTCTGCGCTGCTCCTTGGCCGCGAGGCGATCGAGCATACGGCGCACCCATTGTTCCTCATCGGTGCTACTCAAACCGGCGGGGAGGAGCACGATCGTTTTCTCGCCGTCGCGGTACGCAGAAACCGTCCGCCGGCGGCGAGAACTACGACGGACCTCGACTGTCTCGGGGGGCACATATGAACGGTAGCCGAGAATGGCGAATTCACACCAGAGGGTAGAACACGTTCCCGCTGGTCAATCCCCGTTCGCCGATTGTTCAGCGTGGATGATCAACTATGACCGTGACTTATCTAATTAACCTGGATATCAGCCGTCTCATGCGTCGCCGAAACGCGGGACCCGCTGTTCTCTCCGGCCTGCCGAGCCTTCAAGCATGCCGTCGTAGATCATCATGACGGGCCGGGCGAGGGGTTTCCGGCGCGGCGCGGCGTCGAGATCCGCGCCCCTTACTCGCCAGGGAGATCTTTTGAGCGGTCGACAGGACGGGGGCCGGCACGGGGGTGAGTTATCCACAGGTTGAGAGTTATCCACAGGCGACGGGAAAGGTGTCTGGGATCTTGAGGGGCCGTGCCACGCTGGGCCCACCCGGCCGGCCCACCCGTTTTTCCCGGCTCACCTGCGGGTTCCTCCTGAGAAAGGTTCTGCGATGAGACCACGTCTGAAGCCCGCCCTGCGCCGCGTCGCCCGCGACGGACGCACCCTGCAGTTCGGTCTGCATCCTCGTCACGCGGTGGTGCTGACCGATCTGGAGCCGGGAGTCCGCCGCTGGGTCGAGAGTCTCGACGGCGTTCGTGACCTCGCGGGCGTGCTGGCCGGTGCCGCCGAGGTGGGCCTCGGCGAGGAGGACGGCCGGGCTCTGCTCGATCTGCTGGTCAGCCGTGGCGTGGTGGACGACGCGGGCGCGGCCCCCGGTCCGCTGCGCACACTCGCGATGGCCGAGTGTGACAGGCTCCAGCCGGATCTCGACGCGCTCTCCCTCACACCGGGCACGATCGACGGCGGTCTCGCCGTGCTGGAGCGCAGGCGAGAGGCCCAGGTACGGGTCTACGGCGCGGGGCGGGTCGGCGCGCAGGTCGTCGCCCTGCTCGCCGCCTCGGGGGTCGGCCGGATCTGCGTCGTCGATCCCGGTACGGCCCGGCGAAGGGACGTCGTCCCCGGCGGGCTCGGCTGGACGGAGGTCGGAATGAGCAGGCAGGACGGCGCGGTCGCGGTGGCCAAGAGGCTCGCGCCCGGCCTCACGGCGTGGACCGGCGACGGGGCCGCCCAGCTGGCCGATGGGGCCAGACCTTTCGACCTGGCGGTGCTCGCTCCGGTGGGGCCCCTGGACGGTCTCCTGGTCAAGGAGCTCGTCGAGTGGGAGATCCCGCACCTGCTGGTCACCGCCTTCGAGGGCTCCGGGTCGGTCGGCCCTCTGGTGCTGCCTGGACGGAGCACATGCCTGCACTGCCTAGATTTGACCCGACGAGATCGTGACCCTGGCTGGCCTGTCGTCAGCGCCGGTCTGGGTGGTTTCCCCGCGGGAGAAATCGCGTGTGGGACGGTGCTGTCGACGCTGGTGGCGGCGACTGCCGCAGGTCACGCACTCGCCGTGATCGACGGCCGTGAGCCCGCTGTGACCAACAGCACAGTGGAAGTATTGCCAGATTGGAGCTGGAAGAGGCGATCCTGGAGTGTTCATCCTCAATGTCGTTGCTTCCGAAACGAGTTGGGGTCGCTGACAATGGTCGCGTCGGCTGCCTGTCGCTGACGGACGCACGGCTCACAAACACACAGCTGACAGACACAGCTGACGGACACAGCGGTCGGCTACCCGCCGCCGACGGATACACAGCGAAGGGAGGGAGCGGCGTCTCGCTGTAGCAGCGGATGCGCCGCTAACCAAGGTGAGTGACCTTCCGCGCCGCGCCGTTGCGCGCTCTGCCAAGCTGGCCGCCCTGCCGATCGGGTTCGCCGGACGCACCGCTCTCGGTCTCGGAAAACGAATCGGGGGCAAGTCCGCCGAGATCGTCGCCCAGGAAATCCAGGAACGCACCGCCGAGCAGATCTTCAAGGTTCTCGGGGAGCTCAAGGGCGGGGCGATGAAGCTCGGCCAGGCGCTGTCCATCTTCGAGGCGGCACTGCCCGCCGAGGTCGCCGGCCCCTACCGCGCGACCCTGACCAAACTCCAGGACGCGGCTCCGCCGCTTCCCGCGGCGACCGTACACAAGGTCCTCGTCGAGCAGTTGGGTGACGACTGGCGGGAGAACTTCCTGTCGTTCGACGACAGGCCCACCGCCGCCGCGTCGATCGGGCAGGTGCACAAGGCGGTCTGGCACGACGGCCGGACGGTCGCGGTGAAGATCCAGTATCCGGGGGCGGGGAAGGCGCTGCTCTCCGACTTCACCCAGCTGTCCAGGCTCGGCAAGCTCTTCGGGGTGCTGCTGCCCGGCCTCGACATCAAGGCCGTGCTGAGCGAGTTGCGCGAGCGGGTGGTCGAGGAGCTCGACTATCTCCACGAGGCCGAGGCCCAGCACGCCTTCGCCCTGGAGTACAAGGACGATCCCGACTTCCTGATCCCGGACGTGATCGCCGCCAACGAGCAGGTGCTCGTCTCCGAATGGGTCGACGGCACCCCTCTGTCGCGGATCATCGCCGACGGCACCCAGGAGCAGCGTGACCGGGCCGGTCTCCAGCTCGTCCGGTTCCTGTTCTCCTCGCCCGCGCGGCTGGGCATGCTGCACGCCGACCCCCACCCGGGCAACTTCCGGATCGTCGAGGACGGCCGGATGTGCGTGCTCGACTTCGGCGCGGTCAACCGGATGCCCGACGGATACCCACCGGTCTTCGGGAAGCTGACCCGCATCTTCAACAACGGCGACATGGCGACCGTCGTGCAGGGCCTGCGCGACGAGGGCTTCATTCAGCCGCACATCGAGATCGACCCCGAAGCCCTGCGGGCGTTCCTCGCCCCCTACGTCGAACCGACCGCCGTGGAGGAGTTCTCCTTCAGCAGGGAGTGGCTCCAGCAGCAGGCCGCCACGGCCACCGACCTGCGTCCCGGCAATGTGGTGCGCCAGCTCAACCTGCCGGCCTCGTACGTTCTCATCCACCGGGTGCACGCGGCGGGGGTCGGTGTTCTCTGCCAGCTCGGCGCCACCGCCCGCTTCCGCGAGGAGGTCATCCGCTGGGTCCCCGGGTTCACCGACGAGGACTCGGGAGAGCCCACCCTCACCAGCGCCTGAGGGACCTCTCCCTGCCGCGACTTTCCGCTCCCACGACTTCTTCCGCTTCTACGACTTCCGCACGGACAGCGCCCGCTTCTACGACTTCCGCACGAACAGGGCGCCGGTTCTACGGCTTCTACCCGGACAGCGCCCGCTTCTACGACTTCCGCACGGACAGGGCGCCGATGGCTTATGGGCGCCCGAAGGCTGTCCCCTTGTCGTGACGCGGCGACGTGCTGTGATACCCCTCGATGTGCCACGACGTGCCGCGATACTCCCCTCCCGGGACCTACCACGACGCGGTGCGATGCCTCTCGATGCCTCTCGATGTGCCGCAATGTCCTGCGACACGCCGCGGCGTGGTGGCTCCGGCGAGACCGGCGAGACGCTTGAGGGGTGACCCGCCTGAGCGGGTCACCCCTCGTTCGTCTCACTCTTCGAGTCCGTCGCCTCCGTCCGGCCCGTCTCGCTCTTAACGTCCTCTTCCGTGCGGCTTCGCGTGTTTCTCGTGCGTGCTCTACGCGTCGCCGCCGGTCCCTACCGGTCAGGTCGAACAGATCAAGGCGGGCAGATCATGACAGATGATGACGGATCAGACGAGGCGCAGGATCGCGCTCCGCAGGCGCGCCGAGGCGCGCTCCGCCTCACGCTGGGCGCGCCGGAGGCGCTGAAGACCTGCGGCCCTGCGATGCTCCTCCGCCTCCCGGTGGAGGGTCCGTATTCGGTCACGGACCAGTTCTTCTTGCATAGACGGCAGGGGGAGGCCTCTGGTGTTGGAGTGGCTCATCGGAATGGTCCCTTCGGAAACGTGTGGTTCGTGGTCGGCCGAGTTCTTGGTGATCCGGGTTCTCGGCGGTTCGAGTTCTGGGTGGTTCGGGCGGTTACCGGGTTGTTCAGGCAGCGACCGGGTTCTTGCGGGGACGCCCACGCGGACGCTTCCGGGGAACGATCGCCCCCCGCAGAACAAGCTCGCCGCCCCAGACGCCCCACGGCTCCTCGCGCTCCAGCGCGCGGGCCAGGCAGGCCTCACGGATCGGGCAGCCCCCGCAGAGCGCCTTGGCGAACTCCACGTCCTCCGGAGACTCGGCGAACCACAGGTCGGGGTCGGTACGACAGGGGATTGTGGCTTCGTCGATCAGGTCCATGACCGTCTGGGCCCCCATCTGTTCACCTCTCAGCTAGGTGTTGATCTTCGGTTACCTCTTGGGGTGGGGGTCAGGAATGACGCGGACAAACAAGAAGGCCGCGGATCCTGTGTGCGGATCCGCGGCCTGAAGGCTTTTTCCTCGGTCAGGTTATGACCGGAGGTTGCCCCCAGGGTTGCGGACCGCGCAGTCCACCGTTTCCGATGTGCTTGGTCGTTGTTGCGTAGTTGCCGCCCAGCCCACTCCGAACAGCCGGGACGTCCGTCGCCGGGAAATCAGCCGGAGCGAACCAACGACGGCCGGCTTCGGCGTGGAAGCGGGCAGAGTCCACCTGCAGAGCCAGAGCAGCCACGCCACCGGCGAGGATGACCTGACTGTCGCAAGGCAGAACGGTGTTACGGCGCGCAGAAGTGAGCCCCATCTGGGACTGCATCAGGATGCTCTTCACAGCGGACTCACCTCCATTCGTTGATCGTCGGACAGTAGCGTCCGACTTGCATGTCCATGACCTTAAACCCCGGCCCGGGGAGTGGGCAACCTATTTTCCACCTGCGGTTTTGCGACTATCTCACGCGGATCATCGCCTCCTGAACTACCGACACGGCCAGTTTCCCGGACCGGGTGAACATCTCTCCCTTGGCGAGCCCTCGCGCCGCCCCGGACCACGGTGACTCCTGGGCGTAGAGCATCCACTCGTCCACCCGGAAGGGACGGTGGAACCACATCGCGTGATCCAGCGACGCGCCGAAGAGGTTGGACGCGCCCCATGCGAGGCCGTGGGTGAGAAGGACGGTGTCGACCAGGGTGAAATCGGAGGCGTAGGCGGCGAGCACCACGTGCAGCAGCGGATCGTCGGGCAGTTCCGCGTCGTAGCGGAACCACACGTTGGTGTTTGAACCGCGAAGCTCCGGGTCGCGGTAGGCCTCCCAGGTGAGGGGGGTGACGTAGCGGGCGTCCACCGGTCTCGGCCTGGAGACCCACTCTCGCAGCGGCGAGTCCGGCCCCACCGCCTGGAGAATCCGGTCCTTGAAGAGCGGCAGGCCCTCGGGGTCGACCACCTGCGGCATCGTGGCCGCCTGGTGTTCGACACCGGTCTCCGTCACGTGGAAGGAGGCCGACATGGTGAATATCGCCTTACCGTGCTGGATGGCCACCACCCGGCGGGTGGTGAAGGACCGGCCGTCGCGGACCCGCTCGACGTTGTAGACGATCGGGATGGCCGGGTCTCCGGGACGGATGAAGTAGGCGTGCAGCGAGTGGACGTGGCGGTCGTCGGGCACCGTCCGTCCTGCGGCGAACAGTGCCTGGGCGGCCACCTGGCCGCCGAAGACACGTTGGATGCGCTCCTTCGGGCTGCGCCCCCTGAAGATGTCGAGCTCGATCTGCTCCAGGTCGAGCAGATCCAGAAGCTCCTTCAACGCCTCGTTCACGCGCCCTCCGTCTGGTTTGCGGCGATACGGCATAGTTCAAGTACCGCCTCACCATAACGATCAAGCTTGACCCGTCCGATTCCGGTGATGGCGAGGAGATCCTGCTCCGAAAGCGGTGCCCGTTCGGCGATGGCCTGGAGTGTGACGTCGGTGAAGATCGCCCACTGGGGGATCTTCTCGTGCTTGGCCACTCCCGTACGCCACGACTTGAGCGCACCGAGCAGCGCCTCGTCGTAGTCGGCGGGGCAGCCCGCGCACCTGCCGAGCTTCTGCTCGGTGGCGGCGGTGAGGGTCTTGCCGCAGACCCGGCAGCTGATCGGCGCGGCGACCTGGCGGCGGTCGGCCGCCGCGGCCGGGGCGTCGGCGCGGCTTTTCCGCGCGGAGCGGCCGGTGAGCCCGTCCAGGAAGCGGGACGGTTTGCGGGAACGCCGCCCGCCGGGTGAACGCGCCAGCGCCCACGACAGCGCGAGGTGGGCGCGGGCGCGGGTGACGCCGACGTACAGGAGGCGGCGCTCCTCCTCGATCTGCTCGGGCGTCTCCGCGTAGATGATCGGCAGCATGCCGTCGGCGACGCCGACGAGGAAGACGGCGTCCCACTCCAGGCCCTTGGCGGCGTGCAGCGAGGCCAGGGTGACCCCTTCGACCGGCGGCGCGTGCTGCTCTCCGGCCCGGCGCTCCAACTCGGCCACGAAGGCGGGCAGATCGGCGCCGGTGGCGGCGAGGTCCTCGGCGAGATCGGCCAGTGCCTTCAGTGACTCCCACTTCTCGCGGGCCTTGCCCCCGCCGGGAGCCTCGGGAGTGAGCCCGATGCCGGCCAGGATGTCGTGCACGGTCGAGGCGAGCGTGTCGCCGGGCTCGGCCGAGCGGGCGGCGCCACGCAGCAGCACGACCGCCTGGCGGACCTCGGGACGCTCGAAGAAGCGGTCGGCGCCGCGCAGCACGTACGGCAGGCCGGCCTTGGCGAAGGCCTGCTCGTACGCCTCGGACTGGGCGTTGACCCGGAACAGCACGGCGATCTCGCGGGTGGGCACCCCGGTGCCGACGAGCTTCTTCACCGCCCGGGCCACCCCCTCCGCCTCGGCGGTCTCGTCGTCGTACTCGGTGAAGACCGGTTCGGGGCCGTCGGGGCGCTGGGCGATCAGGGCGAGCTTGTGCGGGGTGCGTGCCCTGTCGAGCACCCGGTTGGCCAGGGAGACGACCTGGGGCGTGGAACGGTAGTCGCGGACCAGCTTGATCACGGTGGCGTTGGGGTGCTCGACCGAGAAACCGGTCAGGTAGCGGGGGGTCGCCCCGGTGAAGGAGTAGATCGTCTGGTTGGGGTCGCCGACCACGCACAGGTCGTCGCGCCCGCCGAGCCAGGTGTCGAGCAGCAGCTTCTGCAGGGGGTTGACGTCCTGGTACTCGTCGACCACGAAGTAGCGATACTGCTGGCGGATCTGGGAGGCCACCTCGCGGTGCTCGGTCATCACGGCCGCGGTGAGCTCCAGGATGGTCTCGAAGTCGACCAGGTGCCGGTCGCGGCGGAGGTTCTCGTAGGCCTCGTAGAGCCGGAAGACCTCCTCGGCGGGGACCGGCGAGACGCGGCCCGCCTTTTTCGCGGCCTCCGCGTAGTCCTCGGGGGCGATCTGGGTGACCTTCGCCCATTCGATCTCGGAGGCGATGTCACGCAGTTCGGAACGGTCCTGGTTCTTGCGCAGGACCCGACAGGCGTCGATCAGCAGCGGCAGCTTCGACTCGATCACCCTGGGCGGGTCGCCACCGATGACGCGCGGCCAGAAGTAGGTGAGCTGGCGCAGCGCGGCGGCGTGGAAGGTGCGTGCCTGCACGCCCGGCGTGCCGAGGTGCCGCAGCCGCTGCCTGAGCTCACCGGCCGCGCGAGTGGTGAACGTCACCGCCAGCACGCCCTGGGCGTCGACCACTCCGCTGCGGACCGCGTGCGCGATGCGGTGGGTGATGGCGCGGGTCTTGCCCGTTCCCGCCCCCGCGAGGACGCAGACCGGTCCTCTGACGGCTTCCGCCACCTCACGCTGCTCGGGGTCCAGTGCCGCCAGAACGTTGTCGGGCTCCACGGAGCCTCCTTACACGCAGTCGAACGGACCGGGCGGCAACATCCTCCCAGTCACTGGCCAAGCATCAGTCATTCTGGCAACATGCCGCCGTCAACCTATGCGGTTCGCCGAGATGCACAAAGCGGGCTTTTTGCTCCACAATGGGGGCGACCGATCCGGGGGAAGGAAGAGGCTCGTGCGAACTGGGGTAACCGTAGGTGCACTCGCCCTGGCGACGGCGATGGTTGTACCCGCGGTGGCGTACACGACCGCGCACGCCCACACGGTCTCGGCTCCGGCCCAGACCGGCGGCGCACCCGGCTCGGCGGAGGCACCCACAGGCAGAGCCACCACCGGTACCGCGAAGGCCGGCGCGGACGATACGGATCGCAGCACGTACGGCACGGCGAAGGCGACCACCGGGGTGGCCGAGATCGGTACGGCCACCGCGGGAAGGACCGGCACGGGGACCGGCGTGAGCAAGGCCGGCACGAGCGGTACGGGCACGAGCGGTACGGGCACGGGCGGTACGGGCACGGGCGACCCCAAGAAGACCTCCACCCAGAAGACCCGCGCGGGCAACCCGACGCCCCCTCCGGTGGGCCAGCCCGACCCCCTGGTGCAGGGCACGGTCGTCAACACCGTCGCGTACGGTCGGCACGTCCGCCAGCGCATGGACGTCTGGTACCAGACCGACGAGCTGAAGCGGCCCGGTGTCTTCCTGATCCACGGCGGCTGGTGGTCGTCGGGCGACAAGAAGTACATGACCGAGATAAGCCGCAGCTACGCCGAGCAGGGCTACGTCGTCTTCAACATCAACTACCGCCTCTCCACCGACGCCTCCTGGCCGGCACAGCGCACCGACACGCTGAGCGCGATCGCCACCGCACGGCGGAACGCGGCACTGTGGTCCTTCGACCCGAACAACTACGTGGTCGTCGGCTTCTCCGCCGGAGGCCACCTCGCCGGGGCCGTGGGCACCTACAAGAACGGCTGGCCCGGCATGCGCGGCGTCGTCGGCATCTCCCCGGTGATGTCCCCGCTCACGGCGTACACCGAGGGCATCGACACCTTCGACCTGGAGAGGCGCAAGCTTCGCGAGTCGGCCATCAGGCTCGCCGGGGGCTGTGAGCCCACCGGCAAGTGCGCCAGGGTCTGGGCGAGCATGGAGGTGCCGTGGCACGCGAGCCGCGGTGACGCGCCCATGCTGGTCGTGCACTCCGAGGACGAGTTCGTGTCGCCGGAGCACAGCGAGCAGCTCAAGGAGCACCTGCGCAAGGTCGGCGTGCCGGTGACGATCGTCACCGAGCCCGGCATCGCGCACAGCTCACCTCTTTACCGGCTGCCCGGTGTGGCGGACCGGGTTCAGCAGTGGGTCGCGGAGAAACTGCTCCCATCGGGAAGATGAACGGCCCTCGCTGTGTTGCCAATGGCGCCGGACATCACATGAGGGGATTTTTCACGACATGGCGCTCACTGTGTACACCACGACCTGGTGCGGTCCCTGCAAGCGGCTGAAGAGCCAACTCAGCCGCGAGGGGATCTCCTACAAGGAGGTCGACATCGAGAGCGACCCGGACGCGGCCACGTTCGTCATGAGCGTGAACAACGGTAACCAGGTCGTCCCCACCGTCGTGGTCGACTCCCCCACCGGCCAGGTCGTCAGGACCAACCCCTCGGTGATCGAGCTCAAGCGCATCCTGGCGGGCGCGGGCGTGTAACCGCCCTCTCCACTGTCAGGTCCACTGCCGGGCCCCGGTCTCGCTTCCATGGACACCGGGGCTCTCGTATGCCGGGACGTCCTCGACCTCGTGACCCGGCGATCCGCCGCCTGTCGGAGGTTTTCCCCGCAAGGTGGGAGATCCCGAGGGCGGCGAGGTCTTTTCCCAGCGTTTCTCCCCGGCGGGGACGGGTCGTGGCCTTCCCGCGGAGAGGGTCACCAGTCGCCGGTGAGCGGCTCGCCGTACCATGCCTCGATGAGCCTGCGGGCGATCGACACCTCGGGCGGCAGGCGCACCTCGCCGCTCTCCACCGCGGCCAGCAGCTCGGCACGGCTGAACCAGTGGGCCTCGGCGATCTCCTCGGCATCGAGGACGAACTCCGTCGACGTGGCCCGCGCGAAGAAGCCGAGCATCAGGCTGCGCGGGAAGGGCCAGGGCTGGCTGCCCATGTAGCGCGGCTCGACGACGCGCACACCGACCTCCTCGGCCACCTCGCGCGCCACGGCGTGCTCCAGCGACTCGCCGGGCTCGACGAACCCGGCCAGCACCGAGAGCCGCCCCTCGGGCCACTGCGGCCCTCTGGCCAGCAGGCACCTGTCGTCCTCGTCGCGAACCAGCATGATCACCGCGGGATCGACCCGGGGGAAGTGCTGGCTGTTGTCCTTGGGACAGACACGTACGTGCCCACCCGCGCGCACCTCGGTGGCGCTCCCGCACCGGGGACAGAACTCGTGGGTGGAGTGCCATGCCTCCAGGGCGACCGCGTACACCAGCAGCCCCGCGTCCAGATCCTCCAGCATCGCCCCCACCTGGCGGAGTCCGGCGGTGAGGGTCTGGCCCTCCTCCAGCTCCGAGGAGGCGAGCGGGGCGACGATCCGGTTGAAGGAACCGGTGTGGACGCTGTCCGCCAACGGTGCCGCCACGGCGAAGTAGGCGATGCCCTCGGCGTCGACGCCGAGCAGGTAGCGCTCCCCGTCCGGCGCCTCCGCCGTGGGCAGCAGGACCAGCTTGGCCTCTCCGCCGCTGCGCCGGACCAGCGCCTGTCCGTCGTCGATGACCACGACCCTGGTCGCGGTGTCCGCCCAGGCCTTTTCGAGCCACTCGGCGTCGCCGCGAAGCGCCGCCGACCGGTCGACGGCACTGCGCGCGAGCAGCAGCGGTCCCAACAGTTCTTCTTGTGCCGCGATTTCCACGCCGTTCAGCCTCCCCCACCGAGTGCACATACTACGCCGCAGGACGAAGCCCCCATCCGCCCCTCTGCGCGCACAGGTCCTCCCTCCTTCCCGGCATGCGCGCGAGGAACGTGGCACACGTCTCGGCGCACGAACCCTCCCCCTTTCTCTGCGTACGCGCGGGAGAAGTGACACACGCCTCGGTGCATCATCGGTTTTCCTCCTTCCTCCCCCCTCGTCCGGTTCTCCCGCCCTGTACAGCGGGCTCCGCGGGCTCTCATCATTGGGCGACACGGACATCTACTGTCAATAAGCTGATCGCCTCCGCGCGCCGATCGGCCGCAGGCTAGGATCTCCGAGTTAGGTTAGCCTTGCCTGATATCGGGGGTCCCTGCATTGCGGCTGTACCTCACCGCGCTGAAACCGACCGACTCGGTCACCGACGGCTTTCTCCCCGCGGCCCGCGCGCTCGGCTGCGAGGTCACCATCCTCACCGACCGGCCCGAGCGGTACCGCGACTCCGGGGCCGAGGTGCTCCGCTGCGACGTGCGCGACGCGCGGGCGGTGATCGATACCGTCGCGCACCACCACGCCCCGGACGCGATCTTCTCGAACTCCGACCACATCCAGGCGGAGACCGCGCTCGCCGCCGCGTACTTCGGCCTGCCGGGCAAGGACTGGCGGGCCTGCGTCGACACCAAGAACAAGGCGCTCACCCGGCGGCGGCTCGCCGCCGCCGGAGTCGAGACCGTCCGTTCCGCACGGCTGGCACCGGACGATCCGCCGCCCGCGGACCTGCCGTTCCCCGCGGTCGTGAAGCCCCGCGAGGGCGTGGCGAGCGAGGACGTCGTACTGGTCCGCGACACGGGCGAGCTCGCGGAGGCCGTCGCGGCCATCCGGGACAGGCGCCCCGGAGAGACGCTGGTCGTGGAGGAGTATCTCGACGGCCCTCTGCACACGATGGAGACGCTCGGCGACGGCGAGCGGATCAGGGTGCTCGGCGGTTTCCGCACCACCCTCGGGCCGTTGCCGTACTTCGTGGAGGAACGGCTCGACTGGGAGCCACCCCCCGGCCGTGACCATGTGCTGCGGGCCCTCGGGGCACTGCGGGTCGGGTTCGGGGCCTGCCACACCGAGTATGTGATGACTCCGGCCGGGCCGAGGATCGTCGAGGTCAACTACCGGGTGATCGGCGACCACTGCGACTTCCTGCTGGCGAGCATGCTGGACGCGCCCCTGTTCGAGCTCGTTCTCGGCGTGCATCTCGGGGCGCGTCTCGATGCGCGGCCGCGGTCTTCCGGGGAGGGGCACGCGACCGCGCTGAGCCTCGTCGCCGACCGGCCTGGAACCGTGGTGAGCGCTCCGGGCACGGTCGTTCCCGCGCCCGGCGACCCGGTCCGCGTCTGGCACCGGCCGCTGCGCGCGACGGGCGACCGGATCGACCTGAGCAACACCAACCGCGACTACGTGGGCATCGTCCGCGCGATCGGCCCCGACCGGGCCCGCGTTGACGCGGCCGTCGCGGCCTTCACCTCGGAGAACCCGTGGGTGATCGCGTGAGCCGGAACAGCGTGGACGATCGGGTGAGCCGGAGCCCCGTGGGCGGCCGAGTGCGCCCTGGAACCACGGGCGACCACGCGGACCGAGACCCCGCGAACGACCGGGTGCACTCCGGAAGCACGGGCGACCGCGCGGACCGGGAACGCGCGACCGATCGCGTGGTCCGCGGAGGTCCCGCGGAGGTGCCGGCGGGCCGGCGATCCACGGGCGACCGGGTGAACCGGGGCGTCGCGACGGCCCGCACGGTCGGCGGAGGTTCCGGGAGCGAACGGGAACGATACCTCGCGACCCGGGTGCTGAACGCGCTCCTGCGCGAGGACTACGGCGGTCTGGCCGCGCGGGTGACCCGCGACAAGACCGGTGTCGCGCTGCTCCTGCCGGGGGGCAGGCGGGTGCGGTTGACCCCCGGCTCGCTGTTCCAGGACTTCGTGGTGGCCCCGGAGGAGACACTTCACCTGGAGGAGGTCCTGCGCACCTTGCGAGAGATCTCCTCTCTCGCCGACACCGCCGGGGTGGAGTCGTTCGTCACCGAGTGCCGCGAGGCGCTGCGCGCCCTCGACCTTCACGACGCCCACCGTGAGGACGTACTCGCCCGGCTGGCGGCCACCGCCGTCGCCACGCGTCCCGGCCTCACGCACACGACGGCGAGCGGGAACGGGCGCGACGGTGTGTGGTACGAGACGCTGGCCGCGTTCCTCGATCACCCCGTCTATCCGACGGCCCGGTCCAAGAGCGGCCTGTCCGACGAGGACCTGACCGCGTACGCGCCGGAGTTCGCGCCCGCCTTCGAGCTGCGCTGGGCGGCGGTGCCGCGAGAGCGGCTCGTCGGGACGGAGCCCCCGGTGGCGCCCGGGTTCGCCGCCGTCGGCCTGGCCGGGGATCTCGCGCGGACTCACGTGCTGTTCCCCGTACACCCGCTCACGGTCCCCGCGGTCGAGGAGATCCCGTGGGCGATCATGGCTCCGTCGGCGTACCTGGAGGTCAGGCCCACGCTCTCGATGCGGACGGTCGAGATCGTCCCCGGCACGCACCTGAAGCTGCCGCTCACCACCAGCACCCTCGGGCTGCGCAACCGCAGGTCGCTCAAGCCGGACACGCTGGCCGACGGGGCGCGGGCCGAGTTGCTTCTGCGGGCCATGCCCGATCCCGAGGTGCTTCTCGCCGACGAGCAGACGTACGGGCACGCCGGGCACGAATACCTGGGCTGGCTGCTGCGCCGTCATCCCGCCGGGGAGGTCATCCCGGTCGCGGCGCTGCCCGCGCCGCTGCCCGGAGGCGGGCTGGTCGTCGAAGAGCTCGCCGGGCGGTGGTTCGGCGGGGACGTCACCCGACTGCTCGGCCGATACCTGCGGGTGCTGTTCCGCTTCCACGTGCGGCTCTTCGTCAGGTACGGCACGGCGCTGGAGGCCCACCAGCAGAACCTCTCGCTGGTGTTCGGCGCCGAGACCGCGAGCGGGAACGCCCCGGGGAACGGCATCGCGGGTGACGGGGGCGCAGGTGTCAGGGGGGCGGGTGACGGAACAGCGGCCGACGGTGTCCTGCGGCTGCTCGTCAAGGACAACGACGGCCTGCTGACCTCGCCGGACAGGCTGCGGTCCGCCGGGCTCGCGGTGCCGGACCTCACCGACGCGCGGATGTTCACCGACGACCCGCACGCGCTCGCCGACGTGTTCGTGACCATCACCCTGCACCTGGCCGCGGCGGCCGTGACGTTCGGAGCGCTGCCCTCACCGAGGGCCTTCGAACTGGTCCGCGACACGCTCACCGAAGCGCTCGACGAGTATGGGGAGGATCCGATGGCCCGGCTGCTGCGGGCCAGGACCCTCGACGCCGACCGGCTCGTCGGCAAATCGATGATCACCGCCGGGACCCTGGTGGACAAGGTCCGCACCGGCGCGCGGGACGTGAACAAGTTCTACGGCACGAGCGGGCCGAACTATCTCCGCCACCCTCCCCAGCTCCCGCGAACCCCCCAGCTCCCGCGAAGGACGACATGACCAGCCTCGCCCTCGGCGCACCCGCCGCCGTCGCCACCGCCGTCGCCGAGGACGTCTCGCTGGCGGCGCTGCTGCGCTGCTGCGTGAGGGAGATCGCGGGCCCCCGAGGACAGGTCGGGCACGAGGGGCCGTACGTGCTGCTGCGCGTCGCCGGCACTCGCCTGCGGGTCCGCGCGCACGGCGGGCTCGCGCTGCGCTTCGAGGGGCGGCCCGAGTGGTTGGAGGACGGCTCCTGGCGGCCACTCTCCGTGGACATGCTCGTCCGGCTGGTGGAGACCGAGCTCGGCACCGGGCTCGGCGAGGGCAACGACGAGTTCGCCGCCCAGGTCGCCGCGAGCAGGGACGCCATCGCGGCGCTGGTCGTGGCCCGGCAGGAGGTGCCGCCGCCCACCGACCCGTGGCTCGCCTCGGAGCAGGCACTGGTCGGCGGGCATCCGTTCCATCCCAGCCCGAAGGCGCGCGGCGGCGCGGACTGGCTGCGATACGCGCCGGAGGCGCACGCGAGCTTCCCGTTGCGGCTGCTCGGGGTCAGGAACGACGTGCTGGCCGGGGAGGGTGACACCGGCGTGCTCGACGAACTCGGCCAGGCGCCGCCCGGCTATTCGCCGCTGCCCGCGCACCCGTGGCAGCTGGAACTGCTCGCGGCGGACCTGGCCGCGCCACTCGCCGACGGCCGCCTGATCGACCTGGGGGAAAGCGCCCGGATGGCGGTTCCCACGTCGTCGGTCCGCACGGTCTACGAGCCGCTGATCGACCGGTGCCTGAAGTTCAGCCTGGATGTGCGGATCACCAACTGCGTGCGGAAGAACTCCTGGTACGAGCTGGCGGGCGCGGTCGAGCTGAGCCGTCGCCTCGAACCGGTCTTCCTCGACCTGGCCGCCGCCTTCCCCGGCACCCGCTGGCTGCCCGAGCCCGGCTACCGTTCCGCGAAGCTGGGCACCCGGCTGCTGGAAGGGCTCGGCGTGATCGTCCGGGTCGGCCCGTGGTCGGTGTGCAGGCCGGGGGTGACCCCGCTGCTGAGCGGCGCGCTGGCCGCCGGGTGGCAGGTGGCGGGCGACATGCCGGACACGGTGCGGTCACCGGTGATCGGAGCGGTGCGAAGCGGCGTGCCGGACGTCGCCCGGTGGCGGGCGGCGGGAGCGGTGCCGGGCGTGGCCGGGCCGCCGATGACCGGAACGGCGCCGGGCGGCGTGCCGACGGGCATCGCCGGGGTGTCAGTGGGCATGGCCGGGGTGCCGACGGCCGATCCGGTGCGCTGGTGGCGGGCGTACGTGGAGTGCGTGGCGCCGCCGGTGCTCGACGCCTACGTGAGTCACGGCGTGGTGCTGGAACCTCACCTGCAGAACGTCCTGATCGGTGTGGACGCGGACGGACTGCCCGTGGAGGCCGTCTTCCGCGACCTGGAGGGCACGAAGCTCGTCGCGGGGCGGCACGACCTGTCCGGGGTGCCCGACCGGGTCGCCGAGGCGCTCACCTACGACCCGGCCTCCGGCTGGAACCGGGTGGTCTACTGCCTGATGGTCAACCACCTCGCCGAGATCGCCGCCTCCCTCGCGGGAACCGGGTCCACCCGGGAGTTGTGGGCGGTGGCGGGAGACGTCCTGGCGAAGTACGCGGCCTCACGCGGGTGGCCCCGGCCGCTGTCGGAGCTGCTGTCGGGAGCGCCGCTACCGGCCAAGGCCAACCTGTCGGTCCGGTGGACGCGCTCGGCGGACCGTTCCGCGGGATACGTGACGGTCGCCAACCCGCTGGCCACGACCTGAGACGGTCGCCGCCGTCTTGCCGGCGGCGACCGTCACCTCTTCACGTCAGGTGTTCGTCACCGGGGATAGACCTCCAGCTCGTAGAGGGAGTAGCCGTACGACGTCCCCCGCGTGACACCCTGCATGCGGACGTACCTGGCGGTGGTCGGGGTGAATCTCACGTTGTCCACGCCCCCGTTTCCCGTGGTGGTGGAGTAGACGGTGGTCCAGGTGGAGCCGTTGGTCGAGGTCTGGATCGAGTAGGAGGACCCGTAGGCCGTCTCCCAGCGCAGCAACGCCCTCGCCACGGTCGTGGCCGACCCGAGATCGACCTGGAGATACTGGTTGTCGCTGGACGAGCTCGACCACCGGGTGGTCGGGTCGCCGTCGACGGCCCTGCTCGCCGGGTAGAAGAGCTGGGTGCTCGACGCCGAGGCGCTCCTCCCCTCCGCCAGGTTGTTGATCGCGTCGCCCCGGTGGGCGGGGAACGACACGACCTGCTGGTAGGTCGGCCGGTTCTGCCAGGAGATCAGCGAGTGCGTGATCCCGCCGAGCGGAGACTGCTCGACGGCGTCGGCGCACCACTGGTCGCCCGCCGCGCACACGTCGTCTCCGGGGTAGGTCGTCGCCGCGGGTTCGGCGAGCGCCGCCGCCAGGCTCTCCAGCAGGACGGTACGGCAGCCCGCCACCGTGCCGTCCCCGCAGTACTTGGCGGGCAGCGGTCCGGAGACCGGGTCGCCGAGCACACTCCTGACGTCCTTGCTCACGTAACCCCACCAGCCGTACTGGAACGCCGAGCCCTTGTGCGCCTGGGCCTCGTTCGCCGAGGTGGGCAGGGTGGACAGGTCGCCCTGCTGGTGTCCGGAGGGTGACTCGTTGATCTGGATCGCGTTCACCATCGACTGGTAGAGGCCGTCGCCGAGACCCGGCCTGAACTGCGCGCGGACGAGCTTGGGCCACCACGCGTCGAACGCGCGGATCGCGTCGGCGTGGGCGTAGGTCTTGCCGCCCTGCGAGGTCTCCAGCCTTCGAGATCCCGCCGACGTCCAGGCCGACAGCTTGGAGACGGCCGAGGCGAGGGCCGGGTCGGTCACGGCCGCGCTGTTGATCACCCGTAGCAGGTCGGGCAGGACCCTCTTCCCGCGCAGGTCGGTCACGCCGGCCTCAGCCATGATCTTCGTGGTGCCCGCCCGGTCGAGCTTGCCGCTTCCCGACAGGGCGGCCTTGATCGGGGCGTCCAGCAGGTCGGCCCGGTGAATCGGCCCGAAGCTGAAGTTTCCGTCCGCGGCACCGTAGTCCTTGGCCTGCTTGTTGTTCCAGCTGACGAAGTAGTCCTGGTTCACCGCTTGGGGGTGGGTGGCGGGAGCGGTGTAGGTCGCGCTGTTGGTGGCCGGGTCGAAGCCCGCCCACTCGTGGGCCGCGTCGGCCGTCATCGGCAGGTTCGGGTCGGACACCGCGGACCTGACCGGGGTGTTGCCCGACATGAAGTACGCCGCGTCCTTGGAGTTGACGTAGAACCAGTTGAACGCGAAGCCGATCGTCGAGGCCGAGTTCGCGAACGCCGCCGCGTCACCCATCTGGGCCGGGTCGTTGAACATCTGGAAGCCGATCGCCGAGTCGACCTCGTGCTGGTACGTCGACCGCAGCGCGGTGAAGGCGGTGGGCTGCCCGCCGACGGTGCCGCGCCAGCTCACCAGCCCGTACTTCGTGCGCTGGATGACGAGGTCGTACGAGCCCTTGGCGGTGGAGTCGGCGACGGTGGGCTTCCACGAGTTGGTCTTCCTCAGCGTCTCCATCTCCGTGCAGACGCCCCGGTAGAGGTAGTGGTTGGACGCGGTGGTGGGCGCGCCGCCGCCGGGCTCGCAGAGCTGGAGGGCGTACGTGTCGGTGATGTCCTGGCCGCTGGAGGTCGCGCTCCAGGCGTAGTCGGTGCCCCTGCCGAGCAGCACGTAGAGGTTGAGCCCGGCGAAGGCGGCGCCGCGCGAGCGGATGCCCGGCCCGGAGAGCTCCTGCAGCATGAGCAGTTGGGGGGCGAAGTAGCCCGTCTGCGGGCCGAACACCGCGATCGGGTTCCCGGTCGCCGACTTCGCCGCCGAGACCACCACGGCGTTGGACATTCCGGGCTTGGAGTTGTCGACGAGCAGACCGTCGAGCACGCCCTTCTGCGCCGTCGCCGCCGCCGAGGCCGCGGAGGTGGCGGAGCCGGTCTCGTTCGCGGTGATGTCCACGGGCGCCGTCGACGGGTCGGGCAGGACGACCCCGGTGGCGCCCGCGGGCGCGGCACCGGACGGGAAGCTCTGGCCGTTGTGCAGGGTGAGCGTCGCCTCCGGGTCGTTCTGCGCGCGGAACGCCGCCCAGACCTGGTCGCCGGCCGCCGTACCGTACTTGGCGCGGGCGGCGACCCGTACGAGTGCGGACTGCATCTCCGCACCGCCGCCACCGCCGAACAGCCCGCCGATCACGCCGGAGATCGCCACCAGGTCGGTCATGGTGAACTTCACCGGACCGCCCGCGTTGGTGATCGCGTCGAGGTGCCCGGTCAGTACGTACTCTCCGGGACAGTTCCGGTCCGCCATGCAGCGGTCGATGTAGGCGTTGACTCCGGCGATGTAGTGCTGCACGTCGGTGTAGAGCTGCGCGCCTCGGGGGCCGGAGTCCCTCAGCCTGGTGATCTGCGCCTGGAGGTCCGCCTCGGTGTAGGGGGCGTTGCGCCAGGCGCTCTGCTCCAGCGCCCGGTTGCCCGGCGCGCCACCGGCGAACGGCGTCAGCTCACCGCGGCCCACGTGCCGCATCAGGTCCATCACCCACAGGCGGTCCTGCGCGCCCGCGTACCCGGCGCCGAACATCGTGCCCTCGCGGGTCGTCCCGGTGATGTGCGGGGTCCCGGTCGCCTTGTCTCGGACGATCGTCACGTCCGAACGAGGGCTCGTGGTGCTCTCCACCTGTCCGGCGGGGACGCCGAACGAGGCGTCGTTGAAGAAGTCGGCGATCTGGTCGTTGGTGAGGCCGGTGTAGCCGGACAGGAGGTTCGCGTACTTGCCGAGCTGGTCGTCGCTGTGCCTCGGCTTGGTGCCCAGTGCCTGGTGGGCGAGGATCCCGGCGAGGGTGGCGTTGCCGTTCTGCCCCGGAGGCAGGATGTCGGCGCACTCTCCGAGGCAGTAGTCGTCGGGAGGGAGGACGGCCGCGGTGCCGGTCGTGGATGAGGTCGTGGAGGCGGCGGCCGCGGGCACGACGGGGGATGCCAGCGTGAGGACCAGAAGGAGCCCGGAGGCCGCCGTGGTCATCCGCCGGAGGCGTGCATGCATAGGAGGATCCCCTAAACATGAGGCGTACTCGGATGTTGAGAGGAACATACGTTCCGGCCAACACCGAATCAATGGCCGCTGTGATAATCGTCATCTCCGGTTCATGACCGGCCGTCAACGCGATCGGTCGAAGCCGGAGGCACCGTCATCGCCGGATCACGAGTGCCAGCGACGTTCGGCGGGAGGCAACAGGAGGACCTCCAGGACACGGGCGCAGGCGCGGGCCTGCTTGACGAACCAGGGGATCCGCGCGTCACCGATGAGCCGGGGGGTGGCCCGTACCGCGAGGGCATAGCGGGCGTGGTCGGCGCGGTCCAGCACGGGGACCGCTACGGTGCGGACGCCCTCCGAGGACTCGCCGTCGTTGAGCGCGTAGCCGCTCTGGCGCACCTGGTCCAGCTCGGCGCGGAGGGCGGCGTGGTCAATGATCGTCCGCTGGGTCTGGGCCTGGAGCGGGCCGAGCGCGGCGAGGTCGCCGTTCCCCGGGAGGGCCCAGGCGAGCAGGACCTTGCCGAGCGCCGTCGAGTGGAGCGGGCGGTGCAGGCCGATTCCCCGATCGGGGTTGAGGGACCCTCCGACCAGGATGACCGCGTGCGGGCCGTTGCGGACGGCCAGGTCCACGGTGGCCGAGGTGACGCGGGCGAGCTGCCCCAGCTCGGGGGCGACCTCGTGCAGGCCGCGCCGGTGGAAGGAGAGCTGGCCCAGCTCGGTGATCGAAGGACCCAGCCGGTAGCAGGCGGTCTCGACGTCCTGTTCCAGGAATCCGGTGTCGAGCAGGCTACGAGCCAGCCGGTGCGCGGTGGAGGTGGACAGGCCCGTCCGCCGGGCGAGCTCCGAGACGGTCAGGGCGGGCTCGCCCTCGCGGAAACAGTTGAGTATCCCGACCGCCCGCAGGACCGACTGGACGCCGTCCACGCGGCTCGATGCCGTCATGCGGGAATCTCCTTCTCTCAGGTAGGGAGGGACATGAGCAGGTAGAAGCGGTTGATGGGGTCGAGGTTTCCCGTATCGCGGGACATACTTTGCATTTCCTACCAACTTACTAGCAAACTCTTTCGCATGACCACAGCCGTGCCAGACACGATCTGGTTCACCCGGTGTCCGGTGCCCACCGCGACCGGTGTCGCCGCCGACCGGGGCTGGCTCACCGAGGAGTTCGCACCCGACGGGATCGGCGTCCGGTCCCTGCAGGACGCCGAAGCCGACGTCTCCGCCGACCACCACTTCACCCACGAGCTGACCGGCCTGTTCCGCGAGGGCGGGAACGTCCCCGCGCTCTGGGCCCGCTCACGCGGCGAGGCCACCCGGCTCGTCGGCCTGACCTGGATCGAGGAGCGCCAGGTCATCCTGGCCCGTGACGGCAGTGGCCTGGAGAGCCCGGAGCAGCTCAAGGGGCTACGTCTGGCCGTCCCCCGGCACCGCCTCGCCATCGACTTCTGGCGGGCCATGGCGCTGCAGGGTTTCCGGGGTGCGCTCTCCCTTGCCGGACTCGGCCTGAGCGACGCGGACCTGGTGGACGTCGAGGCCACCCCGGGTCACGGGCAGTGGGAGGCCGAACTGGCGGCCCTGGCCCGCGGCGAGGTCGACGCGGTCTATGTCAAGGGCGCGCTCGCCGTCGAGGCGGCCCTGCGTCACAGCGCCGAGGTGGCGGTCGACCTCGACGCCGTTCCCGACCGGCGAGCACGGATCAACAACGGGACGCCGCGCCCCATCACCGTCCACCAGCGGCTACTCGACGAGCGCCCCGACCTGGTCACCCGGTTCCTCGCGGTGCTGCTGCGGGCGGCCGACTGGGCGGCGGACCACCCTGCCGACGTCGCCAGGATCCTGGGCGTCGAGACCGGCGCGGGCTCGGCGGGAGTGGCCGGCGCCTACCACTCGGGAGCCTCCCTGCACCTCGACCTGTCCGCGGAACGCCTGGAGTTGCTCGCCGAGCAGGAGCGGTTCCTGCGCGGCCACGGCTTCCTGGAGTCGGCGGTGGACGTCGCCTCCTGGGCCGACCACACCCCCCTCGCCATTGCCCGAACCCATGGAGAATCCCATGCGTAGACTCCCCCTGGCCGCCGTACTCCCCCTCGCCCTGCTGGTCGCGTGCGGCTCCACTCCCTCGGCGGACACCTCGGCCGCCACGCCGGACGCCAAGGCCGAGCCGGTGGTGGTGCGGATCTCCGATCCGGGCAACAGCGGTTTCCTGGCGGTCGCGAAGAAGGACGGAAGCCTCGACGCCGCCCTGGCCAAGGTGAACGCGAAGGTCCAGTGGGCCGGCGACTTCTCCGTCTTCGCTCCGGCTGCGCAGGCCATCAACGCCGGGTCGCTCGACATCGCCGTCGGCTCGATCACCGCGGGTGTCACGGCGCTGGCCGTCAAGCCCAGCTTCAAGATCTTCGCCACCGTCCCGCCGGACCTCGCGGGCGAGGGGATCGTGGTCAAGAAGGACTCCCCGATCAAGTCCGTGGCCGACCTCGCCGGGCACAGCGTGGCGGTCGGCCACGGCGGCACCAGCGAGTACCTGCTCCTCAAGGCACTGCAGACGTTCAACGTGCCGGTCGAGAAGGTCAAGCGGGTCTACCTGGCCCCGCCGCAGACGGCGCCGGTCTTCGGCTCCGGCAAGGTGGACGCCTGGTCGACCTTCTCCACCTTCCTCATCCCGGCCGTGACCAGCCTGGACGCCCGCATCCTGGCCGACGGGGAGGAGATCGGGTCGGACAACTACGTCATCTACGTCGCCTCCAACACCCTGATCGACAAGCACCCCGAGGTGCTGAAGGCGCTGTACGCGTTCATCGAGGAGGGCACCGTCAAGGAGAACGCCGACCCGGCGGCCTACCTCAACGTCTTCACCTCCACCGGACCGCAGGCCGTGGCCGGTGTCCAGAAGGACCTGGTGGTCCAGATCCAGAAGCAGGGCAAGCCCGCCCAGCCGGTGACCGCCGCCGAGATCGCCAAGTACCAGGAGGTCGCCAAGTTCTTCTTCGACCAGAAGGTCCTCACCGCGCCGCTGGACGTCTCCCAGTACGTCGTCGACATCACCGCGCTGCCGGACGCGGCCTCATGACGACATCGGCCACGTCCGTCGGGCGGGAGACGGCGGGGCTCGTCCCACCGGATCCGCCCAGGAACGCCCGCCGCCATCCGGCGGCGAGCCTGACCCTGCGCGTCCTCGGCCCGGTCCTGCTCGTCGGACTCTGGTACGCGGGAACCGCGTCGGGGATGATCACCCCTGACGTGCTGGCCGGTCCGCAGGAGGTGGTCGCCACCTTCGGCGAGCTGTGGGCCGACGGGCAGATGCAGGAGGCGCTGGGCGTCTCGCTCACCCGCGCGGGTCTCGGCCTGCTGCTCGGCGCCTCCGCCGGACTGGTCATCGGGGTGCTGTCCGGGCTGAGCAGGCTCGGCGAGGAGCTTCTCGACTCCTCCATGCAGGCACTGCGTGCCATCCCGTTCCTGGCGCTGACCTCGCTGTTCATGGTCTGGTTCGGGATCGAGGAGACCTCCAAGATCCTGCTGATCAGCGTGGCCTGCACCTTCCCGATGTACATCAACGTCTCCAGCGGGGTGCGCAACGTCGACCGCAAGGTGGTGGAGGCCGCCCGCTCGTTCGGGCTCGGCCGCCTCGCTCTCGTCAGGGAGGTGGTACTGCCGGGCGCGCTGCCCTCGATCTTCGCCGGACTACGGCTGTCGACCACGCTCAGCGTGATCGCGCTGATCGCCGCCGAGGAGATCAACGTCACCGCCGGTCTGGGATACCTGATGGCCAGGGCCACCGACTACCTGCGCACCGACATCCTCGCCCTGTGCGTCATCCTCTACGCGCTGATCGGACTGACCGCCGACGTCGTCCTCCGACTGGCCGAGCGATTCACCATGCCGTGGCGGAAGGCGGTGGCGGCCCGATGAGCCTGGCCGTACAGACCACGGGCCTGCGCAAGGTCTTCGGCGACCGCGCCGTGCTGGACGGGATCGACCTGCGGGTGCGGCGCGGTGAGTTCCTCGCGCTGCTCGGTGCCAGCGGTACCGGCAAGACGACGCTGCTGCGGATCCTCGCCGGGCTGGACGCCGCCACGAGCGGGACCGTGCTGGTCCCGCCGGTGCGGACCGTCGTCTTCCAGGAGCCCCGGCTCATCCCCTCCAAGCGCGCGCTGGCGAACGTGATCCTCGGGCAGGGCCGCGGCGCCCGCGCCAAGGGCCTGGAGGCGCTCGCCGAGGTGGGCCTGAGCAGCCACGCCGACGCCTGGCCCGCGACCCTGTCCGGCGGTGAGGCGCAGCGGGTCGCGCTGGCCCGTGCCCTGGTCCGCGAGCCCGAACTGCTGCTGCTCGACGAGCCGTTCGCCGCGCTCGACGCGCTGACCAGGCTGCACATGCAGGACCTGATCGCCGAACTGTGCGCCAGGCATCGCCCCGCCGTGGTCCTGGTCACCCATGACGTCGAGGAGGCCATCCTGCTCGCCGACCGGATCGCCGTGCTCCGCGAAGGCGCGTTCGTCACCGACCTGACCGTCGGACTGGACCGCCCCCGCGACCGGGCGGACGGCGACTTCGTGGCGCTCCGCCGCCGCCTGCTCGCCGACCTCGGGGTCGCCACCAAGGAACCCGGACACGTGAGGGTGGCACGGTGAGCACAGTGGCGACCACGCTGAGCTGGATCGGTGCGAACGAGTCCGCGCTGACCGGCCTGTCCGACACCATCTGGTCGTACGCCGAACCGTCGCTCCGCGAGCGGCGCTCGGCCTCCGAATCTCTAGGAAAGATCTGACATGGCTGTCCCACCGATTTCGGCCGGCCCGCGAGAGCATTCCCACGCGGCACGACGCCCCGGCACAATGGCATGGGCACACGACGTCTCCCCGGACACGGCGTCACAGCCGCACGACGTTCCGCTCGGCACGGTGGCGTGATGGCCAGGTTCAACGTCACGCTGCCCACCCGGAGCGCCGCCCGTACCGTGCTGCCCGGCTTCATCACCGACGTACGGCCCGCCCGCTCGGATCCGGCGGGACCGGCGGGCAGGGCCGCCGAGCTGGCGGGATTCTCCGGCGCGCTGGTGCCCTTCGATCCCGAGGGGCGGGAGTCGCTGGTACTGGCCGCCGGGGTGCTGCGCGACTCACGCCACCTGCGGGTGATCGCGGAGTTCCACCCGGGGATCGCCACCCCGGTCTACCTGGCCAAGCTATCGGCCTCGCTGCGGCGCTTCTCCGCCGACCGGCTCGGCTGGTGGCTCGCGGTGGACCTCGATCCCGCGGTCGCCAGGGCCCAGGGGGACTTTCTCACCGGAGCCGACCGGTACGCGCGGGCCGAGGAGTTCCTCACCGTCGCCAAAGGCGTCTATCGAGGAGACTTCGAGTACCGGGGCCGCTTCTATCAGGTGGCCGGGGGCGGCTTCGCGCCCCCGCTCTCCGGGCGGGCCTTCCCCACCGTCTATCTCGGCGGCACCTCGCAGGAGGCGCTTGACCTCTCCGCCCGCCACGCCGACGTACACGTCTTCTCACCCCAGGACGACCTGGAGGCGCTGACCGCGCGGCTGCCCGGCGTGGCGTACGGCCTGCGGCTGCCGGTGCTGGCCCGCGAGGACGACGACGAGGCGCTGGCCGCCGCTCGCCGTACCGGCTTCACCGGGCTGACCGGCGGCTACGCCACCGTCGCCGCCGCGATCGGAGAGTACGCCGACCGGGGCGTCTCGGAGTTCTTCCTTGAGGCCGGACGGCAGCCTGAGGAGACCTACCGGCTGGGCGAGCACCTGCTTCCGCTGCTGAAGGAGAACACTCGTGTCGGTTGACATCTACTGGCGCATCCACATGGAGGGCGACCAGCCCTCGCTGCGCCGCAGGGGCGGCAGCCGCGGCGGCTTCGCCGACCTGCCAGGTGCCCTCGCGCCGGGAGTCAGGGACGGTGCCCCCGACGGCTACAGTCATGCCGACTACATGGCCGAGGTGGTCAGGACGGCCGAGGACTCCGGCTTCGTCGGTGGGCTGTTGCCGTCCTTCCCGCACACCGACGACCCGTGGGCCGCGGCGGCCACCCTTGCCAGGGAGACCCGCTCCTACCGGTTCATGATCGCCTTCCAGCCGGGGTTCCTGCATCCGATGCAGGCGGCCCGGATGACCGCCACTCTGCAGCGGGCCACCGGCGGGCGGGTGGTCTACAACGTCATCTCCGGCGGCGGTGGACCCGCACAGCTCTGGTGGGGCGACCGGATCGACCACGACGACCGCTACGCGCGCACCTCGGAGTTCCTCGACGTGCTCAAGGGCGTGTGGCACGGCTCCCACACCCACCACGGCCGCTTCTACCGGGTGGAGAACGCGGGCCTGCCCGAGGAACTGGCCGGGCAGCCGTTCCCGGAGATCTTCTTCTCCGGCTCCTCCCCCGCCGCGATCGCCGCCGCCGGGCGGCACGCCGACTACTACCTGTCCTGGCTGGAGCCGTACCCCGCGCTGGCGGAGAAGTTCGACCTGGTCCGTACGCACAGCGACACCCCGCCGAAGTTCGCGGTCCGGGTGGACGTGCTCGCCCGCGAGACCGAGGAGGAGGCGTGGGACGAGCTCCGCCGTGGCTGGGCGGCCAGGGTGCCCCGCGACTCCGGCGGGGCGGCCGGCTCCGGCGACTCGGTCGGCGTGCGGCGGAGCCGGTCCTTCCTCGCCTCGGCCGGTGAGGACCTCCGTGACCTGGAGGTCTCGCCAGGCGTCTGGGGCGGGTTCGGCGAGTTGCGCGACGGCCCCGCCTTCGGCCTGGTCGGCGACTACCACCAGGTCGCCGAACGGCTCGACGAACTGATCGGGCTCGGCGTGGACGCCCTCATCCTCGCCGGAGTCCCGCACCTGGAAGAGGCACACCGGGTGGGCACACACGTACTCCCCCTGTTGAAAGGACGGTCCTGATGACCACCCGAGTCGGATATTTCCCCCAGAACAACTCGCTCTGGGTGCTACGTCACCGGGGACTCCCCGACGTGGAGTGGGTGAACCTGCGCTCCCTGCCGACCGGCGCGCGGGTCGATCCCACCAGGGCGCTGCCGTCGGTGCACAGCGACCATCTGTTCGACGGCGGCTACGATTTCATCGGCACCGGCGCCACGCCCCCGGTGACCGCCCAGGCCAAGGGGCACGACGTCGTCTACGTCGCGATCTCCGAACCCCGGATCGAGAACGGCCGCCTGGTCGTCCTCGACGACTCGCCGATCCGGAACCTGGAAGACCTGAAGGGCAAGCGCGTCGCCCTCGGGCACGGCTCGTGGCAGACCACGCTGCTGCTGCTCGCCCTGGAGCGGGTCGGCCTCGGCTGGAGCGACATCGTCCCGGTCGACGCCTATGGCAACGCCGCCGAGCTGTTCCTGTCCGGCGAGGTCGACGCGTGGGTCGGCTCCTACCCCTACCTCACCGGGGTCGAGCAGCGGGCGGCCGTCCGGGAACTGGTCGCCACCGACGGCCTGTTCAGCCACCGCTCGCTCTGGTTCACCCGCCGCGACTTCGCCCTCGAACAGCCCGAGGAACTGGCCAGGATCGTCTCCGCGCTCCAGGAGTCCGACGAGTGGACCCGGCGAAACCCCCGCGCGGCGGCGGAGCTGTTCGCCAAGGACGACGGCGGTGACCTGGACGCCTGGGAGCACGCACTGCGCACCCGCCCGTGGGGCCTGCACCCGATCAGCGAGGAATTCGTCGCCGAGCAGCAACACGTCGCCGACCTCTTCCACGCCAACGGACTGATCGAGAAGAGGATCACCGTCACCGACGCGGTACTCCCCGAACTCGGCAAGCTGGTCACGGGCTGACCTCTCACCGTGATCCGGTGGCTTCAGGCATCGGGAGGACCGCCCCGCCTCCGCGACCTCCGTGTGTCGGTCCTGCTGTTCTAGGGCAGCCGGTCACTCCTGCGGGACACCACCGCGCGCCCCCCGGCAGGCGCCGAGTCCGCGCAGTCGACGGTGTGGGACGCCTCGGACTCCAAGCGGGAAGTCCCCCAGGCGGCCCACACCGTCTTGCCGCCCCCACCTCGCGCCGGAACCACACCCCATCGATCGGCCAGTGCCTCGACGATCGCGAGCCCTCGGCCGTGCGAGGCGTCCTCGCCCAGGCTGAGCTTGCGGGGCCGCTCGGAGCCGTGATCGGTGACCCGTACGCAGACTCCCTGGGCCGTGCTCCACAGCGACAGCCGGATCGGCTCCTCCCCGTACACCGTGGCGTTCGCCACCAGTTCGCCGACCACCAGGACCGCGTCGTCGACGAACTCCGGTGCCAGGTCCCAACGGGTGAAGACGTCACGCGTCATCCGGCGGGCCTCGGCGACGGTCGCCGGGTCACGGGGAATGTCCCAGCAGACGGTCCGGAGTCCGTCCGGGGTGGCTGCGACCATCAGATCTCCTTGCCCGTACCGGTGGGTTTCCGCTTCGCTCTCTTCCGCCTCGCGCATCAGCGCGCACAACTCCTCCGCCGTGCCCGCCTGCACGACCAGCGGCTCGCCTCCCACCGCGATCGCGTAGAACCGGCGCCCGCCCACCCCGTACATGACCAGCCAGCCCGTCTCGGCTCGATCAAGCCGGTCCGCGACCTCCCGCTGCTCGCGGTCCCACCGCCGTGGGCCTCGCCGGTCGACGGACTCGCCCCGCCGATGCCGCCCGCTCACGCCGCTTTTCCCTGCCGCAGCATGCCCGGGTACGGCCTCCGCCCGCTCCCGGCGACCTCGTCCGGTGGTCGACCTCGCCCGTACGGCGCGAACGATCCCGCGCCCACCAGCTCCACGGGCCGGGCGTGACGTCCCTGACCGGGAAACGGCTGCCTCTCCCTCGCCGGGCGTACCTCCGCCGAGGCGGACAGGCGCCCCGCGAACCCCAGCCGCCACCACTCCGCCAGCCGCGCCCGGAACTGCGCGGGAGTCGGCCGCTCGTAGGTGTGCGCCTGCCGGTGCGGCAGGCACCGGTCGTCGTGCGCGTACGGCGAATGCCCACACCACCGACACCCCAGCGGCGCGGGCGGCCGGTCACCGCTGAAACGCATCCGGATGACCTTGATCGCTCTTGTAAAGTCGACCATGGGATCGGACCTCCTACGTCCGGTTCAAGAGGCCGTCACGGTGTTGCTGCACCGTGACGGCCTCGACTCGTTTTTCGGGTCTTCCAGGGAAAAGGGAATCGCGTTTTGACGGCTGCCTGGAGCAGACGGAGGAGCTGCGGCCGACAGCAGGTAGCGCAAATTACCAAACAGAGTGCAATCTGGACATGCGCGTGCAGAAATTTAGGACAATAACCCTCATTGCCACATTGGGCTCGCTGTCCAGCCTCGAACCCATTAGCATGCTGACACAGCGATACGAGGATCACAATGCGTAGATAAAATCAAGATGAATTGTCTGGTTTATTCCAGAGGACCATCGCCGCAGTTCACGGAGGAGGCTCAAAATGACGAGCAACAGCCCCACGGTCAAACGTCGGAAACTCTCCCAAACGCTCCGACAGCTCCGCAAGGAAGCCGGGTTCTCGGTGACCGAGGCGGGCAGACGGCTGGAGTGGGACGCGTCAAAGGTGTCCAGAATGGAGCGCAACGAGTGGCGACTCCCAAGCGTCCACGACATTCGTCTACTTCTCGACCTGTACGGCGTCACCGACGAGGACCAGCGCGAGGCATTGATCACTCTCGCTCGGGAGTCTCGTCAGCGCGGTTGGTGGGAGAAGTACCAGGACGTCTTCCGTGGCAGCCTGCCTGACTTTGAGGCAGGTGCCAGTTCCATCCGCACCTGGGAAATTGTGCTGATCCCAGGTCTTCTCCAGACGGAGGGGTACGTAAGAGCACTGTGGCGAGCCGCTCGAACTCTCGATGAGACGCTCGTCGAGCGACACGTCCAGGCGAGGCTCATGCGTCAGGAGATCCTTTTCCGGGATAACCCGCCAACCCTGCTGGCACTCATCGACGAGGCCGCGCTACGCAAGTCGATCGGTGGCGCCGAGGTGATGCGTGAGCAGATCAGCCACCTCATCGAGATGGCCGCCAGACCAAACATCACCGTCCGGATCGTTCCCGACTCCGCCGGCGCGCATCCAGCCTTGGAGGGTTCGTTCGTCATTCTCGACTTCCCCAGCGACCCGAGCCTCATCTACACCGTGACCGCGACGGAAAGCCTCTGGCTTGAACAGCCATTGGAATATCAGCGATACACCATTATTTTGGACTATGTGATGGGATTAGCTCTATCTCCGGACGAGTCAGTTCGGCACATGACGAAGATCGTGGAGCAACTCAAGGGATAGGTGCGAAAATGGACAAGAGCCCCTCGAATCTCACCTGGCGCAAGAGCACCCTCAGCGGAACCAACAACGACAACTGCGTCGAGGTCGCCAACCTCCCCGGCGGCAACCGAGCCGTACGAGACAGCAAAAACCCCAACGGACCGATGCTGAACTTCACCTTTGATGAGTGGCGCGCGTTCATCGGCGGCGTGAAGAACGGCGAGTTCGACCAGAGGTAGGCGGCCAGGCCTGGAACCCGCCAAGTGCCATGGATGCGATCGACACGCTCGGCGAGGAGGCTGTTGCGCAAGTCCGCGTAAGTTCCCGCAAGTTCGTTGCTTGGGTTGCGTCCATGGAAGTGGTGTACGAGTTTTCCCAGCCAGTGGGCGTGGCGCCGTGAAGCGAGGACCGTGCCGCCGCGATGGGAGTTCTAGCGTCTTCGCTTGTTGGATCTTCTGGAGCCGTTCGCTCGTTTGGGACTGCCGGGCTCCGTGGAGTTCCCGGAACCGTGCTTTGCCGGGGGTCTTTCGGAGTCATCGGCCTTCGAAGCGCCCGCCCCCTTGGGAAGCATGGTCCGGCGCCTCAGCTCACCCATCACGCTGAGCACGATCGTCATCAGCACGACCCCGGCCGCCGAGACCCAGAGGGCGGTGAGCGACCTCAGCTCCCGCGGCTCCCTGGCCTCGAACACGCCCAGGGGATCCATCAGCATCTCGACCGGCGCCCCGATCTCCAGTGGCGGATCGTCCCTGTAATTCTTGATCACCTTCTTGAGGAGTCGACCGTCCGGTCCCCGCAGGACATACCGGTAATGGTCCCTGTGCGACCTCCGGCCCTCGACCCACGTCCGCTCCGCCACGGTCGTGGTCACCGGTTCACCGTAGGTGCTCAGGTAGTAGTCGCCCGGCAGGAACATGCCGCTCAACAGCAGTACGGCGAGGAACGGAAACGTCCCCCAGACCGCCCAGGGGACATCCTCGGAGATCCCGACCAGTGCCACCAGGGCACAGCCGACCAAGGCGAGGCCGAGCATCCCGCCCAGATACGACCATACTGAGCCGAGGGCGAAGACGATGCCGATGAGACACCAGGAGGCGACCGTCGCTGCGAGGAACAGCACCCCCCGCCCGACGACCCGCCACCAGCCCGCCCGTAAAGCCGCCTCTGTAGCCACAGACCAGATCATGACAACGGAGGCAGGACTGTGACGTCACTCGCGAGGATGAGCGGCACACCATCAGAGGGATGACACCCGACCGGAAAGGCCGGCCGTTCGGGCTGTTCACCGGCCCCGGCGACGTCCGCCGCCAAAGGCTCACGGCGATGACCTCATCTCGCTGCCAAAACGTGAAAGTCTCTCTAAGATCAAAGCCAGACAAATGCGGAAGAGTCTGGAGAAACCGTGGATGAGCAGGCTGGGGCGGCCGGAATTGACCCGAACGTGCCCAATGTCGCCCGGATGTACGACTACTACCTGGACGGCAAGGACAACTTCGCCTCCGACCGGGCCGCGGCCGAGCAGATTCTGAAGATCTTCCCCGAGACACGCGACTCCGCGAAGGAGAACCGGGCGTTCCTCGCCCGTGCCGTACGCCTCCTGGTCGAGGCGGGCGTCCGGCAGATCGTGGACCTGGGCTCCGGGCTTCCCACCCGGGGCAACACGCACGAGATCGCGCACGAGATCGCACCCGACACCCGCGTGGTCTACGTGGACTACGACAGCGTCGTGTGCGCGCACAGCCGGGCGATCCTGGAGAACAGCGACAACGTCACCGTCGTGCAGGCCGACGTGCGTGACCCGGAGACGCTGCTGGCCGAGCTGCGCCGGCACGTCGACTTCGACCAGCCCGTGGCGTTCCTGCTGCTCGCCATCCTGCACTTCATCCCGGACGAGAGCCCCGACGGCGCGGGTGCCTACCAGATCGTCGAGCGGTTGCACGAGGTGAGCGCGCCGGGCAGCCATCTCGTCGTCAGTCACGGCACCGATGCCAAGCCCGACACCACGCCGGAGGCCCTGGAGGTCTACAACCGGGCCACCGCGGCGCTGAGCCTGCGCACGCACGCGGAGATCTCCCGCTTCTTCGACGGCTACGAGTTGCTCGAACCCGGCCTGACGTTCCCCAGGGAGTGGCGCCCGGTCGACGAGCCCCTGTTCGGTGCTCGGAACACCTCGATCGGCTACGTCGGGGTGGGTCGCAAGCCCTGACGCGCCTCGGCGCCGGGAGGGAGCGGCGGGTCGCCCCGACGTTCCCGCCCGGAGCCGTACGAGCCGCTCGTACGGCTCCGAGCGGGTGAAGGCAGGTCAGCGGCGCGGGTCCCAGCTCTTGGTGTCGATGTCCAGGCCGAGGCGGCGGGCGATGTCGTCCCACTTCACGTACTTGAAGTTGGTGTTCTCCCGCACCTCGCCCTCCGAGTCCGACGCTTCGGGGGTGTTGGTGCCGTCGTGCGTGACGAACAGGCCCTTGGGGAACCCGCGGCCGAGAGGCACGTTGATCACCATCGCCCCGTCGCTGCCCTGCACGCCGTCGATACGACCGCGCTCGCCGACCTGGAAGGAGCCGAGGTAGGCGTTCCTTCCGCCGCGGTCGTAGACGGCGAAGGTGTTGTCTCCCTGGCTGGAGGCGATCAGGTAACCCTCGCCGCCCTTGCCGTGGTAGACGGTCAGGCCCTCGGCGTCCGCGGTCAGGTTGCGACCGCCGTACCCCGGGTCGGCCCCGGGTACGCACTCGTCGGCGTCGGCGTCGTAGGTGGCGGGTACGCCGTACTCCCGGACGCGGTCGACCAGCACCGGTGAGCCGGTGAGATCACCGTTCATGCGCCAGATGCCGACGTCCTCCTGTGCCGCGTAGAGCGTTCCGGTCCCGGCGTCGACGACCATGCCCTCGATCTGCGGACCCACGCCCGGCTCGTCGCAGGGAGTCCAGCTCCGACCGTTCGGGAGGGTGAAGCGCGAGGGCAGGTCGATGGTTCTGATCTTCGTGTAGCCGACCTTGCCGCCCGGGGCGTCGGTGAGCTTCAGCAGCGCGAGCCGCGTCGTGTGCCGACGGCTGACCAGGACGTAGGTGCCCGAGTCCCGCTTCCAGGTCGCGAGGCCGTACACGGTCTCGGCCTCGTTCACCTCCGCCTGGGTCGTGTTGAAGACGAACGGCGCGGCGGGGTCGGTGACGTCGGTGAGCACCCGCCGGTCCCGGCCGGACTTCGCGGGGTCGATCCGGTAGACGCGCAGTTTGTCCGCGCCGCGGTCGGAGGCGACGAAGATGTCCGACCGTCCCGCCGCGGAGGCGTGACCGTAGACGACGTCCACGTTGTTCAACCGGCCCGGTTCGTCGTCGCGGCCGGGCGCGGCCGGCGCGGGCAGGTGCTGGAGCTGCCTGCCGTCCAGGTCGTAGACGTAGAGCCCGCCCTCCTTCGCGGTGGCGGCGATCACGCTCGCCGCCGGGGAGGTGGGGTGGACCCAGATCGCCGGGTCGTCACCGTTGGCGTTGCCTCCGGCCTCGTCGTCGAAGAGGGCCGGGGTCTCGACCCGGGGTTCGACGGTGGGCAGGTCCTTCGCCGTCGCCGGTAGGGCCACGGTGCCGAGCAGGCAGACCGTCAACGCTGTGGACGTCAGTGTGCTCAAGGGACGCATTGACTTCTCCTGGGAAAGGGGGGTGTCGCGACCTCGATCCTGTGCAGGGAAGCGGAACGAACGATGAACCGGACCGGAACTTCCGCTCAAATCAGGATGCCGTTCGCACTTGCTCACAAACTTCGATCCCAGCTTCAAACCCTCTCGGAGTGGGTCGAAAATACTCCCGCCCCGTGCGATGTGCCGGGTGACGGGATGACCGTCGCGCCCGTTGGGGGTTCAGTAGGAATGGAACGGTGAACCTGAGTTGCTGTCACATTTGTTGACACCTTGGGTTGGGGCAGGTCAGCCTTGCGGCGTGAACTCTGACGGTGTGGCCTTCCCGCGAGCTGATGTTGAGCGATTCTGCGCCGGGATCGGTGATCTGGCTCCGGCGCTACGGCTGCTGACCCATGAGGAGCAGTGGAACGAAAACGTACGCCAATAAATGATCTTCATGGTCAATCTGCATTGATGGCCCACCGCTCGGGTCCATGCGATGAGCCCCAAAGTAACTCTCAGTAATCGGGCAGGGGACCTTGAGGGGGCAGAGCTGCGGGCACGGACTCGGCCCAGCCTTGGGCCGGGGTCGAGCGCCGTTGTTATGCGGAGGTGACGTCGGTGTCGGCCAGGATGCGGTAGACACTGGCCACGGAGGGGTTGCTGCCCTTGTTCTTGCCGGTGGGGATGACAAGCTTGGCCGCGATGTCGGGTACCGCGACACCGCGTTTCCGTAGCGTGCGAGCGTAGGCGATCATGTCGTCGTCTAACACCTTTCGGGACGATGAAGTGGCCAGGTCAGAGCCAGTCGTGTTCGCGGGCGTAGCGGGCGGCGTCGTGGCGGGTCGCGGTTTGGGTTTTCTGCATAGCGTTGGAGAGGTAGTTGCGGACGGTGCCGTGCGCGAGGTGTAGTCGGCGTGCGATGTCGATGACGGCGTAGCCTTCGCTTGTTTCACGGAGCACATCGAGTTCGCGTTCGGTGAGTGGGCAGTCGTCGGTCATGGCGAGGGCGGCGATACGGGGGTCGATCCATCGTTGTCGTCTGGCGACGGTGTGGATGATCTCGGCGATGAACTCGGGGTCGGCTGCTTTGCTGAGGAAGCCGAGGACTCCGGCCTTCAGCGCTCTTCGTAGGACGCCGGGCCGGGCATGACGGGTGAGGAGGACGATGATCTGGTCCGGGTCGTTGTCGCGGATCTCTGCGACGGCGCGGAGCCCGTCCATGGTGGGCATGTCGAAGTCCATGACGACGACGTCGGGCCGGTGCTCCCGTGTCAGTCTGACCGCTTCGGCGCCGTCGGCGGCTTCCGCGATGACCGCGATGTTTCCGTTGAGCGGCAGAAGAGCGGCGAGGGCAGACCGGATGAGCTGTTCGTCGTCGGCGAGGAGGACGGTCACGGGCTGGGGGCTCATCGGTCGTACTCGCTCGTGGATGCGACCGGCGCCGGTACGGGGACCGTTGCCGTGGTGCGGAAGCTTCCGGATTCGCGGGCGAGGTCGAGCGTTCCCCCGCTCTCCTCCAGCCGACGGCGGAGGGTGCCCAGGCCGCCCAGCGGGGGCAGCGGGCCTGTACCGGCGCCGTCGTTGACGATCTCGATGCGGTGAGTGTCGATCGTGATCGTTGTGCGCGTGCTGTTCGAGTGGCGCAGGATGTTCGTCGTGGTCTCGCGCAGCGCCTGCGCGAGCAGGGCACTCTCGGCACCTCCCACCGGGTTGATCGTGGCGATCGTCACGGCGATTCCGGCGGCCTCGAGGAGGTTCTTGGCGTTCTCCGCCTCCGAGGCGACGTTGAGGCGGCGCTGCGCGTGGACGAGGTCCTGTGTGCGGGCGATGGTGTCGGCGATGAGACGCTGCACCTCGTCGAGTTCGCGCTTCGCTGCGACCGGGTCGGAGTCGGTGATCTGCTTGGCCAGGGCGGTCTTGAGTTTGATCACGTGGAGTGTGTGCCCTTGGATGTCGTGCAGGTCGCTCGCGAAGCGGATGCGCTCCCGCGCGACGGCGAGCTCGGCCTCGGTCTGTTTCGCGCGTTCCAGGGCGAGGAGGATGTCGGAGTAGCGTTCGACCAGGGCCATGACGATGCAGATGAACAGCGTCGTGCCGGCCGGTATGAGGAGGTAGTTCGCCGCGGTGAGAAGAGTGAACGGCCGCGTGATGAAGACCATGGCGCCGAGCGCCGCCGAGGCCGCGCAGAAGCCGAGTATGGCGATGAAGCGATGACGAGGCAACCGGGTCAGGATCATCGCGCCGGCCAGGGAGAGCGCGAACACGCCCAGCGGGCTGCCGCCGAGCGCCGCGCTGAACGCCCAGCTCGCGGCGGAGAGAACCACGACCAGGATGCTGCCGTTCGGGAAACCGTCGGGAGCCCACTGCCGGAGCAGAAGCAGCGGCGCGAGAAGACCTATGGCGAGGATTCCGTCCCACCACGAGGTGGAGGTCACGGCCACGGCCAGCATCCCGATGGGGACGACCGCGACCGTGATCGTGAGAATCGTCGCGTGCCGGATCCGCCGACGGGTACCGGAGCCCGTCAGCGGACGGCCCGCCTTCGCGAATGGTTCGATCCCCCCATTTTAGGCGGCGTTCTCGCGCTTCTTGATGAGCGATCCGAGCCCGGTGGCGCCGAGCGCAGCCAGCACCTCGATGCCGAGGACGAGGAACCCGATCCAGTCGTTCTGGATGATGAACGACTCCCAGTCGTCCGGCAGGAACCCGATGATGTCGGGGTTGCTCCGGCTGAGGAGCAGAATGAACGCACTGGGAATGCCGACGACGACGATCGCGATGAGAATACCTCTGAGCAGTTTCATGCCTCGAGCCTCTCCGGTGTTCGACACCGTCGGCAGTGACACTGTGTCACCTGTTCCGATGACATGACGGCAGTACCGTCCGACTGCACGCCCGTATGGGATGGATGGCATGCATAGCCAATCCAGTGCACCGCCCTCCACGGACTCTCCGGCGAGGACGTCCCCGTTCGCGCCTCGTCCGGTTCCGCCCGGAGTGGAGTATCAGCGCGTCCTCGCGGGCGACAGACGTCGCATCGGCCGGGGCGTCCTGGCGATCATCCTGCTCGTCGGCGGAATGTTCGGTCTCACGTTCGGAGCGGTCCAGGTCGCGTTCCGTATCGACGCCGCGCTGGGGCTGAGCGGGTATACCGCGAGCATCCATGTCGCAGCGATGCTCCCTATCGCCCTCCTGATTCCGTGGAGCATGCTGATCCAAAGATGGTTGTACGGAGTCCGGGCCGCCTCGTTGACCTCGGTACGGAGTGTCTTCCGCACCGCTGTCTTCGGTAAGGCGATGCTGGTCGTCCTCCCGCTGTGGGCGATCAACCTGGTCGTCTCCAACTTGGTGATGGGCAACACGACGACCACCTGGTCGACTGTCGGACTGGCCTCCGTCTTCCTCGTCACCCTCCTCTTGACGCCTCTGCAGGCTGCCGGAGAGGAGTACGGATTCCGCGGCCTCGTGTTCCGGGTCGCCGCGAGCTGGGCCAAGAGCCCGCGCGTAGCGCTGCTGCTCGGCGTCGCCGTATCCAGCGTCCTCTTTGCCGTGGTGCACTTCTCGACCGACCCCTGGGTGAACCTCTACTACCTCGTCTTCGCATCCACTCTCGCGATCATCACCTGGAGAAGCGGTGGACTCGAGATCGGCATCGTCATCCACGCGGTGAACAACACGATCGGCTTCCTCGTCCTGCTCGTCCTGCACGCGGACTTCACCGCGGCGAACGACCGGTCCGATGGCGTCGGATCAGCCATCATGCTCCTTCCCTGTGTATTGCACATCGCAATCACCGCATCGGTCTGGTGGCAGACCCGGAACTCCGGGCCCGCCCTCACCCCAGGTGAAGGACAGATCGTCGAGGCGGCGCGGGTCGTGTCGCGGAAACGTGCGGGAGACACCCGCGTGGAATAGAGACCGACTGCTGCAGGTTGCAGGGTGGCGACGACGGCCGGGGTGAGGAAGGTTCGGGATTGCCGGCATGGACGACGACTCCGGGCACACCCAGCGGAGTGACCCTGAGAGAGGTGGCAGAGCCCTCCCCGCTTCCGCACGAACTGCTGGTGCGTGTCGAGACGTTCGCTTCGAATTCCGGTGATCTTGCAGCCCTCCCCGGGGCTCCCGTAGGGTCGATACCTGGCTGGGACGGAGCGGGCCTCGTGCTCGAGGCCGCCGCCGACGACGGCGCAGGACCACACGTCGGCGATCGTGTGGTCTTCCTCGGGCTCGGCGCCCGCGGCTGGGCGCAACGCCGCGCAGTACCTCACGCAGCCACCGCCGCTGCCCCGTCCGACGCGGCATGGGAGCACCTTGCGACGCTCCCTGTCCCGGCACCAGCTCGCCCGTAAGATCTTCCACGGCCAAAAAGGCGAACTGCGCCAGCGCTACAAAGAAGGCCAGGAAGACCAGCTCGGCGCGCTCGGCTTCATGACCAACGTCTGCATCCTGTGGAACACCGTCTACACCGCCCGCGCCCTGGAAGAGATCCGCGCCGAGGGCCGGCAGATCGCCGCGGCCGACATCGCCCGCCTCAGCCCGCTCGGCTTCGACCACCTGAACTTCCTGGGTCGCTACAACTTCTCCCTGCCCGAGACCGTCCGCGATGGCCGCCTGCGGCCACTGCGAGCCGTCCGCCCCAGCTGAGACCCGCCCAACGGCTTACTCCTCGGCCGAACCCACAGTCGCCAGGATGCGCCGTACCTGCTCATGCGACACCCCGACCGCCCTGCCGATCCGCCGCAGCCCCCACCCCTCCGCCTGAGCGGCCGCCATCGCCGAGGCCATCGCCACCGACGTCACCTCATCGAGCATCACGCCCAGCTCAGCCAACAGCCGCAACCGCAGCGCCGGAGCCAGATCCTCGATCTCAGCGCAGAACCTCTCAACATCAGCTCGCAGGAAGGCCACACCATCAGAGTTCACGCCGCAAGGCTGACCTGCCCCAGCCCAAGGTGTCAACAAATGTGACACCAACCCAGGCTCACCGTTCCATTCCTACCGGACCCCCCGTCCGGCCACCGGAGACTCACAACGGCGACAGACGCGCGTTCCAGCCGTCCTCCGTCCCCGGACGACCCGCCGCCGTTCCCGCTAGGCCACCGCGCTCTGGCGGCGATACCGGCCGGGCGCCACGCCGAACTCCCGCTTGAAGGCGTTGCCGAAGGCGAACTCCGACCCGTACCCCACCCGCTCGGCCACCTCCGCCACCGACGCGTCGGAGTCACGTAGCATGCGGGCCGCGCTCATCAGCCGCCACCAGGTCAGGTACGCCAGCGGCGGCTGCCCGACCAGTCCCGTGAAGCGGCGGGCGAAGCCGGCGCGCGACAGGCCCGCGTGAGCGCCGAGGGACTCGACCGTCCAGCGGCGGGCGGGGTCGCGGTGGATGGCGTCGAGCGCGCGGCCGACGGCCGGGTCCGCCAGCGCGGCGGCCCAGCCGGACAGGGTGCAGGGCTCGTCCTGCGTCTCGAAGTAGGCCCGCAGGACGTACAACTGCAACATGTCGAGCAGGGACGACACGACGGTGTCCGTGCCCGGGCGGGGGTTGTCGATCTCGCCGGCCAGCAACTCGACGGCGGCCCGCAGCTCCGGATTGCTGCCGAGCGTCGAGGGCAGATGGATCACGCCGGGCAGCGAACCCAGGATCGGGTGGGTCCTGTCGAGGTCGAGCAGGTAACCGCAGGACAGAATGACCGTCTCGGCACCCGCCCCGCCGAACCCTGCCGAGGCGAACAGCTCGGAGTGCACGCCACAGTCGGACTCGACCAGCGGCCTCGCGGGATCGTCGGCCAACCCGAACGAGTCGCCGTGCGGCAGGAACACCAGGTCGCCCACGCTCAGCGGAACGGGCTCGCCCTCCTCGGGGAGCAGCCAGCAGGATCCGCGCAGCACCACCTGGAACCCCGCGGAACCGGGCGACGCGCGGAACGACACCCCCCAGGGCGCACGCCAGGAGACGCGGGCGGAGGTGGGGCGTCCACACCGGATGAAGGCCGCGACGTCGCTCAGCAGATCCACGCGGTCAGTCTACGTCCTGAGACGATGGCTTATAAATATTGGACAGCTGCGCATTCATTATCTCAGCCGGTCTCCCTACGGTGGTTTTCACAACCGAGCGAGGGAGCATTGACATGCTGAAGGTGGGCATCATCCTGGGCAGTACCCGCCCTGGCAGAAACGGCGAGGCGGTGGCGCACTGGGTCCGCGATCTGGCGGCCAAGCGGGGCGACGCCGAGTACGAACTCGTCGACCTGAAGGACTACGAACTGGGAAATCTGGACGAGCCCGAGCACCCCGCCACGGGCAACTACCAGCACGAGCACACCAAGCGCTGGTCGGCCAAGATCTCGTCCCTGGACGCTTTCGTGATCGTGACTCCCGAGTACAACAACTCGTTTCCCGGCGGGCTCAAGAACGCCCTCGACTTCCTGTACGCCGAATGGAGCAACAAGGCGGCCGGTTTCGTCGGCTACGGCGTGGACGGCGCGCCCCGGGCGATCGCGCACCTACGGCACGTGCTGGGCCTGCTCAGTGTGGCCACCGTGTCGAACCAGGTCGGGCTGTCGATCCACACCGACTTCGTGGACGGCTTCAATCCCGCCTCCGTCCACGAGGACCGGCTGAACGTCGTCCTCGACCAGGTCCTCGCCTGGGGCTCCGCCCTGCGCCCGCTGAGAGGATGAACCGGGACGTCGCCGTCCACGTCTCTCCCGGCTCAGCGGGCCCGCTCAGCCGGCGGAGGTGAGCAGCGGCAGTCTGCGTACGCCGGTCATGTTAGGGCTGGGGATGAACTGCGGCGGCTCGTCCGGGTCGGTGCGCAGGTGCGGGAAGCGGTCGAGCAGGATGTCGAGCGCGACGCGGCCCTCCAGGCGGGCCAGCGGGGCGCCGAGACAGAAGTGGATGCCCCTGCCGAAACCGAGATGGGGGTTGGGATCGCGGGTCGGGTCGAAGACGTCGGGGTCGGCGAACTGTCTGGGGTCGCGGTTCGCCGCCGCGATCCACACCATGAGCAGCTGGTCGGCGGGCACCCGCTGTCCGCCGATCTCGACGTCGACGTTGGTGACGCGGCCGAGGGCCGCGAACGGGCTGAAGAAGCGCAGGGACTCCTCGATCACGGCGGGGATCGTCGAGCGGTCCGCACGGGCACGGGCGAACCGCTCGGGCTGTTCGTCCAGGCAGAGCACCGTGTTGCCCAGCAGCATGGTGGTGGTGATGTGCCCGGCTAACAGCAGGATGTTGGCGAAGTTCACCACCTCGGCCTGGCTGAGCCGCTCACCGTCCACCTCGGCCTCGACGAGCTGGGTGAGCAGGTCGGCGCGCGGGTGGCGCCTGCGCTCGGTGGCGTGTTCGCCGAGGTAGTCGGTGAGGTGCTTCATCTGCTCCATCGCGACCGCGAGGTTGCGCTCCTGCTCCTCGCTGCGGTTGACCAGGGAGAACCGCTGGGAGTTCTCGAAGATTCTGTCGACCCACTGCTTGAACACGTAGCGGTCGGAGCTGGGCACCCCGAGCAGTTCCGCGATGACGATGACCGGCAGCGGGTAGGCGAGGTCGGCCACCAGCTCCAGCCGGTCCTGCTCGGCCACCGCGTCGAGCAGCTCATTGGTGAGCGCGGCGATGCGCGGTTCGAGGTCGGCGACGATCTTGGGGGTGAAGGCGTGGCTGACGAGCTTGCGAAGCTTGCCGTGCATGGGCGGGTCCAGCTGCGTCAGGCTGCGCTCGGCGGGCCTGGCGATCTCGGGCACCATGCGGCTGGTGTCGGAGGAGAACGTCTTCGGGTCGCCGAGAATCCGCAGCGCCTCGGGGTAGCCGTAGACGTTCCACATCCCGGTGTCGGCGTCGAAGCTCACCGGCTGGTCGGGCCGCTTTCCGCGTAGCCAGAAGTGCCCCTCGTGCAGGCCCCATGTGTCGGCGATGGTGGTCATGGCGTGCCTTTCCGCTCAGGACGGGTCCGGGATCAGCCGGGCTCGTGCGTTCTCTCGTACGCGTGGAACCAGGTGCGGTGGATCGGACCGACGCGCTTACCTTCCGGTGCTCGAAGGTCGGTCTTCGAAAATCTCACGGGAAGACACTCAGGGGAGGATTTCCAGCCGGATATCAGGGATGTCGTAGTACAGATATGGCGCTGAAGTGATGATGCGCCGGCCTCCGCGCGCTCCGGCCAGGATCACCGGGTCACACTCCGGCGCCCAAGACGCGGGATCACGCCAAGAGCGTCATGTTCACCGTGAGGAGTTTCACGGGAGTACGGGGACCGACTCGACGAGGGTGACAAGGCCGCGTTCGTCGAGGAGGTCGACGGGGCGGACCGTCTCGTTGAGCAGGACGTAGTGAAAGGCCGCCCCCACCTGGTCCAGCGGGACGGCGGCCAGGTGGGACCAGGCCAGCCGGTAGGCGGCGAGCTGCACGGAGGCGGCGGCCTCGGCCTTCCTCCCGTTCGGGCGGCGGCCGGTCTTCCAGTCGACGACCTCGTAGCGGCCTTCCGAGACCTGGAAGACCGCGTCCATCCGGCCCCTGACCACCCGGTCGGCGATCACGGTCTCGAAGGGGACCTCGACGTCGAGCGGCTCCCTGCCCGCCCACTCGCTCTCCTCGAAGCGTTCGCGCAGCTGGTCGAGGTGGGCGTCGGTCTCCTCGAAGTCGTCGGACGCGCCGGGCAACTCGAACTCGTCCATCAGCCGCTGCTGCCCCCAGCGCCCCTCAAGCCAGCGGTGGAAGGAGGTGCCCCGTCGAGCCAGCGGCGCCGGTTTCTTCGGCACCGGGCGGCGGATCTGCCTGGCGAGCGCCTTGGGGTCGGAGGCGAGGGTGACGAGGGAGGAGACGGTGAGGTGGGTCGGCAGCTCCACCCGGCCCCTGCCGCGCCGCCGCTTCAGCTCCTGTTCCCTGAGCAGGAGCTCGATGTCGCGTTCCCACGCCTTCGCCCGTTCCCTGTCCCACCCTCGCAGCTCTGCCGCGGGAGCCGGACGCCGCTCGGACGGCTCACCGGGCTCGGCCTCGAACCCGGCCCAGGGTCCGGAGTCGGCTGCGGGTTCCGCAGTCGCCGTCCCCGGCTCGGACACCGCACTCGCCCCGGAGACCGGCTCGGACACCGCTTCCGCCCCGGACGCCGCCCCCGACTCGGGTACGGCTCCCGAGCCGGTCGATTCGTCCCGCTGGGCGGGGGATGCTCCAAGGTCGGCATCGGCAGGGAACGGCGCCTCAGGGTCCTCGGGGAAGGACTCGTCCCACGGGTCCTCGGGGAAGGGCACGTCCGTCTCGTCCGGGAAGACCCCTCCTTGTGAGGCCTCGGACAGCGGGGCCTCGGGAAAGGGAACGTCCTCGTACGCGGGCGCGGAAACACCCGCGGTCGCGGGAGCGGAGGCGGCCCCGCCCGCGAGGGCCGCGAGGGCGGCCTCCACCATGGTGGCGCCGTCGAGAACGGCGGCGTAGCGGGCGTCGTCCGGCTCGATCGGCCACCGGGCCTCGGCGGGCTCGTCGAGGAGCGGGTTGGTGGCGCCCTCCTCCATCTCCGGCGCCCAGGAGACCACTCTGCCGCAGGTCTCGCGGATCTCCAGCAGGAAGTCCGAAGGGTCCAGCGGCCTGGCCGCGGTGCCCCAGCGGTAGCCGGAGGCGATCAGCAGGTAGTGGGCGCGGGTGACGGCGACGTACGCCAGGCGGCGCTCCTCGAGCAGGTCGCGTTCGCGGCAGCGCTCGTCGAAGTCGGCCAGCTCCTCCTTCGCGAGCCCGGCGAGTCCCGGCAGGTCGGAGGCGTCCCCGCGCAGCTGATAGGGCAGCTTGCGCGGGTTCTCCGTCCACCTCGTGCTGGTCGTGGAGCGGGCGGGGAACACGGTGCCGACGGTGAGCGTCCCGGTCTTCGACAGCGCCTGGGAGAGACCGGGCACCACCACGACCGGCCATTCCAGGCCCTTGGAGGCGTGGACCGTCATCAGCTTCACGCTGTTGCTCTCGCCCACCCGCCCGGCGTCCAGGCCGTTCTCCTCCTCGTCGGCCGCCTTCAGGAACGCCAGGAACGCGCCCAGCGTGGGGTCCTCGGAGTCTCCGGCGAACCGGGCGGCGGCGTCCAGGAAGGCGTCGAGGTCGGCGCGGGCGGCGAAGGGACCGACGGCCGTCCCCCTCGCCGCCACCTCGATGTCCAGGCCGAGGGTGCGCTCGATCTCCAGGATCAGGTCGGGCAGCGGCTGGCCGGTGTGGGCGCGCAGGACGCGCAACTCCTGGGCCATCGCGACCAGTCTCACCGCGGCCAGGGGAGAGAACAGTTCCTGCCACTCGGGGCGGTCGGGCAGCTCGTCGAGGGCGTCGACCAGGCTGCCGCGCTCCTCGGCCATGTCGGCCACGACCTGGTCCAGCGGGTCGGCCACCGGTGAGGAGCCCTCGCGGGTCTCCCGGTTCAGCTCGCGGGCCCGCTCGCCGAGCTCCTTGAGGTCGGCGGGTCCGATCCGCCAGCGAGGGCCGGACAGCAGCCGCACCAGGGCGTCCCCCGCGCTCGGGTCGTAGATCACGCGCAGGGTGGAGACGATGTCGGCGATCTCCGGCACGAGCAGCAGCCCGCCCAGGCCGACGACCTCGACCGGGATGCCGCGCTCCTCCAGGGCCTTGCGGAGCGCGGGGAACTGCGAGCGTTTGCGCGCCAGGATCGCCACGTCGTGCGGCTGGAGCGCCTGCGGCCCGCCCCACATGCTCTGCTTCGCCTTCTTACGCTCGCCTTCGCCCCACGGCATGCCGTCGGGCGCGCTCTCGACGCCCAGCACCTTCGCGACCTCCAGGGCGACCCAGCGCGCCTCGTCGTCCGCGGTCTCGTGGAAGGCGCACATCACCCGGCCGCGCTCGACCCGGTTCTTACCGGGCACCAGGACCGGCACCTCCCTCGCCTCCATCCGGAGCGGCAACTGGATCCGGGCGGCGACGTCGAGCACGGCGTCGCCGTTGCGGAAGCTGACCGAGAGGCGGTTGACGGGCGCGAGTTCCCCCGAGGCGGTCCTGAAGTCGCGCGGGAACCGGGTGAGGTTGCCCGCCGAGGCGCCGCGCCAGCCGTAGATGGACTGGCAGGGGTCGCCCACCGCCGTCACCGGGTGGCCGCCGCCGAACAGGGCACGCAGCAGGACGAGCTGGGCGTGACTGGTGTCCTGGTACTCGTCGAGCAGGACCACGGCGAACCGCCCGCGCTCGATCACGCCGACGTCGGCGTGCCGGTCGGCGATCCTGGCGGCCAGCGCCATCTGGTCGCCGTGGTCGACCACCTCCCGGCCGCGCTTGAGGCGGTTGTACGCCTCGACGAGCGGCAGCAGCTGCTCCCTGGCCCGCTGGGTGAGCAGCGGTCTGCGCTGGTCCTTGGTCGGGGTGCCGGGCAGCGCGGCGAGCCGCTGGGCGAGCTTGGTGCCGATGTCGCGTACGTCCTGCGGGGTGCGCAGGTGTTCGGCGAGCTCACCGGCGAGTTCGAGCACCGCCCGGGTGACGGTCGCCGGGCTCCACTCGACCTGCTCCATCGGTCCGTCGTACGAGCTCACCACCCGGCTGGCGAGCTGCCAGGAGACGGCTGGGGAGACCAGGCGCATCGTCGGCTCCAGCGCCTCGCGCAGGGCGTGCTCGGTGACCAGGCGGGCCGCGTAGGCGTGGTACGTCGAGATGGTCGGCTCGCCCTCCAGCAGTTCCGCCGGCACCTGCCCGACCTCGACGAGACCGTTGAGCCGCTCGCGCACCCGCGCGGCCAGCTCGGCGGCGGCCTTCCTGGTGAAGGTGAGGCCGAGCACCTGCTCGGGGCGGAGCAGCCCGTTGGCGACCAGCCAGACGACGCGCCCGGCCATGGTCTCGCTCTTGCCGGATCCGGCCCCGGCCATCACGACCATCGGTTCGAGGCCGGCCTCGATCACGGCGGCCTGTTCGGGGGTCGGCGGCAGGATGCCCAGCTTGGCGGCGAGCTGGACCGGGCTCAGCACACCTGGTCTCCGTTCTTGCTGACCGGGCAGCTCGACCGTACGGCGCAGGTGCGGCAGCCGTCGTTCACCTTGGCCTGGAAGAACGGCCCCGACATGCCGACGGCGACGGTGCCGACCATGTCCTTGGCCCAGTTCGGGTCGGGGTCGTCCCCGAGGGGAGGCTGCGACTGCTCCTTGGCGGCCTTCTTGCCCGCCGCGTCGCCCACCTGGACCAGTGCCGCGCCGCCCGGCTCGGTCAGGCCGTGCCGCTGGAAGGCGCCGAGCAGCGCGGCGAGCTGGTAGACGCCGAGCTGGGGGTGGCGTTCGAGCTCGCCGTCCTTGGCGCCGGTCTTACCGGTCTTGATGTCGATGATCACGGCCCGGCCCTCGCCGTCGCGCTCGACCCGGTCGACCCGGCCCTTGATCTGCACGCCCTCGGAGACCATCGCCGTGAACGCCTCCTCCAGGCCGACCAGTTCCCTGGGGTTCTCCTCGTGCCAGCGGACGAACTTGGAGATCATCTCCTCGGCGACCGCGCGTTGCTTGCGGTTGTACCAGACGCCGCCGAAGTCGAGCTCGTGCCAGACGTCGTCCAGGCGCTTGCCGAGCGTCTCCTCGGTGGGCATGCCCGTCGCGGCGAGGACGGCGAGCGCGTGCACGACCGTACCCAGGCCGCGGGCCACGTCGGTGCCGCCCGCACCCACGGAGGTCTCCAGCAGCCAGCGCAGGCCGCACTTGCTGAAGCTCTCCACCGCCGAGGGCGAGACGCGCACGATGTCGTCGGGCCAGCTGAGCGGGCGGTCGTCGGAGATGGGGGTGAGGGCGTACCACTCGTTGGGGTGGGCGCCGGGCACCCCCGAGGCGGCGAGCCTCGCCAGGTGCTCGGCCGCGGACCTGCGCAGCGGCTCGGGCCTGGTGGAGTCGGCGACCGCCGAACGCAGGTCGGCCACGAGCGCGGGCATGCTGAGCCAGCGGGAACGCTCGTCGACGCCCGCGTCCTCGGTCGAACCGGGGACGAGTTCGGTGAGGAAGCGGGAGGGCCGCTCCTCGGTGTCGTCGCCGCCCACGGCGGTGACGATGAGCCTCTTCCTCGCCCTGGTCGCGGCCACGTAGAACAGGCGGCGCTCCTCGGCCAGCAGCTGGGAGGCGAGGGCGGCGGAGACGGCCGCGGGGTTCTCGTGCTCGGAGCCCTCGGCTCTGGCGACCATGTCGTCGGTGCTCAGGATGGACCCGCGCAGCCGCAGGTCGGGCCAGGCGCCCTCCTGGACCCCCGCGACGACCACCACGTCCCACTCCAGGCCCTTGGAGCGGTGCGCGGTGAGGATGCGGACCGTGTCGCCGTCGGGGGCGCGCTCGGCGAGCGAGTCACCGGGGATCTCCTGGGCGACCAGGTCCTCGACGAACACGTCCACCCCGGCGTGCGGGAGCCGGTCGACGAACCTGGCCGTGTGGTCGAACAGCGCCACGACGGCGTCGAGGTCGCGGTCGGCCATGAGGCCCCGCACGCCGCCCCTGAGGCTGACGTCGGTCCACTTCCTGGCCAGTCCGGTGGCCTGCCAGACGGCCCACAGCACGTCCTCGGCGGTGCCGCCCTTCCTCACCGCCTCGGTGGCGGCGGAGATGAGACCGGCGAGCCGTTCGGCGGGCTGCGCGATGTGCGGCTCCACCCTCACCAGCTCCCGCGCGTCCTTCAGCGCCGCGACCATCAGCTCGCCGGACGAACGCGGACCGTGGGTCTCGCGGGCCGCCACCTCGTCCGCGTCGTACGCGCCGACGCGGGCCGGCGCCTCGTCCACACCGTGTTCGCCGAGGCCGGTCTCCGGCTCGTCCGTGACGTCACCGACGCGGGTCGGCGCCTCGTCCGCGCCATGGTCGCCGAGGCGGGCCGGCGCCTTGTCCGCATCGTGCTCGCCGGAACCGGCCGGCGTCTCACCTACGTCGCGCTCTTCGGGACCGACCGGCGTCTCACCCTCGTCGTGCCCGCCAGGGCCGGCCGACCTCTCGTCCACGTCGCGCTCTCCGGAACCGGCCGACCTCTCGTCCACGGTGTGCTCGCCGGGATCGGCCCGCGTCTCGTCCACGGTGTGCTCGCCGATGCCGGTGAGCGCCTCGTTCTCGGCGATCCGCAGCGCGCGGCGCAGGCGGCGCACCCCGATCATGTCGGTGCCGCCGAGTGCCCCGGTCAGCAGCTCCTCGGCCACCCCCTCGTCCAGGGTCTCCGGGTGCAGTGCCACCTGGATGAGCCTGATCAGCGGCCGTACGCCCGGCTCCTGGAACAGCGGCACCTCGCCGCCGCCGACCACCACGGGCACCCCGGCGCTGACCAGCGCCCGGCGCAGCAGCGGCACCTGACGGGTCGCCGAGCGCACCAGCACGGCCATCCGTGACCAGGGGACACCGTCGAGCAGGTGCGCCCTGCGGAGGGTGTCGGCCACGATCGCCGCCTCCTGAGGTCCCCCGTCGGCCACCAGCACCCGTACGTCGCCGGGTTCGGCGTCCGGCAGGGCCCGCAGGTCGCGGTGGGCGGCGGCGCCGGGGGGAGCGGGCAGGCGGGCGGTGACGCGGCGGGTCGCCCTCAGGAGTTCGCGACCGCTGCGGCGGCAGACGCGCAGCGCGATGACGGGGGCCTTCGCGCCGTTCGCGTCGCGGAACCTGTCGGGGAAGTTCATGATCCCGCGGACGTCGGCGCCACGGAAGCCGTAGATCGACTGGTCGGGGTCGCCGACCGCGATCAGGTCGCGGCCCTCCCCCGCCAGCTGCCGCAGCAGGAACTCCTGTGCGGGGTCGGTGTCCTGGTACTCGTCGACGAAGACGGCGTCGTACGCCGACCGTTCGCGAGCGCGCACCTCGGGGTCGGAGAGCAGCGCGCCCGCCGCGCGGATCAGCTCCGCGTAGTCGAGCACCGGTTCCAGGTCGAGGTCGAACCTGGCCTGGTAGCGGTCGGCGAACCCTCCCGCGGCCACCCAGTCGGCGCGGCCGTGGCGGCGGCCCAGCTCTCTCAGCTCGGGTCCGTCGAGACCGCGCTCGGCGGCGCGGGCGAGGAAGTCGCGGAGCTCTTGGGCGAAGCCGCGCGTCTTGAGCGCCTCGTGCATGTCGTGGGGCCAGTGCGTGGCGCCGTCCTCCAGCTCGCCGTGGAGCAGGCGGCGGATCTCCAGGAGCTGCTCGGGGCCGGTGAGCAGGCGCGGTGGCAGCCCTCCGGCGAGCACGGCCTCGCGGCGCAGCAGCGCGTAGGCGTAGCTGTGGAAGGTGAGGGCGAGGGGGGTGCGGGTGGTGCGGCGCATCCGGGAGGTGATGCGCTCGCGCAGCTCTTCGGCGGCCTTTCGGCTGAAGGTGAGGACGAGCACCCGCTCAGGGTCGACGCCCCGGCGCTCGATCCTGTCGACGACGGTCTCGACGATCGTGGTGGTCTTGCCGGTGCCTGGCCCCGCGAGCACGAGGAGCGGGCCGCTCTCATGGGCCACCACCGCCCGCTGGTGCTCGTCGAGCACAGGGGCAACAGCCCTCCCCGCGCCCTCACGACGTATCAGCCGCCAGTCCTGACCACTCACAACTCGCCATTCCACCAGATCCCGGACGATGATCGTGCCGAGTCGGTGGGTACGGCATGGCGGATTCTTCACCGGATGGGGCGGGCCACGGGCGGTTTTCCGGGAATCCGGCGGGCGGAGCACCGCGCGGACCTGGGCGGGAGTCTTCCGAAGGCTCCGAAGGGGGTGCGGGGGACGGGGCCGGCATCGTGCGGGACACTCGCGGAATCACCGGGAACCGGCCGGGAATCCGCGAGAGCGCCCGGAACGGAGAGGCGCCCTCCGTGCGACGAACTCGCAGGCGGTTGCGGGCCCGGGGGCCTCTCCCCGCGGGAGACGCTCCCAAAGACGGTTCTTCAGGGCCGTATCCGGAGAACGGTCCTGAAGAACCGGCGAACCATCCGGTCCGGGCGGGTCAGGCGGGTGGGTCAGGCGGAGAAGACGCGGTCGACGAGTCTCGCCGTCGCCTTGCCGTCGTCGCGGGGGACGTAGGTGCGCTGGAAGAGGTCGTACTTCTCGGCGTGGGCGGCGGCCACCTCGTCGATCGACTTCAGGGCCTTGATGACCTCGGCCCCGGTGGACAGCAGCGGGCCGGGGGCCTCGGCGGCGAGGTCGAGGTAGATGCCCCGCTTGGACGAGTAGCGCTGCAGGTCGTAGGTGAAGAAGAGCATCGGCCTGCCGGTCGCGGCGAAATCGAACATGACCGACGAGTAGTCCGTGATCAGCACATCCGCGATCAACAACAGATCCGTGATATCCGGATATGTCGTGACGTCGCGGCCGAGGCCGGCGCGCACGTTCGGTGCCGCCTGCATCGAGTGACCCCGGATCAGGAACTCGTGGCCGGGACCGAGCACCCGGTGCGCCTCGGCCAGGTCCAGGCGGATCGAGGCGTTCTTGCGGTCGTAGTCGCGGTAGGTCGGCGCGTAGAGCACCACCTTGGCGCCCTCGGCGATGCCGAGCCGCGCGCGCACCGCCGCGGCCAGCTCGTCGCGGTCGGGGGCCACGAGCACGTCGTTGCGCGGGTAGCCGCTCTCCAGGACCTCGCCCTGGTAGCCGAACGCCTTGCGCATGACGCGGGTCGCCCAGGGACTCTGGGAGACCAGCAGGTCCCAGCCGCGCACCTCGACGGCCTGCCGGTGCCAGGCCGGCGGCTTGGGGTCGCGGGACATGTGCGGCAGGTCGTTGCCCAGGCGCTTGACCGGGGTGCCGTGCCAGGTCTGCACCACCACCTGGTCCTCGCGGGACCGGAACCACGGCGGCAGGAAACCGTTGGTCACCACGTAGCGCGAGCGGGCGAGCGCCGCGTAGTGCTCGCGGCTGCCCGCGCGCACCACGGTCGGCCCCCCGCCCGTGCCGAAACCGAGCCTGTCGGGGCCCGGCGGCACGAACGCGCCGTCCTTGACCACCCAGATGTGCTCGCCGGTGTCGCCGCGCCGCACGCGCTCCTCGTACACCGCGCGGACGCTGCCCTCGTACTGCCGCCCGTCGTAGGCGACGTAGACGGTCGCGTCGTTCAGCTCGCGGGCCCGCTCGGCGGGGTAGAAGTGCCGGCGCAGGGCGTACAGGCCGCCCGCGCCCTTCTCGTCGTCGGGAAGGTGCTCGGCGACGGAGAGCACGGGGATGTCGAAGCGGGTGGAGATCAGGCGGTATTCGCGACCGTCACGGATCTTCGTCTCCTCGTCCAGCCCGTCGAGGATGGCGTGGTCGACGCGGAACGGGACGATCTGCCCGGCCGCGTCGCGCACCGCCATGCTCCAGGTGCCGCTGTTCAGCGGGGCCGTGTCGCCGAAACGGGGCATCGCGGCGGGCGCGAGCCTCACCGTGAAGCGGGAGTCCTCTCGCTCCAGGGGGATCGCGTGGATCAGCCCGCTGCGGTGCTTGAGGGTGAGCGCGGCCTCACCGGAACCCGGGTAGGAGCCCTCCAGGGTGAGCACACCCCCCTCGTCCCAGGTCGCGGCGGTGACGACCGGGCGGATCCGGTGCGCGGAGACGCTCACGCGGTCGCGCCGGTCGCGCAGCACGGTGATCTCCCGGTCACCGACGACCGTACGGCTCTCCTGCGCCTTGCCGATCATGACGGAGGCCGCGGGGTCGCCCTTGGGCTCGATCCAGAGCCTGCCGCCGTCGCGTTCCTGCAGCAGGGAGGCCGTCGCGAGCGGCACGACGACGGTGGTGCCGCCCTCGCCGGGGGTGAAGTCGGCGGCGATCCGGTGGCCGTCCAGGCGGGCCTGTCCCCTGTTGACCTCCTTGCCCGGCAGGAAGACCTCGACCTCCAGGCGCTCACCGACCAGCCGCACGCCGACCAACTCGGCCCGGGTGGGCTGCAGCACGATCTGGAGGGCACGGTCGGAGGTCCAGACGGGACGGATCCACCAGCCCTTGCCGAGGTCCAGGCCCGCGGGACGCTCGGTGCGGCCGGTGGAGGGGCCACGCAGCAGACCGCCCGCGCGGGCGCCACGGCTCCAGATCACGATCTCGGCGCGCCAGGTGGTGGTGTCCTGGACGGTCTCGCGGCGGCGCAGCAGGCGCTTGCCGCCGCGCACCACGGCCCGCACGGCCGAACGCCAGCGCAGCGGCCACGGGCTCATCTCGGCGGTGAAACCGGACCAGTCGTAGTTGCAGCCCGCCTCCTCCGCCCCGTGGGTCGCCTCGGGGTGGAAGACCCTGCGGGTGCGAAGCCGCACCGGCGGCAGCCAGCGCGGGCCGCGCAGCACCACGGTGGCCCGGTTGAAGCGGCGGCTGCGCACGGACAGTCCGGCCAGGTAGGCGTGCCCGCTGACATGCAGACGGCCACCCGACCAGGAGATGTCCTCGATCTGGGTGACCGGGATGAGGTCGGCCGCCCGCAGGCGGTACAGGGCCTCGGGCAGCTCGTCCTGGAGCGGCAGGTCGGCGTACCACCTGAGGCTCTTGCGGACGCGCCTGGACGGTTCGGCCGCGGCGGTGACGAGCTTTTGCAGCGCGTCGCCGTCGGCGAGCTCGTCGATCTCCCGGTGCTCGATCAGGTGGAAGGCGATCCTGCGGGCGACCGGAAGGTCCCGCTTGACCTTCGGGTCGACGCCGGTGACGTACGGCTTCAGGAGCGTGACGAACTCGCGGCGCTTGGCGGCTCCTCGTTTGGCCGCGATCTCCAGCCTGGACCCCAGGGGGCCGGCCAGCGCGTCGGCGTCGAAACGGCGTCGCTCGACCGGTTTCAGTCCGTCTGCCAGCACCGCTTCCATGATCGAGTCGAGTGGTTCTCCCCGGTCGCAGAGATCCTGGACAGCCCGCAGGCGATCGGCGACGGGGTCGCCGCCGGCTCGTGCGGGAGTGGCACCGGTCGCCATGGAGAAGGCACCGCCTTTCGGACAGAGCGCTGTCCTAGGCCATGTTAGTGCGCCACAGCAGGGCCGGTTACGCCGTAATTTACGGGCTTGAAGGATTTACAGGCATTTGTAATCTAGCCGGTTTCCCGCTCGGTCCCTTCGTACCGTCTACGGTTTCCCGTCCCATCTGGCCGCCCGCATGTCGGCGCGCGTACCCCTCAGCGGGGTCCGCTCCTCGCGCCAGCTCACCAGGCACCGCTGCTCGTGACCGGGCGGCGGGGTGCCGTCGGCGTGCACGACGCGCCACCAGGGCACGCCCCCGCCCCACGTGGACATCACCCTGCCGACCTGGCGCGGACCTCCCTCGCCGAGATACTCGGCGATGTCGCCGTAGGACATCACCATCCCCGGCGGGATGCGCTCGACCAGGTCGAGCACCCGCTCGGCGTACGGGGTGGGGTGGCCTACTGGCTCCATACGGTCGGTCCGGCGGAGAGGATCTCGTCGAGCTTGCCGAACTCGTAGGCCGCGGAGCCGTTCAACTGCTCCACCAGACCACCGCGGATCGCGTAGGACTCGCCGTCCTCACCGACGAGCCGCGCCCCCAGGAGGGCGGACACCCGCGCCAGCTGGGCCACCTGCCAGTCGGATCCGGGCGTACCAGAAAGCCGACCGTCCCATACCGCTATGGCATGGATCGCGCCATTGTGACGGGCCAGGATCTCTCCCGACTCCTGTGAACCTCTGAATTCGAACCCCGCCTGCCCCAGCACAGTCGCGAGTTCCGCGAAGGCGAGAGGCGCAGGGCGCTCCACGCGCAACTCGTACCCCATAAGGCGCGAGACTATCGAACCTTCCAGGTATTCCGGGTATGAATCCCGACATCTGGGCTGCCGCATCCGAACGGTGTCCAAAACGCGTTCGAATCGCAGTCGAATCGGCGTCGAACACGGTTACCTCCGCGATCTCCCGCGCCGGATCGGCTCGGGGGCCGCCATCGCCTGCCCTTCCCTGCCGGAGTGCCGGTTGAGCATCACCACGGCCCCCGCGAACGCGAGCAGGCCGGCCACGAGGCCCGTGCCGTACAGCCAGAGGCGCACGGGCTCCGGACCCGGCCTGCTGGGCTCGGTGGGCAGGGTGCCGTCACCGAAGTGCTTGCCCTCGGGAACCGGAACCTCCTTCGCGCCGGCCACGAGGCGGCCCGCCGCCTCCAGGGCGGCCGCGGCGTCGACGACGCCGAACCCGACGTGGTCGTCGTAGCCGTTACGGGGTCGGGACGTGGCCGTGGAGGTGAGGGCCTGCGACACCATTTGCGGCGATATATCCGGATATTTTGCTTTTATTAGGGCGGCGACGCCTGCCACCAGCGCGGTCGCCGAACTGGTCCCCTCAGAAGACCCGTACTCCCCACCGGGAACGACCACCGGAACGTTGACGCCCGGCGCCGAGACCAGGACCGAGAGGTTGTCACTGCTGAACGTCGCCGGCCTGCCCAGATCGTCCACCGCGCCCACCCCGATCACCCCGGAGTATCCGGCGGGGAAGTTCCAGAAGGAGGTGGCCTTGTCCATGGCGTACTGGGAATCCCCGTCGTTGCCCACGGCCGCGACGAGCACCACCCCCCTGGACAGCGCGTAGGAGACCGCCTCCCGCTCGCTCCTGTGCGGCCCGTAGGCGCCCAGCGACATGCTCACGACCTTGGCCCCGTGGTCGGCGGCGTAGCGGATCGCGCGGGCGAGAGGGCTGTCTGCGCGCGAGCGCAGGTCCTCGGGCGGCGCGGAGGAGCCGTCCTCCGGCCGCTCCTCGACGATCAGCGGCAGCGAGAGGATGCTCGCCTCGGGCGCGACGCCGAGCAGGCCCTCCTCCCCCTTCCCCGCCCCGGCGATGAGCGAGGCCATCGCGGTGCCGTGCCGCCCGGCGTCCGGTGCGTCCCTGTCGAATTGGACCGGCCCCATGTCCGGCCCGGAGATCACCCGCCCCCGCAGCTCGGCGACCTGGTCGTCCACCCCGCTGTCGACCAGGGCCACGATGACGCCCGCGCCCCTGGTGACCTTCCACGCCTCCCCGGCGTTGAGCATCTCCAGCACCCAGCGCTGGTCCTCTCGGACGTCCGCAGCCCCCCCGGGCTGTACGGAAACAGACGGTGCCGACACCGGCGAGGCGGCCGACACCGGCCCGGCGAGCGCCGGACCCGCCACGCAGAGCGCGGCCAGCACTCCCGCCGCCCAGAACCGGCGCCGCCTCAGCACACGTTCCCCTGGGTGCACTGGGGCACGGCGCTCGGCTCGTCGCCAAGGGCACGGGCGATGCGCCCGGCGACCGCCTGGGCCGCGGGCCACAGCTCGCTGTGCAGGATCTCCTCGGGGGCGACCGCAGCCCGGGTGCGCCCGTCGGTGTAACCGGCGGTGGAGAAGACGATGTAGGGGCCGACGCCCACCCAGGCGTTGCGCTGGCGTTGCGCGGCCCCGAAGAGCTCGGTCGCCGTGCCGGGGAAGGCCACGGGACGCACCCCCACCCGGTCGTCCACGCCCAGCTGCGCGGCCGCGGCGAGCCTCCGCTCCTCGTTGTCGAGCACGGCGATGCCCACGGTGAAGACGAACGAGGACGTCTGGTCGACGTAGGTGGCCCGCAGCAGGGTGCGGCAGCCGTATTCGGAGAGCACCGATCCCACCGGCGCGTCCGTTCCCGCCGCGCAGGCCACCTCGGGGGCGAGACCGACCCTGCGAGCGTACTGCTGGACCCTGCCGAGGCCGATGTACTGCAACTCGACGGGGAAGACCAGGTCGGCGGTCCAGGTGTACCAGCGCCTGGCGATGTCGTCCTGGATGTAGCGGGCCTGCTCGGCGGCGGTCAGCGGGCGTGAGCTCGTCTCGCGCACCAGCCCGACCGTGCCGGTCAGCACGTTGGTGGCGGCGATGGCGAGGATCGTGCCCACCAGGATCAGGAAGATCGTACGGAAGTGGATGCCCTGCTCCAGGGTCGCCAGCTCGGCCCGCCTGACCGCCTCGCGGTCGCGGCCCGCCGCGGGCCAGGACCGCACCCGGGCCCGCCGGGCGGACGCACCGGGCGCGGGCGCTCGCCGACCCCGGCCGCCTCCGGCGCCGCCGGTGCCACCCACCCGTGAACCGGACGGCGGCCAGCCGCCGCGCGCGCGGGGGGCGGGAGTCCCCAGGGGCCGCTCCGGCTCCCGGGACCGCCCTTGCTGCGACATACTTCCGATGCTACGTCGAAGGACCTCTCCGCCCTATCGGTGGAGTGTATTTTCGCGGCGCTCTCCCGCCCGGACGTCCACGGTCAGGCCGGAGGCTCACGGCCAGGGGGCCGTGAACGGGTCCCGCACGGGTTCCTCGACGATCTCCGACGAGCGCGTACGGCCGATGCACACGGCGAGCACGATCAGGGAGACGACCGCACCGAGCCCGGCGGCCACGGCCACCCCGCCGTACAGGGTGATCCGGTCCCGGTCGCGGTGGACGATCCGCACGGGCTCGACCGCCCTGCCCAGCGGGCGGGCGGGGTCGTGCCCGCCGGCGCCCCCGGCCCCCTCGGCGGTGAGGGTGTGCCGGGAGATCCTGGCGGCGGCGGCGAGTGCCCGGGTGGCGTTGACGACGCCGAAGCCCGTATCGGTGTCGTAGCCGCCGGTGGGCCGCCGGGTGGCTCCCGCGGTGATCGCCTGCACGACCAGCGCGGGCGACATATCTGGATATTTGGCCTTGATGAGGGCGGCGACGCCCGACACCAGGGCGGTCGCCTGCGAGGTGCCCCGGCCGACCCAGTACTCGTCCCCCGGCCCGGCGCCGAGGATGTCCACCCCCGGCGCGGCCACCAGGACCGAGGGGTTCCGGTTGGAGAACGAGGCCCGGCGCAGCCCGCGGTCCGTCGCGGCGACCGAGACCACCCCGGGGAAGGCCGCCGGGTAGGAGTAGGGGGCGTGACCTCTCGCGTCCGGCTTCTCCGCGCCCTCGTTGCCCGCCGCCGCGACGAGCACGACCCCCTTGGAGATCGCGTACCGGATCGCCGACCGCTCCTCCCTGGTCGCCAGCTCCTTGGAGATCGACATGTTGATCACGTCGGCGCCGCGGTCCACCGCGTGCCTGATGCCCCTCGCCACCACGTTCTCGTAGCGCTCGGCGGTGTTGAACTCCCGGAAACCGGGCTCCTCGTCCTCCAGGATGACCCGTACGGAGAGCACCTTCGCGCGTGGCGCGACGCCGATCACCCCGTCGCCGCCGCCGGGACCGTGCCCGTGTCCGGCGATCAGCGACGCCATGTACGTGCCGTGCAGCCTCAGGGGTTCCACCCCCGGAGGGTTGGCCCCGGTCGTGAAGTCCTTGCCCTCGATCACCGAGCCGGCGAGATCCCGGTGGTCGCGGTCCACCCCCGAGTCGAGGACGGCCACGATCACCCCCCTGCCCTCGGAGATCTGCCAGGCCGCGGGCAGGTCAAGGGTTCGCAGCACCTCCCGCTGGCTGTCCCTGACGTCGTCGGCCCGCGCGACCGGTGCCGGAACCAGGACCACCGGCACCGCCAGGGCCGCCAGCACCACCGGCGTCGCCCGCGTCACCGCGCTTCTCAGCGCTCTCAGCGCCCTCGGTGCCCTCGGTGACACCAGAAGTCTCAGCGCCACCAGCACGGTGAGCACCGGAGGCACCCCCACGGACGGCCCGGCGGCGGGCGGACGCCTCGGCGTGGTCAGCATCGCCATTCCGTGGAGGCGCAGTCGGGGTGGGCGGGCATGGACAGCTTGGCGAGAATGCGGTCGGCGATGTCCCCGGTGAACGCGAACAGGGTCGGCCGCTGCTCGCCGACCGCCCTCGCCGGTCGGCCGTCGGTCTGCCCGACGGTGGCCATCACCAGGTACGGGCCCGCCTGCCGGGCGAGGCCCGCCTGGCGCCCCGCGGAGACGAACCTGTCGGTGACGGTGCCGGGGAAGGCGAGCGCCCTCAACCCCGGCGAGGGCCTGCCACTCTTGGGCAGTGCCGTCCTCGCCGTGGTGGCGCCGATCTCGTCCGCGAAGGCCGCGACGCCGACGGTGACGACGATCCCCTGGAGCGCGTCGATGTAGGTGGCCCGCAGGATGCCCAGGCAACCGGTCCGTCGCAGCACCTTGCGCAGCGGGGCGTCGACCGCCCTGTCACAGCGGGTCTCCGGCGAGATGCCCACCCGGCGGGCCTTCTCCTCGCCGCCCTGCTCGGGGGCGTAGGTGACGGTCTCGGGAAAGACGCGCCCGGCCGGCCATGCCTGCCAGCGCCTGGCCACCTCGTCGAGGGCGGCCCGGTCGAGCTCCGCCTGGGTCGGCCCCCGGGTGAGCTCCGTCGCCGCGGCACTGCTCGCCACCCCGGCCACGATCGCGCAGAACATCGTGAGGGCCGAGGCCACGACCAGCGTCGGCCATGAACGCCGCCGCTGACGTGGGACTTCATGCACGCCCCCGACCTTAATGCGGCGAGGCGGGTGTCATCCGCCGTTCCGTCCAGATCCGTCAGTGTGGAGAGCACTTGGTGACCCCGACGGAACCACTGGAACCACTGCGGACCGCCTGAACGGCGAGCGCCCCGCGGAGCGCGTGCTCCACGGGACGCCGGACATACCGGACACGGGGCCTCAGTAGGTGGGCAGGCTCGGGTCGACCGTCTTGATCCAGCTGAGCACGCCGCCGCCCACGTGGACGGCGTCGGAGAAGCCGGCGCTCTTGACGACCGCGAGGACCTCGGCGGAGCGGGCACCGGACTTGCAGTGCAGGACGATCTTCTTGTCCTGCGGGAGCCGCTCCAGCGCGGAGCCGTTGAGGAACTCTCCCTTGGGGATGAGCACGGCGCCGGGGATGGACACGATCTCGTACTCGTTCGGCTCGCGGACGTCGATCACGTAGATGCTCTCGCCCTGGTCCTGCCAGGACTTGAGCTCGGCGGCGGTGATCGTGGAGCCGGAGGCGGCCTCCTGCGCCTCCTCGGAGACCGCGCCGCAGAACGCCTCGTAGTCGTCGAGGAGCTGGGTGACCGTCGGGTTCTTGCCGCAGAGCACGCACTCGGGGTCCTTGCGGACCTTGACCGAGCGGTAGTTCATCTCCAGGGCGTCGTAGATCATCAGACGGCCGACCAGCGGCTCCCCGATGCCCGCGAGGAGCTTGATCGCCTCGTTGACCTGGATGGAGCCGATCGACGCGCACAGCACGCCGAGCACGCCGCCCTCGGCGCACGAGGGGACCATGCCGGGCGGCGGGGGCTCGGGGTAGAGGCAGCGGTAGCAGGGGCCGTGCTCGGCCCAGAAGACGCTGGCCTGGCCGTCGAAGCGGTAGATCGAACCCCAGACGTACGGCTTGCCGAGGAGAACGGCCGCGTCGTTGACCATGTAACGGGTGGCGAAGTTGTCGGTGCCGTCCACGATGAGGTCGTAGGCGGCGAAGATCTCCATCACGTTGTCCGTGGTGAGCACCTCGTTGTGGACGACCACGTTGACCAGCGGGTTGATCTCCCTGACGCTGTCGGCGGCGCTCTCCGCCTTGGGGCGGCCGACGTCGGCCTGGCCGTGGATGACCTGCCGCTGCAGGTTGGACTCATCGACCACGTCGAAGTCGATGACGCCGAGCGTGCCCACTCCCGCCGCCGCGAGATAGAGCAGCGCCGGAGAACCCAGGCCTCCGGCGCCCACGCAGAGCACCTTGGCGTTCTTCAGACGCTTCTGCCCGGCCATGCCCACGTCCGGGATGATCAGGTGGCGCGAGTAACGGCGCACCTCGTCGACGGTCAGCTCGGCTGCCGGCTCTACCAGCGGTGGCAACGACACAGTTCTGCTCCCGTTTCAGGGGTCCTTGATGCGGCTGGCGCAGCACGCTCCACTCACAACCTAACCCGGTGCCCCCGTCATTCCCCAACCGGTGTGAGACGCGTCTCGGCGATGAGGAGCCTCGCCTCCCGGGCCACCCGCTCGGGGAACTCCATCTGGGCCACGTGCCCGGCGTCGGGCAGCAGCACCAGCCGCACGCGCGGGAACGTCCGGACCGCACGGGCGGCCATGCGGGGGTTGACGAGGCGGTCGTGGCGGCCGTGGACGACCAGCGTGGGCGCGCTCACCTGGGCCGCCTGCCGCCACAGGTTCGTCTCCCCGCGCCTGAAGTACTCGGCGACGATGCCCCGGGCCGAGTTGATCATCGCCTCCACCGCGTACGGGAGGCCGTCCCTGCGGCGCAGCTCCTCGGCCGCCTCCCTGAGCCGATCAGGGTGGATCCGCCCGGTGTCGGCGTAACACAGGGCGAGCGTCGCGCCGAGCCTGCGCTCGGCGGGCAAGAGGGTGAGCCTGCTCGCGGCCCACTCGCCGATGCGGGGCACGGTGGACAGCGCGACCCGAGCCGGAGCGTACCTGGGCAGAAGGTCGGGCAGGGCCGGCGAGATCAGGGTGAGCGACCGGACCAGGTCGGGGCGGGTGGCCGCGACCCGCACCGAGACGGCACCACCCAGGGAGTTTCCGAACAGGTGTACGGGAGCGTTGGAGAGCCGCTCGATCAGGGCCGCGACGGTCCGGGCGTGGGCGTCGACGGAGTAGTCGGCGCCCGGCGGCGCGGGCGAGTATCCGGCGCCGGGCAGGTCGAGGGCGTGGCCTGTCACCGTCTCGGACAGCTCGTCCATCAGGTCGGTCCAGTTGGTCGCCGAGCCTGCGAGACCGTGCACGTAGACGGCGGTCTCGGAGGGCCCACGGGGTGTCGACCGCACGTGGACCCGCTGTTCGCCGAGATCGATCATCTCACCCGGCCAGATGGGGATCGGGTTGTTCACCACTCGCCTCCTGTCGTCCCACTGCCCTTCCACGATAGTTCGGCCCCCGAGATGCCGGGAGACAGCCTCCGGTTACCACGAAAGACGCATAACGCATTTTTCACCAGATGTCTTTTATTGCACGATTTATCATCATTAATTCGACGGCGTTCCATCCGCACCGCGACCGTCGAGGGGCACGTCGACGACCCGACCCCCTCTCCACGCCTCACCATCAAAGAACAAAGGCGACATTAGAGACATTTCATTTCAAAACTACTAATAAGAGTCCAACACATGTCATAAATAGATAAGAGCAGCGCAAAGCCCTTCGATTCCTGTTTCTAGCCCCACATGGGCGGAAATCACGACAAGCAGGGATGGCTCACAGTCAGCCACCTTTGACAATTCCGATTTATGTGGAAAATGTCAGAAATCGGGGTAATCGATCCTTTCAAGGGGGAAACGCATGCCCAAGTACAAGAGTGTCCTCGCAGGAGTCGCGATCAGCACGGCGCTGACCGGCGGAGTCGTCGGTTTGGGGGCGGCGACCACCGCCACGAGCGCCGGTGCGATGACCACCACGATCACCGCCGCCGCCTTCCCGACCTGTGGCGGCGGCTGCGGCTGGCGTCGCGGCTGCGGCCGCTGCTGTGGTGGCGGCTGGCGCCACCACCGTCGCAGCCACCACCGCATCAAGGTGATCATCAACAACCACAACAACAACCACAACGAGCTGCGCAACGAGAACCGCAACGGTCTCCTCCGGCCTCTGGCCTTCGGTGACGACGACGACGAGTAAGTCACCGGCCCGGGATCGCGTACCACACAGGGGCGCGGCACCATCGGAGGACAGGATCACTCACGGCCCGGTCCGCGATTTTCCGCGGCCTCGCGACCGTGACGGAGAGACAGGATCCCGCGCTCGCCGCGACCGTGCTCCTCATCCAGGGGAACGGGTCAAACGACGACAGCGGAAACCTGAGGAGAGATCTACAGGCACCTGACTCTCACCACAGTGCGAGTTCTCATCTCACGAAGTAACGGCGAGGCCCCGCGGTTTCCGGACCGCGGGGCCTTCGCGCGTCCTCCGCGACCTCCCGCCCTCCGCCTTTCCCGCCGGCGCCCGGCATCTCCCCCGAACCGTGAACTCCTCCCGCCATCTCGGCGCCCGCGCATGAAGCGGCAAAGGCCCGCCCCTCGACGGCGTCCCGCCCCCTCACCTCGCCCCCCAAAGAACAAATCGGACATTAAATGCATTTCATTTCAAAGCGACCAATAAGCATCCAACATCGACGATAAATAGCTAAGAGGATCGCAAAAGCCTTCGATCTCCGTTTGTCAGCAGACATGCGAGGAAACTATGACAACCAGGGATGGCTCATCACCGGCCATCCCTGACAATTTCCGGCTTATACGGGAAAAGTCAAAAACGGGGATACTTAGTCCTTACAAGGGGGAAACGCAATGCCCAAGTTCAAGAGTGTCATGGCAGGGCTCGCGATCAGCACCGCGCTGGCCGGCGGGATCGTCACCATGGGCGCGGCGACCACTGTCATGAGCGCCAACGCGATGACCACCACGGTCACCGCCGCCGCCTTCCCGACCTGCGGCGGCGGCTGCGAGCGTCGCTGCTGCTGCGGTGGCGGCCACTGGCGCCGTCACCACAGCCGCAAGCGCTTCAGGCTGATCATCAACAACCACAACAACAACGACAACGAGCTGTTCAACGACAACCGCAACGACCGCATCGTGCCGCTGATCGGCACGGGCGCCGTCGGTTAGTCCTCGGAGCGAGGCCGCATCCCCCGACCGGGGCGCGGCACGTTCGGAGAACAAAATCACTCACGGCGGGATCCACGATTTCCCGCGGTTTCCAGGCCGTGACAACGGAGAGACAGGACCCCGCGCTCGCCGCGACCGTGCTCCTCACCCAGGGGAACCGGCCGAACGACGACAGTGGGACCCCGAGGAGAGATCCGCGGGTGCCTGATCCTCACCACAGTGCGAATTCTCATCTCACGAAGTGACAGCGAGGCCCCGCGGTTTCCACACCGCGGGGCCTTCGTCGTTCATGCCTATTCACGGCATACCGCCTCTCCCCTCCACCCGGCCGCCCCCCGCGGCACCGGCGTCCGTTCGGACCATCGGCGGATCGCCACGGGAAGAACCGTCCCCTCCGGGAAACGCGCGATCGAGACGCCGGAAGCCGAGGCCGCACGACACTCTCGGCGGGCGCGAACCGCACCGTCCCCCTCTCGGCGACATCCGGCCCTCTTTCCTCCCCGAAGAACAAATCCGACATTAAATACATTTCGCTTTAAAGCGACCAATAAGCATCCAACATCGACGATAAATAGCTAAGAGTAGGGTAAAAGCCTTCGATCTTCGTTTGTCATCAGACATGTGAGGAAACCATGACAAGCAGGGATGGCTCATCACCGGCTATCTCTAACCATCTCTGGCAATTCCCGACTCGCACGGTAAATGCCAAAAATTGGTAAATCGATCCTTTCAAGGGGGAAACGCAATGCCCGAGTTCAAGAGTGTTCTCGCAGGGCTCGCGATCAGCACGGCACTGGCCGGCGGAGTCGTCGCCATGGGTGCGGCGACCACCGTCACCAGCGCCAACGCGATGACCACCGCGGTCACCGCCGGCACCTTCACGACCTGGGGCGGCGGCGGCTGCTGCCGTCGTGACCGTGAGTTCCGTCGCACTCACCACCGCTTCCGTCTGACGCTCAACAACGACAGCTGCAACCGGAACCGGCTGCACAACAAGACCCGCTCCGACCGCCTCGTGCCTCTCAAGGAGCACGAGCACGAGCACGAGCACAGGCCTTACCCGGAGCCCACGGCGCCTCCGGTCGCCGCGTCCTGATCCCCGCTTGACACGGGGGCGGAACACGAGGCCGACAACGGCTGGAACCGCGTTTCACAGCGGCTCGGAAACCGTTACCGAGAAGTAGGAATCCCATGTTCACCAGGGTCGCGTTCGCCCACTCGGGAACGCCGGTCCGGACGGTGAGCATAGAAAGCCGGGGATGACATCCTCGGGATTTCGACTCTCAACACAGTGCGAATTCTCATTTCTCACGAAACACAGGCGGGGGCTCCGCGGTTTTCCGGCCGCGGGGCCCCCGTCCTGCGTTGTCCGACGTGTTATCCGAAGCCCACCACATGGCCCTCCGCACCGCCTCCGCGCCCCTTACTCCTCGTCCCCTCACATCCCCTGCCCCCTGTATCCCCGAAGGCCACGGCCCTCCCTCACGTCTCAGCCGGCACGGCACTCTCTCGAACGACCGAGCGCGGCCCTCTCCGCCGACACCTCACCCCGGCCCGGATGTCGCGCACACGTTCGCCAAGCCCCGTCGACGCCATGGATGACGCCATGAGCGGCCCGATGCCGCGTCTTTCTCTGCGCGCGGCACCCGAGGTCGTACGCTGGGCGATGTCCGACGTTTACCGGAACCGGGCGAGGAGAGGGAGCTTGCCGAAGCCCGGATGACGACAGGGGATGTCTGAAAATGAACGCGTGGGACGACAGATCACACGGGGAAACGGCCGACGACCTTCCCGAGGAGCTCTCCGTCGAGACGCCCGCGGCCGACGCCGCCGAGCAGCACAGGCCGGTGCGCGAGAACGGCTCGGAGACTCCCACCGACCTCCCGCTGGAGGTGGATCCCGCCGACGCCGCCGAGCAGAGCCGCGCGACGCGCGAGGAAGAGCCGCGGTGGCCCGACTCCGTCCCCCTGGAGGCCGATCCGGCGGACGCCTTCGAGCAGCGACGCACCGTCGAGCTCGACGAGGACGACTATCGCTGACCCGGGTTACCCACGCGTAGGATGGCCCCAGACGCCAGGAGCTTGACACGAGGAGACCACGTGACCGCTACCCCGGACGCCAAGCCCCGGGGCACCCGGCTGCCCCGAACAGCTCGCCGCCGCCAGCTGCTCAGCGCGGCACAGGAGGTGTTCGTGGAGAACGGCTACCACGCGGCCGCGATGGACGAGATCGCCGAGCGGGCAGGGGTGAGCAAGCCGGTTCTCTACCAGCACTTCCCCGGCAAGCAGGAGCTCTATCTGGCGCTGCTCGACCTGCACGTGGACGACATGATCGCCCGCTGTCGCGACGCCCTCGCCTCCACCACGGACAACAAACAGCGCGTCCAGGCCGCGATCGGCGCCTTCTTCGACTTCGTCTCCACCCAGGGGGAGGCGTTCCGGCTGGTCTTCGAGTCGGACCTGCGCAACGTCGCCCCGGTCCGCCAGCGCATGGAACGCAACCTCCGTGAGAGCGCCGAGATGATCAGTCAGGTCATCCAGGAGGACACCGGCTGCTCCAGCGACGAGGCGCGCCTGCTCGGCGTCGGGCTCGTCGGCATGGCCGAGGTCAGCGCCCGTTACTGGATCAGCAGCAACGGCTCCATTCCCAAGGACGCGGCCACCCAGCTCATCGCCCGCCTGTCGTGGCGCGGCATCTCCGGTTTCCCGCGCACCGTCGCCGACCACTGAGGTCCCGGGGCCGATCGCGCTCCCGCCTGCGATCCGGTTGTTCGCTCGCCGCGATCAGCTGTTCGCTTCGCGCGATCAACCCGCGCGTCGGGCCTTCGTTGGGGAGACCATGGGGCGAGCAACCCTCATCGAAAAGGGAGCACGATGGAAATCAAGATCGGCGTACGTTCCGTGCACCGTGAACTCGTAGTGGAGACCGACCTCACGGCCGAGCAGCTTGAGGGCGAGGTCAGCGCCGCCCTCTCGTCCAGCAGCGGTGTCCTCACCATCACCGACGTCAACGGCCGAAAGATCATCGTCCCGGTCGCCTCACTCGGCTTCATCGAGATCGGCGAGGAGCAGGCGCGTCCCGTCGGCTTCGGCGGCACGCTCTGACGGATTCCGGGCTCGCGCCAGGTCGTCGTCCCTCGTCGGCATGGCGCGGTCCGCGGATCCGGTGCGAGCGCGCCGCCGGAGCCGCAGGGAGGGGCGCCCGGCTCAGGCACATCCGGTGGCAGGACGGTCGCCCTGAGAACATCCCGCTCCCGGATGCCGAAACCACAGCCGCCGAAGCCTCAGGTGCCTGAGCACTCGTCCCGCTCGCCGAACCCGCAGCAGCGCGGACGTCTGACGCGGCGCAGATGCTCCCGCCCCCGGCTCACCGCCGGGCAGCCCGCACCTCCCCTGCGCAGCACGGGACGCGAAGTCCAGCGGTTCGGCCCACATCTCGTCAAGGAACTGCCATAGCGGCGCGAGGCCCTCATGTCTCGCACGCTACAGCTGTTCGCCGCCTCACGTGTCGTGATCCGCCGACCGGCTTCCCCTCTCCGCCACCGGCGAACAGGCTCGAAGGCGATCGAAGGCCCCGGGCCCGGCACGTGCGGGAAGCCCGTCAGGGACCCGGGGTGAGCCCCAGGGCGGCCATCCGCCGGCCGTGCTTCTCGCTCAGCCGGGAGAACATCCGGCTGATGTCCTCTCCCACCGCCTCCACCAGCAGGGCCGCGAGCTCCGGTCTGGCCGCGGCCACGTGCTGCCCCTGGCTCAGTGCCTCTCCCACCATCCGCCTCGCCCACAGCGCGAGCCGTCCCGCCTGCTTGGGATCCTCGGAGAGCGCCGCGCGGACCCGCTCGACGGCGAACTGCGACCGTCCCTCGTCCGTGAGGACCTCGTCGACGAGTTCCCGCGTCTCGTCGTCCACACCGACGGCCGCCTCGCGGTAGAAGTCGAGCGCGATCCCGGTGCCGACGTACGCCTTGACCAGAGCCTCCAGCCAGTCTCCCGGGAAGGTCCGGGCGTGCCAGTCGTCCAGCGGCCCGGTGAACGGCGCCATCGCCTCCTCGGGGTCCACGCCCAGGGAGGTGAGCCGGTCGCGGAGCAACTCGAAGTGCGCGTACTCCGCCGCCGCGAGGCCGCCGAGGGCGGCCTGATCGGTCAGCGAGGGGGCGTACCTGGTGGCGTCCTCGGCGAGCCTGAGGAACGCGGTCAGCTCGGCGTAGGCGAGGACGCCGAGCAGGTCGGAGACGCCGGGGGGGGAATCGCTCATGGAGGCAGCCTACGAGTTCGGCGGCCTCACGATTCACCGGGAATACGAAGAAATCGGTTCTCCGTTGTGGTATCGAGTACACTGCTCTGTGAAAGTGCGACCGCACCGTGTTAATCCGGGATATCCACGCCCGGACGCCCCCATACGTCGGCGTGACGCCGCAGCGGTCGCTGATGACATGAGAGGGCTGGACCTTCCGCGAGGACCCGGCACGGGGACACGTTTTCTGCCCGTGGTCCCGGCAGGCCTGCCTTCAACGGAGATTTAGGCAGGCCAAGCTGACGACGTTCCGAGACCTCGGAGTCACCCCAGAGATCGCCGATGCCCTTGAGACCGAGGGCATCATCGCGCCGTTCCCGATCCAGGAAATGGCACTCCCCCTGGCCCTCAACGGCCAGGACATCATCGGCCAGGCGCGCACCGGCACCGGCAAGACCTACGCCTTCGGCGTGGCGATGCTGCAGCGGGTCGGCAAGCCGAGGAAGAACCGCAAGAAGCCCCGCGGGCTGGTCGTCGTACCGACCCGCGAGCTCGCCGTCCAGGTCACCGAGGACCTCGTGACGGCGGCCGGCAAGCTCGGCTCGCGGATCCTCACCGTGTACGGCGGGCGCGCCTACGAACCCCAGATCGAGGCGCTCAAGCAGGGTGTCGACGTCATCGTCGGCACCCCGGGCCGCCTGCTCGACCTGGTCAAGCAGAAGCACCTCGACCTCAGCCAGATCGGGACCCTCGTCCTGGACGAGGCCGACCGGATGCTCGACCTGGGCTTCCTGCCCGACATCGAGCGCATCATCAAGCTCATCCCGGCGGAGCGGCAGACGATGCTGTTCTCCGCGACCCTGCCGGGCGAGATCGTCGCCCTGTCCAGGCGTTACCTCACCCGCCCCACCCACGTGCGGGCGGAGAACAACGACGCCGAGGCCGAGGCGACCCCGCAGACGACCCAGTTCGTCTGGCGGACGCACCGGATGGACAAGATCGAGATTGTCGGCCGCCTGCTGCAGTGCGAGGGCCGCGGTCTCACCATGATCTTCTGCGAGACCAAGCGCGCCTGCGACATGGTCGTCGAGCAGCTCAAGGAGCGTGGCTTCGCCGCCGCGGCCGTCCACGGCGACCTCGGCCAGGGCCAGCGTGAGCAGGCCCTGCGGGCCTTCCGCAACGGCAAGATCGACGTGCTGGTCGCGACCGACGTCGCGGCGCGCGGCATCGACGTCGACGACGTCACCCACGTCGTCAACTACGACTGCCCGCAGGACGAGAAGGCGTACGTCCACCGGATCGGCCGCACCGGCCGGGCCGGCAAGACGGGCGTCGCGGTGACCTTCGTCGAGTGGGAGGACCTCACTCGCTGGAAGGTCATCAACAACGCGCTCTCGCTCCCCTTCCCCGAGCCGGTCGAGACCTACTCGACCTCCCCGCACGTCTTCAGCGACCTGGGCATCCCCGAGGGCACCAAGGGCGTGCTGCCGCGCGCCAACCGCTCCCGGGCGGGTCTGGCCGCCGAGGAGGTCGAGGACCTCGGCGAGACGGGGCGCATCCGCTCCCGTCCATCCCGCAAGGGACGCGAGGACGATCGCGAGGAGCGTCGCGAGCGTCCCGCGCGCACGTCCCGCGAACGCCGTCGCACCCGTGGCGGCCGTAGCGGCGGGGAGGTTTCCGCGCCGGTCGCGGACGAAGGACTCCAGTCCCCTGTCGTCGAGATCGCCGAGGTGGAGGCGGATGTGGCAGCCCGCAGGGACATCCGTGACGAGCAGCCCGAGGCCGCGCCCCGCAGGGGCAGGGCCCGCAAGGCGGGGCTGAACCCCGAGGTGAGCCTCACCGGCACGTCCGAGGCTCCGGTTCACCCCGAGCCCGTCGCGGAGGAGCCGGTTCGCCGGCAGCGCCGCGCCCGCCGCGAGCAGGTGGCGGACGTCCCCGCGGCTCCGCAGACCCCTTCGGCCCCGCCGCGGGCCGACGAGCGGGTCGCGGCGTTCGCGGAGCCCAGAGAGGACGACATCGTGGCGGAACGCTGGGACGACGAGCCCGTGGTCGAGGCTCCCGCGCCCCGGCCTCAGCCCGAGAAGATCATTCCTCCGAGCCCGTTCTCGGTGATCTTCAAGTCCCCGGACCTGGCGTCGGACGATGACGAGATCGCCCCCTCGGCGGCCTCGGAACGCGTGCAGAGCCGCCGCCGACCGCCGGTACGCAACGGTCAACAGCGAGGATCGCGTCGCCCCAACTAGCAAGTACCACCATGAAAAGGGGCGCGACCATATCGGTAGCGCCCCTTTTCACGCTCCCGGCCCCTCGCGGACGCACGGAGCGCAGTCACCAAGAGAGGTATCGTGGGGCCACGTGAGTACGCCGCGTTTTCTGACCCTGCCTCCTGGCGTCCGCTCTCGCCAGATCGAGACGGCGGTGGGCTCCTTCGCCGTACTGGAGGCCCTGCCCGTCAGCGGCATCCCGGAGCGATGGCCCGCCCTGCTGGTGCCCGGCCTGACCGGCAGCAAGGAAGACTTCATCGCGGTCCTGCAGACTCTCGCGCAGTCGGGTCGCCAGGTCGTCGCGATCGACATGCGCGGCCAGTTCGAGACGAACGGCCCTGACGACAGGAGCGCCTACACCCGCGCCGCGCTCGGCAACGACGTCGACGTCCTGGCCCAGGTGATCGGCCACGGGGGTCCGATCCACCTGGTGGGCCACTCGTTCGGCGGCCTGGTCACCCGGGAGGCGGTCATCGACGGCCGCACCCGGTTCGTGTCCTACACGCTCATGAGCTCCGGGCCGGCCGCGATCGTCGGGCCCCGCGAGCGCGCGGGCCGCTTCATGATCTCGGAGCTGCCCGAAGTCGGTCTCGAACACCTGTGGCACACCCGGCTGGAGCCCGATGCCCTCGCCTCCGGGGTGTCCGACGAGATCATCGCCTTCCTGCGCAAGCGGCTGTTCGCCAACTCGACCGTCGGCATGCTCACGATGACCAACGAGGTGCTCACCGCGCCCGACCGGTGCGACGAGCTCACCCAGGTCGAGGTCGACACCCTGGTCCTGTACGGCGAGCACGACGACGGCTGGCCGCCGCGCATGCAGGCGGAGATGGCCCGCCGCCTGGACGCCGAGTGCGTGGTCGTCCCCGGCGCGGCCCACTCTCCCGCGGTGGAGGCACCGGAGACCACGGCCGCCGCCCTCATCCGCTTCTGGAACGCCGCCGAGAGCCGTCTCAGGAGCTGACCCCGCCAGGTCCCGGCGGGTGGCATCGGGTCGTCGCGTGACCGCCTTCGAACGGCGTCCCGGGTGAGCGGGTGCCGCCCCGACGAAGGCGCGCGACGTCGAGCCCTGTTGTTCGGGCGCGGGGCCGGTGAGACGGTCCTCGGCTTCAGCGCGGGCGATCCCTCGGCTTCAGCGCGGGGGATGCCGTCGCCAAGTCCTCGCCATCAGTCGGAGAGGGCCGCCCAGGGCTCGCGCTCGGTGCCCGCGGCCTGCCCCTCGGGGCAGTGGCGGCGGAAGTCGCACCAGGAGCACAGGGGTCCCGTACGGGGTGGGAAGGCCGCGTCGATCTCGGGGGGCACGACGGGCGGGGCCTGGTCGCCGCCGCGTGCCTTCGTCGGGGCGGCTCCCTTGGGCCGGGCCGTGGCCGACCACTCCTTGTAGCGCTCGTCGGCGCCGGACGCCTCGACGGCGATCTCCTCGGCGTGGCCCAGGTGGCGGGCGAGCGACTCGTCGGTGTGCTCCCACTCCACGATCGAGGCGGTCGGCAGGTGGTGGAGCTCGACCCGGTGGCAGGGGCGGCGCATCATCCGGGAGGAGGCGATGGCGTAGACCGCCAGCGCGAGCGAGGAGCGGGCGTCGTCGGTGGTGAGCGGGCGTCTGCCGGTCTTGTAGTCGACCACGACCAGCTCCTCGCCGCGCCGGTCGAGCCGGTCCACCCGGCCGGAGAGCGCGACGACGGAGGTGCGTGTGGCGACCGTACGCTCGACGCCGACCGGCTCGGCGGAGGGGTCGAGGCTCGCCACGTATCCGCTGACCATCTCCCTGGCCCGATCCCGCCAGGTCCGCGACTGCTCCGCGTCGCGGAACCCCTCGTTGATCCATCCCCTGATGAGCAGGCTTCCCGCGACCTCGGGCGTACGCCGCTCGGGCGGCTCACGCCACCAGGCGGCGAGGGCGTTGTGGACGCTGGCGCCCACGCTGTTGTGCGCCCACGCCGGGCCCTTCCGCGGCGCGGGCCGGTCCAGGTAGGTGAACCGGTAGCGGCGGGGGCAGTCGAGCCAGTTGTTCAGCCGCGACGGCGTACAGGCGTAGAGCCGCCGCGGCATGCCCTCCAGGGGAAGCTGATCCATTTAGAGCTGTTCGTCCCGGAGGTTCAGCCGGATTCCCGCCGCGCGCGTGCCGTCGGTGAGCGGGCCCTCCTCTTCCGGCGCCTCGGCGCCGCGGGTCAGCGATCCGGAGAGCCAGGCGTCGAACTGGGGCTCCAGGTCGCCGATGGTCGTCTCCTCCCCGTGCGCGGGCAGCACCCGGGTGCTGTGCGGCAGGGTGAACAGCCGCCCGCCGATCGCCGTCAGCTGGTCGGCCAGGGCGGGATACTCACCGCCGATCCTGCCGGGGCCGTCGGCCTGGAGGGTCTTGCCGGTGAAGACCGCGTCCAGGGCCTCGCAGTACAGCGAGACACCACCCTGGGAGATGCCGGGGGTGGACATGACCTCCAACTGGACGCCGCCGACCTCGAACAGGCCCTCGTCCTCCATGTCGATGTCGGGCCAGGTGTCGGGCCAGGTCAGCCGCCACAGCGGCCGGTCCTTCGGGTGAAGGGCGACCACCGCCTCGTCTCTGGCCGCGACCTCGATGGCCGCGCCCACGTGGTCGGGCAGGCCGTGGGTGCAGATGATCGCCAGCACCTCCCGCTCGCCGACCTTCTCCAGGATCTTCTCCGCGTCGCGCGCGGCGTCGATGACGATGACATCCTCGTCGTCACCCAGGATCCACGTGTTGTTCTCGACCTTGTGCTCGACGCCGTCGACATCGACGACGCCCTCGGTCACCACTCGCTCGATACGCGCTGTCACGCTTCCGAACTTTACTGCCTACACCCGCCCTCCGGTTCGGACGGAACGGTCAAGGCTCCGAACAAAGGGGACGCGAGCGGGCGAGTGTCAGGACGCCGGGACGTCCAGACGCGGGGAGAACGCCCCGAAGGGCAGGTCAAGGGCCTGGTCCTGGTCGCGCAGATCGCGCAGGGAGAGCTCGGCGAGGGTGATGAGGTAACCGGCCTCCGGGGGCCACACGACCACCCAGAGCCAGTTTCCCATGGCCTCACCGGCGTAGACGGCCCGGTCGGGGGCGGCGGTGACGCACCACAGGGAGCACGGATGGCCCCTGACGTCGATCTTGGCGTGCGGCGGGCCCTGGTCGAACCCGGTGCCGGGGTCGGTGCCCTCCAGCCCCGCGAACGCCGCGCCGAGTCCCACCCCGGGCTCCTCCGCGATGATCAGCAGGTCGGCGGGACCGTAGGTCAGCGAGGGACCGGAGACCGCGACCACGGTGGCCCGCGTACCGCTGCGCTCGTCGCCCGCCTCGGCGAATCCCGTGACCAGCCACCCCGTGGGCAGCGGCCAGGGAACCCAGGCGGGGACGCGGGAGTCTCGGGTGACGGCCTCCACCGCGGCGGACGACGGAGGTCTGGGTGGCTGGAACGGCAGGACATCGCCGTGCGGACCGCATCTCCAGGAGCTTGACCAAGCACTCGGCGGACGAAGCGGGCCGAAACACCGTGGACAGACAGGGGCGGCTTTCACGCCTACCCACGCTGCTTCTTGTACGGGTCATCCGTCAAGAGGTTGGGGCGTTATCACAACGTAATCTTGTTCACGTGCGCGTAAATTGTGTTGGAGCGATCGTCCTCGACGGGTCGGGGCGGATGCTTCTGGTGCGTCGTGGCCACCCGCCGGGCGAAGGCCTGTGGTCCGTCCCCGGAGGGCGGGTCGAATCCGGGGAGTCCGACTCCGAGGCGGTCGTGCGGGAGGTCCTTGAGGAGACCGGGCTCACGGTCGTTCCCGGACGTCTGGCCGGGACCGTCGACCGCCCCGGTCCCGGTGACACCGTCTACGAGATCCGCGACTACCTCGCCGAGGTCTCCGGCGGCACGCTCGCCGCGGGGGACGACGCCGCGGACGCCCGCTGGTTCACCCGCGAGGAGCTCGCGCGCCTCCCCCTCACCCCCGGCCTGCTGGACGCGCTGACCGAGTGGGCGGTCATCGCGCCAGGGTGAAGCGCCACGGGATCGCCGCGAGCGCCACGCGGCCCGGGAGCGCCGGGCGACGCGGGTGAGCGCGTGGCGCCGCGGTTTCCCGTCCTCGTGACGAGGTGAGCGCGGAGCGCCAAAGGGTGAGGCGTTCCGCACTGTGCGTGGTGGAGCCTCCTGTCATCGTGACGAGGTGAGCGTGGAACGCCACAGGGTGAGGTGGTCCGCACTGTAGGTGGTGGAGCGGCCCAGGGCGACGACCTGGGTGCCGGAGACCGCCACCGCGCCGAGCCACTGGGCGCCCTCGCCGTCCAGGCTGCCCTGGCTGGGGGTGTGGCGCTGCCAGTTGAGGCCGTCCTCCGAGGTCCAGGCCGCGCTGTCGCCGGCCCCCGCCACCCCGTGCCAGCCGACGGCCACCACGCCCTCGGGTGTCGCGGCGAGATCCTGGACGGCGGACGCCCGGTCCGTGGGGAACCAGGAGAACTCCCAGCTCGCCCCGTTGTCGTCGGAGACCGCGCCGAACGCCTTCCTGCCCTCCTCGGTCTGTGCCGTGCCCGCCGCGACGACGTACCCGCCGTACAGGACCACGTGCCGCAGGCCCGCGGACGTCGCCCCCGGCGGCAGGACCGGCTTGCGCGCGGTCCAGTTGACCCCGTCGGCCGACACCCACACCACGCCGGTCTCGCGCTCGGCCGTACCGGTGCCGCCGACGGCGACGTACCCGGACGAGGTCGCCGAGACGTCGTACAGCCGCACCCCCGTACCGCCCGCGGGAAGCTTGGACGCCCTGGAGAAGCGCTTGAGGTCGGCGGAGAACCACAGGACGGGCACGGTGGCGGCGGGGCCGCGGTCCTCGCCCGCCATGACGTAGCCGGACGGCCCCGCCGCCACCGCGTGCGGGGCGAGGAAGTCGTGGTCGCCCGCCGGCGCGAGAGGGCCGAGCACCGGCACCCTGCGCCAGCTCTCGCCGTCCGCGGAGGTGAACAGCAGGGGCTCGGTGGAGGAGGCGTCGGTCATCGTGCTGCCCGCCGCCAGCCAGCCCCGCCTGCCGTGCGCGACGTCGGCGAGCGCCTGTCGCCTCGGACCGCCGAAGAGCCGCGCCGGGCCGCCCGCCTTCCAGGCGTCTCCGGCGGCGCTGCTCCAGATCCCGGCGTCGCCGGAGACGGTGCCCACCGCCACGAACCTGCCGTCCCCCGAGGCCACCCTGGCCGTCTCGCGGGCGGCTCTGGCGAGGCCCTGGATGCCGCTCAGCGGTACCGGCCTCGCCTCGCCCCCCTTGGGCGCGGTGATGAGGACCACCCGGTTGTCCACGTCGGCGGCGCGTTCGTCGCCGCCGACGACGAGCGTGCCGGTGTCGGACAGCGCGAGCGCGCGCAGCGAGCCGGGCACCTCGCCGAGATCGGTGGTCTTGCTCCAGTCGCGGCCGTCCTCGCTGGTGTGGACGGTGTAGCGCTCGAAGCCGGACTCGACGACCGCGGCCACCCCCGCCGAGGAGGAGGCGAGGCGCTTGACACCCGTGCCCTCCTGCCCCAGGCCGGTGATGGCTCCGCACGCCTTCCAGTCGGCGCCGTCACCGGAGCAGTAGACGCGGACCTCTCCCCTGTCGCTGCGCTGCTGGGTCGGTACGAGGACGAACCCGTCGCCGGCCACGGCCAGCGCGCCCGGCTCGGGGATGACGTCGTTGAGCGCGGCGCCGGTGCGCTGCCAGTTCCTGCCGCCGTCGGACGAGCGCAGGATGACCGAGGTGGACTGCCCCTGGGCCGGGTCCGCCAGCGCGACGACGGCGCCGCCCCTGGCGACCACCGCCTTCATGCCGCGCACCTTGTCCGGCATGCCGATCTCCCGGGTCTCCACCCGGTCCCAGGCGCGCCCGTCCGAGGAGACCCAGGCGACGGCCCCGGTGGTGCCGTCGTCCAGTACGGCGGCGCCGACCGCGACGAACCCGGAATCGGTCCTCGCCAGATCCATGATCTTGTCCCCGCGGGCGAAGGCGTCCAGCCCGCCGGGGTCGGCCGCGGTCCAGGCGTAGCCGTCGGAGCTGGTCCACAGGCCGTGCCCGCCGCCGAGGGGGTCGTTTCCGGCCGCCAGCCAGAGGCCGTCGCCGCCCGCCACCCGGCCCACCGTGGTCGGCCCCGTCTCGTACCCCTCCGGACCGGTCACCTTGCCCAGCTGCCAGGTCGTGCCACCGTCGGGGGAGACGAGGAACAGCGGCCTGGGGACCGGGCTGGTGGTGTCGCTGCCGACCGCGACCATGACGGAACCCACCGAGGCCACCGCGTTGAGCACCTGGTTGGATCCGTTGCCGCCGACACCGGCCTGCGGCACGAAGTTGTCGTCGCCCGACGTCACCTCGTCACCGACCAGCCGGAGTCCGGTGGCGAACGGGCTGCTCACCCAGCCCCACAGGACCAGGCCGCCGCCGACCGCGACGGTGAGGACCAGAACCATCAGGAACGGGATCACCAGACCACGGCCACGCCTGCGCCTGGTCGGGCTGGAGCGGCGCACGGCGGAGGGGGCGGTGGCCGGGCGGTGGTGCCGCCCGCCGTTCGTCCCCCGCCTGCCCGGCGGGCCCTGCGCGACGAGCATGTCGGGCCTGGCGGGCCTGCCGCCCGGTGGGCGCCCCACTCTTCGTACGGGCTCGAAGTCGTCCTCGGCCGTCGCGGAGGGCCACTCGGGCTCGGGTTCGGGTTCGGACGCCGGCCCGGACGGCGCTCCACGCTCGGGTCCGGGCTCCGGCGCCGGTTCCGGTGTCGCCGCGATGCTCGGCTCGACCCTGATCCGCTCCTCGGCGGAGGGCTGCGAGGACTCCTTTCTCCCGCTCCCTCCCGGTTCGCGGGGCGGCCCCGAGGCGACGAGGAGGTCGGGGCGATCCGCCCTTCTCCTCCTCCCGCGCTCTGGAGCCGGTCCTGAGGCGACGAGGAGGTCGGGACGGTCCGCCAGCCGCGGCCGCCCCTGATCGGGCGTGGCGTGGCGTCCCTGCCCCGCTGACCGCCCCTCCTCGCCCGAGGGGTCGGCGGAGGTCTCCGGCGCGGGCGAGGGGCCCGAGGACTGGGAGGAGGGGCCGTAGGGGCGGGCGTACGGTCGGCGGCGCTCGCTCCCGAGTCCTTCGGGGCGGGCCTGCTGCGGCTCGCCGTCGTCCGGGGTCGGCGCGGCGAACGGCGGGAGCATCCACGGGGAGGCCATCGGACGCCCTCGCGTGCCGTCGTCCGAGGGGCCTGGCGGGGAGTGCTGGATCGTCGGCGGTGACGTCTGGGGCTCCTGGGACCTGCCTTCGTGTATAGCGTCGTCGTGCACGCCGTCGTCGTCCGCCGGCCACTCTTGCGAGCGCGGGTCGTGGGGGCCCGAGGCCACGCTCAGCACCTCCTTGCAGGAAGCCCATTCAGACCGGGACAACTCGCCCCGGACCGTTCCAGTCGTCTCCGTAACAGCAGGCCGCAACCCCTATGGATGCGGCAAATCGCAGCGTTCCTACTAGTACCCCGTTCTCCGGAAACGATCACCTCCCGCGACCGGATACCCGGTCCCCGGCCGTACACAGTCAAGAGCAACACGTCCGGGCCGCGATGACGAGACCTCTCTAGTCAGATTTTTCAATCCAGTACCTGAATTATCCGGCTTTCTCGTAGTTCGGTGAGGATCCAAGGTCGTCCTTCCGAGTGCGGATTAGTTCACAGACGCCCGGAACCACGGCCGGTACACCTGATGTCACCATCCACCACCCCAGGGAGCGGATATGACACGGCTGGGGCCCGTATACACACTGGCGGCAGGAGCGGTGATGGCCGTCGCCCTCGGCGTGGCCAGCGCCACCACCTCACCCGCCACCCGGACCGTCAACGCCCAGGACGACGCACCCGCCACGCCCGCCCGGGCCGTCACGGAGGCGTCGCCCACGCCGGAGGTCGCCAAGACGGCCAGGCCCACCCCCGCCAAGGCCGACTACGCCGGGCGGGTCACCGGCAACGGCGGCCTGATCGCCGTCTCCGTCAGGAACGGCAAGGCGGTCGGCTACTTCTGCGACGGCAGGGTCGAGGCCTGGATGAAGGGCAGGGCCGCCGACGGCAAGGTCACCCTGTCCGGCCGCGGCGACGCCTCGCTCACCGCCCGTCTCAGCGGCGGCGTCGCCGCGGGAACCCTCGGTTTCGGCGGCAGGAAGTGGAGCTTCAAGGCTCCGACCGTGAAGAAGCCCTCCGGCCTCTACCGGGCGACCGCGCTCGTCCGCGGTGCCGACGTCCGCGCCGGATGGATCTATCTCGACGACGGCACCAGGGTCGGCCTCACCCTCGTGGGCGACGAGGTCGCCGACGTGCCGATCCCCGAGCCCGGCGAGAACGCCGTCGTGGACGGCGTGGAGGTCGATCCCCGGGACGTCGACGAGTTCATCGAGGAGTTCTGATGAGTGACACGCAGATCACACCGGTCCCGCAGCGGCGGGCCGACAACGTCGCCCCGCTCCTCGTCCCGCTCGTCGTCGGCGGGCTGGTGGCGGTCGGGCTCGGCGTCTACGGGCGGGTCCACACGCCCACCGGGTACGCGATCGGGCCGGCCGGATTCTCCGGGGCGTTGGCGATGAAGTCCTGGCTCACCACCGGCGCGTTCCTGCTGGCGTTCGTCCAGCTCTTCTCCGCCCTGGTCATGTGGGGCCGGATCAAGCTGGACGTGCCGTGGATCGGTGCCCTGCACCGCTGGTCGGGGCGGGCGGCGTTCCTGCTCACGATCCCGGTGGCACTGCACTGCCTGTACGCGCTGGGCGCCCAGTTCGACGTGCCGCGCGTGATGATCCACTCACTGCTCGGCTGCTTCTTCTACGGCGTCTTCACCGCGAAGATGCTGTCGTTGCCCAGGCGGGGTCTGCCCGGCTGGACCCTCCCTGTCCTCGGCGGGCTCACCTTCGTCGCCCTCACCGGCCTCTGGCTCACCTCGTCGTTCTGGTTCTTCACCACGATCGGGGTCAGGTTGTAGGCGGGGTGAAGGCCGTGGTGCGCCGCAGACCGGCGGCCCTGCCCTTCGCCGCGACCACCAGCGCCATCTTCCTGGACGCCTCGTCGATCATCTCGTCGCCGAGCATGACCGCGCCGCGCCTCTCGACCGTCGTGTAGTACTCGTACGCGTCGAGGATCAGCTCGGCGTGGTCGTAGTCCTCCTGCGGCGGCGAGAACACCTCGTTCGCGGCCTCGATCTGGGAGGGGTGGAGCACCCACTTCCCGTCGAACCCGAGCGCCGCGGCCCGTCCCGCCACCCGGCGGAACCCGTCGAGATCCCTGATCGCGAGGTACGGGCCGTCGATGGCCTGCAGGTCGTGTGTCCTCGCGGCCATCAGGATGCGCATCAGGATGTAGTGGTAGGCGTCGCCCTCGGTGTAGCCGGGCGGCTGCTCACCGACCACCAGGGTCCGCATGTTGATCGAGGCCATGAAGTCGGCCGGGCCGAACACGAGCGTCTCCAGGCGTGGGGACGCGCCGCCGATGGCGTCCACGTTGACCAGGCCCCTCGCGTTCTCGATCTGGGCCTCGATGCCGATCCCGCCGACCGGCAGGCCGTTCGCCCTCTCGATCTGGGTGAGCAGCGTGTCGAGCCACATCACCTGGGCCGCGTCCTCCACCTTGGGCAGCATCAGGCAGTCGAGGAACTCCCCCGCGCCCTCCACGACCTCGATGACGTCCCGGTAGGTCCACTGGGTGCCGAGGTCGTTGACCCTGACGACCCTCGTCCTGCCCGACCAGTCACCCTCGCGCAGGGCGGCCACGACGTTCTTGCGCGCGCCCTCCTTGGCGAGCGGCGCGACGGAGTCCTCCAGGTCGAGGAAGACCTCGTCGGCGGGGAGCCCCTGGGCCTTCTCCAGGAATCTGGGGTTGCTGCCGGGCACCGCGAGACACGAACGTCGAGAACGCATGGGGAACACGCTAACGCCCTCGGGGAGGCGGACGGCAGACCGGGCGGCGCCACGGCCTTCGCGCCGGGACGAGCCGGGCGACGCCGTGACCTCGGCCGGAACACGCCGGGTGAGGGCGAGGACACCCCTGTGGCCTCCACACAAAGACCCCGCCCTGTTCTTGGTGATGATCTCGTAGGACCCTTGCCTGAGATGTCAGAAGAATGGACATCAGGAATCTGCCAAGGGAGACACGCACGATGGCAAACGCTTCTTCGGTGGCAAGGCCCGCCGTACTGTCCGACCTCATCCCCGCGTCGCGCGTCCGCGACGTCGCGCTCGTGGTCGGCGGCGCCGTCCTGACGGGCCTGGCCGCGCAGCTGAGCTTCCCGCTGCCCGGCTCACCGGTTCCGGTCAGCGGCCAGCCCTTCGCGGTCCTGCTGGTCGGCGCCGCCCTCGGCATGAACCGCGCGACGCTGAGCATGGCGCTCTACATGCTGGTCGGTGTCGCGGGCGTGCCGTGGTTCGCCGCCGGCGCCTCCGGCTTCGGCGGGGCGTCCTTCGGATACATCATCGGCTTCATCCCCGCGGCGGCCATCGTCGGCAAGCTCGCCGAACGCGGAGGCGACCGCACCGTGCCGCGCACGATCGGCACGATGATCCTCGGCAACCTGGTCATCTACGCCTTCGGCCTGCCGGTCCTCATCTCCGTCGCCCAGCTGGATCTCGCCACCGGCCTCGCCCTGGGCGTGGTGCCCTTCCTGCTCGGCGACGCCGTCAAGATCGTCATCGCGGCGGGACTGCTCCCGGCCGCCTGGAAGCTCTCCCGGCGCTGACCCGGCGACGTGTACGGCCTGCACCGCCATTCGGGGAGGCACAGGCCGTACATTCGTCTCATGGGTGTGATCGAGGAGGGCGCGAAGAAGTCGAGCGTCCTGTGGCTGTCGCTGGACCGGCCCCGGCTGGCCTGGCACACCTGGCACGACGGCGCGATCTACCTGGTCACCGGCGGGGGCGAGCAGCCGCTGCCGGGGCTGGCGGAGGCCGGGGAGGTGCGGGTGACGCTGCGCAGCAAGGACAACGGCGGGCGCCTGGTCGCCTTCGACGCCTCCGTGGAGGTGGTGGATCAGGCGAAGGCCCCGGACGCGGTGGCCGCGCTCGCCAAGGAGCGGCTCAACGCCCCCGACGGGGCGAGGCTTCTGGAGCGCTGGGCCGCGGTTTCCAAGGTGATACGGCTCACCCCACGCGAGCCGGTTCCCTGACCTCTTCGACGGGCGAGGGCAGCGCGGCCGTGGCCCGCTGCGCCAGGTAGGCGCCGACCAGGACGATCAGGCCACCCGCGATCTGGAAGGGGCCGAGCGCCTCGCCCAGCAGGATCCAGGCGACCACCGCCCCGGCGATGACCTCCAGAGAGGCGACGGTGGAGCCGATCGCGGCCGACAGGCGGCGGATCGCGAGGACGCCGAGGATGTAGGCGGCGGCCGTGGCGACCACGATCAGCCAGATCAGCGCCCCGACGACCGGCAGCGTGTGGCCGCCCTCGGGGGTGGCCGTCCCGCTGATCGCCTCCCAGGGGATGTTCCACGGCTGGGAGAACGGCAGGAGCACCACGGCGGCGCCGAGCAGGCCCCAGGCGATCAGGCCGAGCGGGTCGATGTCGTCGCCGAAACTGTCACTGAGCAGGAAGTATCCGGCGCAGCACGTCATCGCGACGAAGGCCAGCAGCAGGCCCACCGGGTCGAGGGCGAGACCGGACCAGACCTCCACCACGATGCCGAGACCGACCACGGCGACGACGGCACCGACGAAGGCCGCCCGCGGCAGCCGTACCCGCCGGACGAACCGTACCCAGAGCACCACCAGCACCGGCGAGGTGTACTCGATGAGCAGGGTGACGCCGACCGGCAGCCGGGTGATCGCCGCGAAGAACAGCGCCTGCACACCGGCGACCGCGACCACCGCGTACACCAGGAGGAACGGCAGCCGCGAGCGGGGGATGCGCAGGGCCGCGGGCCGGGCGACCGCGAGGATGCCGACGAGCAGCAGCCCGGCGCCCGCCATCCGGATCCAGACCGCCTCCAGCGGGGCGAGTCCCGCCGCGCCCAGATATCTGGCCATGGGACCCGAGAAGGCGAAGGCCAGGGACGACGCGAGCGCGATCAGGAGTCCTGCACGTCTCATGACCCACCATTTCTGTAATTACCGTTAAGCAGCTTTGATGCTGTCATGGTGGGGCGTCGGGCAGCAAGTGAGTTCCGCGATGTGAGCAGGGGAGCATGGCGGGGGCCGATCGGTCCGGGATGCGGCCTACGCTTCAGATGTGAGGATCTTCATCGCACGTCTCGCCGGAACCCCGGTCTTCGACCCCGCGGGGGACCAGATCGGCCGGGTCCGCGACGTGGTGGTGGCCATCGCCGGAAGCGATCCGCCGCACGTGCACGGGCTGGTCGTCGAGGTGCAGCCCCGGCGGAGGGTCTTCCTGCCGATCACCCGGATACGCTCCGCCAAGGCCGGCGCCGTCGTCTTCAGCGGCCAGCTCAACATGCGCAGGTTCGAGCAGCGGGCGACCGAGACCCTCGCCATCACCGAGCTGCTCGACCTCGGCGTGGAGGTCGACGGCGAGCGGATGACGGTCCTGGACCTGGCCATGGAGGAGACCAGGCGCTCGGAGTGGCTGATCACCAAGGTGGCGGTGATCGAGAGCCCTCCCGGACTGGGGCTGCGCCGGCGCGGCGCGACCAGGATCGTCGACTGGCGCGAGGTCCACGGCTTCGGCGCCGTCCAGAAGGACCAGGGCGCGGCCAACCTGCTGGTCGCCTTCGAGTCGATGCGCGCCGCCGACCTGGCCGGCGCCCTGCACGAGCTGCCCGCCAAGCGGCGGGTCGAGGTGGCCGCCGCCCTCGACGACGTACGGCTCGCGGACGTGCTCGAGGAACTTCCCGAGCGGGACCAGATCGGCATCCTGAGCAGGCTCGCCCCCGAGCGGGCCGCGGACGTGCTGGAGGAGATGAACCCCGACGACGCGGCCGACCTGCTCCAGGACCTCCCCGCCGAGCAGGCCGAGGCGCTGATGGCGCTGATGGAGCCCGAGGAGGCCGCGCCGATCAGGCGGCTGCTGATCTACCCGGAGAACACCGCGGGCGGCATGATGACGAGCGAGCCGGTGATCCTGCCCCCGAGCGCGACGGTCGCCGACGCACTCGCCAACGTCCGCCAGCGCGAACTCACCCCGGCCGTGGCCGCGCAGGTCTACGTGACCCGGCCGCCCGTCGAGACGCCCACCGGCCGCTTCCTCGGCCTGGCCCACTTCCAGCGGCTGCTGCGCGAACCGCCCTCGACCCTGCTCGGCGGCATCCTGGACACCTCCCTCGACCCGATCAGACCCGAGTTCACCCTGCACCAGGTCACCTCCTACCTGGCCAACTACAATCTCGTGGCGGCTCCCGTGGTGAACGAGGCGGGACGCCTGGTCGGCGCGGTCACCGTCGACGACGTGCTCGACCACCTGCTGCCGGACGACTGGCGCGAGCGGGACGACCGACCGAGAGAGGGCGGGAATGGCTGACCGTCTCGACCAGCCCAGGCAGCCCGGCCTTCGGTTGCGCCCCCACTACGACCCCGAGGCGTTCGGGCGGCTGTCGGAGCGGATCGCCCGCTTCCTCGGCACCGCCAGGTTCCTGGTTTACATGACGGTTTTCGTCGCCGTCTGGGTGCTGTGGAACGTCGTCGCCCCCCGGTCACTGACGTTCGACCCCTACCCGTTCATCTTCCTGACGCTGATGCTGTCGCTCCAGGCCTCGTACGCGGCGCCGCTGATCCTGCTCGCCCAGAACCGGCAGGACGACCGCGACCGGGTCCAGAACGAGAACGACCGCAGGGCGGCGGAGCGCAACCAGGCCGACCTGGACTACCTCACCCGGGAGATCGCCGCCCTGCGCATGGCGCTCGGCGAGGTGGCCACCCGCGACTACATCCGTTCGGAGCTGCAACGCCTGCAGGAGGACCTCTCCGAACCCCAGAGGTCCGGGGAGCCGTGAGCCCGCGCGACCTCCGGCCGGGCCTGGGAGGCGAGGGCTCAGTAAGGGTCGGTGCCGGAGCCGGGGAAGAGCTTGTTCAGCATGGCCGCGCACTGCCGCAGCTCGTCGGGGTCGAGCATGTCCAGGAACTGGCCGCGGATCCCGCGCAGGTAGGTGGGGCCGGCCTCGGCCAGCCGCGCGGCCCCCTCGTCGGTGAGGACGGCGAACAGGCCGCGCGCGTCGCTGGGGCACGCCTCGCGCTCGACCAGGCCGTCGCGCTGGAGACGGTCGATGAGCCGGGTCAGGCCGCTGCGCGACAACAGCACCCTGTCCGCCAGGTCGTTCATCCTCAGCCGCCGCTCGGGCGCCTCCGACAGCTGCGACAGGACCTCGTACGAGGCCAGGGCCAGGTCGTGCTCGACCAGCAGGTCGGCCTCCAGCACCCGGGTGATGCGGACCTGGGCCCGCTGGAGCATGCGCCAGACCACCAGCTCCTCCGAGCCGGTGCTCCCTCTTGACTCGCCCGCTGTGAGGGTCACGGAGTAACCTTAGAACGTTGCACGTGCACCTACACAGCGGATTGTCCGAATCCAGCGACCATCACCGGTTTCGGAATTCCTTCCGGTGTTCTCGGGTTCATACCATGGACTTACGACGCCGACCGCTCCCTGACGGGATCGGCCTCCTGCCAAGCCATACGGGCGCCACGACGGGCAGGGCCCGCCTGTGAGACGCCTCATCGATAACAGACAAGGAGGGACGGCATCCTCGTCGCCCCCGGGGTGACGTGATTGCCGACACTTCGATGGCACCTACCACGGAACTGGTGATGGCCGCCCTCGCGACCGTCAACGACCCTGAGATCCGTCGGCCGATCACCGAACTCGACATGGTCAAGAGCGTCGACATCTCCCCCGAGGGAGCCGTACGTGTCGCGATCTACCTGACGGTCTCGGGTTGTCCCATGAAGGACACCATCACCCGAGACGTCACCGGCGCCGTCTCCAAGGTCGACGGGGTGACCGGTGTCTCCGTCGAGATGGACGTGATGAGCACCGAGCAGCGCAAGACGCTGCAGACCAAGTTGCGGGGCGCGAAGGGGCCGGAGAAGGAGATCCCCTTCGCCCAGCCCGGCTCGCTGACCCGTGTCTTCGCGGTCGCCTCGGGCAAGGGCGGCGTCGGCAAGTCGTCCGTCACCGTCAACCTGGCCGCCGCGATGGCCGCGAGCGGCCTGAAGGTCGGCGTCGTCGACGCCGACATCTACGGCCACAGTGTGCCGCGCATGCTCGGCGTCTCCGAGCGCCCCACCAAGGTCGAGGACATGATCATGCCGCCGGTGGCGCATGACATCAAGGTCATCTCGGTCGGCATGTTCAAGCCGGAGGGCAACACCCCGGTCGTGTGGCGTGGCCCGATGCTCGACCGTGCCCTGCACCAGTTCCTCGCCGACGTCTACTGGGGCGACCTGGACGTGTTGCTGATGGACCTGCCCCCGGGCACCGGTGACATCGCGATCTCCGTGGCGCAGCGGATGCCGTCCGCCGAACTCCTGGTGGTGACCACCCCGCAACAGGCCGCCGCCGAGGTCGCCGAGCGCGCGGGGTCGATCGCCGTCCAGACCCACCAGCAGATCGCCGGTGTCATCGAGAACATGTCGTGGCTGCCCTGCCCGCACTGCGACGAGCGGATCTCGGTCTTCGGCGAGGGCGGCGGCCAGACCGTGGCCGACGCGCTCACCCGCACCCTGGGCTCCCGCGTGCCGCTGCTGGGCCAGGTGCCCATCGACACGCGGCTGCGCGAGGGCGGCGACGAGGGCAAGCCGCTCGTGCTGACCGACCCGGACGCCCCGGCCGCGGCCGAGTTGAGCCGCATCGCCGCGTCCCTCAGCAAGAAGTCGACCAGCCTCAAGGGGCTCCAGCTCGGCATCTCGCCCACCCGGCGCGGCTGAGGCGACCGGGTCGGCTGAGCCAGAGGCCGACGGGCCGGTCCCGCGGGACCTGAAGCGGCCTCTGGCGCGACGCGACGACGGCGGCGTCCCCCGAACCGGGGGCGTCGCCGTCGGCCGTGTGAGGCATACCTCAGCCGCGCGAAACGGAAAAACTACGCAAAGTTCAAATGACTGGTGTGCCGACACGCGACCTTGCCGGGGAAACCAGACCTGAAAGGAATCGGTCACCCGGTCGGGATGCCCGGCCAACGTTCGGAGACGGGCCGCTAGGTCGCGTCGGAGTCGTACGGGGGGATCTCGCCGTACCCCAGCTCCCCGCCGCCGCTCATCGCGTGGTGGTCGGCCGCCGGTTCCGCGGTGGCGGTGGCCTTCGAAGTGCCGTTCAGATCGTCCTCAAGATCGGCGATGAGGTGCTTTCTGACGAAGTTCTTCGGGTTGAGGTCGGCCGGGTCGAAGTCGGCGAACTCGGGACCGAGCCCCGACCGCAGGTCGTCTCTCGCGTTGTTGGCCATCCGGCGCAGGTTGCGTAGCGTCTTACCCGCCTGCGAGGCGGCCTGGGGCAGTTTCTCCGGGCCGAAGACGAGAAGGGCGATCACCACCAGCGCCACGATCTCAGGCCAGCCGAGTCCGAACACGGTGATCTCCTACCGGGAGGAAGGTGCCAGAGGCACCTCTCCGGCCACACGCCGGAGAGGTTCCACACTAACGCCCCCACCGGTGAGCACGCGCCTCACCCCGCCTCTCAAAAGGGCCGCTCAGGAGGGTTGGGGTGAGGGCTGCTCGGGGGCGGTACCGACGGTGACGGTCGCGGTCTTCTCCTCACCGCCCCGCTGGTACTTGACCGCGAGCTTCTCACCGGGAGCCCTGTTACGGATCATGGCGATCAGCTCGTTGCCGTCCTGGAGCACGACACCGTCGATCTCCAGGATGACGTCTCCGGGCTTGAGGCCCGCCTGTGCCGCGGGGCCGTTCGGCTCGACCGGCTGGGTGCCCTGCCTGGACTCGGTGGCGATGCGCACCCCGACGCCCTGGTAGGTCGGGTCGATCGCGACGCCGATGCGCGACTTCTTCGCCTTGCCCGTGGTGATCAGCTCCTCGGCGACCCGCCTGGCGTGGTTCACCGGGATGGCGAAGCCGAGACCGATGCTGCCGCTCTGGCCGCCGACCGACCTGCCGAGCGTGGCGATCGCCGAGTTGACGCCGATCACCTCACCGTTCACGTTGACCAGCGGTCCCCCCGAGTTCCCGGGGTTGATGGCCGCGTCGGTCTGCACGGCGCTGAGCCAGGTGGTGTCGGAGCTGTTCTCCTCACCCGCCTGGACGGGCCGGTTGAGCGAGCTGACGATGCCGGAGGTCACGGTGCCGGTCAGGCCCAGCGGGGATCCGATCGCGATGACCGGGTCTCCCACGACCACGTTGTCCGAGTTGCCGAGAACGATCTCGGGGGCGCCGAAGGTCTCCGCGGGCTTGACCACGGCCAGGTCGGACTCGGGGTCACGGCCCACGACGACGGCCGAGGTGGACTTGCGGTTGTTGAACTGGATCTGGATCTGGGCGCGCGAGTCGGCGTTGGCCACCACGTGGTTGTTGGTCACCACGTAGCCGCCCTTGATCAGGAAGCCCGAACCGGTGCTGGAACTCGCCCCGCCCTCGACGGCGAGTGACACCACGCTGGGCAGGACCTTCGAGGCCACGCCCGCGACCGACTCCGGAGGCCGGACGTTGGAGCCCGTCGGCGCCCCGCCCAGGCTGAAGGAGGGGTCGCGCCCCGAGCCCGCGGGCTTGGTGAGGAGATAGGTGCCGACGCTGCCGAGCGTGGAGGCGAGCAGCGCGATCACCAGACCGAGGATCACCAGCGTGGTGGTGCGAGGCCCACTCCTGACGGGCCTGGGCGGCGAACCGCCGAAGCCGCCGAAACCTCCGGGGCCCACGGGGGCCCCGGGCGGCGGCGCCCACCCGGGTCCCATGCCGAACGCCTGGGCGGGCGGAGGGGGCTGAGCGGACTGGGAGGCGAAGACCATCGTGTCCTGCCTGGGCGGCCTGCCCGAGGGGTCGCCCCAGCTGTGACCCACGGGACCGGGGCCCTGGTCGCCCTCATCGGGCGGCAGGTGCCTGTCGTGGTGGAGCGACTCGGGCTGGTCCTGCGGCCTGCCCCACCGGGCGTGGTCGGACTGGGCGCCCGGCCGGCTCCAGTCGTCGTCGCGGGGCTGCTCGGCCTGGAAGGGAGCCCCCTCTCCGGCGGGCAGGAACTCGGGACGGGAGAACTCGGGGCCGGATAAGTCGGGGCGGCGGGACTCCTGGGTCTCGTGTCCGCCGTCGGCGAATTCCGACGGCGTACGGCCCTCAGCATCGTTCGCCTCGCGGGCAGTACGGGCGTCGTCGGTCATCGAATACTCACTACTCCTTGACTCGCGGACGGCCGCTCACCGGGTCAACCCGGCAATCTTCCCCCGAGTGGCATACGCGATGTGTAAAGCACGCGCTATCCGAAGGGATTGACCCAGGAGAGCAGACGGCTGGCACCGCGGCCGAGCCGCGTCCAGAGATCGGGAACGGCCTCGTGCGGCAGCGCCGTGACAGCGGCGTCGACCATGTCGGCCGGCGCGTCGGCAAAGACAGTGTAGACATGACCCCCACTCGCCCAGATCGTCTCCTGCACAGCAGGGTCTCGAATCCAGATCGTATGCCCCTTACGCCGTTCCGCATGCCAACCCTGGAGGCGTTCTTCGTCAAGCATCCCAGACTGGATAAAAACCGACACAACCGACAAGCCATCTGAATACCCGAGATACACGTATCCGGAAGGGACGGTGCGAGCGGCGAAGAGCTCCAGCCGTCCCGGCAGGGTGCGGGGAAGACGCAGCCCCTCGGCCTCCAGCCGCGGCAGCTCGGCCAGGTCAAGGCCACCGGCCGCCATCGCGGGCGCCGCGCTCCTCACCACCGGATCGAGGGTCAGGTCGACGAAGGCTCCGGCCCTGACGACCCGCCCCTTCGTGTCCATGAGCTCACGGCGCAGCACCGGGCCTCCGTCCCGGTCGAGCCAGTAGCGGGCGGCGACCGTGCCGTCGGCCCGCAGGACGTTCACCAGGCGGGCCGGGCGCCCGCAGGCGAAGCCCTCCCCCGCGTCCACGACCCGGTAGTTGCGGGCCATGACCTCGAGCATCACCTCGGACGGGCTGGACATGCCCCCGGCCGGGGTGCCGGGATCGGCGTTCCGCACCGAACCCGAAGGGGCGGCATCTCCCACGGCCCCCGAGGACCCCGAGGACCCCGAAGACGCGGTGCGTACCGTCAACCCCTTTCCCGGGACGTTGCGCACCTCCAACACCTCGGAGACGGCACCCGAGGTGCCCCAGGAGGTGACGTACTGGGTGCCGGAGTATCCGCGGGAGCGGCCCGCGGCCGCCGCCTCGCGGAGCAGGTGCAGGCCGGTGTCCTCGCTCTCGACGTCGTCCGGCGGCGCGACGTGCGGGGACCGGACGGCGTGTGCCGTACCGCCCGTCACCAGCCCCAGCAGCATGAGAGCGGCCAGGATGACCGTGGCGGGCAGCCGGATCACGGAGAGGGGGAGAGAGTCGGCGTCGCCGACCCGCCATAGGGCGCGGTGTTCCTGTGCTGGTTGGCGAACATGTCGACCGGCGGCACGATGCGCGGGTTGGGATCGGCCCCGCCTACCACGAACAGGGTCCCGATGGCCACGGCCGCCGAGGCGACGCCCACCGCGACGTAACCCGCCCTGCGCGCGCGGCGGGGTCCTCCGGCACGGCCCCTGGGCCGGTTGTCGGGGGGTGCGATGCCGTGCATGCTCGGAATGGGCGCGCCACCGAAGGTGCGTGCGGCCCGAAAGGGGCGCTCACGCGGCGGCAACGGGCCGCCGGGCTCGGCCATTCGCAGCAGGGACATCGTCAGGTCGGTCGGCATCGCCGGACCGTCAAGGGAGCGCAACCGGCTCTTCAGGGCCCGCACGGCGTCGACCTCGGCCCTGCAGGGGGCACAGAAGGTCAGGTGCGAGAGGGCACGGTCGCGCTCGTGGTGATTCAGCTCACCGTCGACCAGCGCGGAAACGCGTTCTCCGAGGTGACTCATGCGCACTCCTTGCCAAGTGGCTCGTCGTGACATTCGTCATGACTGTGGTTTCTCATGCGAATTCCTCCCCGTGAGTAACGTTCGGGGGGAATTGATCGTTCCGCGGCGCACGGTGGTCCAGCGCCTCACGCAACTGCGACCGCCCACGGTGGATCCTGCTGCGGACGGTGCCGAGCTTCACGCCCAGCGTCGCCGCGATCTCCTCGTAGGACAGCCCCTCGATGTCACACAGGACGACGGCCGCGCGGAACTCGGGCGCGAGCGCGTCGAGTGCCGCCTGGATGTCGGGCTCCAGATGGGTGTCGTCGTACACCTGGGCGGGAGAAGGCTCGCGTCCGCGCAACCGCTCGGCGGCGTCGTCGGCGAGCCCCTCGAACCTGATGCGCTGCTTGCGCCGCGCCATGTCGAGGAACAGGTTGGTGGTGATGCGGTGCAGCCAGCCCTCGAAAGTGCCCGGCGTGTAGTTGGACAACGACCTGAAGACCCGGACGAAGACCTCCTGGGTGAGATCCTCCGCATCGTGCACGTTCCCGGTCAGCCGATAGGCCAGCCGGTAGACGCGCGCAGAGTGCGTCCGGACCACCTCCTCCCAGGTGGGAGGCGTCCAGTCGGACATGGGAGCTTCCGCCTGGTGGTCGGAACCCTCCACCGGCACTCCTCTCTCAGGGGCCACCGCTATCGCCATAGTGCCTGGTTTCGTCCCTTCGTGCGCACTCACTACCTTCAGGACCGGCAAAGGCCGCTTAAACCGTGCAACGCACCGGGGGTGACATGAGTTCCCGATCGGGCCTGCCTCCCTTAGGCTGCGACCCAGCGCCTATATGACTGTGTACGGAGAAAGCGGGAGGAGAGGCCGATGGCAGAGACGCCGACAAGTCCGTTGGAGGCCACTCTGGCCTATGCCGACGAGTTCCACAGGGAGGACGACATCCTGCGGGCCGCGCGCATGCGCGGCGCGGAGGTGGGGGCACCCCCGATCCTGCCCGGCGGCGGCGCCGCTCTCTGCTTCCTCGCCACCGCCATCAACGCCCGTGCCGTCGTGGAGATCGGCACCGGTTGCGGCGTGTCGGGGCTGTGGCTGCTCCGCGGCATGCGCCAGGACGGCACGCTCACCAGCGTGGACGTGGAACCCGAGCACCAGCGGCTGGCCAGGCAGAGCTTCGCCCAGGCCGGATTCTCCGGCGGCCGGATCCGCCTGATCACCGGCCGCGCCCTCGACGTGCTCCCCCGTCTCTCCGACGGCGGCTACGACCTGGTCTTCTGCGACGGCGCCATGCACGAGTACGCCGACTACCTGGCCGAGTCCGTCCGCCTGTTGCGGGTCGGCGGCATCGTCGTCTTCGACAACGCCCTCTGGGGCAACAGGGTGGCCGACCCCTCGCAGCGGGACCCGGAAACGGTCGTCATCAGGGAGCTGGGCAAGCTGGTCCGCTCCGACGAGCGGCTCCGCCCGCTGATGATGCCCCTGGGAGACGGCATCCTGGCGGCCGTCAAGCTCGCCGACTGAGCCGGCTACGGGCGTCCCGTGCGCCGAGACGCTCAAGCCGGCTCCCGGCGCGCCCGAGCGGTCGCCTCGTCATGGAGAGAGCCGGTTCTCGGGCGGCCCTGACGATGTCCACGGTGTCGTCGGGGCGGGTCCGCCCCGCCCACCGGCCGGCGTCTCGACCGTCACCGCCCGCGACACACCCCGAAACCTGGCAATACCGTTCACACGGGTCCGGCAAGCGATCACCAAGATCCTGGGAGACGCGCGTCAATCCTCTATCGGCCGGAAACGATGCCGATAAGGCCATGTCGCCACAACGCGGGCCTTTCCTACGATCACCGATACACAGGGGTGCGCCATGACGGTTGCCGCCAAGCTCGACAAACTGCTCGACAAGGAGTACGAGGGGTCCGATCTTCACTCGCTCGCCAACGCGCCGGTCAGCGCGCTCTCCGGGGTGAGCGAGAGCGACGCCCAGGACCTGGCCAAGGCGTTCGGTATCAGGACCATCGGCGACCTCGGCCGCAACAAGCACTTCCGGGCCGCCGAGGCCATCGTCAGCCTCGCGGAGGCGAGCAGGTAGGAGTGGCCGGGCGGGAGCGGCGGCCCGCACCGGACCCTTCGGGGGATCCGGTCCCGCGACCGCAGGCCGACCGGGAGCCAGGCCCACGGGCCTGGCTCCCGGCCTGGTCACCGCCAGCCGCTCAGCGCCACGTGGTCAGCCTGCTAGCCACCGCTGCTCGCTCAGCGCCACGTGGTCGGCATCGCCGACATGGTCGACATGGTCGGCGCGGCTGTCACCGCTCCCCGATCGGCGCTCCCTGGAGCTCCGACAGCCATCCGAGCAGCAGACGCACGCCGTACCCGGTGGCCCCCTTGCTGAGAACGCCGTCGTCGGCGCCGCTGCGGCCGACATTCGCGATGTCCAGGTGCGCCCACGGCCGTCCGCCGGTGAACTCGCGCAGGAACAGCGCCGCGGTGACGGAACCCGCGCCGTAGGTCGATCCCGCCTCGATGTTGGTCAGGTCCGCCACGGACGAGTCGAGCGCGGGAACGTAGTCGTCGATCAGGGGCATCCGCCAGAGCCGCTCCCCACTCGTCTCCCCCGCCCCGATCAGGGCGTCGGCCAGCTCGTCGTCGGAGGCGAAGACCGCGCCGAGATCCTTGCCCAGGGCGATGCCGATCGCCCCGGTCAGCGTGGCGATGTCGATCATGACGTCCGGCTTCAGCTCCGCGTCGGCGTACGCCAGCGCGTCGGCCAGGACCAGACGGCCCTCGGCGTCGGTGTTGAGCACCTCGACCGTCCGGCCCCCGTACTGCGTGATCACGTCGGAGGGGCGCTGGGCCGTGCCGGAGAAGGAGTTCTCGGCGGCGGCGACGAGGCCGGTGACCCGAACCCGCACGCCGAGCGCGGCCAGCGCGCCCAGGACCGCGATGACGACGGCTCCGCCGGCCATGTCGGTCTTCATGAACACCATGTTGCTCGTCGGCTTGAGCGAGATGCCGCCGGTGTCGTACGTGATGCCCTTGCCGACCAGGACCACGTGACCGGTCGCGTCCTCGGGCTCGTAGGAGAGCTGGATCAGCCGGGGCGGGCTCACCGATCCCTGGCCGACGGCGAGGATGCCGCCGAACCCGCCGGAGCGCAGCTCACGCTCGTCCCACACCCGCACCGCGACACCCCGCTCGGCGGCGCGCTCGGCGAGCCAGGCGGGTGACTTCACCGAGGAGGGGGTGTTGGTCAGGTCTCTGGCGAGCGCCACGGCCTCGGCCACCACCTCGGCGGCGGCGACCTCCGTCTCGACCCCGTCGCCGACGAACTCGAGCGTGACCGGGGAGGACTTCACCTCACCGACCCTGAAGGTGTACGTGGCCAAGAGCGCGCCCTCCACGAACGCGGACACCGGCCCGCTCGGGAGCACGATCCTGATGGCGTCCCTGCCCTTGCCGCGCCGCGCCACCGCCGCGCCCGCCTTGCGCAGGGTGGCCGGCGAACCGTCGCCGACCCCGTAGAGAAGCACCCGGCCGACGGCGTCGCCGTTCGCGACCGGAACCTCGACGATCTCGCCCGCCTCGCCCTTGACCTTGTGATGGGCGAGCAGCGCCGCCACCGGAACCGGCAGCTCGATATCGGGCGCGAGGTCCTCGGCGAAGGGGACGGCCAGCAACTCGGCGTCACCGGGGAGCGTGGTCCCGGCCCCCTCCCCTGCGGCCGGCTCCGCGCCCTCCGAGGACGCGACGAACAGCCCCTGCGCGTAGGGAACGCGCGGCAGGAGCAGATGGGGGGAGATGGGCATAGCGGTAACTCCAGTCATCAGGCCCGGCGTGGGGAGAGGCACCGGGGAGAACACCACGGCCCTGGCGCGAGCCGCCGTGAGGCGGTCCGACGGCCAGGGCCGTGTCATCGTCGGTCTCGCGGGCCGTCGCAGGTGTCATGCTCCCCGAGCAAGCTCAAATAGGGCCCGGCTCCACCACTTCTGGTTTAGATCGGGATCAACCGACGATTTTCTTCAGTTCCTCACCGAGGGCACTTGCCTCGTCCGCCGAGAGTTCGACGACAAGGCGGCCGCCACCCTCCAGGGGAACCCGCATGACGATGCCCCTGCCTTCCTTGACGACCTCCAGCGGACCATCACCGGTCCTCGGCTTCATAGCCGCCATGCGTGTATCCCTTCCTGCTTCGGGCTCCGGATCTCCGACTGACCCGAGGGTGGCCGACGCATTCACGTCTTCTGTGATGTCCTATTATCCCGCCTCCGCAGGGAGAATGGGAACGATCAATCTCAGCGTCGGCTCATCCGGCGATCAAGACCGTTGTCCAAGCCCCCTTCAGACGGCCAAACTTGTCCTCGTGAACGCCCGCGCCGCTCTCTTCGATCTGTACGGGGACCACCTCAGGTCCCGAGGCGGTCGCGCGTCCGTGGCCGCCCTCGTTCGTCTGCTCGCCCCGCTGGACATCGCGGCTCCCGCCGTCCGCACCGCCGTCTCACGGATGGTCCGGCAGGGCTGGCTCACACCGGCCCGGCTGCCCAGGGGACCCGGCTACGAGGTCACTCCCAAGTGCGTACGCCGCCTCGACGAAACCGCGCTAAGAATTTACCGAGTCGGAACGATCACGTGGAACGGCCGATGGCACATCCTCGTGGTGGAACCCGTGCGCGAGCGTCCCAGACGGGAGCGCCTGCGCTCGGATCTCTCCTTCATCGGATACGCCTCCCTGTCGGAGACGACCTGGATCGGACCGCGTCCCTCCCCGGAACTCGACGCGATCCTCGAAGGCGCGGATCTCGCCGCCGACCGGTTCGAGGCGGTGTTCGACGGTGACCCCGCCGCGCTCGTCGCCAGGACATGGGACCTGGACGCCATCGGGGCCGCCTACGAGGAGTGGATGACCCAGGCGACGGAGCTGGTCGGCGGGCTGCCCGACAACGCGAGCGGCGACCAGGTGTTCGCCACCCGGAGCAGGCTGCTGCACGGCTGGCGCAACTTCCTGTTCCGCGACCCCGGGCTCCCCGCGGAACTCCTGCCGCGAGGCTGGCCGGGAGAGAAGGCGAGGATCTACTTCGAGCACGAGGCCGGGCGGCTGCTCCCCGCCGCCGCCGCCTTCGTCGACCGCCAGCTCAACGAGGTCTGAAACCGCACACGGAGTTCACCGAGCCCGCCCGCTGCACGGGGCTCGAGGAAAAAACCGCCGGGCACCGTCGTCCCCCCGCGTGAGAAGGTGACCCCGCGCCACAAGCCCTGAGGGAAAACGTCAGGCCCGGCGTATCCAGCAGTCGGCCAGGTGATCGTTGACCAGGCCGATGGCCTGCATCAGCGCGTAGGCGGTGGTCGGGCCGAAGAAACGGAAGCCGTGCGCCTTGAGCTCCTTGGCCAGTGCCTTGGAACCGGGGGTCTGGGCGGGCACGTCCGCGGGGGTCTTCGGTACGGGAGCGCCGGGGTCCGCGTGCTTCCAGACGAGGTCGGACAGGTCGACGTCGAGCGCGGCCCGCGCGTTCGCGATCGTCGCCTCGATCTTGGCCCGGTTGCGGACGATGCCCGCGTCGCCGAGCAGACGATCGACGTCCTCCTCGCCGAACGCGGCCACGGCCGGGATGGAGAATCCCGCGAAGGCCGCCCGGAAGTTCTCCCGCTTGCGCAGGATGGTGATCCACGACAGGCCGGACTGGAAGGACTCCAGCGAGATCCGCTCGAACACCTGGTCGTCACCGGTGACGGGACGCCCCCACTCCTCGTCGTGGTAGGCGATGTAGTCGGGGGCCGAGGTCGCCCAGCCGCAGCGCACGAGCCCTGGGGAATCCGCCGATTCCATGGGCTGCGCGAGAGTCTCGGATATCACAGGCTCACCGTGAACCGGGGCGCCTGGAGCCACTGCCCGCGAGGTCTCGGTCACCGGGTGTCCTCCGTCTCCCGCTCCCCCGTACGGAGGCCGGCGGATCCGGGAGACGATTTCTTCGAATCCGAAGTCTCGGACGAGGAAGACGAATCCGGCACCTGGGGCGGCTCGGACGGCCTGGCGAAAGGTGACACACCGGATGACCCGGATGACCCGGATGACTCAGACGCCTCGTCGGGCCTGGCAGTCTCCTCCGGTTCGGAATCCTTGGAAGGCACAGCCTCCTCAGAGCTGGGAGCCTTCTCCGGCTCGGAGCTCTTGGAGGGCTCGGCCTCCTCGGACCCGAGAGGCTCCTCCGACTCGGAATCCTTGGAAGGCGCAGCCTCCTCGGGCTCATCCTCGGCCTTCGCCCCGTCAGAGAGCTTCTCGGACGCCTCGAAACCGTCCCCGCCGGAGGACCCGGACGTCTCATCCCCGGCACCCGAAACCACGCGCGAACCGCTGGACAACTCCTCGGACGGCCCGAAGCCGTCCCCGCCGAAGGGCCCGGACGTCTCATCCCCGGCACCCGCAACCGCCCGCGAACCGCTGGACAACTCCTCGGACGGCCCGAAACCGTCCCCGCCGGAAAGCTCGTACGGCGCCTCGGGGCCGCGCGGCGAGGTCCGGGAGCCGGGGTTGAGCTCGTGACGAGCCTGGAGCCGGCCGGCGAGCAACTCCGACACCCGCTGCTCCAGCACGGCGATCCTGGTGTCACGCTCGCTCAGTGCCCCGGCGACCCGGCTCAGCGTCTCGTCCACGCTCTGCGTGTTGTATCCGACGAGGCTCACCGGGAGTTGGAGGGCCATGAAGTCGACCGCGCCGAGCTGACCTGCCTGGGGCAGGTTCAGCGGGGGCACGTCGGGGGCGAACTCACTCAGCTCCCCTCCCCGGCCCATGGCGACGACCGTGACACCGGCGATAACGGCTACGGCAGCGAGAGCTAATACGACCAGCACATACGAATCGTGCCACATCTGCGCTGGCCTAGGATCGGATCATGACGTCCGCCCCCGGCTTGGCAGCCTTCGTCGTGCTCCGTCCCGGCGACCCGGGCGAGCCCGGCTGGGTCGAGGCCGCCTCGATCGGGGAGGTCGAGGAGCTCGCCCGTGCCGGGCGCACCGTGGTCGTCACCCCGGCCAGGCTCGCCGGCGTCACCTCCGCACCACCCGTACCGTCCGGCGACCTCGGGGAGTCCGACGAGGCCGAGGGCGGGGCGGACACGGCCGGAAACGCCGGAAGGGCGGACACGAGGGCCGCAACAGCGGCCGCGGGCAACACCGGAGGCGGGCCGGACGCCGCAGCAGCCTCGGAAAAGGGCGCAGAAAACGCCAGGACCGGGACGAACGCCACCGGAAACCCAGCGACCTGGACGGACACCGTCGGAAACACCGCCGGAGACGCCGCGAGGGAGCGGGACGCCGAGGCCGCCGAGCTCACCGCGGCCTCGATCTGCGCGTGGGCCGGTGCCCGCGTCTTCCGTACGGACCGCGTCGAGCAGGTGCGGCTCGCGGTCGAGATGACCGACGCCCTCGCCGGGCGGCGACCGCCCGTGCTAACCCGCCGTGGCCTCGCCTAGCTCCTCCGCACTCGGCTCCAGGTGCCTGGTCGACTTCTCCAGCAGCCGGAACGCCTCGTCGACCGTGGTGGCCCAGGAGATGGCGTCGAAGACGTTCGGGCGGGTGAAGCCCGCCTCCTCCATGCCCTCGACCAGCTCCCGCAGCGGCTTGAAGATCCCCCAGGGATCGAGGACCACCAGCGGCTTGTCGTGCAGACCCAGGGTGCGGGACGTCCAGATCTCGAACAGCTCCTCCAGGGTCCCGATGCCGCCGGGCAGGACCAGGAAGGCGTCGGAGCGGGCGTCCATCACGCCCTTGCGCTCACGCATGTCGGTGGTGACCACCAGCTCGTCGGCGCTCTCGTCCGCGAGCTCGATGTCGACCAGCGACTGAGGGATCACTCCGATGGTCCGGGCGCCGCCCGCACGGGCCGCACGGGCCACGGCTCCCATGCAGGACACCCTGGCCCCGCCACTCACCAGGGAGTGGCCGCGCCTGGCTAGCTCGGTGCCGACCTGCTCCGCCAGCTCCAGATACTTCTTGTCGATCTTCTGACTCGACGCGAGGAATATGCAAATGAACACGCGCCGACCCTATTCGGCGTGGCCGAACACGCGCCAACTATTCGGCGTCACCGACCGTGGAGATGGCCGCCTTCCGTTCGTCCTCCAGTAGGCGGCCCCTCTTGCTGTCGGCGTCCACGATGATCCGGACCGCCTCGTCGACGTCGTCGGTGACGTGGATGAGATTCACGTCCACCGGAGAGATCTTGCCCGTCGCCACGAGGGTGTTCTTGATCCAGTCGATCAGGCCGCCCCAGAACTCCGTCCCCATCAGCACCACGGGGAAGGAGGTGACCTTCCGGGTCTGGACCAGGGTGAGCGCCTCGAAGAGCTCGTCCATGGTGCCGAAACCGCCGGGCAGCGTGACGAATCCGCAGGAGTACTTCACGAACATGGTCTTGCGGACGAAGAAGTAGCGGAACTCGATGCCGAGATCGACGTACTCGTTCATGCTCTGCTCGAAGGGCAACTCGATGCCCAGGCCGACCGAGACGCCGTCCGCCTCCACGGCTCCCCGGTTGGCGGCCTCCATGCAGCCGGGGCCGCCACCGGTGATCACGGCGTAGCCCGCCTCGGACAGCTTCCTGCCCAGCTGAACCCCCATCTCGTACTCGGGGGTGCCCTCGGGGGTGCGCGCGGACCCGAAGACGGTGACCGCCTGGGGCAGCTCGGCGAGGTGACCGAAGCCCTCCACGAACTCGGCCTGGATGCGCATCACCCGCCACGGATCCATGTGCAGCCAGTCGGCGGGACCCCTCCGATCAAGAAGCCGCTGGTCGTGGGTGGACTCGGAGACGAGGTCACCACGGACCACGGCGGCCCCCTGGCGACGCTCCGGACGTGTTTTCTTCATGCGGGCCACCGTAGCGTCGTCTCAGAAAAATCTTGAAAAATCTCCATGAAAACATGGAACCGGACTTTGAACAGCGCACGTCTAACCGAACGAGGGTGCTGCTCGGGACTGAAAGTGGCTTTCCCCGCCAAATGGCCGGCGAGGAAAGCCACTTTCATTTGCACGCCCCTCCAGGCTCTCGCACGTCGAGGCCCGCGCACTCCGCGAACAAGCCCTCACGACAGCCAGCCGAGCATTCCGCGCTCGCAGTCGGCGATCTTCGCCAACGAGACGAACTCCTCCTTCTGGTGCGCCAGGTTCGGATCCCCGGGACCGTAGTTGACCGCGGGCACGCCCAGGCCGGAAAAGAGCGAGACGTCGGTCCAGCCGAGCTTGGCCCGCGGCGTGCCGCCCACGGCCTCGACGAAGGCCGACGCCGTCGGATGGGTCAGGCCGGGCCGCGCGGCGGCGGCGCCGTCGGTGAAGCGGACCTCGTACCCGTCGAAGACCTCGCGTACGTGGGCGCGCGCCTCGTCCAGCGACAGGTCGGGAGCGAAGCGGTAGTTCACGGTCACCACGCACTCGTCCGGGATCACGTTGCCCGCGATGCCGCCGCCGATGCCCACCGCGTTCAGTCCCTCGTGATACTCCAGGCCGTCCACGACGGGAAGTCTCGCCTCGTAGGCGTTCAGGATCGCGAGCACCGGCTGGGCGGCGTGGATCGCGTTGATCCCGAACCAGGACCTGGCGCTGTGCGAGCGCTTGCCCCGGATGACGATCTGGGCTCGGAGCGTGCCCTGGCAGCCGCCCTCGATCACGCCGTCGGTGGGCTCCATGAGCACGGCGAAGTCACCCGCGAGCCAGTCGGGACGGGTGCGGCTGAGGCGGAGCAGCCCGTTACGCTCGGCCTCGATCTCCTCGCAGTCGTAGAAGACGTAGGTCACGTCCCTGCTGGGCTCGGGAAGGGCGGCCGCGAGTTTCAGCGCGACCGCGACACCGGCCTTCATGTCCGAGGTGCCGCAGCCGTACAGCCGGTCTCCCTCGACCCGGCTGGGCAGGTTGCCCGCGACGGGAACGGTGTCGAGGTGCCCGGCGATCACCACCCGCTCGCCGCGGCCCAGATGAGTGCGGGCCACGATCGACTCGCCGTCGCGTTCGACGGTGAGGTGCCGTAGCGGCCTCAGGGACTCCTCCACGGCGTCGGCCAGGGCCTTCTCGCCGCCGCTGACCGACTCGACGTCCACGATCCTGGCGGTGAGCTCCCCGACATCCTGCGTGAGGTCCAGACGCGTACTCATGCCCGCGACCCTAGTGCCCGCGCGAGTCTCACGCCCACGCCCGGGTGCCCGCACGAGATCCCACGCCCCGGGAGCCCGCACGAGGTCCCGCCCCGTGGGAAACCCGCCGTGCCCGTGCCGGATCCGAACGGTCCTTCCGTCCCACCCGCGCCCTCACCGGTCCGGGCGCCGACGACCCTATCCGCGCAGGACGCGGTCGAGTTCGGCCCTGCCTGGTCTGTGGCCGTCCTTCAGGCGTTCGAGCACCAGGACACAGCCCAGGTCGAAGGCGCCGCCGGGAAACTCGCGCCGACGGGTGCCTCCGGTCGCCACGCACCAGTCGGGGACGCGCCCGGGCTCCAGTTCCTCGCCCGTCCGCACGTCGATCACCGGGGTCGAGCCCGACAGGATCGTCCCGGCGCCGACCACGGCACCCCGTCCCACCCGGGCTCCATCGGCGATCACCGCCCGGCCGCCGATCATCGCACCGTCCTCGACGATCGCGGGCACCGTCCGTTCCTCGGCGGCGAGGAAGGCCTCCCCGTCGGCGAGGTCGCCGCTCTCCCCGACGCCGACTCCCCCGGACAGGTGGACGTTCCTGCCGATCTGGGCGCACGAGCCGATCGAGGCCCACGTGCCCACCGTGCTGCCCTCGTCCACGTGGGCGCCGATGTCGACGAACGAGGGCATCAGCACGACGCCCGGCGCCAGGTAGGAGCCCCAGCGGGCGATCGCCCCCGGCACGACGCGCACCCCCTCGACGGAGGCCTTCAGCGGGACGCGGTCGTGGTGGTGAAAGTCGCCCACCTGGGACCTGGACGTGCCGAGCACCAGGAACGCGAGCATGACGGCCCGCCGGGCGCGCTCGTCCACGACCATCTCGCCGGCGCGGGAGACCCCGGCGACCCGGACCTTGCCGCTGTCGAGCATGTCCACCGCGCTCACGACGACGGCGCGGGCCTCGGTGTCGGCGGGACTCAACTCGGCCCTGCGCCGCCACAGCTCGTCGACGGCCGCGGGCAGCGGGCCGGCATCGCTCTGGGTCATGGCCGGAGCCTACGTTCGCGGCGTTCTACCAGACCGCGCAATCGCTGGGGACCTGTAGGTTCTTGACCGTGCGACGGCGCTTCTCAAAAGGGGTCATCGCGATCATCGCGATCGTGACCGTGCTCGCGGTGGCCATCACCGTGGGTCTTCTCAGCCTTCTCAGAAAGGTGACACCGCTCGTCGACCTCGGTGAGGGATGCAAGATCACTACGCCCGAGGGCTCTCTGGAGCTGGACCTCGAACAGGCCAAGGTGGCCGCGGTCATCGCGGCCGTCGCGGCCCGCAGAAAGCTGCCCGAGCGGGCCGTGGTGATCGCCTACGCCACCGGCATCCAGGAGTCCAAGCTGGAGAATTTGACGGGCGGCGACCGCGACTCGGTCGGCGTGTTCCAGCAGCGCCCCTCCCAGGGGTGGGGCAGGCCCGAGCAGCTCGTCGACCCCGTCTACGCCTCGGGAAGGTTCTTCTCCGCGCTGGTGAAGGTGCGAAACTACCGCAAGCTGCCGCTCCACGAGGCGGCCCAGGCCGTGCAGCGCTCGGCGGACGGGTCGGCGTACGCCCAGCACGAGGAGGACGGGAAGGTTCTCGCGGCGGCGTTCACCGGGCGCGTGCCCAAGGCGGTGCACTGCTGGTTCCCCGCCCCGACGGGCAAGACCCCGCTCCCCGACGAGCGGAGGGCCGCGCGCGAGCTCGCCAGGGCGCTCGGAGCGGGCAGCGCCTTCGAGCCCTCCTCGCGCAAGCGCGGCTGGCTGGTGGCCGCCTGGTCGATCGCCCACGCCAAGGAGTTCGGGCTGGGAGGGATCCGCTACGACGGCCAGGCATGGACGGCCGCGAAAAGCCACGACGGCTGGCGGGCCGACCCGAAAGCCTCCGCCAGGAAAGTCGATCTGTCCTGATCGTCCGCGACCGGTCAGGGACGGCGGCCCCGCACACCCCGCACTTCGTACACCGTGAGTGAGGAGCCCGGCGGGCCTCACCGCGACTCGCTACGCGACGAGTGCGTCCACATCGCGACCGGACAGGTCGGGTTCGGGTCGACGTACAGGACGTCGGAGTGATCGGGGGCGTGTGGCCTAGCTGCCCTTCTTCTTCTCGATCTTGATCGAGCCGGGGGCGAGGGGCTGGGCGTGGGAGGCACTCCAGCGCTTGCCCTGGAGGCGTTCGAAGCTGAGCAGGCGGCCGTCGGCGGCCCGGTAGTCGGCGAAGTCGAGCAGGCCCCGCTCGGGCATCGAGGTGACCCCCTCGCCCCGAAAGGCCGCGGTGCCCCGGTCGACGGGGAAGAAGTCGACTCCCTCGACGCTCAGCGTGGCCTTGGCGGGGATCATGCCCTCCGTGGGCACCTGCGTCCACAGCAGCACCTCAAGGTGCGGCGGATCATCGGCGGCCAGCCCGGGGCGCATCTGGATCGAGAGCCACTGGGGACGGCGGGTGCCGTCGTCGAGGCGGTACTCGGTCCACTGGGTGCCCTGCCACGACAGGTACAGGGCGCCGAGGACCCTGCTGCGGATCCCCTGACACTCGATCGTGTCGCCGACCCTGATCGTGCGGGGGTCGGGGTAGTCGATGCCGACATGGCCCGCGGACGGTTGGGCCGACGTCTGCGCGGCCTCAACCGAGGGCAGGGGCGTCTCGCCGGAGCGCTCGGACTCGTCGGCCTCCCCGTCCTGACGCGTCGTCGTGAGGAACGCGACGAACAGCAGGACGAGCGTGGCCACACTCAGTCCGAGTATCACGACGACCTCGGGGGTCATGCCGCGCGATCCTACTGGAGGCGCCGCACCGCCGCAGCGACGCGTTCGTCGTCGGCCGTCACGGCGATCCTGATGTGCCTCTCGCCCGCGGTCCCGTAGAAGTCGCCGGGCGCGACCAGGATTCCCTTCCCGGCCAGCGCGCGGACCTGGTCCCAGCAGCCGGCTCCGTTGGACGCCCACAGGTACAGGCCCGCGGTGGAGTGCTCGATCTTCCAGCCGGCCGCCTCCAGCGCGGGGCGGAGCGCCGCGCGGCGGGCGGCGTAGCGGGCCCGTTGCTCCTCGGCGTGCTCGTCGTCGTCCAGGGCCACGGCCATCGCCGCCTGGACCGGCGCCGGCATGATCATGCCGGCGTGCTTGCGTATCTCCAGCAGCCGCTTGACCAGCGCGGGGTCTCCCGCGACGAACCCGGCCCGGTAACCGGCCAGGTTGGAGCGCTTGGACAGCGAGTGCACCGCGAGCAGGCCCTCGTGCGAGCCGCCGCAGACGTCCGGGTGCAGGATCGAGACCGGCCGCTCCTCCCAGCCCAGCTCGATGTAGCACTCGTCGGAGGCCACGACCGCGCCGTGCTCACGCGCCCACGAGACGACCTTGCGCAGGTGCTCGGCGGGCAGCACCCTGCCGGTCGGGTTGGACGGGGAGTTCACCCAGACCAGCGGCACCCGCTCGGGACCGAGCGCGAGCAGCCCGTCGGTGGCGTACGGCTCGGCGCCCGCGAGCCGCGCTCCCACGTCGTAGGTGGGGTAGGCGAGCTCGGGCAGGATCACCCGCTGCCCCGGGCCGACACCGAGCAGCGTCGGCAGCCAGGCCACGAACTCCTTGGAACCGATCAGCGGCAGCACGTTCGCCTGGTCGAGGATCACGCCGTGCCTGCGTCGCAGCCACCCGGCGGCGGCCGAGCGGAGGCGCTCGGTGCCGTACGTCAGCGGGTATCCGGGACTGTCGGAGGCGTCCGCGAGAGCCTGCCGCACGATGGCGGGCACCGGGTCGACGGGCGTGCCCACCGACAGGTCGACGATCCCGTCCGGGTGCGACGCCGCGAGCTCCTTCAGCGGCGTGAGCCGGTCCCACGGGAAGTCCGGCAGGCCGTTCATCGGAGCCTCGCCGGGACGCTCGAAGCCGCTGACCGGTCGGGAGTGGCGTTCATGGTGATCAGCCGTCGTCTTTCACTGGAACTGGGCCTGCCGATGACGTGGCGAGGGATTTCGCCGGAACGGCGTCCGGCGATGGCGGTGTGATCCGCCGGAACGGGGTCCGGGAACGGCGGTGCGAGGGGACGGCCGTCGCGGCCGCCCCCTCGGACACCGGCCCCTAGTGGCTCTCGGCCTGCGGGGGCAGGGCCGCGACGACCGGGTGGTCCTTCTCGATCTTGCCGACCTTGGAGGCGCCGCCGGGCGACCCCAGGTCCTCGAAGAAGTCCACGTTCGCCTTGTAGAAGTCCTTCCACTGCTCGGGAAGGTCGTCCTCGTAGAAGATGGCCTCCACCGGACACACCGGTTCGCACGCGCCGCAGTCGACGCATTCGTCGGGGTGGATGTAGAGCATCCGCTCACCCTCGTAGATGCAATCGACAGGGCACTCCTCGATGCACGCCTTGTCCAGGACGTCCACGCAAGGCTGCGCGATGACGTAGGTCACCTCGGGCTCCTTCTTCTTTACGCACCTAGGCACGACTTCGACCGCGAGTTGCTAAGCCCTAGTATTGCCGTGCCCGCCGCGTCTCTGAAACGGGAGGGGGCAAAAGCCGGTGGCCTTTCATGGCAGCGCTCGCCTGAGCATCACCATAACCCCTTCCGACGTGGGCAAAAGAGTCACCACTCGGAGACGGGTCGCCGAGGGATTTCGCGACGCGGTCGGCGAGTTGGAGTTCTGGCGGGACGGCGTGCTCGGTGTGCGCAGGCGGAACGGCGTCCTGGTGGAGATCGCCGAGGAGACGCTCGCCGCGGCGAAGGTCGTTCCCGAGTCTCCACGGCCCCGGGGGCCTCGCACCGGCGCGTGAACGGCGGCACAGAGACTCCGAAGGACTCCAGGGGACTTCCGGGGACCTCAGGGGATTCCATCGGAGCCTCGCCGGGACGCTCGGAGCCTCTGACCGTCAGGACGGGCCCCGTGGGTAAGCCACAGACCTCGCCGGAGTCTCGCCGGGACTCTCGGAACCCTTGACCGGTCAGGATGGGCGCCCGGTGGGTAAGCCGCTCGCCAAGACACGTGTAAGCCGTTCGCTAAGAAGCGTCGCGCCTGCTCGACCAGGGGAATGACAGCGGAGAGCATTCCGCTCGTGACCGTACGTACCAGCGCCGCAGCCGCCGTGATCCTCACGGCCACGATCGCCGGATGTGGCGCCCCGGCTCCTCAGAACGTCCAATTCCCGCCTCTCAACGTGCAGGCCGCCTCCCTCAAGGAGGGCTTCTCGACGATGGAGCGCCTCGTGGAGGCCGCCAGGCAGGAGGGGGCGCTCACGGTGATCGCGCTGCCGCGCGACTGGGTGAACTACGGCGAGATCATCGACACCTTCTCCGAGGAGTACGGGATCAAGGTGCACCAGTTGGAGCCCGACGCCGGAAGCGCACGGGAGATCGCGGCCGCGGACGACCTCAAACCGGACGTGTTCGACCTGAGCATGGACGTCGCCGCGGCCAACGCCGCCCGTTTCGCCCCGTACCGGGTCCAGGGCTGGCAGGACATCCCCGACCGCCTGAAGGACCACAGGGGCTTCTGGTACGCCGGGTACGGCGGCTACATGTCCATCGGCTACGACCCGACCAGGGTCACGGCCCCCGCGTCCTTCTCCGACCTGCTCAAGCCGCGCCACAGCGTCGCGCTGCCCGGCGACCCCCGAGAGGTCTCCGCGGCCTTCAACGGGGTGATGGCGACCTCCCTGCGGGGCGGCGAGGCGCGGGCGGAGCGGGGCGTGGAGTTCTTCCACCGCCTCAAGAAGGCGGGCAACCTCGCGGCCACACCCAAGGCGGCCTCGGTCCTCGTCGACTGGGACTACAACAACACCGAGCGGGCCGCCGCCGACAAGACGTGGAAGGTGATGATTCCCGGCGACGCCGTGCTCGGCGCGTACTACGTGCAGGCCATCAACAAGCGGGCCCCGCACCCGGCCGCGGCCAGGCTCTGGCAAGAGTTCCTGTTCTCCGACAAGGGGCAGAACCTGTTCCTGAAGGGTTACGCCAGGCCCGCGAGGATGGAGGCCCTCCAGATGCGAGGCACCCTCGACCAGGAGTTGGCCGCGAAACTCCCCGCCACCCACGCGAGGCCGGTGATCCTCACCATCCCGGAGATCGACACGGCGAGGGCCTATCTCCAGCGCGAGTGGGCCGACAAGGTGAGATAGCCCTGAGGCTGCTGAGGCTGGCGAGACTGATATGTCGTGACTTCCCAGAGGCTCTAAAGTGTCTGGAGAGTACCGATAAGAGGCTTCGCGTCTCAGAATGTGAGCTGATCGTCTTGCGATACGACACCCCGAGCTTGATGAGGTGGAACGCTCGCGCCTACGACAACAGCTTCGGGTACGTCTCGGCGCACGGCGCCCCCCTGGTCGACCTCCTCGACCCGCAGCCCGGGGAGCGCATCGTGGATCTCGGCTGCGGCACGGGAATGCTCGCGGCCGAGATCACCTCCCGGGGCGCCTACGTCCTGGGGATCGACGGATCGCAGGCGATGATCGAGAAGGCCCAGGCGCAGCATCCCGGGCTGGACTTCGTCGTCGGCGACGGCCGAAGCTTCACGGTGGCCAAGCCCTACGACGCGATCTTCTCCAACGCCGCCCTGCACTGGATGGGCCGGGAACCGGACGCGGTGATCAGCAGGGTCCGCGAGGCCCTCACGCCCGGCGGGCGGTTCGTGGCCGAGATGGGCGGCGCGGGCAACTGCGCCGCGCTGACGGCGGCACTGTCCACCGCCTGGCGGGAGTACGGGCTGCCCGAGCCCGGCCTGCCCTGGTACTTCCCCACCCCCGCCGAATACGCCACGCGGCTGGAGAAGGGCGGCTTCACCGTCCGCCTGCTGGAATACTTCGACCGGCCGACCCCGCTCGACGAGTGCCCCGGCGGGGCGGCCGACTGGGTGCGGATGTTCGCCGGCTCGCTGCTCAAGGAGGTGCCCGCGGAGATGGTCGACCCGCTGCTCCGGCGGGTGAACGAGCTGGCCGCCCCCGCCCTGCGGCGGGAGAGCGGCTGGATGGCCGACTACGTGAGACTGCGGTTCGCGGCCGTACGCCGCTGAACCCACCCAATGCGCCGAGGTAATTTGCCAGACTATGGTCTGTTCCATGAGTCTCGTTCCCCGGCCACATGGGGTGACTCGGGCGGCTTGAGGGGCTGGTGAAGGGAACGGATGAACTTCTGTCTGAGTGACCTCGTGCCGCCGCTGCGCTGGAGCGACGCGGCCACGATCCCACTTCTGCGCGAACAGCCCGACCTACCGGACGCTTGGTGGCGGAGCCTGCCGATGGCCCGCGTGCTCGCCGTGCTGGGCCCGGAGAGGCTCGCCGACATCCTCGCCTCGATCGTCCTGAACCACTGGCCCGCCGCCGCCCTGGGTGACGTGCTCCCCGCCCTGCACGTCCTGGACCCGGACGAGGCCGACGAGCCCTCCACGGCCATCGCCCTCGACCGCGCCGGGTCCTGGTCAGGCCTTCTCGCGCTGACCGGCCACGACCTGCGCGACCAGCCGTTCATCCAGCCGGTCCCCCTGCTGCACGTCCTGTTCACGGCGGTCTTCACGCGCCTGGCGGTCCCCGCCCACGCGATCCCGCCGGCGCACGCGGCCGCGTCCTCCGGGGCCGCGTCCTCCAGGGCGGCCGGGGCCGCTCACGGGCCCGTCGCGGACGGTGGCGCCACGCGTGGAGCCCTCGCGGGCGAGGGAGCCGAGAGCGGGTCCGTCGCGAGTGGATCCGTCGCCGGAGGGCTCCGGGCGCCGGACGGCCCGCCCGTCGTGGCGGACCTCCGCGCGCAGACCGTGCCGGAAGACGCCGAGAACGTTCCCGCTCAGGAGCCCGAGGCCCCCGTGCAGCCGATGGCGTTGCCGAAGCGCAAGGCCCGCCGGGAGCCACCGATAACCGACGTCCGCCGCCCCGACGAGGCCCCAGGATCGCTTTTCCAGCCCGCCTCGACGAGGAAGAGCCCGTCGGCGAGCACCTTCCAGCGGGAGGACGCCTTCCCGTGGGAGGGGGCGAGCGCGTTCGTACCGGAGGACCGGTTCGCGCCCGCTCCCGGGGAGGCGGAGCCCGCCTCCGGAGCCGGACCTGCGAAAACCGGAGCCGGGTTCCTGGAAACCGGGGCCGAACCCGCGGGGGCCGGTCCAGTGGAAACCGGGGCCGAACCCGCGGACGTCGAAGCCGTGGAGACCGGGGACAGACCTGCGGAAACGGAGGCTGAACCCTCGGAAGTCGAGGCCGCGGAAACCGGGGACGGACCTGCGGAAACCGGAGTCGGAGCCGTGGAAACCGAGGCCGAACCCTCGGAAGTCGAGGCCGTGGAAGCCGGAGCCGCAGAAGCCGGATCTACGGAAGCCGGAGCTGCGGAAACCTCCGAGCCGGACGTGGAGCCCGCCGCCGAGACAGCTGAGACCGGCGCGGAAGACGCCCACGAGGACGACTCCGAGGACGCCCGCGCACTCCCCGACGTCCCCGAGCCGGTCGCGGAGAGCGACGAGGCCGACAGGCGTGACGAGGGTGGCGACGAGGGCCGCGGCGACGGCGACGAGGCCCGGCCGGTGCGGAAGAACCTGCACGCGCTGCTGGACGGCGTCTTCGCCAACGTGGAGGACAAGCGCTGGGCGGTGGCGCAGAACAGGTTGTTCAGCGACGCCCCGGCGACCGTGGAGGCGCTGGCCAAGCTCTTCGCGGTGTCTCCCGAAGTCATCAGCGAGATCGAGGCCGATCTGCGCCGGGAACTCGCCGAGTGGGTCGCCTCCGACGAGGCCGCCCCGTACCGGGAGCACCTGGAGGGGCTGAAGAGGATCCTCGGCAAGGCCGCGCCGAGGGAGCGTCTGATCAACGCGGCCGAGTGGCACACCGGGGAACTGCACTCCCTGGACGTACCGGCCTGGCAGTTCGTGCTGGCCACCCTCCCCGGCTACCACCTGGTCGACGAGTGGCTGGTGGAGGGCGACATCACCGAGCTGCGCCACCGTACCCGCGACATGATCAGCGGCGCCAAGCCGCCGCTCACGATCAACAAGGCCCTCGACATGGTCTCCTCGCTGGGCATCCACCCCGAGGTGTCCAAGGAGTGGCTGGAGAACGTCCCGCAGCTCCGCATCCTCGGCGCGGGCGAGCGGCCTCCCCAGCGTTCCGGCGGCGCCCCGGCCCTCACCGTGGAGAAGCCCGGTGACGGGACCGGCGAGCCGCCGGGCGGCGGGGAGCCGAGGAAGGCCCCGTTCCGCCCGCTGAAGGACGTCTCGCTCACCAGGCGCTGTTTCCGGCAGCCGGACGGCCGCTGGTGGCTCAGGATCGACGTCACCGAAGAACACCTCGGGGGCGCCGAGTGCCCGCTGCCCAGCGGGTTCGCCGCCTACCTCGGGATGTCGCCGGGCGAGGGCCGCACGGTCAGCAGCGCGGTCGGCGAACTGGTACTCAGCTGGCACGACAGGCCCGTGCTGGAGTCGCTCAGGACGCTCCTGGAGGACGTGGGCGCCAAGGAGGGCAGTCACCTGTTTCTCACCCTGTCCGACGAGGGGGTCCTGCGGGCCAGGCACCTGCCGCTCGCGGGCGAGGAGGTGGAGACGACGGCGCGGGCGCTGCGGCTGGTCGGCTACACCGCGGCCGGCGGCACTCCCGAGCAGGCGAGGCGGGTCATCGCCACCCGGGTCGGCATGACGGGCCCCGTGGGCTTCCCGGAACTCCTCACCAGGCTTCGAGAACGCGGGGACCGCGATCTCCTGTCCCTGTTGGCCTGACCCATGCCCCGCCTCGCCATCTCCCCCGACTTCCCCGTCGAACTCGGCGCCCTGGCCCAGCCGGTGCGCAGGGACGTCGTGGTCTCGACGCGCAGGTTCCTTCAGAACGTGGCGGGCGCCCCGCACCCCGAGCGGGTCAGGGGGGCGAGGGACCCCCGGGTGGCCACCCTGTGGCTGGCCGAGCGGTACCGGGGCGTCGTGGTCAAGCAGCGGGACGTGTACTGGCTGCTCACCGTGCTGCCGGACGCGGAGGCGTGGGCGTACGCGCAGCGCTACCGGTTCGGCGTGAACACGGCGCTGGGCGTGGTCGAGATGTGGGACGCCGAGGCCCTGGACCGGGTGCGGCCCGCGGTGCGCCGGGCGGCCGAGGCGTCCGCGACGCGGCTGTTCGTCGACATCTGCGACAGCGACCTGGCCGAACTGGGAGTCGACGGCCGTTTCCTGCCGCTGGTCAGGCAGATCACCGACCAGCTCACCCTGGAGGCGCTGGAGCCGCTGCTGCCCCCGACGCAGTACGAGCCGCTGGCGGCGCTCGCCAGGGGCGAGTCGATGGCCGGGGCGTGGCGGGAGCTGGAGAACTGCCGCGCCGTCGCCGCGGGCCCCGAGCCGATCAATCCCGAGGACTTCGGCGCCGCGCTCGTGCGCAGCCCCGACCGCGCCGTCTTCGTCGAAGATCCGCGCGAGCTGAACCGCGTGCTCGACGCGCCCGGCTGGTGCGTGTTCCTGCACCCGCCGCAGCACCGGCTCGCGTACTGGGAGTCCTACCAGCAGCCGACGCTGGTCACCGGAGGCGCGGGCACCGGCAAGACGCTCGTCGCCCTGCACAGGGCCGCCTACCTGGCCAGGCGCGCGAGCGGGCAGATCCTGCTCGTCACCTTCTCCCAGGGGTTGAGCGCCGAGCTCGCGACCAGGCTCGACCTGCTGATCGAGGACGAGGTGGTCCGCAAGCGGATCGAGGTCGGCAACGTGGACCGGCTCGCCCACCGCGTCGTCGCCGAGGCCGAGGGGCGCCCGCCCTCGCTGATCGGCGCCGCCGAGCTGACCGCGCTCTGGGAGGAGACCGAGACCGGTCACAGCCCGGCGTTCCTGCTGCGCGAGTGGGAGCAGGTGGTCCTGGCGCAGAACCTGCGGACTCTGGACGAGTATCTGGCGGCCCCCCGCCCCGGCCGCAGCGTCGAGCTGTCCGGTGAGGAGCGCGCCTCCGTGTGGAGGGCCGTCGAGCACGTCACCGAGCAGTTGCGGGTACGCGGCAAGCGGACCCTGCTGCAGCTCGCCTCCGAGGCGTCGGTGCTGCTCGGCCAGACGACGGGGGACCTGCTGGAGGAGGCGGAGCCCGCGCGGGAGCCGTACCGGCACATCATCGTGGACGAGGCGCAGGATCTTCACCCGGCGCAGTGGCGGCTGCTGCGGGCGGCGGTGCCGCACGCCCGCGACGACCTGTTCATCGTGGGCGACCCGCACCAGCGCATCTTCGACACGCGGGTGACGCTCGGCGCCGTGGGAATCGACGCGATCCAGCAGCGGCTGCGGGTGTCGTACCGGCTCCCACGGGAGATCCTGTCCTGGGGAGTCCGATTACGCGGGGGTGGTCCCGCCGACGGGCTCGTCAAGGGTGTGCAGGAGCTTTACGGCTTCAGGGGCACCCGGCACGGGCTCCGGCCGATGGTCCGCGCCTACGATTCACCGCAGGACGAACTGACGGGTCTGGTGGCACAGGTGGGACAGTGGGTGAATGAGGGTGTGACGCCCGAGGAGATAGCGGTGGCCGCCAGGACCGCCGGCCTCGTGCGTGACGCGCGGGCCGCTCTGCGTGATCTGGGGGTACGGGTGACGACGCTGCACGGCATGAAGGGACTGGAGTTCCGCCGGGTCGCGGTGATCGGCGTGACCGAGGGGATCGTCCCCGACCTCGACTCCCTCACCCCGATCGGCGAGGACCCCGCCGCAAGGGCACACGACCTCCAGCGGGAACGTGGCCTGCTGTATGTGGCCTGCACCCGGGCCAGGGAACTTCTTTACGTTTCTCATTACGGACGGGCAAGTCCATTCCTTCCTACCTGACCACATAGTCTGAACTGCGGATATATTCCCCTTTGCCGGTTGGACCTCAATGAACCTCAGTTTGAGCGACATCGCGCCACCTCTGCGCTGGACCTCTCCCGGCCAGGTGGCGCCGATCGCGACCGACCCCCGCCTCCCCGAGGCGTGGTGGCAGGCGCTCCCGCTCGACACCGCCTGCTCGACCATCGGGACGTCCGAGGTGGCCGGCCGCCTGGCCGACCTCGCCCTGGCGTGCTGGGGCCACCTGATGCTCGGTGACGTCCTCCCCCTGCTCAGGTTCGCCGACCCCGCCGCGAGCGCCCGCACGCCGGAAGGACTCGGCCGCGAGGTGGTGCACAAGCTGTTCACCGGGGTGCTGGAGCGGCTCCTCGAACCGGTCACCGAGGAGAGCGTCACCAGGATGCGCCCCTCCCGGCCCGACCGGCCGCTGCCCGAGCTGATCGACGAGGTCTTCGCCACTCTGGACGAGCGGCAGCGGGCCATCGCGAGGGACCGGCTGTACGCCTCCCAGCGGGCCACCCTCGACGACCTGGCCCAGCGGTTCTCGGTCACCAGGGAGCGCATCCGGCAGATCGAACGCGACCTGCGCGACCACGTCGAGGCCTGGCTCGCCAAGGAGGACGCGGCGCCGCTCATCGCCCACGTGTCGTGGCTGCGGGGCCGACTGGGCTCCGCCGTACCCGCCGACGACCTCGCCGCCGCCGTCCCCTGGCACCGCACCGAACTCGCCACACTGGGCATCCCCTCCTGGCGGTTCGTACGGACCCTGCTCACCGGCTACGAGCAGGTGGACGGCTGGCTGGTCGCCGGAGGCGCCGACGAGCTCAGGGAGAAGACCCGGCAGCTGTTCACCGACGGGCCCCGCCCGATGGACGAGGCCGTGACGCTCGCCAGCCAGCTCGGCATCCGCGAGGACGTCGCGGAGCGCTGGCTCATCGCGGTGCCCCAGCTGCGCGTGCTGGAGAACCACGTGGTGCCCTGGCCGCGCAGCGTCAACGACAAGGCCGAGGCCGTGCTCGCGGTGGCGGGCGGCCCGCTCACCCCCGAGGAGATCCAGGAACGCATCGGCGAGGACTACAGCCTCGTCGGCATCCGCAACCAGCTCACCGCCGACGACCGTTTCCTGCGGGTCGACCGGAACAAGTACGGGCTCGCGCGCTGGGGCGGCGAGCAGTATCTGGGCATCCGGGAGATGATCGTCCGGGAGATCGAGCGGGCCAACGGCGAGGCGTCGGTCAACACGATCGTCACCAACCTCACCGAACGCTACGACGTGAGCGAGAGCTCGGTCCGCGCGTACGCGGGCGGGCCCGGCTTCGAGCGTACGCAGCGCGGGTGGATCAGGGTCGCCGGAGCCGAGCAGGCCGACTACCAGCCGCGCAGAGACGTCTCCGAGACCCGGCGCTGCTTCCGCAGCCGCGACGGGCGCTGGTGGCACCGGGTGGACGTGAACGCCGAGCACCTGCGCGGCTCGGGCTCGCCGCTGCCGACCGGTTTCGCCGCGCACCTGGGCATGGCCCCCGGCGGCCAGCTCACCGCCGCCACCCCCTCGGGCGACGTGGTGATCAGCTGGCACAACCAGCCGACGATGGGCTCCATCCGTCCCGTCCTGATCGCCGCCAACGCCTCCGAGGGCGACCACGTCTTCCTCACGGTCTCCGACGGCGGCGAGCTGCTCACCCGCTACCTGCCCGCCGCCTCGCCGACCCTGCCCGCCCTGAACCGGGCACTGCACCTGATCGGCTACACGGCGCCGGTGGCCTCAGAGGCGGAGGGCATCCGCCTGATCGGCGCCCGCATCGGCCTGTCGGAGGGCTGCACCCGCGAAGAGGTGATCACCCGCCTGCGCGACCGGGGCGACCGCGAGATCCTCGCCTTCCTCGAAGGCAGTGTTTAATGCGCTCGCTGTGTTCATTGCGCTCGCTCCGCTCGCGCGGGCTCGGCCGCCTTCAGGCCGTGCCTTCCCTCGTCGTTCGGGGTCGCTCGTTCCTCACGACCCCTCTCTCCTCAGTCCAGGTACGGCCGCGACCGAGCCGTGTCCCCATGGCATGTGGGTGAAGCCCGTAGTCCAGGTACGGCTGCGGCCGAGCCGGGTCCCTGTCGCATGCGTGTGAAGCCCGTTCCGTGTGGGGGTGCGGTCGATTGCGTAGGCTCGACACATGCTGCGCCTGTATGACACACGGAATCGCCGGGTCGAGCGGATCGTCCCCGAGGGGAGCCGTTCCCTGCGGATGTACACCTGCGGCCCGACCGTCTACAGGTCGGCCCACGTGGGCAACCTCCGCTCGTACCTGCTCGCGGACCTGATCAGGCGGGTCAGCGAGCGGCAGAGGGTCCGGGTGGTGGCCTGCCGCAACATCACCGACGTCGGGCACCTGGTGGACGACACCGAGATCGACCCCTCCGGCGAGGACAAGGTGCTCGCCCAGGCCAGGGCCGAAGGGCGGGGCATCCTCGAGGTCGCGCGCTTCTACGAGGACGCCTTCGTGGCGGACACGACCGCGCTGAACATCCGCCCGCCCGAGCACTCGCCCCGGGCGAGCGAGTCGATCGACCTGATGATCGAGATGATCGCCAAGCTGATCGAGAAGGGACACGCGTACGCGACCCCCGACGGATCGGTCTTCTTCGACGCCGCCTCCTTCCCGACGTACGGGGAGATCTCCGGCAACCGGCTCGACCAGCTGAGGCCGGGCCACCGGATCGAGGCCGTCGACCCGCGCAAGCGCTTCCACGCCGACTGGGCGCTGTGGAAGCCCTCCGAGCAGGGGCTGACCTGGGAGACCCCGTGGGGCCGCGGCTTCCCCGGCTGGCACATCGAGTGCTCGGCCATGTCACTGCGCTTCCTCGGCGAGAACATCGACCTGCACACCGGCGGCATCGACCTGCGTTTCCCGCACCACGACGACGAGCGCGCCCAGTCCGACGCCACCGCCGGGCACGAGGTGGTACGGCACTGGGTGCACGGCGAGCACCTGCTCTTCGACGGGCGCAAGATGTCGAAGTCCACCGGCAACGTCGTCCTGCTCAAGGACGTGGCGGACGCCGGTCTCGACCCGCTGGCCGTACGGCTCGCGCTGCTTGAGCACCGCCACCGCCAGCAGATGAACCTCACCTGGGACACCCTGCGGGCCGCAGACAAGACCCTGCGCCGCTGGCGCGGCCAGGTGGCCGAGTGGTCGGAGTCGCCGAGCGGCCCGATGCCCGCCGACCGGGTCGCCCGGATCGAGGCCGCCTTCGACGACGACCTCGACACCCCGCTCGCGCTGCGGCTCATGCGCGAACTGGAGCGCGACGACTCGATCGCCCCCGGTTCGCGCTTCGAGGCGTTCCTGCACCTCGACCAGATCCTCGCCCTGGACCTCTCCCTCGACATCGGCAAAGCCATCAGGCCGAAGACCCTGCCCGAAGGCGCCGCCGAACTGCTCGATCGGCGCTCACGAGCCCGCGACGCCAAGGACTGGGCCGCCTCCGACCTCCTCCGCGACGAGCTCGCCGCCCTCGGCGTGAAGGTCGTCGACACCCCCGAGGGCCAGACCTGGTCCTGACGATCAGGTGAATCCGGCTCAGGCCGGCCGGTCACCCGTCGTCAGGACACGCAGTTCCCGGGCTGCGGGCAGCTCACGAGCCTTCTCAGGAGCAACGGCCAGCACGATGCGAGCCGTCGCCTTGACCCGTGCGTCCCGCCGTGCGATCGGGAGCGCCTCCACGAGTCTCAATGCCTGTTGTGCGCCCTGTTCCGGGTCCGTCCGGGCGTGCAGGGCGATGGTGACCCTCGTATGGTTCTGCGACGCGAATCAACCCGGAGCCCTGCCATAACGCCCAGCCTTCATCCCGGTAGACCAGGCACAAAAAGGAGCCATCGAGACCGGCCAGTAGCACTGCGACCCCATCTCCACCGCCGATGTTCGCCGCGTTCACGTGCGCATTACAGAAAATCCTGAGCGTGTCTACGAGTAGTTCATCAACACCAATATTCTCAGAGATATCAACCCTGCCCACCCTCAAGCGAAGGCAACGAAAAGACGTCCTTGTATTGAGCTAGATCACGAATACCTCGCGAGTACAGAGTTATATCTTCACTCAATGAATCATACAGGGCACTACGAACATCGGCTATACCTACAAATGACCAACTAACCGACTCATTGTATTCATTAAGATAAGTAATCTCATCATTGCGACCCCTTGCCTCCGCTGTGGCGCGAGCCTCCTCAAGGGAATTTCCGTATATCAAAACCACATCTTCGCTATATCTAGGGTGTGCATAGCCTCCTTCGACACGAGTCACATAAACCATGATGGCAATATATGGAGCCTTTGCCTGCTCGACCATAATCTCTTTCCACCCCTCTGCCATCATTAAGCACTCTACACGACACGAGGAGGAAAATCCCACATTCTTGCGTTTGCATAACGTGTTATCCGACTCGAGAGCAGCGACGGTGTCCCCGGCGAGAGTGGACCGTTCATGTCCTACTCGCGTAGATCCGACACCAGCACTACCCGAGTCGCTTACATGTCCACTTCCTACGGCTTGGCGTACTCGCTGTTCGTCAGCAGCTTCCAGGCTGTCCGCCCTACAGTGGCGCGATACACTTTGATCAGACATTAATTCCACATACGTGTACGGGGATCACCGTTTTCGATCATTCCCCATTTGCCTCAAGAGGGAATTTTCGCCAGACGGGCCACGGGAAACCGACGCCTACGCCTCATCTCATGACGCTGGGCAAGAGAAGCCTCCGCGAGAATCCGCCCGAGAGTTTCAACACGATGTTCCTCGCTGATCTTTGACACAGCAACATCAAAAGGCTGACCACAAACCTCAACGGTAAGAATTCCGGTCAACCCCGCATTGAACGGATCGACAGCCCGTTCCGGATAACTTTCAGTCTCATTGTCCGCAAGGACTATCAGATCTTCACCGTCAAGCAGATAAGGAATTGGGGAGGTGAAAGGATCCGCTGTTTGACGTCCAGGCACCATAAGAGACAGGCCGGGAATTCCCCTGAAACGGTACAGCACAACACGCCCCCCGGTAAGCCGGAAGACGATCCGGTTGACGCCTCCGATGACATGAATTATTGCCGTCTCAAACACATCTTTCATCGCTGCCCCCGGTTGGCACCTAGGAATGGAGCGCACCATAAGGCGATGGCGTAACACTCATCCGTCCACCTTCCTCACGACATACCTGTTCAGGCTAGATCCCCACGATACGAAGGGGTAGCCCTCAGAGCATGTTGGAGAAAGGATGGTAGCGGTCGGTGTGTTGTTGCTGTGTAGGTTTGGCCGGTGGTCAGGACACGCAGATGCAGAACTCGTTGCCTTCCGGGTCCTGCCATACCTGCCAGAGGTTCTCCTGCAGCTCATTCATTGGAGTGGCCCCGAGTGCGGCGGCGCGAGCGACGGCCTTGGCGAAGTCGTCGGCGACCAAATCAAAGTGAATCCGATTTTTCACGGTCTTGGGCTCTGGGACCAGTTGGAGAGCGAGATCGGGGCCAAGACTGATCCAGTCATTCTCGCGGCGGGTGATCTCCAGTTCGAGCAGCCCGCTCCAGAACCGGGCGAGTAGGTCGAGATCTGTAGCGTCGATGACGATCCCGTTGAGACGGATGCCCATGCTGTCCTCTCGTCGTGGCGGCCGGTCGTAGCCGAGCGCGCGGGCTATCGCGGCAGGCGGATGGAGCAGCGATCGTGGAGTGCCGATCCGGCCCCGTTTTTGGTCGTTCTCCTTCTTCAGGTGGCGCGGGGGTAGGGGGCAGGAGGTGTTGAATTACCGGGTGAAAAACATCGCGCCCACAGGGGCCCAACACACCATCGCGGACGGCGGTTTCCGGGCCGTCGTCACCGAACTCGGAGCCGGACTACGGAGTCTGACCCTGGACGACCGCCCGCTCGTCGTCGATTTTCCCGAGGACGAGCCTCCGCTCGGCGGGGCGGGGCTGCCGCTGCTTCCCTGGCCGAACAGGGTCGAGGACGGCCGCTACACGTTCGACGGCGAGGAGCGGCAGCTCGCGCTGAGCGAGCCCAAGACCGGCAACGCGATCCACGGCTTCTCCCGGTCGTTCCCCTGGACGGTCCTCTTCCACGACGACAGCTCGATCCGACTGGGGATGCGGCTGTTCCCCCAGCTCGGCTACCCGCACGTCCTTGACTTCTCCGTCCGGTACGCGCTGGGCTCGGCCGGCCTGGAGGTCGAGGTGAGCGTGGAGAACGTCGGCGCCACCGACGCGCCGTACGGCTTCGGAGCCCATCCCTACCTGTCCCTCGGCACCCTCTGCGCCCTTGACGATGCCCTCCTGGAGCTTCCCGCGGCTCAATGGATCGCGGTGAACGACCGGAAGATCCCCACCGGCCGCCACGACGTCGAGGGCACCGAGTACGACTTCAGGGTCCCCCGCGCGATCGGCGGGACGGAGCTCGACACCGCGTTCACCGGTCTGGAGCGCGGCGCCGACGGCCGGGTGCGGGTCACGCTGGCGGCCCCCGACGGGGCCGGGGTCGAGCTGTGGGCGGGCGAGGGGATCGAGTGGCTCCAGCTCTACACCGGCGACACCCTGCCGGAGGGTCACCGCCGTCTGGGGCTCGCGGTGGAGCCGATGACCTGCCCGCCGAACGCCTTCCGCAGCGGTGAGGACGTCATCAGGCTCGCCCCCGGCGACCGCGCCGTCCACCACTGGGGGATCGGCCCGATCTGACCGGCGTCCCGGCCCGCTTCTGAGGGCTCGGGTCGTACGAGCGGAACCGGGTCAGACGGCTCGCGGCCACCGTGCCGTGGGCGTTGACCAGGTCGGTAGCAAAAGTCTCATACGCGCATCTTCGCCCTGACCTCGGTGCCGACCCCATGGGGGTGGTGCCACACTTTGCGGAAGCATGTCGCCTAGGAGGTTTTTGTGAGGTTCCGCCCGTACGCCTGGATGCCCCGCCCACTCACGTGGCTGGCGCGGGTGCTCACCGTCCTTCTGGTGCTCGGGCTGCTGCTCGCCGGAGCGGGCGTATGGAGCGTGCGAGCGTCCTTCCCGCAGCTCGAAGGCGAGCTCAAGGTGGACGGCTTGAAGGGGAAAGTCACCGTATATCGCGATAAGACGGGTATCCCGCACATATACGCAGACTCCCCAGAAGATCTCTTTCTTTCCCAGGGCTACGTCCACGCCCAGGACCGCTTCTTCGAGATGGACTTCCGCCGCCACGTCACCGCGGGACGGCTCTCGGAGATGTTCGGCTCGGCGACGCTCACCGAGGACAGGGTCATCAGGACCATGGGCTGGCGGAAGGTGGCCGAGAAGGAACTCCCCCTGCTCGACGAGCGGACCCGGCGCTACCTGGACGCCTACGCGGGCGGGGTGAACGCCTGGATGAAGCGGAACGACGGCTTCGCCGACAAGAGCCTGGAGTACGTGCTGTTGCGGGCGACCAGCCCGGACTACCGGCCCGAGCCGTGGACCCCGGCCGACTCGCTCGCCTGGCTCAAGGCGATGGCCTGGGACCTGCGCTCCAACATGACCGACGAGATCGGCCGGGCACTCGCGGCGAGCAAGCTGCCGCGCGGCCGGGTGGAGCAGCTCTGGCCCGACTACCCGTACGAGACCAACCAGCCGATCGTCACCCGGGGCTCGGTCGGCGAGCGCGGGTTCCGCCAGGACGAGGAGCCGAAGACGGCCGAGCCCGAGCCGTCAGGGGTGGCGCCCGCCACCGGGGCGCTCACCCGGGCCGCCGAGGCCATCCGCGCGGTGCCGAGCCTGATGGGCGATCCGGCAGGCGGCAGGGGCATCGGCTCGAACTCCTGGGTGGTCGGCGGCGAGCACACCGAGTCGGGCAAACCGATCCTCGCCAACGACCCCCACCTGGGGCCGGGCATGCCCTCGGTCTGGTACCAGGCCGGGCTGCACTGCCGCGTCAAGAGCCCCGAGTGCCCGTTCGACGTCACCGGATTCACCTTCTCCGGCGTGCCCGGCGTGGTCATCGGCCGCAACGACAAGATCGCATGGGGCTTCACCAACCTCGGCCCCGACGTCGCCGACCTCTACCTGGAGCGGATCAAGGACGATTCGTACCTGCTCATGGGCGAGTGGAAGCCGATGACCACCAGGACCGAGACGATCAAGGTGGCCGGGGGCGACGACGTACGGCTCACGGTGCGCGACACCATGCACGGGCCGATCATCTCCGACGTCCTGGAGAGCGCGAAGAACACGCTGCCCGGCATGGACGCGGTCTTCGAGGAGAAAGGCGACGCGGTCGCGCTCAAGTGGACCGCCCTGGAGCCCGGCAGGACCGCCGACGCGATCTTCTCGCTGAACGTCGCGCAGGACTGGCAGGAGTTCAGGGCGGCGGCGAGCAGGTTCGAGGTGCCCGCGCAGAACCTGATCTACGCCGACACCGAGGGCAACATCGGCTACCAGGCCCCAGGACGGATCCCGGTGCGGACCCGCGGCGACGGCACCTGGCCGGTGCCCGGCTGGACCGGTGAGTACGCCTGGCAGTCGACGATCCCCTTCAACGAGCTGCCCAGCCTCTACAACCCGCCGGAGGGTTACATCGTGACCGCCAACAACGCGGTCATCGACCCCGCCCGCTACCCGTACAACCTCACCAAGGACTGGGCGTACGGATACCGCTCCCAGCGCATCCTTCAGCGCCTCCGCGAGGCGCTGAAGGACGGCGGCAAGGTGGACGTGGCGGCGATGAGCACGCTGCAGCAGGACAGCGACAACGGCTTCGCCCGCTCCCTGGTGCCCAGGCTGCTCGACGTCGAGATGGCCGGGCCCGCCAAGGACGCCCGCGAGCTGCTGCGCGAGTGGGACCACGGGCAGGGCGCGGACTCGGCTCCCGCGATGTACTTCAACGCCGTCTGGCGGCACCTGCTCATCGAGACCTTCAACGACGATCTCCCCGAGGGCGCGTGGCCCCAGGGCGGCGACCGCTGGTTCGAGGTCGTACGGGTCATGCTCGACAAGCCGGACGAGGCGTTCTGGGACGACACGACCACCCCACGCGCCGAGACCCGCGACGACATGCTGCGACGGGCGATGGCGAGGGCCTACGACGAGCTGAACGGCCTGCTCGGCCCGGACGTCAAGGACTGGCGCTGGGGCGACCTGCACTCCCTGGAGCTCGTCCACCAGACCTTCGGCACCTCGGGGATCGGCCCGATCGAGTGGCTGTTCAACCGGGGTCCGTTCCCGGTCGCGGGCAGCGACGACGCCGTCAACGCCGCAGGATGGGACGTACGGGACGGTTACGCGGTGAACTGGCTGCCGTCCATGCGGATGGTGGTGGACCTGGCGAACCCGGACAAGTCCCGATGGATCAACCTGACCGGCGCCTCCGGCCACGCGTTCCACGACAACTACTGGGACCAGGCGCCACTGTGGGCACGCGGGGAGACCACCCCCATGCTCGCCGGCCAGGAGGCCGTCAAGAAGGCGGCCACCCACACCCTGACGCTCATCCCCTGACGCTCGGTCCCCGAGGCGCGGCCCCCGAGAGGCGAGGGCTGCGCCTCCGGGACCCCTGACGGCCGCTTCCGGACCGCTTCCGGACCGCTTCCGGACCGCTTCCGGGCGCGGGGCGAGCCCTCGCGGCCCGGATCCCCGTTCCTCCCGCCTCCCCGAGGCGCTGTCAGGGCGTCAGGACGCGGGACTCACCGACGGCGAGGTCCCACAGGTCGGCGCGGTCCCGTCCGGCCTGTGCCCAGGCCACCCTCGCCTCCTCCACCGGCGCGAGAAGCGACTCCCCCGACAGGACGAACGTGCCCCAGTGCATGGTCGCCATCCGGCGCGCCCCCACGTCCTGGCACGCCCGCACGGCCTGCTCGGGATCGACGTGCGCGGCCTGCATGAACCAGCGGGGCTCGAACGCCCCCACCGGCATCAGGGCCAGGTCGATACCGTCCGGGTAGCGGGCGCCGATCTGCGCGAAGCGCTCACCGTACGCGCTGTCCCCGGCGAAGTAGATCGTCTGGTCGTCGGAGGCGATCACCCAGCCGCCCCAGAGGGTCTTGCAGGTGTCCCAGATCGACCGGCGGCTCCAGTGGTGGGCGGGGACGAAGTCGAAGCGGACGTCACCCACCCGGGTGCTCTCCCACCAGTCGAGCTCGGTGACGTCACGGAATCCGCGCCGGGTGAACCAGGACCTGAGCCCGGCCGGTACGAGGACGGGCGTGCTGCGCGGCAACCGCCGCACCGTCCACGCGTCCAGGTGGTCGTAGTGGTTGTGGCTGATCACCACGGCGTCGATCCTGGGCAGGTCCGCCCACGCGACGCCGGGCGGGGTGAGGCGGGGTCGGTGGACACCGACGATCTTCCTCGCCCAGACCGGATCCGTGAGGATGGTGAGCCCGCCGATCTGCACCACGTACGTCGCGTGCCCCACCCAGGTGACGACCGCCTCGGTCCCCGTCGGCCGTGGGAGCCCGTTCCTGTGGACCGGGATGCGGTCCGCGTCCCCGACATCGGGCCGGAGCGTGCCGTGCCAGGCGACCGCCAGCAACTCCTGGAACGTCGGGATCGGTGAGGTCAGCCGGTCCCTGAAGCCATCCGGCCACGACCGTCTCGGCAGGGGCTCCGGCCGCCTCGGCGGCGCGGGCGGTACGGGAGGCGCGGGCCGCACGGAGGTCCCGGACCGTACGGGGAACTCCGCCCTCGTCGAGGTTCCCGTCGAGAAAGCCGGCGAGAGAGCCAACGAGGGGGCCGTCGAGGGAGCGGAGAGCACGGAGGAACGGGATGCCGCCTCGGCGATGGCCGTACGCGGTCCTGAGGGGCGATCCCGCACCGCCCGGCCGGCGGTGCGGCCCAGTTTCCTGAGGGCCCGCGCCGGTCGCGCGGTGAAGCGGGCCGACCATCCAGGGCGCCATGGAGGCACCGCGACGAGGCCGTCGAATTCCGCGGGCAGGTGGGAGGCGGTTGCTGGGTGGGACGTCTGTGACATGGGCGGCCCCCTTCGGTCATCGACAGCTCACCCCTTGTAGATCCCCCCACAGCGGGATTCATTCCTTTTGTGGGGATCTGGTGTTACGCCACCAGGGCGACCTTCGGACGTAGTTGCCGTCCTCCAGGTTCGCCAGCCGCTCGAAAAGGTTCCACGAAGCCTGGTTTCCGCAGATCATCATGGAGACGACCACCGCGACGACGTAGAGCGGGAGCATCGGCAGGCCCACGCAGCACATGTACTGGGAGGCGTGCCGGTCCTCATGCTTGAGCAGGGCACCGGTGAGGAAGCCCTCCGGGTGCTTGGTCAGCACCACGTTCCCCACGGTGAACGCCGAGGCGATCGGGAACCCGAAGCGGTAGCCGTACGCCAGGAGCAGCCCGTCGGGCCCGGGCGTCACCCGGGCGCGGCCGACGCGCGCCAGGAGCAGCCCCAGCGGTGTGGACAGGTTGATGTAGTTGAGGGTTCGCCGTACTCGATGTAACCGCCGCATACCCGGATTGTCCGCCATCGGGGCGGCGAGCGACAGACGCCCCGGGACGCCGAGCGGGGGCCGCGTCAGGGAGCGGACGTGCCCGGTGGTGCGGGTGGGGTCTGGGAGCCGGGAGGGACCTGACCGGGCGGGGTCCGATCCGGCCCGGTCCGGTCGGGCTGCACGGAACCGGGCACGACCGAGTCGGGCGGCACCGCACCGGACCGGGCCGAACCGGACGCGACCGAGCCGGACTGAGCCGAGCCCGGCGGAATCCCCGGGTCGGACGTCGCGGGCGAGGGCGGAGAACCGGGCGGGAAACCGGACGGAGGCGGGGAATCCGACGGTATCGGCGCGGACTCGGGACCCGAACGGTAGCCGTCCGAGGTGGGCGGCCACGTCCCGCCCAGGATGGCCGACGGCGAGAGCATGATCCCCACCGTGACCGCCGCGAGCCCTCCGTAGAGGTAAAGGTAACCGGACAGGTCGTTGGCGATGACCAGGTCGCCCTCCGGCCGTCCGGAGATCCAGATCATGGTGATCAACGCCCAGCCCGCCACGAACGCCACGGCCGCGGACTTGCCGTGCGTCATCCGGCCGGCCCCGTAGGGGATCGCGAACAGCAGGGCGAGGCAGACGACGGCGGAGACCGGGACGGGCCTGATGTACCAGGAGTGCTGGAACCCGCCCAGAACGCCCAGCAGCAGCCCGAGCACGAAGAGCACGGCGTTCGTCGCCACGGCGACAACCGTCTCCGAGGGCGCGCGCACAGCCGGGACCTGCTCCATCACAAGCATCGAGGCTAGTGGATCCCGGCGAAGAGATCGTCCTCACGGTCGTACGGCTCGCCGAGCCCGCCCATTTCGATCGGCGCTCCCGGGCCCGCGGGACCCCGTACACCGGCGCGGAGGATGAAGTGCTCGACCCCGAGGAGTTCCTGGCCGACGTCGTTGGACAGGGCGAACCAGGGCGGGCTCACGCTGATCTGGGTGGCGTGCGCCCGCAACGCCTCGGTCTTCCTGCCGATGTGGGCGCGGGCGTCGATCTCGGTGGTGACGTCCCCGTCCGCGCAGCCGAACGGCAGGTCGTCGACCGGCTCGACGAGAAAGGGGGTGCCGCTCTCGCGCATCGCCTCCTCGCTCCTGTACAGCACGGATCTGGGGACGGCGGTGTGGTAGAACTTCGCGACCCGCCACGGCCCGTCCCCGCCGGGTACCTCTCCGGACGTCCCACCGGCTCCCTCGCCAGGCACCTCGCCGCCCCCTCCACCGGGCGCTTCTCCGGATGCGGAAGCGACTCCCGAGCGGGTCACGGAACCCGAGAGCACCCCCGGCACCGGCGTGAAACCCGGGTCGGCGGCCAGCTCGACGGCCCGCCAGGCGACGCGGTGGGCCTGGATGTGGTCGGGGTGGCCGTAGAAGCCGTTCTCGTCGTAGGTGACGAGCACCTGGGGCCGCACCTCGCGGATGATCCTCGCGAGCTCGCCCGCCGCCTCGTCCAGGTCGGCTCCCCAGAAGGCGTTCTCCCTGTGGTTGGAGGCGGCGCCCATCATGCCCGAGTCCCTCCAGCGGCCGGGGCCGCCCAGGAAGCGGTGGTCGGTGACGCCGAGCGCCGCGCAGGCCGCGGCGAGCTCCCCGACACGATGCTCGCCCAGGGTGTCGTCGCGGTCGGCGGTCAGGTGGGCCAGCTCCGGGGGGATGACCTCGCCCTCCTCCCCCAGCGTGCAGGTCACCAGCGTGACGTGCGCGCCTTCGGCGGCGTACCTGGCCATGGTGGCTCCGCTGCCGATCGTCTCGTCGTCCGGGTGGGCGTGTACGAGCATGAGGCGCCGATCAGTCATGCGTCCGAGGGTATCGATGCCGGGCATCGCCCAGAACCTCCTAATTCCCTTCCCGGCGGCCCCTGGAAAACAAGACACTCGATGCGGAACTGGCAAGATGGCTCATATGAGTGAGAGCTTCCCTCGCCTGCACGCCAGAACCCGTCGATTCACCCTCGGGGTGCCGCGCGGCTTCACGATCGCCCCGGGCGGTGACCGCGTCGTCTTCCTCCGGACCAGGAGCGGCTTCGACCCGGTGACCTGCCTGTGGGAGTACGACGTCCTCAGCGGCACGGAACGGCTCATCGCCGACCCTCGCGCGCTGGCGGCCGACGAGGAGGACCTGCCGCCCGAGGAGCGGGCGCGCCGCGAGCGGAGCAGGGAGCAGGCCGGGGGCATCGTCGGATACAGCACCGACTCGGCGGTGACCGTCGCCGCGTTCGCTCTCTCCGGCGGCCTCTACGTCGTCGATCTGAAGACCAGGCACGTACGGCGGCTGACGACCTCCGGGCCGGTGATCGACCCCCGGATGTCCCCCACCGGCGTCCACGTCGGCTATGTGACCGGCGGCGCGTTCCACATCCAGGACCTGGAGGACGAGGTCGACCACGCGCTGGCCCGTCCCGAGTCTCCCGAGGTGACGTACGGCCTCGCCGAGTTCATCGCCGCCGAGGAGATGGACCGCATGCGGGGTTACTGGTGGTCGCCGTCGGGTGAGGCGATCCTGGTCGAGCGGGCCGACGAGTCGCCGGTGCAGCACTGGCACATCGCCGACCCCGCCAACCCGGCCCGCCCCGCCACCGAGCAGCGCTACCCCGCCGCGGGGACGCCCAACGCCGGGGTCGAGCTCTTCGTCCTCACCCTCGACGGGGCCCGCGTCCCGGTGCCCTTCGACGACGAATACCTCGTCAACGCCGGCTGGGACGCCCACGGCCTCTCGATCGTCACCATGACGCGCGACCAGCGGACCATGCGGCTGTTCGACGTCGACCCCGCCACCGGCACCTCCACGCTCGTCCGCGAGGACACCGACCCCGCCTGGGTCGACGTCGTCACCGGCGTTCCGGGCCACCTGTCCGACGGCAGCCTCGTCTGGGCCGCCACCGCCGAGGGCGGCCACCGCCTGATCGTCGGCGACTCCCCCGTCACGCCGCCCACCCTCCAGGTCCGCCAGATCCTCGACATCGACGGCGAGACCGTGCTCTTCCGCGCGAGCGGTGAGCCCACCGAGATCGCCGTCTGGGCCTACCGGCGGGGCCAGATCACCCTGGTCAGCCCGACCGAGGGCGGCGTCTACAGCGGCCACACCGCGGGCGGCACCCTGGTGATCACCGGCCAGACCCTCGGCAGTGAGGGTTCGGTCACCCGCGTCCTGCACAACGGCACGCCCCGCGGCCACATCACCTCCCACGCCGAACGTCCCACCCTGGACCTGCGGGTCTCCCTGATCAAGGCGGGCGAGCGCGACCTCGCCACCGCCGTGCTCCTGCCCGCCGGGCACGTACCGGGCTCGGCGAGGCTGCCGGTCCTCATGGACCCGTACGGCGGACCGCACGCCCAGCGCGTGCTGGCCGCGAGCGGAGCGCACCTGACCAGCCAGTGGTTCGCCGACCAGGGCTTCGCGGTGGTCGTCGCCGACGGCCGTGGCACCCCGGGGCGCGGCCCGGAGTTCGAGCGGGCCGTCCTGCACGATCTGGCCACCCCGATCCTGGAGGACCAGATCGACGCCCTGCACGGCGCCGCCGCGCGGTTCCCCGACGACCTGGACCTGTCGCGGGTCGGCATCAGGGGGTGGTCGTTCGGCGGTTATCTGGCCGCCCTCGCCGTGCTCCGCCGCCCCGACGTGTTCCACGCGGCCGTCGCCGGGGCCCCGGTGACCGACTGGCGCCTGTACGACACCTGCTACACCGAGCGCTACCTCGGCCACCCCGACGAGGGCCACTACGACTCCTCGTCGCTGTTCGCCGACGCCGAGAAGCTGGACCGCCCCCTGCTGCTGATCCACGGCCTCGCCGACGACAACGTGGTCGCCGCGCACACCCTGCGCCTGTCCTCCGCCCTGCTGGCCGCGGGCCGCCCGCACAACGTGCTGCCGTTGTCGGGGGTGACCCACATGACCCCGCAGGAGACCGTGGCGGAGAACCTCCTGCTCCTCCAGGTCGACTTCCTGAAAAAAGCTCTGTCCTAAACCATTTACGAATAGCCGACCCTCGAAGCCCTCTCCCGGCCGGGGACGTCCACCCGGCCGGTTCTCGTCTCAGAAAACCCGTGGTCCGTGGGGGCGGTGGTTCACCGGGGACGGAACACTCCGGCACGGGCCGCCGCCAGGGCCGCCGCGGCGGCACGGTCGGCGACCCGCTCGTCCACCGGCTCACCGCTGACGAACAACCGGTAGTACAGCGGCGCGACGGCGGTGCGGATCAGGTCGGCCGCGTCGACGTCCTCGGGCAGTTCACCGCGTTCGACCGCCCGGGTGACGAGGAGCGCCGACTGCTCGTGGCGGGCGGCGAAGAACGCGCGCAGCGCCCTCGCGACGACCGGATCGCGTGCGGAGGCCCTGATGAACGCGGTCGACACCGGTCCCGTCTCGGGGTCGGCGAAGCCGTCCAGCACCAGGCGGGTGAGCTCGCGCAGATCCCCCTCGATCGTGCCGGTGTCGGGAACCGGCCACGGTTCGGTCCCGGCCAGGTCGAGCGCGTCGGCGGCGAGCCCTTCCACGCTGCCCCAGCGCCGGTAGACCGTGGTCTTGTGCACCCCGGCGCGCAGGGCGACGCCCTCCACGGTCATCTGGTCGTATCCCTTCTCCGCCAGCTCGGCGAGGGTGGCCTCACGCACGGCCTCGCGCACCCGCGCGGTGCGCCCACCGGGCCGTACGGTCCCGCTTCGCGTCACGATCACCTCCGGTTGCGAGTGCTACGACACATCAGGCATACTCCAACTTAATACAACTCAGTAGCGTTAAGCCGAACCCAAGGGGCACAGCAGAGGTGGACCTCTCACCCGGCACCGAGATCGAGATGCGCGACGGCCATCTCGTCTGACAAAGGAGACCTCCTCTCATGCCACCCGACCTGACCGTATCGATCGAGGAGTTTCCCGTGTCCGGTCCCGACGCCGGGCCGTACGGGATCACCGTCGGCCCCGACGACGCCCTGTGGTTCACGATGGTCCATCACGGCCGGATCGGCCGGATGACCTCCGACGGTGAACTCGGCTCCTACCGGCTCGCCCCGGCGTCGTGCGGGCCGACGATCATCACCGTCGGCCCCGACGGCGCCCTGTGGTTCACCGAATACCGGAGCCACCGGATCGGCCGGATCACCACGACCGGGGAGATCGGTTCGTTCCCGCTGCCGACGCCGGGGGCCGGGCCGTTCGGAATCGCGGCGGGAGCCGACGGCGCCCTGTGGTTCACCGAGTCCGGCGCCGACCGGATCGGCCGGATCACCGTCGAAGGGGCGGTCACCGAGTTCTCCCTCCCGGTCACCGGGGCGTTCCCGTCCGCGATCGCCGCCGGCCCCGACGGCGGGCTGTGGTTCACGATGAACCAGGCGAACGCGATCGGCCGGATCGGCGTGGACGGCGACGTCGTGGTTCATCCGCTGCCGACCGCCGACGCGGCCCCCGTGGGCATCACCCGCGGCTCGGACGGCGCGATGTGGTTCGTCGAGATCGGCGCCGGCCAGATCGGGCGGATCGAACCGGGCGGGCGGATCGACGAGTTCCCGCTCCCCGATCGCTCGGCGCGCCCTCACGCCATCGTCGCCGACCCGCACGGCGACTGCTGGTTCACCGAATGGGGGGCCAACCGCATCGGGCGGATCACCCCCGACGGCCGGATCGACGAGCACGGGTTGCCGACCCCGGCATCGGAGCCGCACGGTATCGCGGCCGGGCCTGACGGCACCCTGTGGGCGGCACTCGAAACCGGCGCCCTGGCCCGGCTCACCCCCTCGGCTCCTCGCTGAGAGGCGCGGAGGCGGTGTTCCGTGAGTCTCGCCGTGGGCTTTTCCCGCGGTGACGGACGGTGCCCCCGCCTTTCTTCGAGGTGGGGGCACCGTCGCGGCCGGTAGAGGTCATCTGGGCGGACCGGCGCGGCGGACGCGGTCCGACGGTCGCGTTTCACCGCTCAGGATCCGTACCGCGACCTCCCGGCGGGAGCCCCGCTCTCATCGGGAGGTGCCGTGCCAGCTGCTCCACAGCGCCGCGTACGAGCCTCCGGCCGCGACCAGCTCGTCGTGGGAGCCGAGCTCGCTGACGCGGCCGTCCTCCACCACCGCGACCCGGTCGGCGTCGTGGGCCGTGTAGAGGCGGTGGGCGATCGCGATGACCGTACGTCCTTCGAGGACGGCGGCGAGCGAGCGCTCCAGGTGGCGAGCGGCGCGGGGGTCGATCAGCGAGGTGGCCTCGTCCAGGACGAGGGTGTGCGGATCGGCGAGGACCAACCGGGCCAGGGCGAGCTGCTGCGCCTGGGCGGCGGGGACGGCCTCGCCGCCGGAGCCGACGACCGTGTCGAGCCCTTCGGGCAGGGCCTCGACCCACTCCCAGGCGTCGACGGCCTCCAGCACCTCGCGGACCCGTGCGTCGTCGGCGTCGGGCCTGGCGATCAGCACGTTCTCGCGTACGGTGCCGCGGAAGACGTGGTGTTCCTGGGTCACCAGGGCGACGTGGCCGCGCAGGTCGTCCAGGGGGAGTTCGACGAGCGGGACGCCGCCGACCGCGACCGAGCCGGTGCGGGGACCGTGGATGCCCGCGAGCAGGCGTCCCAGCGTGGACTTGCCCGCCCCCGAGGGGCCGACCATGGCGAGCCGCTCCCCCGGCCTGATCGTGAGGTCGATGCCGTGCAGCACGTCGTGGCCCTCACGGTAGGCGTAGCGGACGTCGTCGGCCCTCAGCTCGCTGCCCTCGGGAGCGGCGGAGGTGGCCTCGCGGTCGTCGGGCACCTCGGCGACGCCCAGCAGGCGGGCCATGGAGGCACCGCCGACCTGGAGCTCGTCGATCCACATGAGCAGCCGGTCGAGCGGGTCGATGAGCTGCTGGACGTACAGTGTGGCGGCGGTGACCTGCCCCAGCGATACCCAGCCCCGGGTGTAGAAGAGGCCGCCGATGACCAGCGTCGCCACGATCGGGATCACGTAGCCGAGCTCGACCGTGGGGAACCAGACCGTGCGCAGCCCCATCGTGTATCTCTCGGCCGCCCACGACTCGGCGATGTCGGCGTCGGTGCGGCGGTGGCGCCGGTCCTGCAGGCCCAGGGCCTCCACGGCGCGGGCGCCGTTCACCGTCTCGGCGAGGCCGTCGGTCATGTCGGCGTACGCCGCGCTCTCTCGCAGGTATCCGTCTCTGGCCCGCTTGAGATACCAGCGGGTGGAGATCCACAGGACGGGGACGGCGAGCAGCGAGGGCAGCGCGAGCAGCGGCCCGACCAGCAGCAGCGCGCCGACGGTGATCACGCAGGTGACGAGCGCGATCAGGGTCTCCGGCACGGCGTGCCGCACGGTGCGCGACAGCGAGTCGACGTCGCGGGAGGTCCTGGAGATCAGGTCGCCGGATCCGGCGCGCTCGACCGTGGACAGCGGCAGGCCGAGCACCCGCCCGACGAACTCCTCGCGCAGCTCGGCGAGGACCTTCTCCCCGAGCCTGGAGGAGAAGTAGACGGCGAACCTGACCAGCACCGCCTGGGCGACCACGAAGCCGCCGATGGCGAGCGACACCCCGGTGACGTCGATCCCCGAGTCGTCGTGGACGCCCTGGACGAGGCCACCGAGCAGCCACGGCGCCGTCAGGCCCGCGACGGCGGCGAGGGCGTGCAGGAGCAGCGCCACGGTCAGGTCGCGGGGGTACTTCAGGGTGAGCCTGCGGGCGTACGCGCGGACCTGCGACTGGTCGGCGACGGGCAGGATCTGCCTGCTCATCACGCTTCTCCCCGGGTGACGACGGCGGCGTAACCGGGGTGGGCGGCGAGCAGCTCCCGGTGCGTGCCCTGGGCGCGCACGACGCCTCCTTCGACGTAGACGACGTGGTCGGTGCGGTCGAGCACCAGCGGGCTCGTCGTGCAGACCAGCGTGGTCCTGCCCGCGCGTGCCTTGGCCAGCCGGTCGGCGATGCGCGCCTCGCTGTGGGCGTCGACCGCGCTGGTGGGCTCGATGAGGATGAGCACCTCCGGGTCGAGGGTGAGCGCCCTGGCGAGCCGGAGCCGCTGCTGCTGGCCGCCGGAGAACTCCCTGCCCGCCTCGGCGACGCGCCCGCCGAGGCCGCCGGGCAGCGCCTCGACGATGTCCTCGGCGCACGCGACCCGCAGCGCCCGGCCCAGCTCCTCGTCCGTGGCGCGGCCGGTGACGTCGAGCTCGTCCCTGAGCACTCCGGCGAACAGTCTCGCGTCGTTGTCGGCGACGAGGATCCGGCGGCGCACCTCGGAGACCGGCAGGGTCGCGAGCGACACGTCGCCGAAGTCGACGTCGCCCTCGCCGTAGCGGCCGAGCCGGTCGGCGATGGCCTCGGCCTCCTCGGGGACGGCCGCCGCGACGGCGGTGAGCATGCCGGGACGCACGGCGACCCCGGAGGCGACGTCGCGCAGCAGGCCGCCCTCCGAGCGGCCGGTGCCGCCCTCCACCTCCGGCCTCAGCGAGAGGATGCGCACCACCCTGCGGGCGGCGACGTGCCCCTTGGTCAGCTTGTCCGCGGCCTCGGTGAGGGTGCGTACGGGGGCGATGAGGAAGGCCGCGTAGCCGTAGAAGGCGACGAGCTGGCCGGCGCTGATCTCGCCGCGCGTCGCGAAGGTCGCGCCGAGCCAGGTCACCGCGGTGACCAGCAGCCCGGGCAGCAGGACCTGCGCGCCCTCCAGCATCGACTCCACCGAGGCCACCCGCACCCCCGCCCGCCGCACTCGCTGGGACTCGGCGCCGTAGCGGTCGGCGAAGACCCGCTCGCCGCCGATGCCGCGCAGCACCCGCAGGCCGGAGACGATGTCCGCGGCGCGGGTGGAGAGGTCGCCCTGCAGGTCGCGGTGGGCGTTCTGGCGGTGGTGCAGCGGCCTGAGCAGGGGGGCGACGGCGACCGCCATCACGGGCAGGCCCGCCAGCACCATCAGGCCGAGCGGCGCCGAGCTGCTCAGCAGGATGACGGTCACGACGACGACGGCGACGGCCGCGCCACCTCCCCGGATGAGGATGTCGATCGTGTTGCCGATGTGGGCGATGTCGGAGTTGCCGACGCTGACGACCTCGCCGGTGGACATGCGCTTGGGCAGGGTCGCGCCCAGCCTGGTCGCCTGCCTCGCGGTGACCTGGACGGTCCGGTAGGCGGCGGCGAGCCAGTTGTAGACGGCCATCCGGTGGCGCAGGATGCCGGCGACGGCCTGGGTGATGCCCAGGGCGAGCACCACCCCGCCCCAGGTGGTCAGGGAAGGCACGTCCTTCGCCGTGATGGCGTCGATCCCCTTGCCCATGGCGTACGGCACGAGGGCCATCGCGAGCCACCACAGGATGGCGTAGGCGATGCCGAGGAGCAGCGGGCCCATCTGCGCGCGGGCCACCCACCACAGGTATCCGAAAGGGCTGCGGGCATCGGGAACGCCGGGGTCGGCGACAGGTAGGGAGCGCATCTCACAGCAAGGGTCACAAACTTCGACCAGGCCCGGCAAACCATTTTCGGCCTTCCCGGCGTGTCGCCGTCAATTGGGGTTGACAAGCACATCACGTCAACCTAAATTGACAGACATGAGCGATACGGCACAACTGGCCTCCGACGCCGGCAGCCGCGATCCGGCCGTCGGCCTGCGGGCCGTGCGAGCGCTGCGGACACTGGTCGACCGGCTGGAGGCACTCCAGGTGGAGAACGCACGCGAGCAGGGCTGGTCCTGGCAGGAGATCGCGCACTGCCTGGAGGTCACCCGGCAGGCGGTGCACAAGAAGTACGCGGGTGGCCGAGGTTTACTGAGACGGGAGAGATAGCGATGTTCGAACGGTTCCATCACGATGCCCGCCAGGCGGTGGTCCTCGCCCAAGAGAACGCCCGCAAACTGCGGCACGACGTCATCGGCACCGAGCACATCCTGCTCGGCCTCCTCGCCCAGCCGGAAAGCGTCTCGGCGCGGCTGCTCGGCCGCCACGGCCTCGACCACGCCCGCGCCTACCGGTCGGTCACCCGCCTCACCCCCCAGAAGCCCGGCGACGCGCTCGACGCCGAGGCGCTGGAGTCGATCGGCATCGACCTGTCCGCCGTGCGGGAGAAGGTCGAGGCGACCTTCGGACCCGGCGCGCTGGACCGCAAACCCGACATCCAGCGGCGGGGCCGGCTGTTCGGCTTCCACGTCCCCTTCAGTCCCCGGGCGAAGAAGACCCTGGAGCTGTCCCTGCGCGAGGCCGTGAACCTCAAGCACAACTACATCGGCGACGGCCACATCCTGCTGGGCATCCTGCGCGACGGCGGAGGGCGGGGCGGCGAGGTGCTGGCCGACGCGGGCATCGACGCCGCGACCCTGCGACGGGAGATCGTGAGCGAACTCGGCCGGCCACCCGGAGGACACCGGCCCTGACGGGGGGCGGAAACCACACCCGGCACGTCACCGGCTCGGGACGGTGAAGGCGGCCACGCCCGGACACCGGCGGCCTGGAACGGTGAAGGCGGAAACCACACCGGTCAGGGAAAACGGGAAAGCGGGAGCCGCGCCCGGTGTGGGGCGGCTCCCGCTTCCAGGAGATCTACTTCGCGGCTCGCAGGTAGTCGCGGTTCATCTGGGCGATGGTGTCCAGCGGGATGCCCTTGGGGCAGACCGCCGTGCACTCCCCGGTGTTGGTGCAGCCGCCGAAGCCCTCCGCGTCCATCTGCTCGACCATCGCCTTGGCGCGGGAGTCGCGCTCGGGCTGGCCCTGCGGCAGCAGGGCGAGGTGGGTGATCTTGGCAGCCGTGAAGAGGGAGGCCGAGCCGTTCGGGCAGGCGGCGACGCAGGCGCCGCAGCCGATGCAGGTGGCCGCGTCGAACGCCGAGTCGGCGTCGTCCTTCTTCACCGGGACGCTGTGCGCGTCGGGGGCCGATCCCGCGGGGACCGAGACGAAGCCGCCCGCCTGGATGATCCGGTCGAACGCCGAGCGGTCCACGACCAGGTCCTTCACCACCGGGAAGGGCGCCGCGCGCCACGGCTCGATGGTGATGACCGCGTTGTCCTCGAAGTGCCGCATGTGCAGCTGGCAGGTGGTGGTGGCCACCTGCTCGCCGTGCGCGACCCCGTTGATGACCATGCCGCACATGCCGCAGATGCCCTCGCGGCAGTCGTGGTCGAAGGCGATCGGGTCGTCGCCCTCCAGAATGAGCCGCTCGTTGAGGACGTCGAGCATCTCCAGGAAGGACATGTCCGGTGACACGTCCTCGACCCGGTAGTTGACCATACGGCCCTTGTCCTCGGGCCCCTTCTGCCGCCAGATCTTGAGAGTGAGGTTCACTTGTAACTCCGCTGGCTCATCTTGACGTACTCGTAGTCGAGATCTTCCTTGTGCAGGATCGGGCCCTGCTCCCCGTACTCCCAGGCGGCGACGTAGGCGAAGTGCTCGTCGTCGCGCAGGGCCTCGCCGTCGGCGTCCTGCGACTCGGCGCGGAAGTGGCCGCCGCAGGACTCGGTGCGGTGCAGCGCGTCGATGCACATCAGCTCGGCCAGGTCGAAGAAGTCGGCCACCCGCCCGGCCCGCTCAAGCACCTGGTTGAGCTCCCCGGCCTCGCCGGAGACCTTCACGTTCTTCCAGAACTCCTCGCGCAGCTCGGGGATCCGCTCCAGGGCCTTGCGCAGCGACTCCTCGGTGCGCTCCATGCCGCAGTGGTCCCACATGAGCCTGCCCAGCTCGCGGTGGTAGGAGTCGGCGGTGCGGTCGCCGTCGTTCGACAGCAGCCTGGCGATCTTCTCGCGCACCGCGACCTCGGCCTCCGCCACGGCCTCCTCGTCGACCTCGCCGTACGGACCGTTCGCGAGGTAGTCGCCGATCGTGGTCGGCAGCACGAAGTAGCCGTCGGCCAGGCCCTGCATCAGCGCGGACGCGCCGAGGCGGTTGGCGCCGTGGTCGGAGAAGTTGGCCTCGCCGATCACGAACAGGCCGGGGATCGTGGACTGCAGGTCGTAGTCCACCCACAGGCCGCCCATCGTGTAGTGGACGGCCGGGTAGATGCGCATCGGCTGGGCGTAGGGGTCCTCGCCGGTGATGCGCTCGTACATCTCGAAGAGGTTGCCGTACTTCTTCTCCACCGCGTCGCGGCCCAGGCGGCGGATCGCGTCGGCGAAGTCGAGGTAGACGCCCAGGCCGCCGGGTCCGACGCCGCGGCCCTCGTCGCAGACGTTCTTGGCGGCGCGGGAGGCGATGTCGCGCGGGACCAGGTTGCCGAACGCCGGGTAGATGCGCTCCAGGTAGTAGTCGCGCTCCTCCTCGGGGATCTCCGAGGCCGGACGGCTGTCGCCCCGCTCCAGCGGCACCCACACGCGACCGTCGTTGCGCAGCGACTCCGACATCAGCGTCAGCTTCGACTGGTAGTCGCCGCTGACCGGGATGCAGGTCGGGTGGATCTGGGTGTAGCAGGGGTTGGCGAACATCGCGCCGCGCCGGTGCGCCCGCCAGATCGCCGTGGTGTTGCAGCCCTTGGCGTTGGTCGAGAGGAAGAACACGTTGCCGTACCCGCCGCTCGCCAGCACGACCGCGTCGGCCAGGTGCCGCTCGATCTCGCCGGTGACCATGTCGCGGACGATGACGCCGCGCGCCCGGCCGTCGGAGACGATCAGGTCGAGCATCTCGTGGCGGGTGTGCATCTCGACGGTTCCCGCCGCGATCTGCCGCTCCAGCGCCTGGTACGCGCCGAGCAGGAGCTGCTGACCCGTCTGGCCGCGCGCGTAGAAGGTGCGGGAGACCTGCGCGCCACCGAAGGAGCGGGTGTCGAGCAGGCCGCCGTACTCGCGGGCGAACGGCACGCCCTGGGCCACGGCCTGGTCGATGATGTTCACACTGACCTGGGCGAGCCGGTAGACGTTGGACTCGCGGGCGCGGAAGTCGCCGCCCTTGACCGTGTCGTAGAACAGCCGGTAGATCGAGTCGCCGTCGCCCCGGTAGTTCTTCGCCGCGTTGATGCCGCCCTGGGCCGCGATGGAGTGCGCGCGGCGGGGCGTGTCCTGGTAGCAGAAGGACTTGACGTTGTAGCCCAGCTCGCCGAGGGTCGCGGCGGCCGAACCGCCCGCGAGCCCCGTGCCCACGACGATGACGTTGAGCTTGCGCTTGTTGGCCGGGTTGACCAGCTTGGCGCCGAACTTGCGCTTCTCCCAGCGGTCCTCGATCGGGCCTTCGGGAGCCTTGGTGTCGCGGATCGGCGCGCCCTCCGTATATCCCGGATATCCCGCGTGTCCCGTGCTCATGCCCCGCTCACCGCTCCTCGCTCACCACGCGGAAGATCCGCTCCTCGTACGCCGGCTCCCCGCACGCCTCGCGAAGGACCCGCCTCTCGTTCGTCGCACCGGAGATCGGCTCCCCGTACGCCGCCACTCCCGGCTCCGCTCACTTGATCACTCCGACCGCGACCGCGACCGGGACCGCGAGGAAGCCGACGACCAGCAGGGCGGACAGCCCCGTGGCGGCGGCCCTCAGCGAGCGGTAGCCTCGGCGGCTCGCCAGGCCGAGCGTCTGGAAGGCGCTCCACAGGCCGTGGCGTAGGTGCAGGCCGACCATGACGACCGCGAACACGTAGAACAGGGTGACCCACCAGCGGGACGGCGCGAAGCCCTCGACGAGGCGCTCGTACGGGGTGGAGCCGGCACCGGCCGGGTTCGCCGCGCCGAACGTCAGGTCGAGCAGGTGGTAGACCACGAACAGCACGATGACGACGCCGCCGTAGCGCATCGTGTGGACCGCGTAGCCGTTCGCCCGGGACTTGCGCCTCGCCGCGTACCTGACCGGGCGGGCCTTGCGCGCCCGCCTGGCCAGCGAGATCGCCGCCCACATGTGCAGGCCGACCGCGACGACCAGTCCGATCTCGACGACGGTCAGCAGGGTGCGGTGCGGGAGGATCGGCTCGCCCATGGTCCGCAGGAAGGCCGCGTAGGAGTTGAAGGACTCCGCGCCGAAGAAACTCTTGAGGTTTCCGGCCATGTGCCCGACGAGGAAGAGCACCATCACGGCACCCGTGACGGCCATCACGGCCTTCTTGCCGTTGGTGGAACCCAGGAAACCGCCCCGCCGCCTGGGTCGCGTCGACTTCGCGGGGGCGTCCGCCGAAGGTTTCACCGGCGCGGTGGCGGATCCGCGCTCAATCGTGGCAGTCACGTTCATCACGCTAGGTAGGAGGGTTTACCACCGTCCAAGTCATCGAGGATGTGGTTTCCATAGCCTGCGGCTATCACCTCTGCGCTTCTGCCGCTTCCGGAGGCGCGACCGCCCCGCTGTGCGAGCAATCTCACAACTTCCTTATGGGGCAATCTCCCATTTTCTCCCGTGTCGCCGTCGGCCCCGGATCCAAGGCCGGAGGATCCATGCGCTATAAATACCCGCGCGTCCGATATGTCCCGGCAGGCATCCGCCCCCGGCGACCCCCTACGCTTGGGAAACGTGCAGCTCCAGCAACTCGCCTACTTCGTGGCGGTCGCCGAGGCCCGCCACTTCACCCAGGCGGCCGAGAGGATGCGCGTCGCCCAGCCCTCGCTGAGCAAGCAGATCAAGGCCCTGGAGGCCGAACTCGGCGCGTCGCTGTTCAGCCGCGCCCGGGGGAACGTCACGCTCACCCCTGCGGGCGAGGCCCTGCTCCCGCTGGCCCGCAGGATGCTGGCCGACGCCGAGACCGCGAGAAGCGAGGTCGGCGAGCTGGTGGGACTGCGCCGCGGCCGGGTCCGGCTGGGCGCGACCCCCTCGCTCTGCGCCGGGCTGCTCGCCGACGCGCTGGCCAGGTTCCACCACGCCTACCCCGGCATCGAGCTGTTCGTGGAGGAGGGCGGCTCCCGCGACCTGGTCCGCACCCTCGCCCGGGGCCAGCTCGACCTGGCGCTGATCATCATGCCGCTGCACAACGACGATCCCGCCCTCGTCACCGAGGAGATCCTGCGGGAGAACCTCGTCGTCGCCTCCCCCTCCAACGACCACCCCCGCAAGCCGTACGCGCGCATCGAGGAGCTGCGGCGGCGGCCGATGGTGATGTTCAGGCGCGGGTACGACCTGCGGGAGGCCACGCTCAGCGCCTGCAGACAGGCCGGGTTCGAGCCCATGTTCGCGGTGGAGGGCGGCGAGATGGACGCCGTGCTGCGCTTCGTCGAGGCCGGGCTGGGCGTCGCCCTGGTCCCCTCGATGGTGCTGGACGGCCGTCCCGGACTGGCGGGCACCCCCCTGGCGCCCCCCGGACTGCGCCGCACCATAGCGATCGCGCACCGCAAGGACGTCGAGCCCACCCGGGCCGCCCAGGCCTTCCGCGCGACCCTGCTCCGCTTCCTCACCGAGGCCGCCCGCGACGGCAGCCTTCCGCAGGGGGTCGACCTGATCACCGAGAGCTGACGGTGCGGGAGGAGGAGGCAGGCGCTTTGCCGCGTTCCCCTGTGCGGAGCAGGCACGACGGCGGCCGGTGGATCAAGGTGACTGATCAACACCCTCCAAGTGCCGGTGTCGCACTATTCTACGTAGCGTCGACAGGTTCTCCCGATCAACGAAGAGGCGTCAGTGACCGCCCCCGCCAATGAAACGCTCACGCTCCTCCTCATCGAGGACGACGCGGGCGACGCCTTCCTCGTGGAGGAGCTGCTCAGCGAGGCGGACAACCCACCCAAGATCATTTGGGTGCGCAGCCTGGCCGAGAGCCGGGAGCGCCTCACCGAGGACGTGCGATGCGTACTCGTCGACCTCTCCCTGCCCGACGCGACCGGCCTTGAGGCGCTGGAGCAGGTGCTGTCGATGGCGCCGCACGCCGCCGTGCTCGTGCTGACCGGTCTGAACGACACCCACGTCGGCGTGGAGGCCGTCGCCGCCGGCGCGCAGGACTTCCTGGTCAAGCAGGATGTGGAGGCCCGCCTGCTGGCGCGGGCGATCCGCTACTCGATAGAGCGCAAGCGCGCCGACCTCGCCCAGCGCAAGCTGGTGCAGGCCGAGCTGCTCACCAAGGAGAACTCCCGCCTCGAACGCGGACTGCTGCCGGTCCCGCTGCTCACCACCACGGTCCTGGACCACCACGCCCGCTACCTGCCAGGACGCAGGCGCGCCCTTCTCGCCGGTGACTTCTGGGACACCGTGCAGAGCCCCGACGGCGCCGTCCACGTGGTGGTCGGCGACGTGTGCGGGCACGGCCCCGACGAGGCCGCACTGGGGGTCGCGCTCAGGATCGCCTGGCGGACCCTGGTCCTGGCCGGGCACACCGGCAACGAGTTGCTCACCACCCTGGAGTCGGTGCTCCGCCTGGAACGCAAGTCCGCGGAGATCTTCACCACCCTGTGCATCGCCACGATCGATCCCACGCTCAGCACCGCGCGGATGCACGTGGTCGGCCATCCGCCGCCGCTGCTCATCCGCGACGGCGAGATCGGCGTGGTGCCGGGCACCCCCTCGGGACCTCCGCTGGGGATCTTCCAGGGCATCGAGTGGTCGGAGATCGACGTCGAACTCGGCGACGACTGGTCGCTGCTGCTCTACACCGACGGCCTGATCGAGGCCACCGTGGGCGGCGGACCCGACCTGCTCGGCACCGAGGGCCTGCTCAGCCTCGTCCAGGAGCAGGGCGGGATCGAGCTCGACCGCCTCATCGAGCGCGTCGTCGAGCTGAACCGCGACGCGCTCAGCGACGACCTGGCGACCGTGCTCATCTCCAGGAACGGGAAGTGATGGCCGACCGCTCCGACCGTTCGAGTCCGCGTCCTCTGCCCGCGTTCACCCCCGGCCGCGGGTTCGCGAACCTGCCGGTCGGACGCTGGTTCGCGTTCGCCGGGGTGGGCGTCGCGCTGGTCTTCATGATCTCGGCCGCCGTCACGGTCAACGCGATCGAGGAGACACGGGAGGCGAAGGAGGCGCTGGTCGACGTCGTCGACCCGGCGGCGCTGCGCCTGCTGGAGATCTCCAACACACTGACCTCGCAGGAGAGCTCGGTACGGGCCTACGGCAGGACCAACGAGGAGATCTCCCTCCAGGAATACCGCAAGGCGATCATCGCGGAGGAGAGCGCGCTGGGTACCCTCACCGCGCTGCTCCCCCGGATGCCGGAGGGGCAGGCGGTCGGCGCCGAGGTGGCCGGGCTGAAGGCCGCGGGAGACGCCTGGCGGCGCGACTACGCCGAGAGGGTCATCGCCGCCGTGCCGACCCTCAAGACCGACGCGGCCCGGCAGAACGCCCCCGTCAACGCCACCCGCTTCAACGAGGTCCGCCAGTCCCTCGAGGTGCTCCAGAGACACCTGAACCGGCTGCACGACGCCGGTGTCGTACGGCTCGACGCCGGCTGGCAGGCCCTCTACGTCGCGCTCGTCGGGGTGGCCGCGGCACTCGTCGTGGCCGGGATCGCCGCGGTGCTCATCGTGCGGTACGCGGTGCTCCGCCCGCTGGCGGAGCTGAACCAGCAGGTCCGCGCGGTCGCCCAGGGAGACTTCGACCACCGGCTCAAGGTCGAGCGCCCCGCCGAGCTGTCGGAGCTGTCGGGCCACGTCGACGCGATGCGCCGCCGCATCCTCGCCGAGTGGCGCCTGTCCTCGGAGACGCAGCGCAAGCTGGAGGACCAGACCGCGGAGCTGAAGCGCTCCAACGGCGAGCTCGAACAGTTCGCCTACGTGGCCAGCCACGACCTGCAGGAGCCGCTGCGCAAGGTCGCCAGCTTCACCCAGATGCTGGACCAGCGCTACAGCGACCAACTCGACGAGCGCGCCAAGCAGTACATCGCCTTCGCCGTCGACGGCGCCAAGCGTATGCAGATGCTCATCAACGACCTGCTCGACTTCTCCAGGGTCGGCAGGATGGGCGGCGAGCGCACCAGGATCGACGCCACCGTGCCGCTCAGGGCCGCGCTGAACAACCTCGGCGCGACCATCGAGGACAGCGACGCGACGGTGACCCACGACGAGCTGCCCGAGGTGCTCGGCAACCGCCCTCAGCTGACCCAGCTCTTCCAGAACCTCATCGGCAACGCGATCAAGTTCCATTCGCAGGACCCACCGGTGATCCACATCGGGGTGCGGCGCGACGGGGACATGTGGGAGTTCTCCTGCACCGACAACGGCATCGGCATCGACAGTAAGTACACTGACCGCATCTTCCTGATCTTCCAGCGCCTGCACGGACGGGACGTGTACGCGGGCACGGGCATCGGGCTGGCACTCTGCAAGAAGATCGTCGAATATCACGGTGGCCGGATCTGGGTCGACTCGGAAAACGGGGGAAGCACCCAGAGCGCCGGAACCACCGAAGTCACCGAGCCCGGCGAGAACGTCGAGAAGGCCCCGAGACGGGGTACGACCTTCCGCTGGACCCTTCCCACAGGAGATTTGGATGAATGACCTGCGCTGGATCGACGTGCTCCTGGTCGAGGACGACCCGGGCGACGTCCTGCTGACGCGGGAGGCGTTCGAGCTCAACAAGGTCCGCAACAAGCTGCACGTGGTGAACGACGGCGAGCAGGCCATGGCCTTCCTGCGCAAGGAGGGCCAGTACGCCGACGCCCCTAGGCCCGACCTGATCCTCCTCGACCTCAACCTGCCCAGGAAGGACGGCAGGGAGGTGCTCCAGGACATCAAGGCCGACGAGAAGCTCCGCGGGATCCCGGTGGTCGTGCTCACCACGTCGGAGTCCGAGGAGGACATCCTGCGCAGCTACAACCTGCACGCCAACGCCTACGTCTCCAAGCCGGTCGACTTCGACCAGTTCATCAGCGTTGTCCGGCGGATCGACGACTTCTTCGTGACCGTCGTCAAACTGCCCAGCTCCAACCAGCACTACTGACGGCCCGTGAGGGCGCGGGCGTGGGGACCGCATCGGTCGCCGGTGCCGCGCACTCGTCCGACGGCCCGCGAGGGCGCGGGGATGGACGAAGTCAGGGGTTGTCCTTTCGCCACACCTGTGCCTCCGGCCCGCCGAGACCTCCCTGTGATCGTCCACCTCGTGAGACGTCGCAGGCGAGGTACCCTTGGCAGACGAACGTGACAGGAATCACACCGGGGTAGTGAAATTGTGAGAGACCCCTTGCACACAACCCCTGGGGTCCGTCGTAACGTATCCCCCACCAATAAGCGCGCGCACGTGTGAGCCCGGCGCGACGATGGCCCGGACGCGCGGCACGACTGATACAACCCGGACACCTGGGCGAGCGGGGTCCGCGGGAGGTGGAGAGGTCTCGATGACCCAGACAACGGCCGAGAGCCCGGCCAGAAGGCAACGTGCGCAGATCAAGGAGCGCACTCTGCGAACGGACCAGTGGTGGCGCTATCCGCTGGTCACTTTCATCATCTTCACGGCATTTCTCGTCTACGCCACGTGGGCGATCTTCGATACAAGCTACTTCGTGTCGCCGTACCACGCGCCGTTCGCGTCGCCCTGTCTGGCGACGAGCTGTCCGCCGGGCGCACGCCTGTTCGGCCTCGCGCCCTTCGGCGACTGGTACACCCTGCCTCCCGGCCTGCTCATCCTCGGCCTTCCCGCGGGCTTCCGCTTCACCTGCTACTACTACCGCAAGGCCTACTACCGGGGCTTCTGGCTCTCGCCCCCGGCCTGCGGGGTGAACGAGCCGCACAGCAAGTACACCGGTGAGTCGCGCTTCCCGCTCATCCTGCAGAACGTCCACCGCTACTTCTTCTACGCGGCCATCGTCATCGGCCTCGTCCTCGCGCACGACGCGGTGAAGTCGCTGATCGAGAGGCCCGGCGGTCTGGGCACCTGGATCCTGGTCGTCAACGCGGTGCTGATCAACCTGTACACCCTGTCGTGCCACTCCTGCCGGCACATCACGGCCGGGCGCCTGAACCACTTCTCCAAGCACCCGATCCGTTACCGGGCCTGGGGGTTCGTCTCCAAGCTCAACGCCAAGCACTCGCAGCTCGCGCTGATCTCCATGTTCTCCGTCATGGGCGCCGACCTGTACGTGCGCCTGGTCGCCAAGGGCATCATCGCCTTCCCGTTCGCATAAGGATCACCTGTGGAAATCGAGCGTCACGAATACGACGTCGTCGTCATCGGCGCCGGCGGTGCGGGGCTGCGGGCGGCCATCGAGGCCCGCCAGCAGGGCAAGCGGACGGCGATCGTCTGCAAGTCCCTGTTCGGCAAGGCGCACACGGTCATGGCCGAGGGCGGCGCGGCCGCCGCGATGGGCAACGTCAACAGCGACGACAGCTGGATGGTGCACTTCCGCGACACCATGCGCGGCGGCAAGTTCCTCAACAACTGGAGGATGGCCGAGCTGCACGCCAAGGAGTCCCCCGACCGGGTCTGGGAGCTGGAGGCGTGGGGTGCGCTGTTCGACCGCACCAAGGACGGCAAGATCAGCCAGCGCAACTTCGGCGGGCACGAGTACCCGCGGCTCGCGCACGTCGGCGACCGCACGGGCCTGGAGCTGATCCGCACCCTGCAGCAGCGGGTGGTCGCGCTGCAGCAGGAGGACGAGAAGACCCACGGCGACGCCGAGGCGTACATCAAGGTCTTCCAGGAGTGCACGGTCACCCGCCTGCTCAAGGAGACGGGTCCCGGCGGGAGCGGCGCGATCTCCGGGGCCTTCGGCTACTGGCGGGAGAACGGCAAGCTCATCCTGTTCGACGCCCCCGCGATCGTGCTCGCCACCGGCGGCATCGGCAAGTCGTACGTGGTCACGTCCAACTCGTGGGAGTACACCGGCGACGGCCACGCGCTCGCCCTGCTCGCCGGCGCGAAGCTGATCAACATGGAGTTCATCCAGTTCCATCCCACCGGGATGGTCTGGCCGCCCTCGGTGCGGGGCATCCTCGTCACCGAGTCCGTCCGCGGTGACGGCGGGGTGCTGAGAAACTCCGAGGGCAAGCGCTTCATGTTCGACTACATCCCGGACGTGTTCAAGGACAAGTACGCCACCACCGAGGAGGAGGGCGACCGCTGGTACACCGACCAGGCGAACAACCGCCGCCCTCCGGAGCTGCTCCCCCGCGACGAGGTCGCGCGGGCCATCAACTCCGAGGTGAAGGCGGGCCGCGGGTCACCCCAGGGCGGCGTCTATCTCGACGTCTCCACCCGTCTCCCGGCCGCCGAGATCGTCAAGCGGCTGCCGTCGATGCACCACCAGTTCAAGGAGCTGGCGGACGTCGACATCACCAAGGAGGCCATGCAGGTCGGCCCGACGTGCCACTACATCATGGGCGGCGTCGAGGTCGACGCCGACACCGGTGCGGCGGACGTGCCCGGCCTGTTCGCGGCCGGTGAGGTCTCCGGCGGCATGCACGGCTCCAACCGGCTGGGCGGCAACTCGCTGTCGGACCTGCTGGTGTTCGGCCGCCGCGCGGGCGCCGGAGCGGCCTCGTACGTGGACGGTCTCGCGGCCCGGCCGACGATCTCCGAGGAGTCCGTGGCCGAGGCGAGCGCGGAGGCGCTCGCCCCGCTGGAGCGCACCGGCGAGAACCCGTACGAGGTCCACCACGAGCTGCAGCGGACGATGAACGAGCTGGTCGGCATCATCCGCAAGGCCGAGGAGGTCTCCGAGGCGCTGGAGGCGGTGGAGAAGCTCAAGGAGCGGGCCCAGGGCGTCGGCGCGGCCGGTAACCGCATCTACAACCCGGGCTGGCACCTCGCCCTCGACCTGCGCAACATGCTCCTGGTCTCGGAGTGCGTCGCGAAGGCGGCGCTGCTGCGCCAGGAGAGCCGCGGCGGTCACACCCGCGACGACTTCCCCGGCATGTCGCCCGAGTGGCGGGCCAAGATCCTGCGCTGCTCCCTCACCCCGGACGCCTCCGGCATCACGGTGGAGGAGAAGGTGCAGCCTCCGATGCGGGACGACCTCATCACGCTGTTCGACCGGGACGAGCTGAAGAAGTACATCACCGAGGAAGAGCTGGCCGCCTTTGACGCGCTGGCCGAGGAGTAACCATGAGTTACAAGGCGAAGTTCCGCGTGTGGCGGGGCGAGGGCGGCGAGGGCAAGCTTGAGGACTTCACGGTCGAGGTGAACGAGGGCGAGGTCGTCCTCGACATCATCCACAGGCTGCAGGCCACCCAGGCTCCCGACCTCGCCGTCCGCTGGAACTGCAAGGCCGGCAAGTGCGGCTCGTGCTCGATGGAGATCAACGGCAAGCCGAAGCTGGGCTGCATGACCCGGATGTCAACCTTCACCGAGGAGGAGACGATCACCGTGACGCCCATGCGGACGTTCCCGGTGATCAAGGACCTCGTCACGGACGTGTCGTTCAACTACCAGAAGGCCAGGGAGATCCCGTCCTTCACCCCTCCGGCCGACGTGAAGCCGGGCGAGTACCGCATGCAGCAGATCGACGTCGAGCGGTCCCAGGAGTTCCGCAAGTGCATCGAGTGCTTCATGTGCAACAACGTCTGTCACGTCATCCGCGACCACGAGGAGAACAAGACCAACTTCGCCGGTCCGCGCTTCCTGATGCGGATCGCCGAGCTGGACATGCACCCGTACGACGTGGCCGACCGCAAGGACTCCGCCCAGGAGGAGCACGGCCTCGGCTACTGCAACATCACCAAGTGCTGCACCGAGGTCTGCCCCGAGCACATCAAGATCACTGACAACGCGCTGATCCCCATGAAGGAGCGCGTCGTCGACCGGAAGTACGACCCGCTGGTCTGGCTCGGCAACAAGATCTTCAAGCGTTCCAGCTCGAAGACCTGACCTTCCCGCGTCTCACGGCGTCGTCCACGGGCTCTCCCGGGGACGGCGCCGTTCGCGCTTTGTCACGGGCCTTCGTACGGGCTCTCCCGGCCTAAGCTTCAGAGCCTTCGTACGAACCCTCCCTGCCGCCGTCTCCGGGAGCTTCGTACGGGCTCCCGGAGGCCTCAGTCCCGCCACAGTCGCCGAGTCTGCTTCCGCATGACGTCGTCGGCGCGAACGGCGAAGTCGTGAATGACCGTCAGCTCCGCGTCGCTGTAGTCCGCGGCGAGATCGGCGTAGGCCCGGTTGAGGTCCCCCAGGATCTCCTGCAGCGCGCGGTAGGGGCCCTCGCGCACCAGCTCGACGAGCACGCGGCGCCGGTCGACGGCATCCCGGCCGCGACGCACGTACCCCGCTCTCTGCAGGCGGTCCACCACCGCGGTGATCGCGCCACCGCGTGTCAGCCCCAGCCGTACGGCCAGGTCGTGGGGGGTGAGAGGGCCCTCCTTGTCGAGGAGGGCCAGGCAGTTGAAGTCGGTCACGTTGATTCCGGCCCGGCCTGCCACACCGACGTGGAACAGCACCGAACGCATCGCCGTCAGACGTCCCTGATCGGACACGGCCATGATCATCTCTTTGCGGGCTTCCGGCTCCGTTGACACGGCGCCCCCTCTTTCCGTTCTCTCCAAATCAGAGAGACTCCAAATCAGAGAGTCTCTCTCGTGCGACAAAGAGTGGCCGACCCTCCCGCGCGGGAGGATGCCCGCTCCTCCTGCCCAAACCGGCTCGCCCCTATCACATGGAAACCGAATCACTTTCGGCATCGTCCCGAGGGCGGCCTTCCCGGACAACGCGCCGCTCTCCGCGCCCCGGCCGCGCCGCCCTGCCCACGGCTGCCCACTACTGCCCGCCGCGTCCACGACCGAGCGGCGGACGGCACAGGCCGTCGTCGCCGCGCTCGGAAGGGTGGGGCGGGTCAGGTGGAGCGGCGGAAGAGACCGCGCTTCTTCTTGCCGGAGCCCTTGCCGGAGTCCTTGTCCGAGGACTTGCCGGTCTCCCTGCCGGGAATCGGATAGACAGCCGTCGAGCCGGGACCCGCGGGAGGCCGCTCGCCCCCGGTCGGCTGGTCACCGCCAGGACGTGCCTCACCGGGACCGCCCTCGCCCGGCCCCTGACCGGGACCGTCCTGAGGCTGGGGTCCGAAGGTCATGACCTCGCCCTGCGGCTCCCGCCCCGACGGCGGGATGCCGTCCTTGAGGGGCCGGTCCTGCGAGAGAACCTGGCCGGGAGCGTCATCGGTGACGGCCGGCCGCAAGTCGTCCAGCGGGTCGTCGCCCGGCCTGCTCCTGGCGGGCTCCTGCGGGAACGGCGCACCGGGGAACTCCGGCGCCCCCTGCGGGAGGCGTCCCTCACGGGAGTCGTGGCCGGGGTGCGGGGTGCCCTGGAAGGCCGCCGCGCCGCCCTGAGGCGCCGGACCGTCCTGGAGCGTCGGGCCTTCCTGGAGCGTCGGGCCGTAAGGCGACTGACCGGGGGGCACGGGATACACCTGGCCGGTCCGCGGGTCGTACGGGGCACCGTGGCCGACGGCCGGGGGCTGCTCGTGACCGGGCGCGGGCATGTACGCCGTCGTCTGGTCGTATCCGTGGGGATACTGCTCGGGGGTGTAGCCCTCCGGGTAGACCGGGGCGTACATCTGCATGGGCACGAAGCTGATGATCGGCGCGTAGGCCGTACCGCCCTGGTAGGGGCCGGCAGCGGCGTAACCGGGACCGCCGGGGTAGGCCATCGGGTCCATGCCGCGCGGACCGGCCCTGCGGATCGCCGCCGCGTGGGCCATGCGGCGCAGCCTGCCCTCGAAGATCAGCACGGCGAACAGCACCAGCAGCACCAGGATGAGCGCCGGGATGCCGAGCTGACGGCTCAGCGTGGCCCCGTCGAACTCGGAACCCGCGTTGCGGATCTCGTACACGGAGGTGCCCGAGGAACTCTGGTCGAGCGTGGCCGTGTCGGACGGCGTGGGATCGGCGGCGGGAAGCTGCTGGTTGGGATCAGGGGTGGTCTGCGGGAACTGGGGTTCGCTGTTCTCCGTGTTCTCCGTGTTCTCCGGCGTGTTGGCCCCGGCGGTCGGAACCACCGGGGGCGGCTCCTGGACCGGCGGCGGTGCGACCGCCGTCTCCGGCGGAGGCGGAGGGGCTGGCGTGGTCTTCGTGGGCTTGGGCTTCGGCGACGCCGGGACGGTTATCGTGGTCGTCACCGTCTCCTGCGGCACCTCGGGATCCTCGGTGACCGTGACGGTGACGACCGGCGTCGGCTCCTCACAGGGACCCGCGGGATCGACGTCACACCCCTCGACCTGCGAGGGTTCGATGACCATCGTCCTGACGGTCGCGCCGGCCGCGGAGGATCCGGCGAACGGCGCCACGGCGAACAGAACGACGCCGCTGAGTCCGACGGACATCGCGACGGCGGAGAACGCTGCCCTGCGCCGTGCTCGCGTCACCGGTGTCCTCCGTGCAATCAACCATGAACACGCCAAAGAAATACTAGTCGGGCAAAAATAACAGTAATCCGCGTTTTACAAAACGTGTCGCGACCGACGACGCCGCTGGATCCTCCGCTGCAGCCACAGAAGGCCGAGCAACGTCCCCACCCCCGCACCTACCGCCGGGAGACCCGTCGCCCCTGTCAGTATCGGGCTTGACTCGGCGACCGGCTGGACCTGACCGCTCGGACCGTCGAGATCCTGCGGCAGGGGCGCCCCCTGCGGACGCGAATCCTGTGAGACGGGGACCTGCGCGGCGGGGAAAGGACCCGCCTGCGGCAGCTGGAGACCGTTCGCGAGCCCCGGCATCTGGCCCGCTCCCGCCATGCCCATCGAGATCGGCGGCGTCATGGCCCCCGGTACGCCGGGCTGGACGCCCGGCGCCTGCGGCCCGCCAGGCTGCCCCGCTCCCTGCTGGCCGGGAACCATCGGGCCGCCCACCGGCCCACCGGGACCCTGTTGCGGCACGCCGGGCTGTCCCGCCGGCCCCGGTTGCCCGATCCCCGGGTAGCCGGGAGGCATCGGCTGCCCCATGCCCTGTCCGGGCACGGCGGGCTGTCCGATGCCCGGGTAGCCGGGAGGCATCGGCCCGACCATCGGCCGGCCCGCTCCCGGGCCGGCGGCCTTCTTCCCGTTTCCCGGGTAACCGGGATAGAGGGGGCCCATCTGCTCCAGGCCCGGTCCCATCTGCGGGAGAACCGGCTGACCGGGTCCCATCTGCGGCCCCCCGGGCAGCCCGGCCGTCTGCCCGCCGGGACCCGCCTGCCGTAGGAGAGCCCGCGGGTTCACTCCCTGCTCGCGCGCACCGGGCCGACCGGCCGCGTGCCGCTGCCCGCGCGCCTTCCGCCCGGCCGCCTTGCGGCCCGTCCGGACACCCGTGGCCGAGTGGTTCCTGCCGTTCTGCCCTTGGAGGGCGGGGGGCTCGGGCGCTCCCGCCGGCGGTATGGCGATCGCTCCTTGTCCCGGTGCCGTTCCCTGCCCCGGCACCGCCGTACCGGCCTCCGGCGCGGCACCCTGAGCCGCGGACCCCTGAGCCGCGGCGCCCGGAACCGCGGCGCCGTCCGGAAGCCGTGTTCCCTCCTGCGGACGACCGGGAGGAAGCGGGGCCGCGGGGCGACCGGGAGCCGCCCCGTCAGGAACCCGGGCGGGGGCCATCGGAGACCCGGCCTCCCCACGCCCGCCCGGCACCGTGTCCCGCGTCTCGTGGGAGGCCGCCGGACCTCCCGTCGCCCCCGGAGCGCCGGGAAGCGCGCGCGTCCGCGGGTTCACGGGCACCCCGGCTCCCCGCGACGTTCCCTGATCGGCGGGGACCCCGGCGGCGTTCGCCCCCGCGTCAGGACCCGAAGCGGGCGGCGCGACGAACGCCTTCCCGGCGAGATCGAGAAGGAACGCCGACATGCGCTGTTCGGCCCTCTGCGCCTCCGAGACACCGGGTGCGCCCAATGGTGCCTCCCCCGACTCCTCGGCCGTCTGGGGCACCTTGAGGACCATGCTGGCGGCACCTGGAGCTCCCACACCGCCGCGGGGCTCGGCGGGCCTCGCCTCCCGCGCGACGCGGGCGTGCTCCAGCGTCTCCGGCACCTCGGCGGCACCCCCGCCTCGCCGCATCACCGCGTCCGTGCTCTTGATCGTGTTCTGGGCCCGCTGGCTCACCGTCTTGCCGTCGGGGCCGCTCATCCGGGCCAGGGCGGACACCGTGAGATCACGCGGGCGCTCCGGCAGGGCGAGCAGCACGTCGACGGAGCCGCCCTCGGCGGGCAGGGCTCCGACCACGCACACCCCCGCTCCCTTCGGGAGGGGTGCCGACGACCTGGTCTCCTCCGGGCACTCGATGCCCCTGAGCGCCTCGGCGGGGGTCGTCAGGACCGCGAGCCGGGCGTCGGTGCCCGGCCCCCGCAGCCGGATCCGGTAGCGGATCACCCGCTCGGCGCCGCTCCCCCGTGCCCATGCGCCCGAATCGGCCACGGTCGTCAGGTCGAGGGGCGACGGGGCCGACTCGTCCAGCTGAACGGCGTACACCCCCGAGGCTCCGAGGACGAGCACTCCCGCTCCGACCGCTGACACGAACCCAGCACCACGCCACCTTAAGGTCACCGCATATCTCCGTTCCCCGGGTACGGACACGCGACATCGCCACGTCCAGTAGCAGTTATGTCACGCTGCGGAGTTGATCAATCCTTATTGAACCGACCTTGCCCATCGTTGAGGCGACCTTGTACCGCCCGGACGATTGGCAGGTCCGCGGGGAGCCACGCCACGTCGTAGAGCTCGCTCTCGGCCAGCCAGCGCAGGTCCAGATGCTCCTTCGCCTCGGGCCTGCCCTCGGCGACCACCGCGAGCCAGACCCGCAGGACGTAGCCGCCGGCGAGCGCCCAGTCGCCCCCGACGCGCTCGCCCACCTCGATCAGCACGCCGAGCTCCTCCTGGCACTCCCTGACCAGTGCCGTGTGCTCGTCCTCGCCCGGATCGACCTTTCCCCCCGGCAGCTCCCACCCTCCGGCCAACTCCGGCGGATCGGCACGCTGGGCGGCGAGCAGTCTCCCGTCGCCGTCGACGATGGCGGCGCCCACAACGACCTTTTCCATGGTTCTCGATTCTGTCAGCCCTGCTCCCGTGTCTTGAGTTGCGCGAGAACCTGGGGGTGTCGCAGCGGCCGGGTGAAGCCCACGATCCCGGTGCGCTCCCGGTAGGTGGTGACCTTGATCGGCCCGCACAACCGGCACCTCGCCTCGACCATCTTGCCCGGGGAGACCACCAGCCCCACGTGGCCGGGACGGTCCGGGCCCGTTCCCGGACCGGAGTTGAAGAAGACGAGGTCTCCGGCCTGCTCCTCCCCCGCGGGAACCTCCACCCCGAACGGCCACTGGCCGAACGTGGTGCGCGGGATGGTCAGGCCGACGCTCCGGTAGGCCATGTAGATGATTCCCGAGCAGTCGTAGCCCGCGGGCCCCGTACCGCCCCAGATGTAGGGCTTGCCGCGCTGGGCGAGCGCGTACTCCAGGATCGCGGCCACCGTGCTCGTCGGCGCCGCCTCCAGCATGGGCTCGTCACAGTCTTCGTCCGCTTCCGGCGGTACGGTGACCTCTCCGTCCTTGGCGTACTTTTTGGCGATCTCCATCACCTGGTCGACGTACCACCAGGCGCGGTTGTAGACGAACAGCGAACGTCGCACGTCCTCCGGCGCGCCGTTCCGCTTCAGCATCTTCGCCGCGCCTAGGATGGCGTCCGCCGGGTTGTACACGTCGGCCCAGCCGTCTCCGTCGCCGTCGGAGGCGTAGCCGTTGAACGTGGACGGGATCTTGATCTTGGCCTTGCCGCCCCACGTGCTGATGAGAAACTGCATCGGCCCGGCCGCGCCCGCGTAGTTGGTGCCGCTGCGCACCCCGGGGAGCGTGGAGCGTCCGTGGTTGGTCTCGCGCTTGCCGACCCCGGCGAGCACGTTCCACTGCACGCCGACCTTCTTGCCGTGCTCGCGATACAGCTTCAGATACTCCTCGGGGATGTCGGACGTCGCGGTCTCCGACTGGTCCTCCGCCGCCCCGCCGGTGTCTCCGCACTCGGGCTGCTGCGCCGCCCCGCCGGTGATCGACGGGAAGGAGGGGAACCCGCTGATCATCATCATCGGCGCCATGATCAGCGTGATCAGGCAGAGCGCGGCGACTCCGAGGATCAGCGCGAGGCGGACGGGCTTGTTGTTCCTCATGCCACCCTGCCGCCCATCTCATCCCGCCGGTACGCGACCCCGCCGCCCATCTCATCCCGCCGGTACACAGCCCCGCCCGCTCGCTCCCGTCCGTACGCGACCCCGCCGCTCATCCGGCCTCGCCGGTGGCGCCGCTCTCGACGGGCTGGTCGTCCCCCTCCTGGCCGGAGTCCGCGGGCTGGAGATCGTGGACCCGCCATTCCGCGCCGGCCTGGATAAGCGTGACGGCGTACTCCGCGGTCCGCTCGTTCGCCCCGCTTCTCGCCGTGACGTTCTGGGTGCCGACGACCACGAAGGTCACCGAGGCACTGTCGATCTGCCGGATCCCCTTGACCCGCGCCGTACCGATCGACACGATCTCGTCGGCCTTGTTCGCCTCGACGGTGCCCGGTGAGGTGACGGTCCGCAGCAGCGTCCCCGAGAACTCCGCCGTGACGTACCCCTTGAGGCGGTCGCCGTAGACCGCCGGGTCCTCGTCGTAGCTGAACGTGCCGTACTCGGCGGTGAAACGCTGCGCGTAGTCGGCCGCCGCGGCCAGCTCCTGCTTGGTCATCGGCAGGTAGGAGTAGACGTCGAAGGGCGCGTTACTCGCCGTCGCCGCCGGACGGGCCGGCTCCTCCGCCGTCTCCTGCCCAGCGGCCACCGTACGGGTGACACCGGCCGGCTGCCCCGGCCCCTCATTGGTGTCCGGCCACATGGTCAGGTAGACGCCGACAACGGCGAGTATCACGACCAGCACCGCGAAGACGGCTCCCCGCCGACTGCCTCCCTCGACCACGGTCAGTCCTTGTCGCGGTTGGACGAACGCAGCCAGAACGGCGGCGGCTCACCGGCCTCCCCGCCGCGCTCCACCCGCCGGGTGATCCAGAGCGGGGGCGCCTCGGACGACCTGCCTCCGGAGTCGCGGTTTCGTGAGCCACCGGAGCCCCGGGAGCCGCCGAAGATGCTCCCGCCCGACCCCGAGCCTCCCGACCCCGAGGAGCCGCGGGAGGAACCTCCGCCGTTACGCGATCCCGAGCCCGAGCCGCCCCGCGAGGAGCCGGATCCCGAGGACCCCCGGGACGAACCGCCGCCGCCGAAGATGCTCCCGCCGGAACGACCGCCGCCGCCTGAGGAGCCCGAGGAACCGGACGACCTGCCGGGCGCGGGCGCCGAGGGCCGCAGCGCGGGGGCGGAGGAACCCGACGACCTGCCCGCCGAAGAGGATCGGCCGGCCGAGCCTCCCTGCGGAGCCCAGCCGCCGGAACGACCGCCGAACCAGCCTCCCGAGGAGCCCGTCCCTCCCGAGGAGCCCGTCCCTCCCGAGCCGCGGCCCGAGGAGCCTCCGGACCTGGTCGGAGGCGCGCTGCCTCCCGTACCGGCTCCGGAGAGGTTGAGCGGCGGCGCCGCACCGGCGCGGGCCGCGGTGACCGGCCTGCCGGTGCCCTTGCGCCTGCCCGCGGCCTGGGCGTCGGTGTCGAGCGGCGCCGGTTGGGCACCGGTCGGCACCCGGGTGCCCGACGGCGTGTTCGGCGTGGCACCGCCCTCCTCGCCACGGACCCTGCCCTGGGCGACCGCTGCCGCCGCGGCCGCGCCGACCGAGGCTCCGCCGACCATCGCGGCCGCCTGCAGCACCGGCTCGGCCTTGCGCATCCCCCACCGGCCCGCCCTGACCGCCGCGACCGGCGGCAGCGCGGACGCCGCCCGCTGCAGGGTCGGCGCGGACGCCGCGTCGCCGAGCATCCGGGTGGTGAGCGTGTGCCCGTCCATGGACGAGAACAGGTGCTGGAACGGCCTCCGGTAGAAGAACACCGCGATCGTCAGGATCGCCATGAACATGACCTGCATGCCCCACGGCATCGCGGTGGAGATGATCAGGGCGTAACCGTAGACGAGCACGCCGAGGACGAGGGCGAGCACCGCCTGTCTGAGCAGGGTGCCGATCAGCATCTCCACCCAGCGCATGGCGATGATCCGCCCGGATCCCGGATGGACGCCGATCAGCAGGAAGACCGGCGCGAGGATGAGCAACAGCAGGAACCCGACCTTGAGCACCAGCAGGGAGACCGCCACCAGGAAGATCAGCAGTCCCGCGACCACCGCGGCCATGAAGGCGCCGATCGCGACCCCCAGGCGGTTCGTCCAGTCCTTGCCCTGGAAGAGGGGGAAGTACGGTGTGTTCTGCAGCTTGTCGGCGATCTCCGTCTCGTATCGCGCCTGGTGGGAGCCCGCTTCAGGCACCTGCTGGGCCTTCAGCTCGGCCGCGTCGATCGTCTGGATCTCCAGCAGCTTGGCGCCGAATATCTTGATGATGGGGGCCTCGGGGTCGGCCGTGCCGAACTGGCCCATCAGCCACGGCTTGCAGACCAGCGTGGACCAGAGCGCGTCGGCGTTCTGCTCGACGCCGGGCACGCCGCTCTGCCCGTATCCGCCGCCCTGAACCTGCGGGTTCGCCTCACCCGGTGCGGGCAGGCAGGAGGTCCCGCCCGCGCCCGGCAGCCCGGCGAAGGCGGAGTTGACCACCTCGCCGGTCTTGTCGGTGACGATCTTGCCCATACCCGTGAGGTCGCCGGGGCGGCTGAAGAACCAGACGGCCACCGTGACCGCGAGGACCATCCATATGACGCCCTCGGCGGTGGTGGTGGCGCGTTTGCGGATCAGCCCGTACCAGGCGAGCCAGATGGCGCCGAGGATCACCAGCGGCCGCAGGTACGGCCAGTACATGGCGTCGGCCAGACGGACCACGATGTCGTCGACGACGTTCTTGATCGATTCCAGCGGGCCCTCGGTGGCCGCCGCCTGGTAGGTCGTGATGGTCAACCGGTCCAGCGCCTTCGCCCACAGGAAGACCGTGTTCGCCATCGCGTTGCCCATCACGGCCGCGATGTCGTCGCAGCCGAGCAGGTGGGTGTGCCAGAACTGGCCGCTCATGCCGTACGTCGCGTAGTTGCCCTGGGCCGCCGCCGGGGCCTGTGCCGCGGGGGCGCCCGTCGCGGGCGGGTCGGGAAGCGGCGGCTGGATCAGGCCGTCCACGCCTCCCGCGACGATGTCGGGTGACAGGTCGGGAGACATGTCGCAGGGCGCCGCGGCGACGGCCGTGGACGTGTCGCCGGGGAACGCCAGCGGCAGCGCGAGGAAGGCGGCGAGCACGACCAGCCCGATCGCGATCCGCCTGCCCAGCCGTCCCCTGCGGGAACCCGGGCGAGAGCCCGCTGTGCCTCGGACCTCACGGAGCCCGCGAATCCCGCGGAGCCCACGAAGACCGCGGAAGCCACGGAACTCACGGAGCCCGCGGAGACCCTTCGGCCCTCCGAGTGGCCGTCTCCCGCGAAAGCCCTCGAATCCCTTAAGGGAGCCTTTCATGACCGCACCTCCAGCGCCGCAGCCCCCGGCCTACCGACTCTGTCGCCCCCAGGAAGATCATGCACTTTCTCGTCGGGTTTGTCGTGGGTCGGATTCGTGTCGAGCCAACGCAGCAGCTCGTCCGAGATCAGGTCCACCCCGATACGGCCCGCGCGACCGTCCAGATCCCGGAAGACGCATTCGCCGTTACCGAGTGAGCGCAGCACCGCCTTGTGCTCCTCGGAGGGCTCGACCCCGAGCAGCGCCATCACGTGCTCCACCTCGACCCGTTCCGTGGAGCGGAAGGCGAAGACCGACGACAGGCAGTTCGTCACCTGCTCGCTCAGCAGGTCACCGGCGTTCTGCGAGACCAGGACCAGCGCCGTGTTGCGGGAGCGGCCCATCCGGCTGACCTCGGGCACCAGCTTGGCCCCCTCGGGCGTGGAGGTGATCGCCCACGCCTCGTCCAGGAAGATCGCCTTGGGCGTCCGCCGGTCCAGGCCGTTCATCAGACCCCGCGCGAACTGCGCGACGAGATAGAGCAGCGCCACCGACAGCCTCTGCTCGTAGGAGTAGTCGTCGCGGCCGGTGGAGGCGTCGGGCAGCGTCAGGCCGCCCAGGGTGAAGACCGTGGTCCAGCCCTCGGTGTCGATCTGGTCGCCGCCCGAGGGGTCGAAGCAGAGCCTGGCCAGATGCATGTCCGACATGGAGCGGAGCACCGCGCCCAGGTTCTTGGAGGCGGCGTCCTCGGTCTGCTCAAGGAAGTCGACGACCTTGCCCAGCGACGGGTCCTGGCCGTTGGAGACCGCGGCCACCGCCTGGATCATCGCCGACTCGCGTTCCTCCGACATGCGAGGCAGCAGCAGACGCAGGGTCTCGGTGGCCATCGTCTTCTTGGCCGCCAGGTCGTCACCGAACGAGAACGGGTCGAGCAGGCCGGGAGCCGCCGAGCCGAGCGGGATGATCCGCGCCTTCCTGCCCCGCTTCTGCAGCAGCTGCACCAGCGACTCGGCGTCGCCCTTGGGGTCGATCACCGCGACCGTCACCCCGCGCAACGCCATCTGGTAGATCATCAGCAGCGCGAGCGTGGTCTTGCCTCCACCGGGCTCGCCGGTGATGGCGATCGCCGTCGGCCGGTTGCGCGTCGCCGCGACCAGCGGGTCGAAGTGCACGATGCTGCGCGCCCTGCCCAGGGTCTCCCCGACGTACGGGCCCATCCAGCCGGAGCCGCCCTCGTCCGTCCGGTCGCCCAGGTCGACGGTGGCGGTGGCCATGCCGCCCGCGATGGTGCGCAGCGGCTGCCGCTGCGCGTAGGCGTTCACCCGGACCCGCTCTCCCGGCAGCGTCTCGCAGAACAGCGAGAACTGGTCGCCGGTGGAGTTGACGATGTCGATGCCCATGTCGCGGTAGTGCTCCACGACCGCCTCGACCCGCTGCACGCAGATCTCCTCGGTCGGGGCCGACACGATCAGGCGGTGCCAGCCGTACACGAACGGCAGACGCTCCTTGGTGATGCCGTGCTCCAGCATCCTGGCCGCGTCGATCTGCTCGGCGAGCGCGAGCGGCGCCTCGGCGCCCGCCTCACGGATGTGGATGTCCATGTCGCGGGCATGGGCGAGCTTGCGCGCGACGTCCTTGCTCGCCTTGACCGGCGGGATCAGCCGCATCCTCGAACTGATCTCCACCGGGAAGGGCAGCTGGTCGGCGAAGTGCATCCAGGGCTCGCCGTCGGGGAAGGGCATGAGGTCGGGGAAGCGGGCGAAGGACATGTGCGCGACGTAGGAGTCGCCCTGCGGCTGCTCGATCCGCAGCAGCGCCCTGCCGTTGTGGATCTGCCCCTCGACGAGGGACTCGATCTCCCCCTGTCCCCAGCGGCGCTTGGGACTCGCCGAGGCCGGGGGGTCGCCGAGGGAACCGGTCGTGGCGTGCTGGAACAGCCAGGCGAGCTCGACGGAGGTGGCGTGCCTGGCGTACAGCGCGCTCGCGGACAGCGCCCTGCCCAGCCGCTCCGCCTGCTCGGACCACTTGGCGATCTCCGCCTTGGGGACGTGGTCGTCCTCGATGCCCAGGGCCTTCTCACTGCGCTGGTAGAAACCGAAGAGCTGCGCGAGGACCCCGGTGCCCAGCTGCCGCCCGCGCGTGCCGAGCCGCACGCCGAGATAGACCTCCTTGGTCCAGAAGTCCTTGGCCCAGACGTGGCGATACATGTCCTCCAGGTAGTCGCGCCAGCCCGGCCCCTCGTCGGAGGTGGCGTTCAGCGCCATCGCCCACTCGGCGGCGGGGTAGGTGCGGTGCGCCACCCGCAGGTGGACCTCGGCGTCGGGCATGCGGATGGCGGCGAGCGCGATCGTGATGTTGGTGGCGAGCGCCTCCCGCTCCTCGGGGGTGATGAACTCGTAGCTCACGGTGGGAAGCCTGAAATAGGCCCAGACCGACGAGTCGGTCAGCAAAATCCGATCGTCGAAGTATCGGACGGCGAGGCGGCTGCGCGCCTGGGAGGCGCGGCTCACGGCCCCTCCTCCGTCGCGCGTGCGGCCCTGCCTCCGCGGCGTCCGGACCCCTCGCCGATCCGGATTCCACGGCGTCCGCCCATCCGGACCCCGGCCTGCCCGCTCACCACCCGCACCTCGTCTCGCCCGCTCACCGCATCTCCTCGCGCCCGGGGGATCACTGGGCTAGTTCCTCCTCGCTGGGTCGACCCGCCTGAACCGTTCCGAAGCCCGCCACGACGACACCGGCCAGGGCGAGATACGCCCGGCGGCCCGGCGCCCGCAGGTGGGACGGTTCCACCCGATCGGCCCTGCCGGGGGCCAGGGCGTCCTCCCAGGGCACCCGGACGATCGCCCGGCACCTGCCCCGCGCGACCGCCTCCGCCTGCTCCACGTCGGCCATGCTGCGGCGGCTCACCCCGTTGACCACCATGACCGCCCGCTGGCGAAGGTCGGAGCAACCGTGCCCGTCGAGCCACTCGTAGGTCATCGCCACCGCGTCCGGCCCGTCCTCGCTCGCCGGGACGACGAGGACGAGCTGGTCGGCGTAGGGGAGGACCCGCGCGGCCAGAGCCGCGGCCGGGTCCATCACGACGACCTTGTAGTGCCGGTCGAGCATGTCCATCGTCTGGCCGAGCCGCCGGTCGGAGAAGAGCGTCCGGTCGGACAGGCGTTGCTCGGCACCGGCGTCGCTGTCTCCGGCGAGGACCTCCAGCCCCGAGGCGCAGCGGCTGGTGTAGGCGCGCATGCCGAGATATCCCTGGACGCTGTCGAGCCCGGAGAGCAGGGAGGTCAGGGTCTCCGGCGACTCGCCCTGGATCCGGCTGGACAGGGCGTGGGAGCCGGTGCTGGCGTCGACCGCGAGAATCCGGTCCTCGCGGTAGCGGGCGAGGGTGTGGCCGAGCATGAGCGCGGTCGTGGTCTGCCCGGCGCCGCCGGTGCATCCCAGGACCACCACCCGGCGACTGCCGCTGAACACCGCCCTGGCCCGCGCCTCGTCGATCTCCGAGCCGTCCGTACGGCCACCGCCGGGTCCGATCACCACCTGGGCCAGCCGCCGCCAGCCGCCGGAGGAGTCACGGCCGACCACCGACTCGACCCGGCGGACCCTGGTCTCGGCCTCGCCACGTGCGGGACCGGTCACCGGCACCGCGGGGGCGACCGGATCCGCCGTGGCGGGCCCCGAGGGAACCGCGCGGATCGACATGCCGCCACCCTGGACGCCGGTGCCCGCCGGGGCGCCGGGACCCGCCTGCGCACTCGCGGGCCGCTCCGGCGGCCATGCCTTCGACGCCTTCGACGCCCTCGGTGTCTCCGCCGTCTCCGGAGTTTCCGCCGCGCGCCCGATCGGCGTGGGCTGCCCCTTGCGGTGTTGACGCCGTGCGCTCTCCTCGTCCGATCCGTCCCGCTTGTCCTGCATGCTCTGTCCGGTCTGCGGGAGTTCGGCCGCCTCGGCGCGGCGCCCGACCGGCGCCGGTCCGACGAACCTCGGTACGAAGGAGGGGGCGGCGGGCTCCGAGGGCCTCCTGACGGGGTCGGGCACGACGGCCGGCCTCTCGGCGGACACCGCACGGGCCGGGGCGGAGGTCTCCTCCCGTGGCGCCCTGGGTGCCGAGGGCTGCGGCACGGCCGGCGCCTCGCGTCGTTCCTCGGAGGGTTTCGAGGCGGGAGCGTCGGTCTCGGAGGACGCCGCGGGCGCGATCACCTCCGAGGGCGAGGGCGGCCCGGCGGGCGCGATCACCTCGGGTCGCTCGGCCGGCGCGTCGGGACGCTCGACCGGCGTGTTCGGTCGCTCGACCGGCGTGAAAGGCACGATCACCTCGGAGGGCGGCGTGACCGCCGCGGGAGGCGCGACCGGTATGGCCGGGACGGAAGGTACGACCGGCGGTGGGGGCACGACCGGCGAGGCGGGGGCCGCGGCGGCGCGCTCGGCCTCCGCGGAGGCCGCGAGCCTGCGCAGCCGCCGCAGCGCCTCGGTGCCGATCGGAGCGGGCGGAGCCGCGGACGCGCCGGACGCCGCCGGGGTCTCGTCCCTCGAATCGTCCGCGTTCCCCTCGGCCGCGGATCCGGCCGGCGGAGTGCGGTCGGCCCGCTCCTCGGAAGGTCCCTGGGAATGGTCCGCGGGCGGTCGTGAGGCGGGGCCGAGAATCGGCGTGCCCGGCGCGGACTCGACGGCCTCGGCCGCCTCGGCGAACGCGACGGGCTCGGGCACCGGAGTCACGACGGGCAGCGAAGGCACCGACGACGCTGCGGGCCCGGACGGCGCTGCGGGCCCGGGGAGAACGGCGGGGATCGCGGGGACGGCGACCGGGGGTGTCTCGACGGCCCAGGAGGTCTCGACGGCCCAGGAGGTCTCGACGCCCCGGGAGGTCTCGGCGGCCGGGCCCTGACCGAGGGCCGGGGTCTGGCCGAGGGCCGGGGCGACACCTTGGCGAAGCGCGTGAACCTCGGTCCTGGCGACGGGCGCGGTGGCGGCGGCCGCCGCGGCCGCGGCCACGGCGGGACGCACCTCGCGGCGGGCGGCGGCGCGCTTGGCCTGGGCGTGCCGGGCCTTGCGCGACGCCTTGACCCTGACGGCCGTGTACTGCGGCGCGGCCCGCCAGATCCGGCCGGTCAGCGTGACCTCGGCGGGTTCGGAAAGGGGGGCCATCCTGCACCAGGTGCGCGGCTCTCCCACGTAGCGCACCTGCGACTGGAGCAGCTCGGTGAGCCTCTTGCTCTCGATCACCGGCCGGGTGGAGAGCCAGGTGACGACACCGGGGGGCACCAGATAGAGCACGTGCCAGGGAGCGGCGAAGGGCAGACCGAGAAGGTAGAGCAGCAGCGACCACGGGGCCAGCACTCCCACGAACCCACCGATCCAGACGATCGGGAGCGGCATCGGCAGCCGTAGGTCGTACAGCTTGTAGAGCCGCTTCTCGATCCTCCAGATATTGGTGTACGTGGGCAGATCCACGTGATCCTCCTCTCCGCCTCTCCTTGTTTGACCGTTCGAACCCGGTCTCAACCCCCCGAGATGCCCAGCGCGCCCGCGATCGCCTTGGCAGTCACCTCGATGATGTTCGGAACGTAGAAGATCACTCCGATCGCGATCGCCAGAATGATGAACTGGACGAATCTGGTGATCTCACGGGTGAAGAGGAAGAAGAGGGCCACCACCGAGACGATGACCAGGAAGAGCGGCGCGAAGAAGCTGCGGAGGAAGTCGGCGAGGCCCTCGGTGTTGACGCCCGCCGGAGGTGCTGTGGGCTGAGCGAGCTCCATGGCGCTCAGCAGCATGGTCTTGAGAATCACTTCTTGTCCTCCGTACTCACGATCGTGCCCGCCAAGCGGCTAAGGGTCCTCGGCGCGTGTGCGCCGGGACCCGGACCGACGGCTCATCGATCAGGGGGGGTCTGCTCACCGTGGGTCGGCACCATTCGATCATGCTTACCCCGCCACAGATCGGTATGCGCCGCGGATGTCCTTGACGAACCACTTGTCGCCCTGTTCGACCATGGTGAGCAAGTAGGACTGCTCCAGCTTGCCTCCCATTTGGCCGGGATCGGCGGGCTCGGGGTCGGTGGACGGGGCCGCCTTCGACGGCACGCCCCACGTGACCGTCGCGGTCACCTCGCGGGTCGCCCCCCCGCCGACGGGCACGGAGAGGTCCTTGAGCTGCAGGAAGGTGAACGCCCCCCCGAACCCCTGCAGGGTGACCCCGGCGTCGGCGTACTGCTGCAGCGAGCTGGTGTCACCGGCGTAGGCCTTGAAGAAGTCTTCCAGCGTGGTGCGCAGCTCCTGCTCCACGGCGCGGTCGCGCTCGGGTGCGGCTTTGGGCGGCAGGGCGGCGGCCCTCGGGGCGGGCAGGATGGCCGGACGCCCGGCGACGACGAACCTTTCCGCGGCCCGGTCGCGGTAGACGGGCACGGACAGGAGCTGGCGGCGGTCCTCCGACTGGTAGGCGACGGTGACGACGGCGTTGTCGGCGTCGACGACCTCGATCCCGTACGGTTGCACCGCTCCAGCGACCATCCTGCCGAAACCGTCCCAGCCGAACTGTCCTTCGACGCCCTCCGGCAGGTAGGGGGCGAGCCTCGACTCCCTCTCCGCGAGGCGGGCCCCGTCGAAGTTCAGATAGACCCCGGCGAACTGGGCCGCGAAGGCGGAGGCCTGGACCGTGGGGAACCCGTTTCCCTCGACGGGCGCCGCGCCCACGGGTGCGTTCTGCTGGGTGAAGCGCTCGAAGGGGGCGCGGACCCCGTTCACGACGATGACGACGATCAGCGCCCAGAGCACGGCGCGGCCGGTCCACACCAGCCAGCGGCCGCCTCCACCGGACCAGCGTCCGCGCGGCGCGCCTCGTCCGCGCGCCGGAGCGCGGTCGAGATCGGGATCGTCGGGGAAGTCCGGATATGACGACAGCTCAGGGTCGCCAGCGATCCGGGGATCACGCTGGACTGTCGACCTTCGAGCCATCACGCCTCCGCTCGCGTCAATCCTCGGCCGGTGCGGTGTCGTATTGTTGACGATCCCGTTGGCCATGGTGACGCACTTACTCTAGCCGCCCCGCCGATTCTTCCAGGAAAGCCACGCCTATGCTGCAGGCATCATGATGACTGAGCAAACCGGGTCTGGAACCTCGACGAGGGCGCCGATGCGGCCTATGGTCGGGGAAAAGCGCATTCCCCCTGGCCAGCGCGTGGGGTGATTACTCAAACGCCACCCATTGCTAACCAGACAGCCCCCTGACTGTCGCGACCTGCGCATTTAACACGAAATACGTCACCTGGGGTCACAACCCCTGGAAATACGCCTCCTCACCACCGATCGCCATCGCGAGGAGGTTCCGTCCCCCCGAGAGGGGCGGCGAGGCGCGACAGCGTGCCGATCTCCACGGTCGGCCGGTCCACCGGCCCCGGAAACCCGGCGAGACGTCCGGACCGCCCGCTCGGATACCGGGTCGGCGCACCGACCGTCGCGGAGACGGGATGCGCCGGGACGTCGTCGTTCACGATCCAGGATGCCGTCGCTCACGCTCCGACCGACCCGAGCGTGCTCGTCCGGTTCGGGATCGGAGAGCCCACCGGACCGTTCGTGCGCGGCGAGGACGCCGTTCGGCCGGACGTCGAAGCGGACTTCGTGCGCGGCGAGGACGAGCGTTCGGCCGGACGCCGGAGCGGACTTCGTGCGCGGCGAGGACGACCGTCCGCTCAGACGTTGAAGCGGAACTCCACCACGTCGCCGTCGCGCATGACGTAGTCCTTGCCCTCGATCCGGGCCTTGCCCGCCTGGCGGGCGGCGGCGATGGAACCGGTCTCCACGAGCTCGTCGAAGGAGACGATCTCCGCCTTGATGAAACCGCGCTGGAAGTCGGTGTGGATCACCCCGGCAGCCTCGGGGGCGGTGGCACCCTTGCGGATCGTCCAGGCCCTGGTCTCCTTGGGACCCGCGGTCAGGTAGGTCTGCAGGCCCAGGGTCTCGAAGCCCACCCTGGCGAGCTGGGTGAGGCCCGACTCCTCCTGGCCGACGGACTGCAGGAGCTCCAGCGCCTCGGCGTCGTCGAGCTCGACGAGCTCGGACTCGATCTTCGCGTCGAGGAAGACGGCCTCGGCCGGTGCGACGAGCGCCGACAGCTGCGCCCTGAGCTTCTCGTCCACCAGCTCGTCGGCGTCGAGGTTGAAGACGTACAGGAACGGCTTGGCCGTGAGCAGGTGCAGCTCGCGCAGGTCCTTGGGGTCGATGCCCGCGCCCTTGGCCCCGGCGTACAGGGTGGTGCCACCGTCGAGGAGCTTGAACGCCGCCTCCGCCGCCTCCAGCGCGGCCTTGCGGTCCTTGTTGGTCCTGGACTCCTTCTGGAGGCGGGGAATCGCCTTCTCCAGGGTCTGCAGGTCGGCGAGGATCAGCTCGGTGTTGATCGTCTCGATGTCGCGCCCGGGGGCGACGCCGCCGTCCACGTGGGTCACGTCGGGGTCGTTGAAGACCCGGATGACCTGGCAGATCGCGTCGGTCTCACGGATGTTGGCGAGGAACTGGTTGCCTCGCCCCTGTCCCTCGGAGGCGCCGCGGACCAGGCCGGCGATGTCGACGAACTCGACCTTCGCCGGCAGGATCTTCGCCGACCCGAAGATCTCGGCCAGCTTTTCAAGACGCGGGTCGGGAACGCCGACGATGCCCACGTTGGGCTCGATGGTGGCGAACGGATAGTTCGCCGCCAGGGCGTTGGCGGTCTTCGTCAGCGCGTTGAAAAGCGTTGACTTGCCGACGTTGGGCAATCCGACGATGCCGATGCTCAGGCTCACGTGAGCCGAGTTTACGCGGAATGACCCACTGCTACCCGCCACGGGCAGGTCACAGGTACGAATCACGGGACGCTCGCGGGTCACTCACGGGACGCTCACAGCACGCTCATGGGGCACGAACCGAGCCGTTCCGGGCCGGGGAGCGTGTCGGAACCGCCGGAAGCGGCCGAGCCTGGAATCATGCCGGGGTGGATGTCATGGCTCTCTCCTTCCAGCTCGCGGTGGGCCTCGCCGCGGGACTCGCGATCGGCTTCCTGCTGGGCCGGGCGCGTGCCTCCTCGGGAGCCGCCGACGTCATGGCCCGCCTCGCCGACGCCGAGGCCCGCGCGAAGATCGCCGAGGAGAAGGTCGTCTACATCGAGGAACAGCTCTCCGAACGGTTCCAGGCCCTGTCGAGCCGGGCGCTGGACGTCAACAACCTGCGGTTCCTGGAGCTGGCGGAGACGAGGCTCGCCGCCAACCGGGCCGAGGCCGCCGGGGAGCTGGAGCAGCGCAAGCAGGCCGTCGAGCACCTGATCGAGCCGCTGAAGGACACCCTGGCCCGCGTCGAGACGCAGCTGCGCGACACCCAGGCGGGCCAGCGGGCCGCCCACGCCGAGCTGGCCAAGCACATCGACATCGTCCGCGAGAGCAACGAGCAGCTCCGCGCCCAGACGAACTCGCTGGTACGGGCCCTGCAGCGGCCCGAGGCGAGGGGCAGGTGGGGCGAGCTCCAGCTCCGCAGGGTCGCCGAGATCGCCGGCATGCAGCGGTTCTGCGACTTCGACGAGCAGGTGAGCGTCACCACGCCGGACGGCGTCCTGCGACCCGACATGATCGTGCGGCTCGCCGGCGGCAAGAACATCGTGGTCGACTCCAAGGTCTCGCTCTCCGCCTACCTGGAGGCCGCCGAGTCGGCCGACCCCGACCATCGGTCGGCCCGGCTCGACGCCCACACCCGGCACGTGCGCGACCACGTCGACCGGCTGGCCTCGAAGCCCTACTGGCAGGCGTTCAGTCCGGCGCCGGAGTTCATGGTTCTGTTCATTCCCGGCGAGGCGTTCCTCGCCCCCGCGCTGGAACGCGACCCCGCCCTGCTGGAGTACGCCATGCGACGGCGGGTCCACATCGCCACACCGACCACGCTCATCACCATGCTCCGCACCGCGCAGTACGCCTGGCAGCAGGCCGCGCTCGGCGAGAACGCACGGGCGATCTTCGAGGTCGGCAAGGAGCTGTACGAGCGGCTGGGCAGCATGGGGCGCAACGTCGACGCCCTGGGCCGCTCGCTGAGCCGGGCCGTGGAGTCGTACAACAGGACGGTCGGCTCGCTGGAGACCCGGGTGCTGGTGAGCGCCCGCAAGCTGAACGACCTGGGGCTCGTCGAGAGCGACCTGGACACGCCGCAGGCGGTCGAGGACCTGCCGCGCGCCCTGACCTCACCCGAACTCCTGGCGCGAGAGGAGCCAAGCCCGCCTCTCGTATCCCGCCTGAACGGTAGGTTGACCAACGACCTGCCCTGAAACTGTTCCCTCGGGGGCTCCTGCGGCCGGACACTGGAGATAGCGAGGGCGACGGCGCCGGGGGGCCGCGGTGGTCAAGGTCAGGGGGCGAGTGGTGGACGAGCGAGGCGGCGTGCAGCCGGTCGGCGGGGTGATCGCATGAGTGAGCTTGACCGGGCCTCGGGCATCCGGCTGACCGTTCGGGGCGCACTGGCCTTCGTGCTGGCGTCCACGCTGGTGGGCGGCGTGCTGCAGGCGCTGACCGGGGTGGCGGCACTGACCGGGGCGGCGTTCGTCGCCGGTTGCGTCGCCGCCGCGTCGCTGGTGAACCGCAGGGACCTGCTGTCGCTGGTGGTGTCCCCGCCCCTGCTCTTCTTCGTGACCACCGCGTTCATCGAGGCGATCCGATCCCTGTTCGCGTCCACGCCCGTGCAGGCCTTCGGCCTGGGCATGTACACCGCGCTGTCGCAGGGGGCCCCGTGGCTGTTCGGCGGTTCGTTCCTGGTGCTGGTCATCGCCTGGCGCCGGGGGCTGACCCGCTGCGTCCGAGAGCTGCGTGAGGAGCTCAGGGCCTCCAAGGCCTCGGTGCCCCGCCCCAGGAGCGGCGACGGCGGCGACGGCGACGGCAGGGCCTTCGCCCCCGAGCCCGAGGGATACTTCGAGCCCAGGGTGTACGGCACCCCCCGCGAGGGGCAGTAGCGGCCGGGCTCGGGGTTTCGTCCGTGACGGGATCTCCCGGATCGCGGAGAAAGCCGCCGGGCCAGGGCCGCGCATGAAAGATCGGCCGGCCGGAGCGTGGCAGGGGGCCCTCAGGGTGGCAGGGGTCCTCGGGCGAGAGCGCGAAGCGCACGCTCTCGCCGACGGACTTCGACCCCGTGGGCGGACGACCCGACGTCAGACCGTGGCGCGCAGGTCCCTGCGCAGCTCGTGCGGGAGGGCGAAGCGCACGCTCTCGCGGACGGACTCGACCTCCTCCACGTCCCCGAACCCGTTTCGGGCGAGACGGGCCAGGACCTCGGCGACGAGTTCCTCGGGCACCGAGGCACCACTCGACACGCCGACCGTGGTGACGCCGTCGAACCAGGCGTCGTCGATGAGCGAGGCGTCGTCGACCAGATAGGAGGCGTCGGCCCCGTGGTCGAGGGCGACCTCGACGAGCCGCTTGGAGTTGGAGGAGTTCTCGGAGCCGACGACGATGACCAGCTGGGCCTGGGCGGCGATCTCCTTGACCGCGACCTGGCGGTTCTGGGTGGCGTAGCAGATGTCGTCGCTCGGAGGGTCGATCAGGTTGGGGAAGCGCTCCTTGAGCCGGGAGACCGTCTCGGTCGTCTCGTCCACCGACAGCGTCGTCTGCGACAGCCAGACCAGCCGATCGGGATCCTTGACCTGCAGGGTGTCGACCGAGTGCAGGCCGTCGACGAGCTGGACGTGGTCGGGCGCCTCGCCCGCGGTGCCCTCGACCTCCTCGTGGCCCTCGTGACCGATGAGGAGGATGTCGTAGTCCTGGGAGGCGAAACGCTTGGCCTCGTTGTGCACCTTGGTCACCAGGGGGCAGGTGGCGTCGATCGTCTTGAGACTGCGGTCCGCGGCCTCCTGGTGGACCGCGGGAGAGACGCCGTGGGCGGAGAAGACGACGATCGCGCCCTCGGGCACCTGCTCGGTCTCCTCGACGAAGATCGCCCCACGCTGCTCCAGCGTCTTGACCACGTGGGTGTTGTGGACGATCTGCTTACGTACGTAGATCGGGGCGCCGTACTGCTCCAGCGCCTTCTCCACGGCCTGGACCGCACGATCGACCCCCGCGCAGTAACCACGGGGCTTCGCCACTAGTACGCGTCGGGTCGCGGGGGTGTCTGAAGTCATGCTCATATGCTACGTGGACACGCCCGCGAGACTGCCCATACGTCCCACAAGCTCATGCGGCACAAGTCTTGTCACACTAGCCTTCTCGATACAGACCTCCCAGGGAGACGATATGTCAGTCCCCGACATGATTCGCAATGTCACACAAAAGGCAAAAGACCTGCCGCTGCACATGCTGCAGAGCGCACTGAGCGGGGTCGGCCAGGCCCTGCTCCTCGGCGACCGCGTCAGGACCAGGTTCAAGGGAACCTCGGGCCAGGGCGAGACCGCCGAGGAACCCACCGGGACGATCGGCGACCAGCCGGCGAAGAGCGGCGAGGAGAGCACGGAGCAGGCGGGGAAGCCCACCCGTCGCGAGCCCGTCATCTTCGCGCCGCGTCCGGAGAAGGCCGCGAGCGCTCCCTCCGCCGAGCGCAACGGGACGAAGACCACCCCCGCCCCTGTCATCTTCAGCCCCACCAAGCCCGACACCGCGACGCCCGCCTCGCCCGAGGTCAAGGCCCCCGAGGTCCCCGAGGTCTCCGAGGTCAAGGCAGAGGCCGGCGACACCCCGGACGCCAAGGCTCCCGAGGCCGGCGACACCCCTGCCGCCGCCGGAACCACCGAGGCCCCCGCCTCGGCTCCGGAGCCTGAGAGCACCCCGGCTCCGCAGTCCGAGAGCACCCCGGCTCCGGAGCCCGAGGCCGCCCCGGCGAAGCCCGCCGAGGTCGTCGCCACGGAGCCCTCGGACACCGCCGAGGTGAAGGCCACGGAAGCACCGGCCGCCCCGGAAGTCTCGGCGTCCCCGGCCGTCGCCGAGACTCCCAAGGCCGCCAAGACCTCGGCTCCCAAGACCGCCAAGGCACCCAAGACCCCCGAGGCTCCCGAGGTCAAGGGCGCGGAGACTCCGGCGGCGGAGGCGGACGCGGTCACCGAAACCCCCGCCAGGAAGCCCAGGGCCACCCGGGCCAAGGCCAAGGCCGCCGAAGCCGCGACCGCAGCCCCCGAGGCCGTCGAGGCCACCGCCCCGAAGGCCAGGACGACCAGGACCCGCAAGACGACCGCCAAGGCCGCCCCTGCGGACACCGTGGCCGAGCGCGCCGAGAGCGGCACCCTGACGAGCGCCACGACTTCCGCGGCCGAAGGCACCCCGGCCGAGGCGGAGGCCCCCGCGGCGGTGAAGGTCGAGGTGACCGAGGTCGACACCGCGAAGCCCGAGACCGCGGACGCCGCGGTGGTCGAGGTGACCGGGACCAGGGTCGCGGCACCCGAGGCCGCCGACGCGGCCGGCCCCTCCCCGAGGACGACGACCACGGCGGCGGAGCCCTCCTCGGGAACCGCCACGCCCGCCGAGCCTCTTCCCGGCTACGCGGAGCTGACGGTCGCGTCCCTGCGGGCACGGATGCGCGGCAGGACCTCCGAGCAGATCCGGGAGCTGCTCGCCTACGAGCGGGCCACCGCGGACCGCGAGGTCGTCGTGCGGATGTACGAGAACCGCCTGGCCAAGCTGGCGGCCGCGGAATAGTCACCTCCGGCGCGTAGGCTCCCGACCATGAGCTCGAACACCACCCCTGAGCAGCCCCTACCGGTTCGCACGGTGTTGCAGATGGTCGGCGGCTGGATCGGCAAGCTCGGCACCGTCTGGGTCGAGGGGCAGATCACCGAGCTGACCGCCCGCGGCGGCACGGTGTTCCTGACGTTGCGCGACCCGGTGGCCAACGTGTCGGCCCGGATCACCTGCCCGCGCGGTGTCTACGAGGCGACCGTCCCCCGGCCGGTCGACGGCGCGAGGATCGTGGCCCACCTGAAGCCCGACTTCTGGGTCAACAAGGGCTCGTTCGCGTTCACCGCGCTGGAGATGCGGCCGGTCGGGGTGGGCGAGCTGCTGGCGCGGCTTGAGCGGCTGCGCCGGCTGCTCGCCTCGGAGGGGCTTTTCGGCGTCGACAGGAAGCGGCGGCTGCCGTTCCTGCCGGGCACGGTCGGGCTGATCTGCGGCCGCGACTCGGCCGCCGAGCGCGACGTGCTGGAAAACTCCCGGCGCCGCTGGCCCGCCGTGCGGTTCAAGGTCGAGCCGGTGGCCGTGCAGGGGCCGTACGCGGTCGGTGAGGTCGTCGAGGCGCTGCGCAAGTTCGACGCCGACGCCGAGGTCGACGTCATCGTGGTCGCGCGGGGCGGCGGGTCGATGGAGGACCTGCTGCCCTTCTCCGACGAGGCCCTCGTTCGGGCGGTGGCGGCCTGCCGTACGCCCGTGGTGAGCGCGATCGGCCACGAGCAGGACAATCCGCTGCTCGACCTGGTCGCCGACGTGCGCGCGTCCACCCCGACGGACGCCGCGAAGAAGGTCGTGCCGGACGTCGGCGAGCAGATGACGCTGATCCGCCAGCTCCGCGACCGGGGTCGCAGGGTGGCGGGCGGCTGGCTCGACCGCGAGACGGCCTGGCTCGCGGCGGCCCGCTCCCGTCCCTCTCTCGCCGACCCGGTGCGCGAGGTCGAACGCAGGGCCGAGCAGGCCGAGCAGCTCAGGGACCGGGCGAGGCGGTCCCTCACCGCCTCCCTGGACCGTGCCTCCGACTCGCTGGAGCACCTGCGTGCCCGCCTGGTCTCGCTGTCTCCCGCCGCCACGCTGGAACGCGGTTACGCGATCGTGCAGCGCCCCTCGGGCGAGGTCGTACGGCTCGCGAGCGAGGTCTCCCCCGGTGACGAGCTCACGGTGCGCTTCCCCGACGACCGGGTGCGGGTCAGGAGCGATCCCGCCAGGTGAGCGAGGGGTAGCCGTCGTCGACGAAGCCGAGCTGCCGGTAGAGGGGCTCGGCGTCGGAGGTCGCGTGCAGGTCGACCCTGCGGACCCCGCTGTCGCGGTACCACTCCAGGAGGGCTCCCATGATCGCCCGGCCGTGCCCCCTGCGCCGGTGGCGGGGATCGGTGGTCATGCCCTGGACGTAGCCGTAGCGGCCGTCGGGAAGGCTGGGGCCGGGAAAGCGGTCGAAGATGAGGCCGATCCCGCAGGCCGCCAGCCCCCTGTCGGGGGAGTCCACCACGTAGACGGCGGTGTCGGAGCTGCCCAGCCGCTCCCGGAGGCTCTCGGCGTAGGCGTGCTGCCACTCCTCCTCGATGGGGAGGTGGCCGTCCATCGCCATCCGGTCGGCCAGGATCTCACGGAGGCGCACCAGCTCGGGAATGTCGCCGACGGCCGCGTCACGAACGTTCACCTCGGCATTCTTCCAGCCGTACGGCACCGGCGAGGCGGGAGGGGAGCCCGTCGGCGCCGGTCGGCCCTCGCGGGCCGGCGGTGACTCCCGGCACGGCACGGCGTCACCGGATGGACGCGACGATCTAAGGTGGGTTCGTGGCCGATGAGAAGAGACCGTCGTACGAGCAGGCGCGCGAGGAGCTGACCGAGGTGGTCCGCAGTCTCGAGGCGGGCGGGCTCACCCTGGAACAGTCGATCGAACTCTGGGAGCGCGGCGAGAAGCTGGCCGCGATCTGCGAGGAGTGGCTCCAGGGCGCCCGGGTGAGGCTCGCGGCCGCGATGGCCCAGCGCCGGCAACCCGACCCGGCGGGAGAGACGCCCTTCTGAGTCCCCTCGGCGACCGGCTGACGTCGGAACGAGCGTTTCCAACGGCATCACCGCCCACGATCATCGATCGTTTTGGAATCACGTCGCCGCCCTGCTCCGGATGTCCGCGCCGTTGGACAGAGCCATCCGTACTCGACTGGCCGTTCCCATCTTTCTCTCATAGAGAGCAAGTAGAACGATGCCGTGAACGAACAACCCGTCGCGAAGGTGCTGGTCGTCGACGACGAGCCGAACATTCGCGAGCTGCTGTCCGAGGCCCTGGAACTGAACGGCTTCTCCGTGCGGACCGCGGCGGATGGCCGCCGGGCGCTGGAGGCGGTGGCCCGAGAGCGGCCCGACATCGTCGTGCTGGACGTGATGATGCCCGGCCTGGATGGGTTCACAGTCGCGCGCAGGCTCCACGAAACCGGTGACAGCCCCATGCTGCTCTTTCTGACCGCCAAGGACGCGGTGTCCGACCGGATCGCAGGGCTGACCGCCGGTGGTGACGACTATGTGACCAAGCCTTTCAGCCTGGAAGAGGTGCTCCTGCGGCTGCGGGCGATCATGCGCAGGATGCGGCCCGCACAGGAGCAGGCCGACGACGGCGTGCTGCACTACGCCGACCTGGAACTCGACGAGCAGGCCCACACCGTACGGCGGGCGGGGCGGGCGATCCACCTGTCGCCGACGGAGTTCAGCCTGCTGCGCTACCTGATGATCAACGCCGAGCGGGTGGTCAGCAAGGCGCAGATCCTCGACCGTGTGTGGGACCACGCCTTCGACGGCGAGAGCAGGATCGTGGAGTCCTACATCAGTTACCTGCGGCGGAAGATCGACGCTGACGGCCCGCCACTGATCCACACGTTGCGTGGCGTCGGCTACCGGTTGCAGAGGTTCTCGTGAGACGGGCCTGGCCCCTGCGACATCGGCTGCTGGCCGCGCTGCTCGGTCTGTGCGCGGTCGGGCTGGCGACGTTCGCCACCGCGAGTGTGCTGCTACTGGAGCGTTCGTTGCTGTCCAAGGTGGACGCCCAGCTGACCGAGACGGTCATCGCCTTCGGCCGGCGTCCGCTCCCGCCTCCGCCTCCGCCATCGGTGGATGGGGGGCAGTCCGTTCAGATCCCCACCCAGTTCAAGATCGCCTTTTACCACCCTTCCGGGACCCTGCTGCGCAGTCTTCCCGCCGAGAACGGTGACGGACCGATCATCCCCAAAGCGGCGATATCCACCATCCCGCGAGGCCCCATCACCGTGCCCGCCACGGAGACGGGTCAGTGGCGGGTGCTGGTGAGGAGCCTGCCCGACGGCACCAGGCTGACCGTGTCGATGTCGCTGGAGCCCAACCAGGCGACCGTGCACCAGATCCTGGTCATCGAGGCGGCGGCGGGTAGCCTGGTGCTACTGCTGCTCGGCACGCTCGCCTTCGCCGTGGTACGACTGGGCCTGCGCCCGCTGACCCGCATGGAACAGACCGCAGAGGCCATCGCAGGCGGAGACATCGACCGCAGGGTCGGCGACACCGACCCCGACACCGAGACAGGCCGTCTCGGTGGCGCGCTGAACACCATGCTGGAGCGCCTGGCCACCGCGCTACACGAGTCCGAGCGCTCCGAACGGCGACTGCGGCACTTCGTCGCCGACGCCTCCCATGAACTGCGCACCCCGCTCACCTCCATCAGGGGCTTCGCCGAGCTTTACCATCACGGCCAGGACGCCAGGGATCCGGTGGCCGAGCGGCTGCTGCGCAGAATCGAGGCCGAGGCCGAGCGCATGGGCGTCCTGGTGGAGGACATGCTGCTGCTGGCCAGGCTGGACCAGGAGCCCGCGCTGGAGCCCGGCATCGTGGACCTGCACGTGCTGGCCGGAGACGTGGTGCACGCCGCTCGCGCCCGCGATCGCGAACGGCCGATCCGACTGATCATCTCCGACGGTCCGGTCTTCGTGCGCGGCGACGAGCGCCGCCTGCATCAGGTCATCGCCAATCTGGTCGGCAACGCCATCCAGCACACCTCTTCCGGCACCCAGATCAGCCTCACCGTCGCTCCGCGAGCGGTTACCGGGGTCCTCACCCCCGGTGTCGTGCACGCCGGTACCGGACCCGCCCCCCACCGCGGAGCCGCACTACTCGAAGTGCGAGACGAGGGGCAGGGCATCGATCCCGAGCATCTGCCATACCTGTTCGACCGCTTCTACCGTGCCGATCCGGACCGCTCCCGTGACAGCGGCGGGACCGGGCTGGGCCTGGCAATAACCGCCGCGCTCGTGCAGGCGCACGACGGCCGGATCGAGGTGACCAGCACACCTGGCCGCGGCACCACCTTCCGCGTGCTTCTCCCGCTGGAGCAGCCCCAGGACAGCTGAACGTCCACAGGCAGTTCACCTTCTCGTCGGATGCGGTTCACACATTGTTCCCAGCTTGGTGCTGTCAGATGTGCGCTGACGAAAGGAGAAACATGCTGGCAAGATTCCGCAAACCAGCCGTCTCCGTGGCTCGCGACAGCGATCGAAGCACATCCGGCACCGAACCAGCCGATGACCCAGCCGGTGATCAGGGTCACCGGCTGCGGGCACCGAGCAAGCTGCACGCCTTCAACCGGTACGAGATCAAGTACCTCGTGGAGGCCTCGGAGGCGGTCACGCTCAGGAAAGAGATCGAGCAGCGACTGGATCGCGACCGTCACAGCGGCCAGGAGGGGTACGGCATCTGGAGCGTCTACTACGACACCCGGCAGTTGCGCTTTTACTGGGAGAAGATCGAGGGGCTGAAGTTCCGCAGGAAGCTGCGGGTGCGCCACTACGGCGACCGGTTCACCCTGCGGGACGACACTCCGGTGTTCGTCGAGATCAAGCAGCGAGTCAACCGGGTCACGCAGAAGCGCCGGGTGAGCCTGCCCTACAGGGACGCGCTGCGCCTGTGTGACGGCCGGCAGATGGTCGAGCACGAGCCATCCCAGCGTGCGTTCCTGCAGGAGGTGCTCGACCTCTCCTTGCGTCTGGACCTGCGGGCTGTCGCGATGACCGGTTACACCCGGCACGCCTACGTGGGCCGCGACGCCGACGTAGGCCTGCGCGTCACCTTCGACAACCGCATCCGGGGCCGTGACCGCGACTTCCACCTGGGCGCCGACGCCGAGAACAGGCTCATCGTCCCCGCTCACATGTCCATCGTCGAGGTCAAGGCCAACGAGCGCGTGCCGTACTGGCTGACCGACCTGACCGCCAAACGGAACCTGCAGGTGGTCCGGGTCTCCAAGTACTGCCAGAGCGTGGAGGCGCATGGGCTCGCTCCCCGCTCGGTCTTTCACATTCCCGACCACGAACTCGATCTCGGCCGCCATCAGCCGACCGTTCTCTCGGAGGCATGACTCCCCATGGACTTCTCGTTCCAGGACCTGTCCGGCACGTTCAGCGTGGCCGACATCGCGATCGCGATGTCGCTGTCGTTCGTGCTCAGCGCGATGATCGGCTGGGTTTACCGGGCCACGCACCGCAACGTGTCCTACAGCCAGTCCTACGTGCAGACGCTGGTCATCCTGGGCATGCTGATCTCGCTGATCATGCTGGTCGTCGGCTCGAACATCGCCCGCGCCTTCGCCCTGGTCGGCGCGCTCTCGGTGGTGCGGTTCCGTAACGCCATCAAGGAGACGCGTGACGTCGGGTTCATCTTCCTCGTCATGGGCATCGGGATGGCCGTCGGTACCCGCTTCTACCTGCTGGCCATCGTCGCCGCCGTGGCGATCTCGCTGATCATCATGGTCATGCACCGGTTCAACTGGTTCCAGCTCAACGTACGGCGGCAGGTGGTCAAGGTGCAGGTTCCCACGGATGAGGACTACACCGCGGTCATCCAGGATGTGCTCATCCGGCACACAGAGGAGTTCGAACTGGTCAGCATGGAGTCGATCCGAGGTGGCGCGCTGACAGAGCTGATGTACACCGTGAAGATCAAAAAGGGCAGCGAGCCCGCCGATGTGATGGCCGCGCTGCGCGAGCGCAACCACGGCCAGTCGGTCACCGTCTTGACCGGGTACGACCAGAGCGACCTGTAAGGCGACACCATGGCGCAGTTCAAACATCGCATCCCGGTCAAACTCCGGCACAACTGGAAGCTGGTCGCGCTGTGCGCGGCGTTCCTGGCCCTGTGCTGGGGTGTGCTCGGCAGCGGGATGATCCGCCCGTACGTCACCGTCTCCCAGACCGCCAAGGCTGAGACCGTCATCACGAACGTGACCGGCACCAAGGAGCTCTTCGACACCTCCGTGGCGCACGAGGTGAAGATCACCTTCACCGACGCGGCCTATGAGGACATGCTGAACGAGTACTTCAAGGACGGCGACAAGAAGTATGTCGAAGCCGATCTGACCATCGACGGCACCCGCATCCCCAGCGTGGGCATTCGACTCAAGGGCAACTCCACTCTGGCCGGGCTGACCTGGAAGGGACAATCCAAGCAACGGAGCATGCCTGGCGGCGAGCAACGACGCGGAGGTATGCCAGAGGGGTTCCAACCACCCGAGGGGTTCCAACCACCCGAGGGGTTCCAACCACCCGAAGGCGGTGAGCCGAATGGCGACCAGCCCAGAGGTGGCGGGTTCGGCGCGTCTTTGAAGGGCGAGGAGCCTGAGAACCTGCCGTGGCTGATCAGCTTCGACGAGTTTGTGGAGGGCCGCCGCTACCAGGGGCACAACCAGGTGGCGGTACGGCCGACCGCGATGGGCTCGACGACGATGCTGAACGAGGCACTGGGCATCGCACTGGTCGGTGCCTCCGGCGAGCCTACCCAGCGTTCCATCCACAGCGCCTTCACCGTTAACGGCCGCACCTCGACACCGCGCCTGATCGTGGAATACCTCGACGAGGGCTATGCGGAAAACCTCGGCGACGGCGTGCTGTACAAGTCGTTGGCCAGCGGCTCCTTCACTTACAAGGGCGAGGACCAGACCGGGTACACCAACGACTTCAAGCAGATCAACAAGGTCGGCGTCCAGGATCTGCAGCCGGTCATCGATCTGGTCAAATGGGTGAACGAGGCCTCCGACCCCGAATTCGCCTCAGACCTGGGCGAGCGTTTGGACGTGGAGTCGTTCGCCCGTTATCTGGTCCTGCAGAACCTCATGGTCAACTTCGACGACATGGCTGGACCCGGACGCAACTACTACCTGTGGTACGACCTGGACACCAAGAAGTTCAAAGTCATCACCTGGGACCTCAACTTCGCCTTCAACGGTAACGCCAAGAGTGGTGTGAACGACACGATCTCGATGGGCGGCGGCCGAGGACGCCCCCGGCAAGACCAGCCGAACCAGAGTGCCACTCCACCCCAGAATGGCCGGCCGGAGCGTCCGCAAGGTCCAGAAGGCGGCGGCATGATGCGCTTGGGCCATCCTCTGAAGGAGAAGTTCCTCAAGAACGCCGCCTTCAAGAAGATCTACCAGGACCAGTATCGCGCTCTGTACACCGAACTGCTCGGCAACGGCACCGCATCCGGCCTGCTCGACGATCTCGTCACGTCCTACAAGCTGAACGAGAACGCCGACACCGCCAAGGCCGACACCGAGGCACAGAAGCTACGCGCGTTCCTGACCACCCGCACTCAGACACTGCGGTCCGACAAAGCGATCAGCGGCGGTTAGGGTTCTCGCGATCACGCGAGGGCCCTGAGGAGGGAGCTGGACCGAAGCCCGGAAGCGACCGCGGCCCAACCGTTCTCCGACAGACCGGTCTGCCGGAGAACCGTCCCCTCGCCCTTTCAGGAATCACACAGGTCATGTGCGTGACGATGATCACGCACATGATCGACCAAGGGCCGGTGCCGGTCACCTGACGATCACGTGACCGGCTCTCTAGGAGGTGTTCTTCGGCAGTTGTTTGAGGGACCCGGCCAGGGTGGACAGTTCGTCCCACGGGGCGGTGCCGGTGACGACGATCGTGACGTCCGGCAGGAACCGTACGAGGGAGCGCTGGTTCTTGTCCTCGCGGACGCGCTGCTCCCAGGTGACGCCGTTGATCTGGACGGTGCCGGTGACCGTGGAGGTGTTGGAGAGCCGGTTGGCGAACTCGGCCTCGGGCTTCTCGTTGCTCTGGGCGAGCATCGCGTGGAAGCGCTTCGCGGTGGCGAAACCGAGCCTCCAGGTCGTGACACCGTTCGCGCTCGTGTTCTTGGAGCTGTTCGGGATCCATCCGGCGGCGACGGGTTCGGGGGACCACACCAGGAAGGGCGCCGTACGGCGCAGGTCGGCGAGGGCGATCGAGTAGTCGACCCTGGGGATGTGCTCGGTCCTGCTTTGCGGTGTGACCAGCAGGAACAGGCCGACGGCGGCCAGACAGACCGCCATCGCGAACACGTAGCCGTAGAAGCCCTGGGTGAACTTTCGCACGACTGTCGACACTATCCGTTCGGGTGGGCGGTCGGCTCTCAGGGGCGGTGGATCTGGGCGATGATGGTCAGCACGTCCTCGACGAGTGCCCGGGAGGCGTCCTCGTCGTCGGAGAGGGCGACCTCGGAGACGGCGGCGGCGAGCGCGCCGGTGAGGACGACGACCAGTGCCCCCTCGTCGCCCTCGAACAGGGCGGCGTTGCGCTTGGCCCACTGCCGGAGCCGGTCGCGCATGATCACCTCGAACCCGGGCGGCCCGTCGCCGCGCAGGAAGAGCGCGGAGACCTCCCGCTCGGCCAGGCAGCCCTCCAGGTAGGCGCGGGCCCCGGCGATGAACAGGCGCATCGGGTCGCTCTCGCCGTCGGCCCTGGCGTCCTGGACCGCCTGCTTGGTCCGCTGGGTCTGACGGGCCTGGAACTCCTCGAAGAGCGTGAGATAGAGATCGGCCTTGCCGGAAAAATGATGGTAAAGACTTCCGACACTCGCTCCCGCGCGGGCGACCACGTCGGTGACCCCGGTCTCGGCGAAACCGCTTGTGACGAAGATCTCCCTCGCGGCGGACAGGAGCGCGACGCGCGTGGCGGCACCCCGCTCGGATGTCCGCCCGCCCGCGCCTTTCACCAGCCGTTCCGTGTCGCTGCTCATGGTGGGCACATTATCCTCCGCCGACCGGTCAGAGGGGGGCCAACTACGATCGTTGCATTGACACGAGAGGGGTTTCCCACCATGTCCGATGAGACGTCCGTTCCCGACGCCCTCGCCACGGGAGAACACGCACCCGATCGCAACCTCGCTTTGGAACTGGTCCGGGTCACGGAGGCGGCCGCGATGGCCGGTGCCCGCTGGGTCGGACGAGGTGACAAGAACGGCGCCGACGGCGCCGCGGTGAACGCGATGCGCCAGCTGATCAATACGGTGTCCATGAGCGGTGTGGTGGTGATCGGCGAAGGTGAGAAGGACAACGCGCCGATGCTCTACAACGGCGAGCAGGTGGGTGACGGCAGTGGCGCGGCGTGCGACGTGGCCGTGGACCCGATCGACGGCACCCGGCTCACCGCGCTCGGCATGCCCAACGGCATCTCGGTGATCGCGGTCAGCGAGCGCGGCTCGATGTACGACCCGTCGGCCGTCTTCTACATGGACAAGCTGGTCACCGGCCCCGAGGCCGCCTCGTCGGTCGACATCAACGCGCCGGTGGCGGACAACATCGCCGCGGTGGCCCGCGCCAAGGGCGGTGTGCCCTCGGACGTGACCGTGGTCGTCCTGGACCGGCCCCGCCACGAAAAGATCATCCAGGAGATCCGGGAGGCCGGGGCCAGGATCAGGCTCATCACCGACGGCGACGTGGCCGGTGCGATCATGGCGGCCAGGGTCGGCACGGGCGTCGACCTGATGCTCGGCATCGGCGGCACCCCGGAGGGCATCATCGCCGCGTGCGCGCTCAAGTGCCTCGGCGGTGTCATCCAGGGCAGGCTCTGGCCGCAGGACGACGCCGAGCGCCGCCGGGCACTGGACGCGGGCCTCGACCTCGACGCCACGCTGAGCACCGACGACCTGGTCAGGTCCGACGACGTGTTCTTCGCGGCCACCGGCATCACCGACGGCGAGCTGATGCAGGGCGTCCGTTACCGCGCGGGGAGGGCCATCACCAACTCCCTGGTGATGCGCGGCCGTTCGGGGACGATACGGAAGATCGAGAGCGAGCACCAGCTCTGGAAGCTGCGGGCCTACAGCGCGATCAACTTCGACAGCGCCAGCTGAGAGCCGGGACGCCGGAGCCGGGATTTCCCTTCGGCCGAGGGATCTCGGTGAAGGGATCTCGGTGAGGAGTGCGCGGCGGAAGAGCGATCGCGGCCAGGAAAAGCCCGAAAGGATCAGGAAAGACCAGGAAAACGGCGTCCGCCGCCGACCTGGGAACGGTGTCAGCGGCGGAACCAGGAACGGCGGGGACGCTTGGGAGACTTCGCCACGATGCTCCCCAGCGTGACGACGCCGGTGATCTCGATGACCGGCCCGTCGGGCGAGGCGGGGACCTGGTTCTTCTTGCCCCCCATGTACGACGAGGCGGGCATCTCGATCCGCACGCCCTCGGGGACGATCAGGGTGAGGGTGCCGCCCATCACGGTGACGTGCAGGGTCACGTGGCTGGACTGCAGCAGCGCGTCGCACAGGTCGAGCTTGACGTTCGCACAGATGGCGGTGGCCGTGAACCGGGTCGGCACCACCCATCGGCCGGAACGCTCCTCGGAGCCGAAGAACGCCGCCACCGGGCGGACGTCGGTGCGCAGCGGCTGCGCCTCGGGCGGGAGCAGGTCTGCGGTGAGCGCGGAGAGCTCTCCCAGCGTGCGGGCGCGATAGAGGGCCTCGGTGCGCTCGTCGTACTCCGCGTGGTCGAGACGCCCGTCGGCGAGCGCGTCGGCCAGTACGGCGGCCACTCTCTCGCGGTCGACGTCTCCGGCTCTCAGGTCGGCGGGGCGCGGCTGGGGACCGGTATGGCGGACGGCGGGGGGACGGGGACTCTCCACCCTTCGACCATAATCCCTGCGCGGGCTCCGGCAGCGGCGCGAGTGCGCCGACATGCCCCGTGAGCCGGAACGTCCGGCGCGGCGGACCGGCGAAAACCGGTAGATCATCAACCATTGACCACCGGGTACCTCGCCCATACCCTGACGGAAACTTGAATCCCCCTCATGTTTCCCGGAGGTCGTCATGCCGACCCCACGTGACAGGCAGGCGCGCGTCGCGACCTGGGCGGCGTTCTTCGTCCAGGGTCTCTGCTTCGCCACCCTGCTCACCCATGTGATCGACCTCCAGCACAGGTTCGGGCTCAGCGACGGCGACCTCACCCTGGTCCTGCTGCTCGTACCGGTGATCGCCGGGGTCGGCAGCGCGGTCGCGGGTCTCCTGGCGAGCCGGTACGGCAGCGCCCCGGTCCTGCGGATCGCCCAGGTCGGCGTCTGCGCCACCGTGGTGCTGATGGGCTGGAACGGGCAGCTCGCCGGGCTGTACGTCCTCAGCGCCGCGTTCGGCCTGTTCGTCGGCGCGGTGGACGCGGCGATGAACATGCAGGCGGTCGCGGTCGAGCGCCGGTACGGCATGAGCGTGCTGACCGGTTTCCACGCGGTGTGGAGCATCGGCTCGATGCTGGGCGCCGGGTTCAACTCCGCCTTCAGCGCGCTCGGCGTCGAGCTGGGCTGGTCCTTCTCCGTCCCGGTGCTGATCGGCGCGGTGATCTCGATCGTCATGCTCCCCCGGCTCTACGGACATCGGGAGGAGAGGGCCGGTGAGCGGGCCGGGCACGTGACGGCCCGGGTGCCGTGGCGGCCGATCATCCCGCTCTGCCTGGCGATGGCGTTCCTGTACGTCGGCGACGCGGCGGTGTCCAACTACAGCACGGTCTACATGGAGAAGGCGCTGGCGGCGAGCGGCTGGCTGGTGCCGTTCGCCTACCTCGTCTACCAGGCGACCATGCTGCTGGCGCGGGTCCCCGGCGACCTCGCCGTACGCAGGTACGGGCCGGCGCCGGTGGTCCGTGTGGGCGCGGTGATCGCGGCCGTCGGCACGCTCGGAGTCGTCGTCGCGCCCGGCGTCGCGGTGGCCGTCGTGTCGTTCGGCCTGATCGGCGTCGGGCTGTCCGTCATCGCCCCGCAGTCGTTCTCGGCCGCGGGACGGCTGGGCGCCGGCGCGGAGACCGCGATCGCGCGGGTCAACATGTTCAACTACGTCGGCTTCCTCGTCGGTGCCGCCGTGGTGGGGACGCTCAACGACCTGGTGAGCGTCCGGGTGGCGTTCGTACCTGCCGCCGTCCTGGTGGTCCTGATCGTGTTCCTCGCCAGGGGTTTCCAGCCCGACCTGGAACCCTCGGACGAAGGCAGCCCCGGGAGAGCCCCGCAGGAGCCCGCCGAACGACCGTGACCCCGGTCCCGGTGATCGGCCGGCCCGGCCGGGCGGCTCGCCGTCGCCTCCTGCCGCGCGAGGCTCGCCCGGACCTCGTCGTCCCTCGTCGTCAGCCCGGTCGGCCGCTCTCGTCGCCGGTGAGCTTCCTCAGGTACGCCAGGCTCTCGCGGACGTTCTCCCTGGGCTCGCCGGAACCAGCGGGCTCCCTGGGAGCATCGGAACCACCATTGGCAGGCTCCAGCACGATGTTCTGCTCCAGGACGTACCAGCCGTCGTACCCGGCCGCCGTCAGGCCGCCGACGACGGCGGGGAGGTTCACGTCGCCTCCGCCCAGCGGGCGGTAGAGGCCGTTTCTCACGGCCCGGGTGTGGGTCAGCTCGCCCGCCCTGACCCGCTCGGCCATCGCGGCGTCCACGTCCTTGAGGTGGACGTGCGCGATCCGTTCCGCGGCGTGGGAGACCAGCTCGGCGGGGTCGGTGCCGCCCGCGAGGAGATGGCCGGTGTCCAGGCACAGCGGCATCGAGCTGTCGTCGAGCACCCGCTGGACCTCCTCGCGGTTCTCCACCACGCTTCCGATGTGCGGGTGCAGGGTGACGGTCCTGCCGAACTCCTTGGCGTTCTTGAGGATCCGGCGCAGGTTGCCCGTGAGGGTCTTCCAGGCGACGGCGTCCAGCTCCGGCCTGGCGTCGTGGCTCTCGCCACCGGTGGAGGCGGCGAGCACGACCACGTCCACCTCGCCGTCCATGAAGGCGCGCATCGCGGCCCGGACGATCGGGAGCGGGTCGTGGTCGGCCTCGTGCAGGACGACGGGGACGAACCCGCCCACCGCGCGCAGCCCGTACTCCGCGAGCAGGGAGCGGCAGTGTGTCGGCGAGGGCGGCAGGAATCCGGCGGGGCCGAGTTCGGTGGCCGTCAGGCCGAGCTCTCTCATCTCGGCGAGTACCTGAGAACGATCCGGCTGCCGCCCCCAGCCCGGGCCCTCGCAGGCCCCCCAGGAGATGGGCGCGCCGGCCGTTCGCACCGGGGCTCCTTCGACGGCGGAGCCGGACTCTCTCACAGGATCGCCTCTTCTCACATAATCACCTCCGTGTCGCGCACCGGACGCCCCTCGCACCGGGAGGGTTCCGCGGCCTCGGCGAGGCAGGGCGCCACGAGGGTGTCCTCAGCGGTGCGGTGACTCTCCGCTTCCCCCCGGGCCACACCGGGAAACGCGTTAATTCTGCGGATTCCCGATGATCCAACACGCATTGTGCCTTTCGGAGAAGAAAGCGGTTGATCCCCAGTTCTAGGTGAGGACCGGGAAGCCGTCAAGAATTTGTCAGGACATCAGGACGATCCATCGGGCAGTACGCGACGTCCACCGGACGGCGTATCCACAGGTGGGAGGCGTCGTCGTGGGGCTGCTCAGCGGCGCGCGGCACGCACCGGGAGGCGGATCGCGAGACGGCCCGGCCGATTTCCACGAGGGCCCGGATCGCGGCCGCCGACCTCGGTGGCACCGGCGACCGGGTTCCCGCGAGGGCACGGATCACGGGGCGACTCAGCGGCGCAGGGCGTCCTCGAGGGCACCGACCATCGCGTCGGCGCGGTGGACGGGCAGCCGGGCGAAGCCCATCACCAGTGCGGGCGGACCCGGGGCGTATCGCATCGGCCCCACCGGCTCGGCCGCCAGCCCGCACTCCTGGGCCGTCCCCGCCACCGCCACCTCGTCCCAGTCATGCGGCAGCTCGGCGAGCAGGTGGAGCCCGGCGGAGACACCCCACACGGTGATCTCGGGAAGATGCTCGCCGAGGGCGAGCGTGAAGGCGTCGCGGCGGGCGCGGTACTCCCGGCGCATCCTTCTCAGGTGCCGGTCGTAGTCGCCGGTCGTGATGAAGTCGGCCAGGACGTACTGCTCCAGGACGGGTGATCCCAGGTCCAGCTCGCCGCGGGCCAGCCGCAGCGATCCGGCGATCTCGGGCGGGGCCGCCACCCAGCCCAGGCGGAGGCCGGGGGCGAGGGACTTGCTGACGCTCCCGATCAGGATCACCCGGTCGGCCGCCAGCCCCTGCAGGCAGCCCACCGGGTCGCGGTCGAAGCGGAACTCCGCGTCGTAGTCGTCCTCCAGGATCGCCGCGCCGGTCGCTACGGCCCACTCGATCAGCTCGGCGCGGCGGCGGGGCGAGAGCACGACCCCCGTCGGGTACTGGTGCGCGGGCGTGAGCAGCACCGCCCGCGCCCCGGTCGCGGCCAGCGCCCCGACATCGACGCCCTCGCCGTCCACGGGGACGGCGACCAGGTCGGCGCCGGCGGCGTGCAGCAGAGGGAGCTGACGCGCCCCCGCCGGATCCTCGACCGCGAGCCGAATCCGGCCGAGGGGCGGCACGGGGTTCGCGGCCCGCCGGACGAACCAGCCGAGATCGTGGGGGGACCCGGCTCGGGGGAGCCTGCCCGCGAGCGCCTGGACGGTGAGGCTCATCCCCTGGGCCACCCCGCCCACGATCACCAGGTTGTCCGGGCTCACGTCGGCCGCCCTCACCCTCCCGAGATAGGCGGCCAGCTCCTCGCGCAGCGCCGGGACACCGCCGAGGTCGCCGTAGTTGAGGGCCTCCGCGGGCAGCGTGGCGAGCGTCCTCCTCATCGAGGCCAGCCACCGCTGTCTGGGGAACGCCCCCAGGTCGGGTGCGGTGGAACGGCGCCCCCGGTACGGCCCGCGACCGCTCTCCTCCCCGCGACCGCTCTCCTGCGCGCGGGGGGTGCGTGCCTTCGCGCGCGGCCGGCCCGGCGGCGTCGGGGAAGGACCGTCGAAGGGCGCGGGACGGCTCGCGGCGGGTGCCACGGTGGTTCCCGCCCCGATCCTGGAGATCAGGAAACCCTCGGCGACGAGCTGCTCGTACGCCTCGACCACCACGCCGCGAGAGAGTCCGAGATCCCGCGCCAGCTCGCGGCTGGCGGGCAGCCTCGCCCCGGCCGCCAGCCGCCCGCGCCGCACCGCCTCGCGGAGTTCGCGGGCGATCTGGGCGGCGACACCGCCCGCCGCCCGGTCGACGACGATGTGCAGGTCGGCCAATTGGTCCTCTGTTTCACCGCTGGATTGGACCCGACAGGGGTGCCATTGGCTTCCTAGCATTTCGCACATGAACGTGGATGTCAGCACCGCCGCCCGGCGGGGATGGCGCGGCCCGGTCGAGGCCGCGACGGCGATGTTCCTGGTGGGCACCCTGGCGGGGGTCTCAGGGGTGATCGGGGAGTACCCCGTCCACGGCGGCCAGGCCCTGCGCTACCTGCTCGCGGCCGTGATCCTGCTCGCCGTCGCCCGGCTCGCGGGGCTGCGGTTCGTCCGCCTCACCCCCCGTGAGACGGCGCTGCTCGCGGCGCTCTCCCTCACCGGTTTGGTGATCTTCAATGTGTGCGTGATCGAGGCCACCCGGCACGGCGGTCCGGCTCTGGTCGGGACCGTCCTCGGAACCGTACCGCTCGCGCTCGCCCTGCTCGGCGGACGCCCCTCGCCCCGGCTCGTCGGGGCGGCGGCGGTGGTCGTCGCCGGGGCGACGGTGGCGACCGGACTCGGCAGCGGCGACCTGACCGGGCTGCTCTGGTCGCTGGGCGCGCTGGGCTGCGAGGTCTGCTTCTCCCTGCTCGCCATCCCGCTGCTGCCGAAGCTGGGAGCGGTGCGCGTCTCGGCGTACTCGGTGACGCTGGCCGTGCCGATGCTGGTGGTCACCGGGCTGCTCGTGGACGGCGCCGCGATGATCCGCGTGCCGACGGCGCCCGAACTCGCGGGTCTGGGCTACCAGTCGCTGATCGTGACGAGCGTGGCGTTCTTCCTCTGGTACGACGCCCTGCCCCGGCTCGGCCCGGCGACCGCGGGACTGTTCGCCGGGCTGATCCCGGTCGGCGCCATCGCCACCGGCGCGGTCCTCGGCCTCGGCGCACCCTCGGCACCCGACCTGCTCGGCGCCGCGCTCGTCGTCGCCGGCATCGTCATCGGCCTCAGCGCAGCGGGCTCACCCGCTGCGGGGGCACGTCGGCCGACCGGGACGAGGCGACCCGCTGCCGGGGAATCTCGACCTGTTGGGGCAGGCTGACCCGCCACACGGTCTCGCCGTCCCGCGGGTGCAGGGCCACCCGCTGCGAGGGCAGGCTCGCCGGCCCGGAGGCGGTGCCGGGCTTCTGCTGAGGGAGGGTGAGCGGAGGTTCCGGCCAGCTCACCGGCCACTGGGGAACACGTCCGCCGGTCTCCTTGATGCTCGTCAGTGTGATCGCGATCAGTGACACGGTGAGACCGGTCACCACGAAGAGGGCCACGATCGCCAGCATGACGGTGTTTCCGATGTTCATTGTCTGCCTCCCCGCTTCCACCGGACGCTCGGTCCGGCTCTTTCCAGCCTCCTCTTTGATTCGGACAAATAGCTATAAAAGACGCATAGGTCATCAAAATTTGCCCTAAATATGTGTTTTTCATCTCATATGTCCGCCTGGCCGTGCGCAACCCGACCGCGGAGGCCGAGCGCGAAACACGAGGCCGTACCCTCTAGGGAAAACGGCGCCCGCACGGAGGATCGACGACGATGCCCGAGTTCGACTACACCGACCTGCTTCCCCTGGGACCGGACGAGACCGAATACCGCCTGATCACCGCCGAGGGGGTACGGGTCGTCGAGGCCGCCGGACGCAGGTTCCTCGAGGTCGAGCCCGAGGCGCTGCGGCTGCTCACCGAGAACGCGATCCACGACATCTCCCACTACCTGCGGTCATCCCACCTCGCCCAGCTCCGCAAGATCATCGAGGACCCCGAGTCGAGCGGGAACGACCGCTTCGTCGCCCTCGACCTGCTGAAGAACGCCTCGATCTCGGCGGGCGGCGTGCTCCCGATGTGCCAGGACACCGGCACCGCGATCGTGATGGGCAAGCGCGGGCGCCACGTGCTCACCGACGGCGCCGACGGCGAGCACATCTCCCGCGGGGTGTACGACGCCTACACCCGCCTGAACCTGCGCTACTCCCAGATGGCCCCCCTCACCATGTGGGAGGAGAAGAACACCGGCTCCAACCTCCCCGCGCAGATCGAGCTCTACGCCGAGGACCCGGGCGGCCACCCCGACGAGTACAAGCTGCTGTTCATGGCCAAGGGCGGCGGCAGCGCCAACAAGTCCTTCATGTACCAGGAGACGAAGGCGGTGCTCAACGAGAAGCGGATGCTCCGGTTCCTGGAGGAGAAGATCCGCTCGCTCGGGACCGCCGCCTGCCCGCCGTACCACCTGGCGATCGTCGTCGGCGGCACGTCCGCCGAGTTCGCCCTGAAGACCGCCAAGTACGCCAGCGCCCGCTACCTGGACTCCATCCCCACCTCCGGCTCCCCCTCGGGTCACGGCTTCCGCGACACCGACCTTGAGGCCAAGGTCTTCGAGCTCACCCAGAAGCTCGGCATCGGCGCACAGTTCGGCGGCAAGTACTTCTGCCACGACGTCCGCGTCATCCGCCTCCCCCGCCACGGCGCCTCCTGCCCCGTGGCCATCGCGGTCTCCTGCAGCGCCGACCGCCAGGCCCTGGCGAAGATCACCCCCGAGGGGGTCTTTCTGGAGCGGCTGGAGACCGACCCGGCGAGGTTCCTGCCGGAGACCACCGACGACCACCTCTCCGACGACGTCGTCAAGATCGACCTCAACCGCCCGATGGCGGACATCCTCGCCGAGCTGACCAGATACCCGGTCAAGACCCGCCTGTCGCTGACCGGCCCGCTCGTGGTCGCCCGCGACATCGCCCACGCCAAGATCGGCGAGCTCCTGGACGCGGGCGGCGAGATGCCCGAGTACCTCAAGAACCACGCGGTCTACTACGCCGGCCCCGCCAAGACCCCCGAGGGGTACGCCTCGGGCTCCTTCGGTCCCACCACCGCCGGGCGCATGGACTCCTACGTCGAACGCTTCCAGGCGGCGGGGGGCTCCAAGGTCATGCTCGCCAAGGGCAACCGCTCCAAGCAGGTCACCGACGCGTGCAAGGCCCACGGCGGCTTCTACCTCGGCTCCATCGGCGGCCCCGCCGCCCGCCTCGCCCAGGACTGCATCAAGAAGGTGGAGGTCCTCGAATACCCCGAGCTGGGCATGGAGGCCGTCTGGAAGATCGAGGTCGAGGACTTCCCCGCCTTCATCGTCGTGGACGACAAGGGCGAGGACTTCTTCGCCGACACGACCGGCCCCGTCCTCACCATCGGCCGCCGCTGACCGCGCCCCCTCGCGAGACGCCGAGGGTCAGGACCCGCCGTACAGGCGCCCGAGGTCGACGAGTTCGACGTCGGAGCGCCGTGCGGCGGTGTGTGCGACACCTCGGGAACGACGGCCGCAACCATCATTGGCGGGACCATCGTTCCGTCGGCCACCACTCCCGACGAGAACAACCCCCTTCACCGCAACGTGCGGTCCGACTACGGAGAGAAGCCGTCGAGTCCGGCCAATCCAACGGATGTCACTCATTGTTTCCCAACAGTTACAAGCCTGAAAATCTGACTCAAGTTGGCAAGAAGATTCGGGCCTGTCTCTACTGGTCGCATTACGCAAATCGGTAAGCTGCACCACATGCGTGCGCCGCCCGGATACCTTCTCGCAGCGCGCTACCGGTTGTCCGAACCGGTTGGGCGCGGCGGCATGGGCACTGTTTGGCGTGCACACGACGAGTTGCTCAACCGCGAGGTGGCCGTCAAAGAGGTTCGCCTTCCCGTGATCCTCGACGAGGAGCTCCGCGCCGAGCTGTGCGCCAGGACCGAGCGCGAGGGGCGCGCGACCGCGATGGTCGCCCACCCCTCCGTCATCACGGTCTTCGACGTCGTCACCGAGGACGAGCGCCCCTGGATCGTGATGGAGCTGCTCCGCGCCAGGTCGCTGGAGCAACTCCTCCAGGACCACGGCCCGCTGCCGCCCCGCCAGGTGGCGGAGATCGGCAGGCAGGTCCTGGGGGCGCTGCGCGCCGTGCACGCCAAGGGGATCCTCCACCGCGACGTGAAGCCGAGCAACGTCCTGGTGACCGACGACCGGGCCGTGCTCACCGACTTCGGCCTGGCCGCGCTCGAAGGAGACGTGTCGATCACCCAGGCGGGCATCGTGCTGGGCTCGGCCGGATACATCGCCCCCGAGCGCGTGCTGGGCGCCAAGGCCAGCCCGGCCGGCGACCTGTGGTCGCTCGGCGCGACCCTCTACACCGCCGTCGAGGGCCGGGGCCTGCACGGGCGTCGTACGGCCGCCGCCGCGCTCGCCGCGCTGACCAGCGGCGAGCCGATCCCCATGGAGCGGGCCGGACCGCTGACGCCGGTGCTGCGCGGCCTCCTCACGATCGACCCGAACGCCCGGCTCGACGCGGGACGTGCCCTGATGATGCTCGCCAGGGTGGCGGCCGGCGGGCTGGTCGAGGAGTCCTTCTCCAGGCCGTCCGCACGACCCGACGTCAGGCCTCCCGCGAGCGGGTCCGGCGGCAGGTCGTCCACGGGCGGGTCCGGTGGCAGGTCCTCCTCGGGCGGATTCAACGTCAGGTCGTCCGCGAGCGGGTCCGACGGCGCGTCGGCCCCGCCGTTCAGCCGCCGCTCCCAGCACCGCGGGATGCACCGGGTCGGCTCCGCGCCACCTCCGGCGCCGCGCCCCTCGTCGCCGGGGACGCCCCCACCGCCGTCGGGACCTCCGTCCGGGCCGACACCCCAACTCCGGGCGCACCGGCGCCCCGGTGAGGGGGTCCATCGGAAGCCGGTGGAGATTTCGCCAACCTATCGACCACTTGTCCGTTTTATGACGCCCTTTATAAGGTTGGTCCTCCCACGTCTTCTCTGGCCGAGGGAACTCCGTAAGCGCGGGTAAAGCGCTTCTCAAGGTGGAATGGCTATCTTCTTCTCATGCCGGAACAGCAGACGCGTGTGCTCGCGGACCGTTACGAGCTGATCGCGCCGCTCGGCCGAGGCACGATGGGCACCGTTTGGAAAGCCCACGACCGTTCCCTCGGCCGTGAGGTCGCGATCAAGGAGATCCGTCAGGAGCCCGGCCTCAGCGAGGCGCAACGCGCCGAGCTTCGGGAGCGGATGATCCGCGAGGGTCGTACGGCCGCCCGTATCAGCCACCCCTCGGTGGCCACCGTCCACGACGCGATCGTCGAGGACGGCAGCCCCTGGATCATCATGGAGCTCGTGCAGGCGCGCTCCCTGGAGCAGGTGATCGAGGAGGAGGGGCCCCTGCCACCTCGCCTCGTCGCCGAGATCGGGGCCGACCTGCTGGGGGCGCTCCGCGCGGCCCACGCCCAGGGGGTCCTGCACCGTGACGTCAAACCCGGCAACGTGCTCATCACCGAGAGCGGCCGGGTGGTCCTCACCGACTTCGGCATCGCGAAGGCGGAGGGCGACACGAGCCTCACCAAGACCGGCATGGTGATCGGTTCCCCCGGATACACCGCACCCGAGCGGGCCCGCGGCGAGCACACCGGGCCCGAGTCGGACCTGTGGTCCCTCGGCGCCACGCTGTACTTCGCGGTCGAAGGCCGCCCGGCCTACGAGCGGGCCTCCGTGGCGGAGACCCTGGCCGCGCTGATGAGCGAGCAGGTCGACCCGCCGACCCAGGCGGGGCCGCTCCGCCCGGTGCTCGAACAGCTGCTGGAGAAGGACCACACGGCGCGGCTGACGGCCGCCCAGGCGGGGGCGCTGCTGCGGGCGGTGGCCGACACCCCCTCGCACCTCGCGGACTCCCTGCCACCGGTCCCCGCGCCCGCCACGCCCCCTCCCGCGCCGTCCCTCTCGGCCTCCGCGGCCCCTTTCCCGGCGGACATCGGGGATGCCCCGGGCGCCGACGAGGACCCCGAGGACGACGCCGAGGAATTCGACGCCAATCGCACCGTGATGGTCATCCGCCCCAAGGACGGCCTGCGCATCCCCGGCGGCACACCGCCCGCCGCCCCGTCCCCGGCGGCCTCCGGCCGCCCGACGACCTCGCCCTACCCCGACCGTCCTCCCTTCGGAGAGCCGGGCGGTCCGGCCGCGAGACGGCAGGGCCCTCCCGGTCTCGGAACCCCCGTCGCCCGGGGACCCGGCGCCTTCGGAAGGCCGGGCGCGTTCGAGGAACCGGACGACGAGACGGCCTTCGCGGAGCCGGGGGCCGAGGCGTCGGCGACGCCGCCCCACGGGTTCCCCGTGAGCGGCAGAGCCGATCTCTCCGCCACCCCGCCACACGGCTTCCCGCCGGTCACTCCGGAGTTCGGGAGGCCCGGCACGGGAGGCCCGGGGGCGGAGGCGCCCCCTCCGCTGAGACTCGTCCCCGGCAACCCACCCCCCGACCAGCCGGGGCCGGTGCCCGCACAGCCCTGGCGTCCGCCGGGCCCCGAGGCGTCGGACGGCGCCTACCGCTCCCCCGGCCTGGGCACCGACCTGTTCGCGATCGCGGGGCAGAACGCCCAGCCCGACCCCGGGCGCCCCGGGCCGAGGAAGCCCCCGTCGGAGAAGACCCGGATCGGCGTCCTCGTCCTCATGGGCGTGGCGGCGATCGCCCTCGTGGTGATCATGATCCTCGCGGTGGCCGCCATCTTCTGAGAACCCCCTTCCGAGAACGCCCCGCGAGGGCGACCCCGTACCCGCCGTTTGATTTCCTCCTCAGGACGCAGACTGGGGTCATGAGCGAGTATCGGATCGAGCATGACTCGATGGGCGAGGTACGGGTTCCCGCGGGGGCGAAGTGGCGGGCGCAGACCCAGCGGGCGGTGGAGAACTTCCCCGTCTCGGGGCGCGGGCTGGAAATCCCGCACATCTCGGCCCTCGGCCTGATCAAGGCGCTCGCCGCCGAGGTCAACGCGGAGCTGGGGGTGATCGACAAGGAGCTGGCGGAGGCGATCGCCGAGGCCGCCACCGACGTCGCGGAGAACGAGTGGGACGGCGAGTTCCCCGTCGACGTCTTCCAGACCGGCTCCGGCACCTCCTCCAACATGAACGCCAACGAGGTGATCGCGACCCTCGCCGAGGAGCGGCTCGGCCGTCCCGTCCACCCGAACGACCACGTGAACGCCTCGCAGTCGTCCAACGACGTGTTCCCCACCTCCATCCACGTCGCCACCGCGACCGAGGTCTCGTACCACCTGATCCCCTCGCTGCGACACCTCGCCACCGCGCTGCGGGACAAGTCGCTGGAGTTCGACGGCGTGGTCAAGGCCGGGCGCACCCACCTGATGGACGCCACCCCGGTCACGCTGGGACAGGAGTTCGGCGGGTACGCCACACAGATCGACAACGCCATCGGGCGGGTGCGGAGCGCGCTCCCGCACCTCACCCAGCTGCCCCTGGGCGGTACGGCGGTCGGCACCGGCGTCAACACCCCTCCCGGCTTCGCGGCCAAGGTCATCGAGAAGCTGCGCCAGACCACCGGGCTGCCGTTCTCCGAGGCTCCCGACCACTTCGAGGCCCAAGGCGCGAGGGACGCCGTCGTCGAACTCTCCGGCCAGCTCCGCACGGTCGCGATCTCGCTCAACAAGATCGCCAACGATCTGCGCTGGATGGGCTCCGGCCCCCGGGCGGGACTGGGCGAGATCAACCTGCCCGACCTGCAGCCCGGGTCGTCGATCATGCCGGGCAAGGTCAACCCGGTCGTTCCCGAGGCGGTGACCATGGTCGCCGCCCAGGTCATCGGGAACGACGCGGCCATCGCCTTCGCCGGCGCCTCCGGCACGTTCGAGCTCAACGTGATGCTCCCGGTCATCGCGCGCAACATCCTGGAGTCCGTGCGGCTGCTCGCCAACGCCTCCCGCCTACTGGCCGACCGGTGCGTACACGGCATCACCGCCAACGTCGACCGCATGCGCGAGTACGCGGAGTCGTCGCCGTCGATCGTCACCCCGCTCAACCCGTACGTCGGGTACGAGGAGGCCGCGAAGATAGCGAAGCAGGCCCTGGCGGAGCGCAAGACCATCCGTGAGGTCGTCATCGAGCGCGGCCACGTCGCCAACGGCACCCTCACCGAGGAACGGCTCGACGAACTGCTCGACGTCCTGTCCATGACCCGGCCCCCCTCGTAGACCGCCCCCGGCCGCCGGTCACCGCCCGCGCCCAGGCCACCCCTGCGGACCGGTGACCGCTCCGGCACACGAACCGGCTCCCCCGACCGTGAACCGGCGCGACCGCGACCGGGAACGTCCGCGAACCGGCACGATCGTGAACCGGCTCCCCGGTCGGCGTCGTAGATCGGGTTTCCTGGGAGACTGGGAAACATGACCCAGATCAAGTTCTACGGCCGCAGGGACGCCTGGTCCGACCGGCGGCAGGAAATCTCCGACACCGTCCACGGCTGTCTGGTGGACGTCTGGCGGCTCCCCGAGGACAAGCGGTTCCACCGGTTCCTGCTGCTGGACGCCGAGGACATGATCTGCCCGCAGCGGAGCGAGCGGTATCTCATCGTGGAGATCGTCTGTTTCAGCGGCCGGACGGACGAGGCCAAACGCGCGCTGATCCGCGCCCTGTTCACCGCGGTCGGCGACGCCCTCGACCTCCCCGCCGAGGACCTGGAGATCGTGATCATGGAGTCCCCCAAGGTCAACTGGGGCATCCGCGGCCTCCCCGGCGACGAACTCACGCTCACCTACCCGGTCACCGTCTGAGAGCAACGCGACCGGAAGCCGTTCCCCGTACGGCCCGGAGCCACTCAGTGACCAAAGCGAGGAGATAACGGATTTACGACATCCTGGTGCGGTATCACCCCCGGGCGACAGGGTTGGAGAGTGCTGACTCCTTTGCCCCCCCACGGACGCGGTGAAGCTGCTGCTGACCACGAGTGGTGCCGTGGCCGACACCGAACGCACTCAAGCCGAGGAACTGGCCGAGGAGCTGAAGTGGTCGCAACCAGCACTCCGGCAGGCCGGCGCTTACGTCGCCCACACCCCCGGCGTGGATCTGTCCCGCTATCTTCACCTGCTGCGCGCCGTCCCCGAGCCCGGAACGCGTCAACGCTCCGATATCGACCGGGCGGTGGCCCGCGTATGGGTGCTGACGAGCGCGCGGATCGCATCCACCGATCCCCTGGCGATTCGTGTACTGCGCGTACTGGCCTGCTATGCATCCAGCGACCTGCCGCGCACTGTACTTAACGGCCTGGATGACGCCGAGGAGACCGCCCTCACAGGCGCATTGGAAGTGCTGTCCTCCTACGGCGTGATCGACCTGTCGCAGGACGGACCGGGAGTGAGCGTGCCCCCTCAGGTCCAGGCCGTCATCGTGGATGGGCTGACCGAGGACGAACATGCCGCCGACAGGGCCACCGCGGCCGCCCTGCTCGAGGCAGCGTTGCCCTCGGAGCCCGGGCATCCCTCCTCCTGGCCCGCCTACGCCCGGCTGCTGCCCCACGTCCACGCCGTCCTGCCACCCGAGTCCCCCGCCGTGTGCTCCGTCGTCGACTACCTGCACGCCAACGGTGACTACCGCACCGCCCACTCCCTGCAACAGCGGCGCCACGCCGTCATGCACGACACGCTGGGCCCCGAACACCCGGACACGGTGACCGCCCGCCTCCATCTCGCCTCATTGATCGGGGAGATAGGGGAGGTGATCGAAGCCCGGGATCGGTTCACGACACTGGTACCACTGACCGAACGAATACTCGGCCCCGAACACCTGGACACACTCGACGCCCACGCCAACCTCGCCCACTGCACGGGAGTTATGGGAGACGAGACCGAGGCCCGAGACCGGTTCACGGCGCTGATACCACTGGCCGAACGATTACGCGGCCCCGAACACCCGGACACACTGAGTTTGCAGCTGAGCCTCGCTCACTGGACGGGAGAGGCGGGGGACACGAGCGACGCCCTGAAGCGCGTCACGGCGCTGACAGCGACGATCGAGGACATCCTGGGCTCCGAACACCTCATCACGATCAACGCCCGGGCCGGCCTCGCCTACTGGACAGGCGAAGCGGGAGACGCGACCACCGCCCAAAACGGATATGCCGCACTGACACCGCTGGCCGAACAAACACTCGGCCCCCACCACCCCACCACGATCGGCATCCGGGCCTACCTCGCCCGCTGGACAGGCGAAGCAGGAGACGCGACCACCGCCCGAGACAGCCTCACACCTCTACTCCCCCTGAGCGAACAAACACTCGGCCCCCACCACCCCACCACGATCAACATCCGAGCCGGCCTCGCTCACTGGACAGGCGAAGCGGGAGACGCGACCACCGCCCAAAACGAGTACGCCGCACTGACACCGCTGGCCGAACAAACACTCGGCCCCCACCACCCCACCACGATCGGCATCCAGGCCAGTCTCGCCCAATGGACAGGTAAAGCAGGAGACGCGGCCGGCGCCCGCTACCAGTTCACGATGCTGGTATCGAAACTCAGGCGAGTGCTGGGCCCGGAAGACCCGGTCACGTTGAACACCCGCGTCCTCCTCGCCCTGTGGATGAGCGATGCGGGGGACGCGACCGGCGGGATGGATCAGCTGGCGGTGCTGGTACCGGTGATCGAACGAGTCTTGGGGTCGGAACACCCGGCCACCTTGAATGTCCGTTTCCACCTCGCCTCCCTGACCGGGGAGACAGGGAACGCGGCCGACGCCAGAGGCCAGTTCGAGGCGCTCGTGCCGGTGATCGAACGGATTCTGGGGCCGGAACACCCGGTCACCGTGAATGTCCACACTCATCTCGCTCACTGGAAAAGGTACGCAAGGCGATCGCTTCTCACGCGGTGGTTTCCGGGACGGTGACCCGCTTCCCGCCCTCCGTCACCGAGATGTCCCGAGCCGGGCGACGGGACGAGCCCGGGCAGACGGATATCCGCCACATAAACGTACGGTGGAGTGTGGGGGTGGGCGACATGGGCCAGGATTCGGGTCATTGCCTAGATTCGGCAGCATGATTGACCTAGCGGGTCGGCGAGCCGTGGTGACCGGAGCGGGCAGTGGGATCGGGCGCGCCTGCGCGCACCGGCTGGCCGCGGCCGGAGCACACGTGCTGGTGGTCGACATCGACCCCGAGGCGGCGGCGAAGGTCGCCGCGGAGATCTCGGGCACACCCGTCGTCGCGGACCTGTCGGAACCGGATTTCGTACGGGCGATCCCGCCCGGTACGGACATCGTGGTGAACAACGCCGGGTTCCAGCACGTCGCCCCGATCGAGGAGTTCCCCCCAGAGGTGTTCTCCAAGATCCTCAAAGTGATGGTGGAGGCACCCTTCCTGCTGGTCAGAGAGGTCCTGCCGGGGATGTACGAACGCGGCTGGGGCCGGATCGTCAACATCTCCTCGGTCCACGGCCTCCGCGCCTCGCCCTACAAGGTGGCGTACGTCACCGCCAAGCACGCCCTCGAAGGCCTGTCCAAGACGATCGCCCTGGAGGGCGCCCCCCACGGCGTCACCTCCAACTGTGTGAATCCCGCCTACGTCCGCACCCCCCTGGTGGAGAACCAGATCGGCGCCCAGGCCGGAACCCACGGCATCGGCAGGGACGAGGTGATCGAGCAGATCATGCTCGCCCCTGCCGCCGTCAAACGGCTGATCGAGCCCGAGGAGGTCGCCGAACTCGTCGCCTACCTCTGCGGCCCGAACGGCTCCTTCGTCACCGGCACCTCCCTCCCCATAGACGGCGGCTGGACCGCCCGCTGACCCCCGTAAAGTCGCCCCAAGGACTGGACTGAGGAGGGCCGTGAGGCCGCGCCGGCGACCTCCCCCGACGAGGGAAGGAGCCGGACAAGAGCGGCCTCACCGCGACGCGCCAGCGTCGCCAAGCAACAGGAGCGAAGCGATGAGCGACGAGGGAAGGAGCCGGACAAGAGCGCCCTCACCGCAATGCACCAGCGTCCCCAGTAGTGGGACTACCCGTGAGGCCGCGCCGGCGACTGGACTGAGGAGAGGGAGGTCGTGAGGAACGAACGATCTTCCTCGACGAGGGAAGGAGCCGGACAAGAGCGGCCTCACCGCGACGCGCCAGCGTCGCAAACAACACAGATCTTTCTCGAGCTGTTGGCCAGGGAGGCTTCGGCCGTCGAGTTCGAGGGACCCGTTCTCGCGGCGAGGTCCGACGGGATCGGCGCGGAGGCGCTGGCGGAGCTGGAGGAGGCCAAGCTCGCCGCGCTGAGGGTGCGGGCGCTGCTGAGGCGCAGGGCGAAGCGTGAGGCGGAGCTGTCGGCGCTGTTCGACACGGCGGGCGACCTCGCCGGGCTGCGGGACCTGGACGCCGTCCTGGAGGCCATCGTGCACCGGGCCAGGCAGTTGCTCGGCACGGACGCCGCCTACATGACGCTGCACGACCCCGAGCGGGGCGACACCTGGATGCGGGTGACCGACGGCTCGGTGTCGGCGAAGTTCCGGGCGCTGCGGCTCGCCATGGGCGCGGGGCTCGGCGGGCTGGTGGCCCAGACCGCCACCCCGTACTCGACCGCCGACTACTTCGCCGACGAGCGTTTCCGGCACAAGACCGACATCGACGACGCGGTGCTTGAGGAAGGGCTGGTCGCCATCCTCGGCGTGCCGCTCAAGCTGGGCGCGCGGGTGATCGGGGTGCTGTTCGCGGCCAACCGGAGCGTACGGCCCTTCACCCAGGACGAGGTCGTGCTGCTGGGCTCGCTGGCCGCGCACGCGGCGGTGGCGATCGACAACGCCCGGCTGCTGCAGGAGACCAGGCACGCCCTGGAGGAGCTCAGCGAGGCCAACCGGCAGGTGAGCGCGCACAGCCAGGCCGTGGAGCGTGCCGCGCTCGCGCACGACCGGATGACCGGCCTGGTGCTGCGCGGCGGCGGGGTCGAGGACGTGGCGGCGGTGGTGACGGAGGTGCTCGGCGGCTCGCTCGCGGTGCTCGACGACGCCGGGCGCCCGATCGCCGGGGACGCGCGCGTCCTGGAGGACGGCGCGCTGGGCAAGGACGCGATCGCGGACGCCGCGCGCTCGTCGAGGGCGCTGGGGCGCGGTGTACGGCAGGGAGATCTGCTGGTCGCGTCGGTGGACGTGGGCGCGGAGCCGCTGTGCACACTGGTGCTGCGCAACGGCGGCCAGGTGTCGGACGCCGACCAGCGCATCCTGGAGCGGGCCGCGCTGGTGACCGCGTTGCTGCTGCTGTTCAGGCGTACGGTGGCCGAGGCGGAGGGCCGGGTCAGGGGTGAGCTGCTCGACGACCTGATCTCGCGGCCCGCGCTCGACGGCCTGGCCGACCGCGCCCGGCGGGTCGGGGTGAATCTGGACCATGACCACGTGGTGGTCGTGGTGCGCCACGGCGGTGGGCGGGAGCGTGCCGCGTTCTGGGCGTCCTCCCAGGCGGCGATGCACCACGGTCTCGCCGCGCAGCGCGGCGACGAGGTGGTCCTGATGCTCCCCGGCGACCGGCCGGGGCCGCTGGCCAAACGGGTCGCGACCGAGCTGAGCGCCTCACTGGGCCATCCGGCCACGGCGGGCGCCGGAGGGCCCGTGCGCGGCACCACCGAGGTGGCCGCGGCGCACCGGGAGGCGCAGCGTTGCGCCGACGCCCTGGTGGCCCTGGGGAGGGCCGGGGAGGGTGCCGGCGCGAGGGAGCTGGGTTTCGTCGGACTGCTGGTCGGTGAGGGACGCGACATCGGGGCGTTCCTCGCCTCGGTGCTCGGCCCGGTGATCGACTACGACGCCCGCAGGGGCACCGCTCTGGTGCAGACCCTCACCGCGTACTTCGGCATGGGCGGCTCGCTGTCGCGGACGAGCGAGGCCCTGCACATCCACGTCAACACGGTCACTCAGCGCCTGGACCGGATCGGCCAGCTCCTCGGCGACGACTGGCAGAGCCCCGACAGGGCGCTGGAGGTCCAGCTCGCCCTGCGCCTGCACCGTCTCAGCGGCTGACCGGGCCGCACCGGACCGTGCCAGGCCACACCGGGCCGCGCCGACTCGCCGGGGGCCGGGCCGACTCGCGGAGGGCCGCCGCACACGTCCACATAGAGCACCTGTCGGCTATGGCGGTCGTACCCATAGGAGTGACGCCGGTCACTACGTACGGTAGCCGAAATCCCCCCAACAGCGACTTCCCCTGGTGAGTGAGATGGCAGAGAAAACCCGTACCCCCATCGGAAAGATCGTCGGTGCCAGTCTCGTCGGCACCACGATCGAGTGGTATGACTTCTTCCTGTACGGCTCGGCCGCCGCACTGGTGTTCCCGCAGTTGTTCTTCCCCGAGTCGGAGCCGCTGACGGGCACCCTGCTGGCATTCCTGACCTACGCGGTGGGCTTCGTGGCCCGCCCGCTGGGCGCGCTGGTCTTCGGGCACTTCGGCGACCGGCTCGGTCGCAAGAAGCTACTGGTGATCAGTCTGCTGCTGATGGGCGGGGCGACCTTCCTGATCGGCTGCCTGCCGACTCACGCGGCGATCGGCATGGCGGCACCGCTGCTGCTGACCTTGCTCCGGCTCGTCCAGGGCTTCGCCCTCGGTGGCGAGTGGGGTGGCGCGGTGTTGATCGTCTCCGAGCACGGCGACGCCGCGCGCCGCGGCTTCTGGGCCTCCTGGCCGCAGGCCGGCGCCCCCGGCGGCAACCTGCTCGCCACCGCCGTGCTGGCGGTGCTGGCCGCGGTCCAGACGGACGAGGCGTTCGTGAGCTGGGGTTGGCGGATCCCGTTCCTGCTGTCCGGTGTCCTGGTGCTGGTCGGCATGTGGATCCGGCTCTCCATCAGCGAGTCGCCGGTCTTCCAGCAGGCGGTCGCCAACGCCGAGCCCGCGCCGTCCCTGCCGATCGTGGACGTCTTCAGATACCACTGGCGGGACGTCCTCATCGCGATCGGCGCCCGCTTCGCGGAGAACGTCTCCTACTACGTGATCACCGCGTTCGTGCTGGTCTACGCGACGGCACAGGCGGGACTGCCGAAGCCCCTCGTGCTCAACGCGGTACTGATCGGGTCGGCCGTCCACTTCGTCTCGATCCCGATGTGGGGGGCGCTCTCCGATCGGCTCGGCCGCAGGCCGGTCTACCTGATCGGCGCCGCCGGGGTGGGTCTGTGGGCCTTCGCCTTCTTCCCGCTGATCGACACCAAGAGCTTCGCCGCGGTCACCCTGGCGGTGACCGTCGGACTGATCCTGCACGGCGCGATGTACGGCCCGCAGGCCGCGTTCTTCTCCGAACTGTTCGCGACGAGGATGCGCTACTCGGGCGTCTCGATCGGCTCGCAGCTCGCCTCGATCGTCGCGGGCGCCCTCGCCCCGCTGATCGCGGTCGCCCTGCTGGACACCTACCGGTCGGCGTTCCCGATCATGCTGTACGTGGCCGGAGCCGCCGTGCTCACCCTGATCACCGTGTATGTCTCGCGCGAGACCAGGGGACGCGACCTCGTCACCATCGGCACCCCCGACGAGGCCAAGACCACCACCCGCTGAACCGTACGGAGAGACTCTGATGCACATCGAGAACCGGCCGGTGCCCACCGACCGGATCACCCAGAATGTCCTGTCGGTCGTGGGGAGCGCCTCGGAGAGCGGCGAGACGGTGCTGTTCGTTCACGGGAACGTGTCGAGCGCCGCCTTCTGGCGGGCCACGCTGCTCGCCCTGGCCGAGGCGGGCCATCGGCCGCTCGCCGTGGACCTGCGAGGCTTCGGCGACACCGAGCCCGCCCCTGTCGACGCCACCCGCGGCCTGCGGGACTACTCCGACGACGTGCTCGCCCTCCTCGACGCCCTCGGGCTGGACGGCGTGCACCTGGTCGGCTGGAGCATGGGCGGCGGCGTCGTGCTGCAGGCGCTGCGCGACCGGCCGGCCGCCGTACGGAGTGTGACGCTCGTCAACCCGGTCTCCCCGTACGGCTTCGGCGGCACGCACGGCCCCGACGGCGTGCTGAACCACCCCGACGGCACCGGCTCCGGGGCGGGCGCGGCCAACCCCGACTTCGTGAAGCTGCTCGCGGCCGGGGACACCTCCGGCGACTCCCCGGTCTCGCCGAGGAACGTGATGCGCACCACGTACGTGAAGCCCGGCACGGTGATCGATGACGAGGACGCCCTGGTCGCGTCGTTGCTGTCCACGAGGGTCGGCGAGGACCACTACCCCGGCGACGCGGTGACGTCGGAGGAGTGGCCGGGGGTCCGCCCCGGTACGCGGGGCGTGCTCAACTCGTTCGCCCCGACGCACTTCCGGCTCGACGACCTGCACACGATCGACCCGAAGCCGCCGATCCTGTGGGTGCGGGGCGAGGCAGACGTGATCATCTCCGACACCTCGCTCTTCGACCTGGCCCACCTGGGCGCCCTGGGGGCCGTCCCCGGCTCGCCCGGCACCCCCGCGCAGCCGATGGTCACCCAGACCCGCACCGTCCTGGAGCGGTACGGCCCGTACACCGAGGTCGTCCTGGACTGCGGCCACAGCCCCCACATCGAGCGGCCCGCCGAGTTCCGCGCCGCCCTCTCCGACCACCTGAAGCGGAGCCGACCATGAGTAGTAGTGGCGAAAGCGGCGTTGGAAACAGCGCGAGAAGTGGCGCCAGGGGACGCGGCCGGGTGGCTGGGGTCGTCGCCGTCGGGCTCGCCGCGCTGACGGTCCTCGCCGGGGCGCCCGCGGCGAGTGCGGGGACCGCGCCGGCGCACTGCGCCAAGCTGAACCGGGTGACGGTGCCGGGGGCCGAGCACCAGGTGAAGGCGTGCCTGGACGACCTCACGACGGCGGGCACGACCGTCTCGGGGCACACCGACCCGGCCGACTGGGCGGGCCTGCACCCGGCGGGAGCGGTGAACCCGAAGGGCGTGCCCGGCATCCAGATCGACGGCTACTTCCCCGACACCTCGACCTTCAACACGACGCACGGATGGAACCACGACTCGCAGTTCGTCCTGCGGCTGCCGGACGACTGGAACGGCGGGCTGGTGGTCACCGGCACCCCGGGCAACCGGGAGCAGTACGCCAACGACTTCACCGTCTCCGACTGGGCGCTGGCCAAGGGGTACGCCTACGCGGTGACGGACAAGGGCAACGTCGGCGCCACCTTCTACAAGGACGGCCGCAAGCCCGGTGACGCGGTCGCCGAGTGGAACGACCGGGTCACGCAGATCGCGATCGCGGCCAAGGCCGTCGTCACGCAGCGCTACGGCAGGCTTCCCAAGCGGACCTACGCCGCGGGCATCTCCAACGGCGGATACCTGGTCCGCTGGCAGCTGGAGAACCGGTCCTGGCTCTACGACGGCGGGATCGACTGGGAGGGCACGCTCTGGCGGGTCAAGGGCGACAACCTGCTCAACTACCTGCCTCCGGCGCTGCGGGCCTATCCGGCGGGTGACACCCAGGCGATGTACGACGCGGGTTTCGCCCGTGGCTCGGAGTTCCTGTGGCCGTTCCACCACCAGTACTACTGGGACCTGACCCAGCGCGTCTACCGCGAGGAACTCGACCCCTCCTTCGACGGTGACACCGACGCGGGCACGCCCTTCTGCTCCTCGGGCACCCCGGCCTGCGACGCCGACTACGACTACGACGCGCGCAAGCCGTACGCGGCGGTGCGGAAGATCGGGCTCACCGGCCGGATCGGCAAGCCGCTGATCACGATCCACGGCACGCTGGACACGCTGCTGCCGATCTCCCGCTCCGGCGACGTCTACGCGGACATGGTCGGCGATCGCCGGCCGTTCCGCTACTACCGGATCACCGACGGCACCCACGTGGACAGCCTCTACGCCTCCTACCCCGACAAACTCCGCCCGTTGCTGCCGTGCTTCCGCAGCGCCTTCGAGACCCTGGAGAGCTGGGTGGAGCGCGGGCAGAACCCGCCGCCGAGCGCGACGCTGCCGAGGCCCTCGACCGGTGACCTGCCCAATGAGTGCCGGCTGAGAGCGTGACCCCACTCCCCTGAACCGCCGGACACGCCGACCCGGACCCGTATGACGGCCCGGCGCCGCACCGCCCCGACGGGCCGTGCGGCGCCGGCCGGATCAGTTGAGCATGTAGCGCCGCTGGACGCTCTTGGTCACCCGGACCGCGTTCCTGACCAGCGGTATCCGCAGCGCGACCCGCTTCAGCAGCGGGTACCAGGGCTCGGAGGGCTCGGCGGCGGCGGATTTACGGATCTCCACCCGGCCGCCGCGGTTCATCTCCACCTTGAACCGGAGCCCGGTCTCCTCGCCGTCGACCCGCAGGAACGGCGCCCAGATCCCCGGCGCGAGGAACCCCTCCCGGTACGCGAGCCTGGTCGGGATCTTGGCGATCAGCCGTCCCGCCAGCTCCCCCGGGACACCGGGCTCGACCAGCGCGGGCGCGGTCACCTCGCGTTCCCTGCCTTCGGCCTGGCGGAACACCAGCTCCGCGGGCGGCCCTCCGCTCGGCGGCACGTAGGGCACGGGCACGACGACGAAGACGTGCTTGCGCTGCCTGATCACCGTCGTACCCGGTGAGACCAGGACGATCGACTCGGGGAACGAGCGGGGTTCCACGCAGATCCCCAGCTCCCCCCTGTCGGACCACCAGGGGACGACGAGCCGCCTGGAGCAGTCGGCGACCATTCCCGTGCAGTTCAGCGGCGACCCCGTCACCCGGGTGCTCGCCTGTTGCACCCCGCCGTACATGCGCACGTGTATCTCCCACAGTCCCGGCGGCAGCGGTCCGTCCATGGCCGCCGAGTCGATGTCCAGCCGGGCGGTGCCCGTGATCTGGAGCCTGACCCCGTTGCGGTGACGGCAGCGGATCATCGAACAGTCCGAGGGCAGGAAGTGGATCGTCCCGGTGTCCTCGTGTCTGACGTAGACCTCGAACCGCGCCTTGGCCGCGGCCTGGCTGACGTCGGCCATCTCGGGCGGCAGGCGGAGCCCGTCGAGGGGGACGGGAGGCTCCCAGAGCAGGCCGCCCTCCCCGTAGGGGACGAAGCGCATGGGGGTGCCGTCGGCCTGGGTCATCTCCACGGTGAGCCGCAGGGTGAGCGCGCCGTCGTCCCAGGCGAGGTCGTCGAGGTCGGCCTGGAGGTGGACGCCGCGCATGGCTCCGGCCAGCACGACGAGCTGGTCGAGCCTGCCGGCGCGGAGCAGTGCGGCACGGACCCTCAGCGGTACGGGCAGCAGGAGGTCGAGGCGCGGGGGGAAGCGCTGGACGACCAGCTCGCGCAGGGTCGTGAAGGTGACCGCCCGATCCGCGGAGGAGGTGACGAACCGGTTCCCGCCGAGCCGTCGCAGCACCGCGCCGCGGAACCACTGGGCGTACATCCGGTCGCGCCGACGGCCTTCTGGGACCTCGTCGTCGATGACATCGAGCAGTTCGCGCAGCTCCGCGGCCCAGACGTAGGGGTCCTGCGGCGGTTCCTGACGTTCGGTGACGTGGCAGCAGACCCCGTCGGCCATGACGACGATGTTCTCGGCCCGCAGATAGGCGCGGAGCACGAAGGTCTGCTCGGCCAGGAGGCCGCCGGGGTCGGAGAAGTTCAGCGCCTCCGCGTCGAGGAAGGCCCTGCGGAAGAGCTTGTGCGGGGTGAGCAGCGTGAGCAGCCGGTCCCGCACGATGTCGGCGTTCTCGCGGTCGGCGTCGAAGACCGCGGAGGACGGCCTCCGGTCGTTGATCAGCCGTCCGAGGAGGATGTCGGCCCCGGTCTCCACGGCCCGCGCGTACATCCGCTCCAGAGCGTCCCTCTCCAGGCGGTCGGCCTGGTCCAGCAGGTAGACGTACTCGCCCCTGGCGACCATGAGGGCGAGGTTGCGGCCGCGCATCGGCGAGCCGGTCCGCTCCAGGTGGAGCACCCTGACGTTCGACCGCACCGCGGCCAGGGTGTCGAGGCGCTGCTGGATCCCGTCGTCGGAGCCGTCGTCGGCGAAGATGACCTCGTAGTCCTCGGAGGCCATCGACTGTTCCAGCACCGACCGGATACAGGCGTCGGCGCCATCACCGGGGTTGTGCACCGGCACCACCACGCTGACCTTCACGTCCATGCGGCCAAGGGTGCGGCGCGGGACGCCGGGAGGCGATCAGACTTGCCGACTCCTGGTCTCTCAGTACCAGCCTTTGGCCTGGGAATGGGCCCAAGCGCCGCAGGGCGAGCCGTAACGGCCCTTGATGTAGCCCAGCCCCCACTCGATCTGGGTGGCCGCGTTGGTCTGCCAGTCGCTGCCCGCGCTCGCCATCTTGTGGCCGGGGAGGGACTGGGGGATGCCGTACGCGCCGCTGGAGGTGTTCATGGCGCGCTCGTTCCAGCCGCTCTCCTTCATCCAGAGCTTCTCCAGGCAGCCCCACTCGCCGGACCAGCCTCTGGCGTCCAGCATCTGCTTGCCGAGTGCCCTGTTGCCGGTCGGGTTGGAGGTGCCGGGGGGAAGTTGCTGCGGGCTGAAGCCGCCACCGCCGGGCGCCTCGTCAACGATCTTGACCTGGTTGAGCGCCTTGCGGTTGTCGCGCTCGGCGGCGATCTTGTCGGCCTTGAGCGCCTGCGCGGCCTGGGCCTTCAGCATGTCGGACTCCAGGTCCGAGCCGAACGGGTCGGAGCCGAGCATCTGCGCCATCTCGTCCAGGGTGAGCGGCGTCGTCTTCGGTGCCGAGGCGTTCTGAACGGCGGTGTAGGCGGTGAAGGCACCCACGCCCACCAGCACCACGAGCGCGGTGCCCAGGATGAGGGCCCGCTTGGTGGTCATGCCGCGCTTCGAACTGGGCGCGTCGGCCTTCCCCGCGTCGGCCTTCCCTCTGCCGGCCCTGCGGCTCGCACGGCGGGCGCCGGGTGCCGAGCGCTCCTTCAGTTCCTGTGATCCTGGACTCACGACCTATGAGCTTGCCGTGGGGAGGGGGGTGGTCCGCAACCGGAACGGAAGAGTTGGTCGGCGCTCGGCCGTACCCGCAGGGGTTTCCGGTGACACAACCACCAGGCCACGGGTACTTTCCCGGCAATGAAAGCATGGGAGTGATTTTGCTCACATTTTGCCTTATGGGATAACTTCGACCACATTGATGATCATGAAAGTGCCCGAATCGTGGTCTGACCACCTAATTCAGGTACTGTTTGCGTTATGTCTGGGTTTTGTGACCCAGCGGAACCAACCAAGCCTTGGGAGAATGATTACCCGGTGGCAGGCATCCTTCTCGTCGAAGACGACCCCTCGGTCCGGATCGGGCTGGAGCTCGCACTCACCCGGCAGGGACACTCCGTCACCGCGTACACCAGCGGTGAGGAGGCCCTTGAGCACATCAGAACGCGCCGACCCGAGATCGCCATCCTGGACGTCATGCTGCCCGGCATCGACGGCGTCGAGGTGTGCCGCCGTATCCGCAGGCTCGACCAGCTGCCGGTGATCCTCCTCACCGCCAGGGGCGACGACCTCGACGTCGTCGTGGGACTGGAGGCGGGGGCCGACGACTACGTGGTCAAGCCGGTCGAACCCCGCGTGCTTGACGCCCGCATCCGCGCCGTCCTGCGCCGGATGGAGTCGGTCGCCTCCGACCGCATCACCTTCGGCGACCTGGTCATCGACCGGGGCGCGCTCAAGGTGGCGCTGGGGGGCCGCGAGGTCCACCTCACCCCCACGGAACTGCGACTCCTGCTCGAACTCGTCCGCCACCCCGGCCAGGTGCTCAACCGCAGATACCTGTTGCGGGCCGTCTGGGACCACACCCACGTCGCCGACTCCCGGCTCGTCGACGCCTGCGTCCAACGGGTCCGCGCCAAGATCGAGGCGGTCCCCGCCGAGCCCGAGTTCATCCACACGGTACGGGGATTCGGCTACCGGTTCAGCCCGCCGTGAGACCGGCGCTCCCTCCCGCTCTCCGGCGGATGTACACCGGTCTGCGCGGGCGCCTGGTGATCACTTTCACCCTGATCGCCGTCACCGCCTCCGCGGTCGTCGCGGGAATCGGCTACGAGTTCGTCAAGAGCCGCATGATCGGACGTGCCGAGCATGTGGCCGTGAGCGACGTACGCGACACCCTGGAGGGCATCAGGGTGCCCGTCGGCGGACTCTGGCCGGGAGACGGCCCACCGACCGACGAGGAGATCAGCACGCTGCAGCGGAGCCTGCGTCCCCAGGGCGGCAGGGTGGTGGTCCGCTACGAGGAGTACGTCTACCCCGACGGCGACTTCGGCACCAAGGACGTTCCCGGCGACCTCGCCGCCAGGGCCACCCAGCGGATGGTCGCCAAGCGCATGACCATCCGCGGCGACATGTGGCTGCTCATCGGCACCCCCGTCTGGCGGATCGAGCCCATCCACACCGCGCAGCCCACCGGGATGATCGTCTACGTGTTCGCCCCCCTCATCGAGGAGGACCGGCTCCTGAGCGGCCTGCGGCAGCCGCTCGCCGTCGCCGGCGTCGCCATGCTGATCATCGCCCTCTCCCTGGGCCTGGTGTCGGCCAGGCAGCTCCTGCTGCCGGTGAGGCGGCTCGGCTCGGCGGCCCGGGCGCTCGGAGCGGGCCACCTGGACACCCGCCTGCCCGTACACGGCCAGGACGAGCTCGCCGAGCTCACCGCCACGTTCAACGACACCGCCGCCGCCCTGGAGCGGAGCGTCACCGAGCTGCGCTCGCTGGAGGCGATGTCCCGCCGTTTCGTCGCCGACGTCTCCCACGAGCTCAGGACACCGCTCACCGCGATGACCGCGGTGACCGACATGCTCTCCGAGGAGGCGGAACGCCTGCCGCCCGAGCCCGCGACGGCCGTACGGCTCGTGCTGCGCGAGATCGAACGGCTGCGGACCCTGATCGAGCAGCTCATCGAGGCGAGCCGGTTCGACTCGGGTACGGCCACGCTGAACGTGGACACCGTGAACATCGTGGACGTGGTCTGCGACTGCCTGGACACGCGCGGCTGGTCGGACCGGGTACGGGTGAACGTGCCGGAGGGACTCACGTTCTCCGTCGACCCCAGGCGTTTCGACGTCATCGTCGCCAACCTGGTGGGCAACGCCCTGCGCCACGGTGAGCCCCCGGTGATGGTGACCGCCCGCAGCACCCCGAACGGCCTGGAGGTGAAGGTGCGCGACCACGGCAAGGGCATCCCTGCGAAGGATCTGCCCTTCGTGTTCAACCGTTTCTACAAGGCCGGGGCCCGGGGTGACGGCAGCGGGCTCGGCCTGTCCATCGCGCGGGCCAACGCCCAGCTGCACGGCGGCACGATCTCGGTCCGCGCGCAGCGGCCGGGAACCCTCTTCACGGTCTGGCTCCCCCCGGCATGAGACGGCTCACCCGCCCGTACGGCCCGACGGCCCTCGGCAGGAGGCGGCCCGTCCTTTTGACCGTCCCCCACAGCGGACGGCCCACCCTCCCGACCGGCCTCGGCGGAAGACGGCTCATCCCCATGACATCCCTCGGCAGGAGGTGGCTCGCCCGGCCGGCCGTTTCCGGTGCGAGGTGGCTCGCCTGCCTGCTCTCCGCCTCCCTGCTGCTCGGCGGATGCGGCATCTCCCCCACCGAGGTCCAGGACTACGGCCGTCCGCCGGTGATCAGCTACAGCCCCACCTGGGTGACGGTCTATCTGCTCCGCGACGGCCGGCTGGAGCCCGTCAAGATCCCGGTGGTCTCCGACTCGGCCAAGAACATCATCGACACGCTCTTCCGGGCCGGCAAGCAGCCGCCGAAGGCGGGGCTGACCAGCGCGCTCAACGACTTCAGCCACTACGACACCAAGACGACCCGCTACTCCGACAACACCGACAACACCGATCAGCGCAACGAGCCGAACGACAACCTGGGTTACCGGCTGAACGTGATCATCACAGGCCAGGGCAAGGTCACCAAGGAGGCCCTCGCCCAGATCACCTGCACCATCCGGCAGAACAAGCAGGAGAGCATCTGGAGCGTCGAGGTCACCCGGCTCTTCCCCGGTACCCCGGAGACGATGGGCGACCGGGGCTGCTTCGAGTTCCGCAATCTCGCGGCCCCCGGAGTGCGACTGCCACCCTGACAGACCCCGTCCCTCCTCCACCCGGGCACCCGGGCACCCGGGCACCCGGGCACCCGGGCCAGGCGCGCATGGGGCACCGGAATCCCGCGAAGGCCAGGGGTACGGACACCGGAATCCGCGGGCGCCCCGACGCACCGGCCGCCACCGGAGGCACGGAGCCACAACGCGCGGAGCGCGGTCGCGGGGCCCGTACGGCCCGCGACCGCGCTCCGGCGGCGTCCGACGCCCCGTCACATCGTGATGTCCTCCAGCATCTCGGTGACCAGCGCCGCGATCGGCGAGCGCTCGGAGCGGGTCAGGGTGACGTGCGCGAACAGCGGGTGTCCCTTGAGCTTCTCCACCACCGCCACGACGCCGTCATGACGCCCCACCCGCAGGTTGTCGCGCTGGGCGATGTCGTGGGTGAGGACGACCCGGGAGTTGGCGCCGATCCGGCTCAGCACGGTGAGCAGCACCCCGCGCTCCAGCGACTGCGCCTCGTCCACGATGACGAAGGCGTCGTGGAGCGACCGGCCGCGGATGTGAGTGAGCGGAAGCACCTCCAGCATGCCCCGGTCCATGACCTCCTCGATCACCTCGGGTGTGGTGACCGCGCCCAGGGTGTCGTAGACCGCCTGCCCCCACGGGCCCATCTTCTCGTTCTCGGAACCCGGCAGATAGCCCAGTTCCTGGCCGCCCACGGCGTACAGGGGACGGAAGACGATGACCTTGCGGTGCTGACGGCGCTCCAGGACCGCCTCCAGGCCCGCGCAGAGGGCGAGCGCGGACTTGCCGGTGCCCGCCCGGCCGCCCAGCGAGACGATGCCGACCTCGGGGTCCATCAGGAGGTCGAGCGCGATCCGCTGCTCGGCGGAGCGGCCGTGCAGGCCGAAGACCTCGCGGTCGCCGCGTACCAGCCGCACCGACTTGTCGGGCAGCACCCGGCCCAGCGCGGAACCCCTGCTGGACAGCAGGCGCAGGCCCGTGTGGGTGGGCAGGTCACGGGCGTCGACCAGGTCGGCCGTGCCGTGCTCGAAGAGGGTCTCGACGTCCTCCGCGGTCACCTGGAGCTCGTCCATGCCGGTCCAGCCGGACTCCACCACGAGTTCGGCGCGGTATTCGTCAGCGGCGAGCCCGATGGAGGCGGCCTTCACCCGCATCGGCAGGTCCTTGGAGACCAGCACCACGTCGTGGCCCTCGGCGGCGAGGGTCTTCGCCACGGTCAGGATCCGGGTGTCGTTGTCGCCGAGCCGGAACCCGACGGGCAGGATGGACGGGTCACTGTGGTTGAGCTCCACCCGGATGGTGCCCTCGCCGATCGGCATGGGCTCGTCCAGACGTCCGTGTGTCACCCGGAGTTCGTCGAGGTATCTCAGCGCCTTGCGCGCGAAATATCCGAGCTCTGGATGATGGCGTTTGCCCTCCAACTCGGTGATGACGACGATCGGGAGGACGACCTCATGCTCGGCGAAACGGCTCATCGCCGTTGGATCCGCCAGGAGCACCGAGGTGTCCAGGACGTACGTGCGCCGCTGCACTGCCGGCGACGTGGGTGAGGACGAAGGGTTTGCCACGCGTTCTCCCCCGGGCACCATTGACGGTGCCCTGCCATGAGCTGGGATGCGGACCGGCCAGGGGCCCGCTCACGAGAACGTCGAGCAGGGACCGTTGACCGGCCCTCCTCAGCAGGTCGTGACGCAAAGGCGGGCCCTCTCCGGCGTAGGTGAGCTGTGCTCTCCTACTTCTTACGGTACGTCCTGAATGCCCGACTTCCAACTGCTTAAGACCGCCCGAAAGGGGGCGTTCATGGGGAATTTCAGGAACCGTACCTGCGGTGTCGCGCGGCGTAGGAGCGGAGAGCCCGCAAGAAGTCGACCCTGCGGAAGTCAGGCCAGTAGGCCTCGCAGAAGTAGAATTCGGAGTGAGCGCTCTGCCAGAGCAGGAAGCCTGAGAGCCGCTGCTCCCCCGATGTCCGGATGACCAGATCCGGATCGGGCTGGCCGCGCGTGTAGAGATGCTCCGCGATGTGCTCGACATCGAGGACCTCGACAAGGTCCTCGATACTTGCGCCCTTGCTCGCGTGCTCCTGGAGAAGGGAGCGCACCGCATCAGCGATCTCACGCCTTCCTCCATACCCAACAGCAACGTTCACAATCAAACCGGGACGATGTGATGTCGCTTCTTTTGCGTTTTTGAGCACCCGAGCCGTGTGATCAGGTAAAAGATCAAGCGCGCCCATGGGCTTGATGTGCCATCCGTCGGCCACGAGTTCCTGGACCACGTCCTCGATGATCTTCACCAGGAGGTCCAGCTCGTCCTTGGAGCGGTTGATGTTCTCGCTCGACAGCAACCACACGGTGACGACCTCGACACCGGCCTCCCGGCACCAGCCGAGCAGCTCCGAGATCTTGTCCGCGCCCTTGCGATGCCCTCGGCTCACGTCGTCGAGGCCCATCGAGCGCGCCCAGCGCCGGTTGCCGTCGACGATCACGCCGACGTGCCGGGGAACCATCTCCTTGTGACGGGACAGCTTCGACTCAAGCCGGCGTTCGTACAGGCGGTAGACGAGATCGCGCACGCCCATTGAAGCCCCTCCCTCAGCACTGCCACGAATGGGCACTGACAGGCAATTATCACCGCCCCGCGGACCTCTCGGCCCCCGCTACAGGGATCTGGCGGCCCTGCCCGGGTTGGGAGATCCCAGGCACTCCTCGGCCTCCGCGACGAGCGCCTCCACGAAAACGCCCAGTTCGGAGGAGGTCAGAACGGCGCGCATCCCCACCCCGTCGCTGCCCCACGCCTCCAGGAACGCCCTTCTGGTGACCCGCCACTCTCCACCGGGCCCCCGTCGCCCCGGGACCCAGATCGGGATGGTCCGCAGCTGGCAGCGGAGTTCGCCCCCGCCGACGACACCGTTCCTGGCCCGGTAACGAAAGGCGAACAGTTCCTCGTCGCCGGGAAAGCGGTCGTCGGGGTCGGGCCATCGGGCCTCGTGACCAGCACGCGCCTCGGCGACCCCTCGCGCCAGCCGGGTGAGCAACCAGCCGCACCGCTCGCCCACCGTGCCGTACAGCGCGCCGTCGCGGTGGAGCCGCAGGGTGATCTCGTACGGCGTACCGGCACTGTCACGGCACGCCACTGGCGTAACGGTCAGATAAGAACCATCAAGACAACGCAGTCCCCCCACCTCAGAGAGGGTATCCCGCCCCAGTCCGCCAAAACATGATCAACGCCCTCCATGTCCCCGCCATCCGGGCGACGGCCCCGGCGCACACCCTCAGGGCCGCGTCCCCCGGGCGTCCCCACCCACGCACCTCCCCAAGAGCACGCCACCCCGGCGGCGCCGCCCCGTACACGTCCCCGAGGCGGCGTCACCCGGCCTGTCCGGGGTCCTCAGGAGCCGCCGCCGCAACCGCCGCCGCCGCAGCCGGACCCTGAACCGGAGTCGCCGGAGGCGCCGCCGCAGCCCCCGCCGCCGTAATAGGAGGAACTCGCCGAGACGCCGGAGCCGCCGCCACGGCGGGAGGAGCCGCGCCGCGGCGCGCGAGGCGGTGGCGGGCCTTCCATGGACAGGATCTCCGCCAGCCGCCCGTCCTCCAACTGCTTCAGACCGTGCAGGGCGACGCCCAGGATGCTCAGCTCGTCATGGTCGATGTGCTCTCCGGCACGGGGTGGCAGAGACCTGTCCTCGCGGTGGCGCAGGCGGTAGTGGGCCAGCGCGGTCTTCCCCGCACGATTGAGGTGGGTGGGGTCGGCCCGCCCCGAACCGGGCGCGTCGATCAGCCCCAGATCCCTCAGCCGCGCGATCAGCATGGTCACCGCGGTCCCCTGGGCGACCCCGTTCCTGACCACCCAGACCGGCACGCCGCCCGCATGCCCCCTGAGGTGCTCGAGGACCTCTGTCTGCACCGGCTGGGTGAGCACGCCGATCTGGCCTGACACCTGCGTCAGCCGCCCGTCACGCTGCGCCCTCACCGCCCCTACGGCGGTCAGTGAGGCGAGCACGGTCTCGGCCACCCTGGGCCGGCCACCCGCGAGCAGCGCCAGCTCGTACGGCGTCAGCTCGGGCCCCTCGTAGACGCGCGAGGGGCGCATGGCGAGGCGCAGCGCGATCAGCCCCACCACTCCCAGAAGCGAGAGACCCACCATGACGACGATCTGTACGCTCTGCATGACGGCCTCCGGGACGGTCCCTGCCTGAGGTTCACTACCCGGTGGACGAACGGGAAGGGCCGGAAGTTTCTGCCGCACCCTGTCCGGCAGGACCGATATCGGTTACCCGGCTCGGCGGCGTCCGCCGAAGAGCCACCATCGGCGGGGCGGGGGGCCGGGTTCCGGGGCCACGGGCTCCTCCGGCAGCCGTCCCGCCGCGCGGAGGTGGTCGGCGAAGTCACGGGCGTCGGCGTGGGAACCGCCCTGCGGCTTGGGACGGCCCCGCGCGTAGGCGTCGAACTCCCCGGCGAAGCCGTCGCCGAGCAGCGCGGCCAGATCGGGCCGCAGTCTGGCCACGGTCCTGCGCCGCTTGGAGATCAGGGCGGCCTCCTGGATCCGCAGCCGCTCCCGGTCGAAACCCCGGGGCGCCTCCTCCCCGGCCACCAGGGCCGCCACCAGGGCCGCCTGCGCCTTGGCCAGCGCCTCCCTCGCCCCGTCCTCAGACACGGGCCATCGCACCGCGGATCCGGCCGAGCTCCCCTTCCAGGGCGCCGTCGCTGGGGTAGTCGTCGTCCCATTCGAGCAGCACACCGGGCGGCTCGACCCGCGCGCACAGCTCGGAGAGGATGTCCAGCACGTCCGCGGGGACGTGGGCGGTGTGGGTGTCGTGCCACAGCCCCCGGTGGGAGTGGCCCCCGGCGACGTGGACGTAGGCCAGCTCGGACAGCGGCAGGCCGTCCAGCGCGGCGACGGCCGACAGCCCCAGGTTGACCTGGTTCGTGTAGAGGTTCGCCACGTCGATCAGGAGCCCGACACCCGTCATCTCCACCAGTTCGCCGAGGAAGGCGGCCTCGGTCATCTCGTCCTCCGGCCAGCCGAACAGGGCGGCGACGTTCTCCAGGGCCAGCGGCACGGGGAGGGCGTCCTGCGCCCGTCGCACGTTCTCGGCGACGACCGAGAGCGCGGCCCGGGTGCGCGGGACGGGCAGCAGGTGCCCGGCCTCCATCCCGCCCGCCCGTACGAAGGCGAGGTGTTCGCTGACCAGCGGCGCGTCCAGGGCTCGGGCGCAGTCCGCCAGATGCGCCAGCCGCCGCGGGTCGGGGGACTCGGCGCCACCGATGCCGAGCCCGACACCGTGCGGGATCACGGGTGTCCCGCGGGCACGCAGCACCCGCAGTGACTCGGGAAGCCGGGAGGGGTTCACGTTCTCCGCGATGACCTCGACGAAGTCGACACCGGGCAGCCGCTCCACGGTCAGGTCGATCTCCGGCCGCCAGCCGATGCCCACCCCCAGCGCCCCAGGCTCAGCCACCGCACCCGCCACCGCACCCGGAGCCGCAGCTGGAGCCGCCGCCGTCGCTCGATCCGCCGCCGTCACCCGACCCGCCGGAGTCGCCCCAGCCGCCGGAGCCGAAGTCGCCGCCACCTCCGAAGGAGAGGCCGTCACCGGAGTTCGAGCCGCCGCCGCAGGCGCCCGTGGCGCAGCTGTTGGCGGCGCCCGCGGTCTGACGCTGCAGCTCCTCCTCCAGTCCGGGCTCGTTGAGCTCGCTCAGGCCGTACAGGGCGACGGGGATGCCGACGGCGAAGGCCAGATCGGGCACCAGCGGGCGGCTGCCTCGCACATGGGCTTCGCGGGCGGAGGCGAGCACCTGGCGGCCCGCGTTGCTCAGGGCGTCGCGCAGGGCCCGCTTCTGCCGCGAGTAGGCGGAGAAGCCGCCGATCGCCGAGATCATGCCCACCAGGAGCGCGAAGGTGCCCAGTCCTCCGGTCGCCCCGGCGAGCAGGATGCCCGCCACGACGATCACTTCGATGATCGAGGCGATCTGGAGCCGGCTGAGCAGCGCCTGCGCGTGGTCGAGCGCACCTTCGGGCACGAGCAGGCCGAGCCCCAGCAGCCGGTAGCGCAGACTCTCCACGCCCCGCCCCTCGGCCACCGCGCGGCGGACCTCACCCACGGGGGCCGAGCCTCCGCGCAGGTGGAGCGCCTCCATGACGGCGTGCTCGATCGGGTCGGGAGAGGGCTTGGCACCGGCGACCAGGCTGGTGTGCCCGCCTCGCGAGACCCGGATCACCCCGGCCCTGGCCAGCAGGCCGAGCGCGGTGTTGATCACGCGGCGCGGCCCTCCGGCGAGATAGGCGAGCTCGTACGGGTTCGGCGGTCCGCCGTAGTGGCCGGCCATGGCCGAGCGGACCCGGCGGTGCTCACGGCGCACCGTGATGGCTGTGGAGAGGATGACAAGGCCGACGACACAGGCGATGACGAAGAGCGAGAACTCCATGTCCGCCTCCTCGGGGGGAAAGGTGGGCCGCAGGAGCGGCGTCCCGTGCACTCAGATAGACGCGCACAGCCTGGCAGAAGTTTCGCCCGACTTCGACGGCGACTCAGTGAGATGTCGGTCACCAGGCGAAATGCGGCCACCCGCCCCGAGTACGCCGGAGACCGGGAGCCAGGGCTCCCGGTCTCCGGCACGCCCGGATGGCACGGCCCTTTCAGCCCAGGCGGGCGACGAGGGCCTCGTGCTCCTCCCAGAGCTCTCCCGGCAGGTGGTCGCCGAAGGTCTGGAAGAAGGCGGGCATGAGCGACGCCTCGTGCCTCCAGATCTCCTCGTCGACGCTCAGCAGCGTCCGCATGTCCTCGTCGGAGACGTCGAGGCCCTCGGTGTCGAGCTCGGCGGGGAGCAGGCCGATGGGGGTGCGTACCGCCTCCGCCTCGCCGTTGAGGCGGTCGACGATCCACTTGAGAACGCGGGTGTTCTCGCCGAAGCCGGGCCAGATGAACCTGCCCTCGTCGTTCTTGCGGAACCAGTTCACGTAGTAGACGCGCGGCAGCCGCGCGTTCTCACGCCGGCCGATCTTGAGCCAGTGGGCGAAGTAGTCGCCCATGTTGTAACCGCAGAAGGGCAGCATCGCGAACGGGTCGCGGCGCAGCTCTCCGACCTTGCCCTCGGCCGCGGCGGTCTTCTCCGAGGCGATGTTCGCCCCTACGAAGACACCGTGCCGCCAGCCGAACGCCTCCGTCACCAGGGGGACCGCGCTGGCGCGGCGCCCGCCGAACAGGATCGCGGAGATCGGCACGCCCTCGGGGTCCTGCCACTCGGGGGCGATCGTCGGGCACTGCGCGGCCGGGACCGTGAAGCGGGCGTTGGGGTGCGCGGCGGGCTCGCCGGACTCCGGCGTCCAGTCGCGGCCCTTCCAGTCGGTCAGGTGCGCCGGGGGCTCATCGGTGAGGCCCTCCCACCACACGTCGCCGTCGTCGGTGAGGGCGACGTTGGTGAAGATGCTGTTGCCCCACAGCGTCTTGACCGCGTTGGCGTTGGTGGACTCGCCGGTCCCGGGGGCGACGCCGAAGAATCCCGCCTCGGGGTTGATCGCGCGCAGCCGTCCGTCGGCGCCGAACCGCATCCAGGCGATGTCGTCGCCGATCGTCTCGACCTTCCACCCGGGGAGGGTCGGCTGGAGCATGGCGAGGTTCGTCTTCCCGCAGGCGCTCGGGAAGGCCGCCGCGACGTAGCGCGTCTCTCCCGAGGGCGGGGTGATCTTGAGGATGAGCATGTGCTCGGCGAGCCAGCCCTCGTCGCGGGCCATCGTGCTGGCGATGCGCAGGGCGTAGCACTTCTTGCCGAGCAGGGCGTTGCCGCCGTACCCGGAACCGTAGGACCAGATCTCGCGGGTCTCGGGGAAGTGGCTGATGTACTTGGTGGGGTTGCACGGCCACGGCACGTCGTCCTGGCCGGGCTCCAGCGGGGCTCCGACCGAGTGGACGGCCTTGACGTAGCCGCCGCGCTCCTCGATGAGCCGCAGGGCGTCCTCGCCCATGCGGGTCATGACGCGCATGGACACGACCACGTACGGCGAGTCGGTGATCTCCACGCCGAGCTGGGAGATCTCACCGCCCAGGGGGCCCATGCAGAACGGCACCACGTACATCGTCCGGCCCCGCATGCTGCCCTTGAAGATCTCGCCGAAGGTACGGCGCATCTCGGCGGGAGCGATCCAGTTGTTGGTCGGCCCCGCGTCCTCCTCGCGCTCGGAACAGATGTAGGTCCGGTCCTCGACCCTGGCGACGTCGCTGGGGTCGGAGGCGGCGTGGAAGCTGTTCTGCCGTTTGGAAAGGCGCGTGAAGGTGCCCCGCTCGACCAGCAGGTTCGTCAGGCGGGTCCATTCGGCCTCGGAGCCGTCGCACCATTCGATCCGGTCCGGCTGGGTCAGCTCGGCGATCTCCTTGACCCACCCCGCGAGCTCCTCGTGGCGGGTCGGGCTGACGGCGGTGGCATCTACGACAACAGACACTGCTTGGGCTCCTTTACACTTCCCGGGACCAAGGCATCATTGACGACCGGACCGCGTCCACTCCAATTGGCGTAGACCACTGAATTAACGCGATCACACGTCTCGACACCCCAGACCCGACGCCCCTGCCCACGTATGCCCAGGCAGGAGACGTGGGGTTTCGAAACCCCTACCCAAAAGAAGTGACTCTAAAAAAAGCCGTTCCACCAGTGGTATAGGCCAATAAGAAAGGTCTAAACCAATCACCGGACAGGTTCAGACCAATTTTTTCGCCATTTTCCCCGATGGGGTCAGGAATTCACGTCCGGCCCCGCGGCCCGCACACGGTCGACGTGTTGCAGCGCGTCCCGCAGATCCGCCAGCCAGGTGTCGGTGTGGTTGCCCACCAGACGCACACACCAGGCGAGCGCGTCGCTGCGACTGCGGGCCACTCCGGCGGCGACGAGAGTGTCGAGCACCTGGCGCTCCGACTGCTTGAGCCGGGTCATGACGGGCACCGAGAGTGTGGTGAACATCACCGTCTCGTCACCGACCGCGACGCCCCAGGAGACCTTCCTGCGGAAACGATGCTCGGCCTCCAGCGCGATCTCGACGCGCCGCTCCCTCGTCTCCTCGCGGAAACGCAGGACGCCGCCCTCCACCGCGGCGGAACGCTCCACCTCCGAGACGTCGTCACCGAGCGCGGGAGCCCGGAGCCTGCCGACCACCGTGATCTCCTCGCGGTCGAGCACGATCTCCACTCCACCCTCGAACCACTCCTCGGGGAGCCTCCCCGAGAACCAGCCGCGCAGCTTCTCCACCGCTTCATCGTTTTCCATGTAATTTAGATTACATCGCTTCGTAGATCGAAGCCAGCATCGCGGGGGAAGACCGGAGAGGCGCCCGCGGGCGAGGAAACGAAGTGGCCGAAGTCAGGTCCCCGGGCGAGCGCGGCGGGCGATCACCCGAGGGCGATCGAAGTCGCGCGCTCGGCATCGGGCCGGCGGAGCCGGACCTGCCCACCAGGCCGACACCCGGACCGGCACACCAGGGCGGCACCGGGCCGGCGGCGCCGCTCGGCACCGGGCCGCTCGGCACCGGGCCGCTCGGCACCGGGCCGGCGGACCCGGGCGACACCGGGCTAGCGGACCCGGGCGGCGACCCCCGGGCTGATCCGGACGGCGCCGGCGAAGTTGCGGGTGGTGACGGGGACGAGCTTGACCACGTCGCCGGTCCTGGGAGCGTGCAGCATCTTGCCGTCTCCCCAGTAAATGGCCACGTGCGAGACATAACCGGGGTTGGTGGGGTCGTGCCGCCAGAACAGCAGGTCACCGGGCTGCGCCTGGGCGAGCGGGATCTGGGGTCCTGAGACGAACTGCTGGTGCGTCACCCGGGGCACCTTGATCCCCGCCTGCGCGTACGCCCACTGGACCAGGCCCGAGCAGTCGAAGCTGTCGGGTCCCTCCGCCCCCCACACGTACGGGCGGCCGAGCTTGCCGATCGCGGCGGTGAGGGCGGTCGTGACCTGCGGGGCGGTCATGAAGGAACTCGCGGACCAGGTCGTCGCGGTCTTGTCGGGAGTCACGGTCCTGCCGGGAGCGGTGGTCTTGCCGGGAGCCCGCAGCACCGGGTTGATCACCGCGACCTGTGACCCCTTGGGCAGGGCGCGCAGGAGGGTGAGGCGCAGCTTCGCGGAGTCGGCCTTCGGCGCGCTCACCACGAGCGCGTTGTTCTCCGGGATGCCCAGGGCGCGGGCGGTCGGCCGGGAGACCACGGCGTCGATGGCGCCCATGCCCATCGTGGCGTAGGCACCGACGCGCAGCTCACGCCCGGCGGTGGTGAAGGTCTTGCCCAGCGGCATGCCGCCGTCGTTGCCCAGGACGAAGGAGACGGCGACCTCCCCCGCCGAGACGTTCCGCCAGAGCCGGTCGGAGCGCGCGGTCGGTTTGGGGGTGTACGCACGGAACGTCGAGGGGTTCACCCCGAGGGTCTGCACCCGCTTGCCGTCCAGGACCACCTCGGCGGCGTCGGCGCGCTCCACCGCCCGCACCCCGGAGAGCTGGGCGACCTTGGCGACCGCGGCCGCGCTGAGCGGCCTGTTCGCGACGACGAACAGGTGCGGCTGCCGCATCGAGGTGAGCGGCGCCACCGGTTCCGGTGAGCTACCGTTCTGCCCGCCCTGGACGGGTTTGGCCACCTGGGTCGGCAGGGTGGCGACGGACTTGCGCATCGTGATCTTCTCGGGCTCGGTCTCCGGCATCTGGGTGAAGACCATCAGACCGGTGGCCAGCAGGCCGACGAGCAGAACCGCCAGGATCGGAACCGCCCGCCTCATCAGGCGGGCGGTGCGGTAGCTGTAGCGGGGACGAGGGGTGTAGGCGAGGTCCTGCCGGGCTTCCCGGATCAGGTCGGAGACACGTGGTCGCCGCTTGAACACGACATATCCCCTTCCCCGCGAACTCCAGCCCTACGAGGGTGCCGTAGACCGTCCCACGATGCACGCAAACCCACCGAAAAGCACCCAATCTGCAATGCAGCCACAAGTTTTGCGAAAGCCTGTCAAATCTTTGGGCACACGGCAATCCGCCGGGACGCCCGTCCCGGCGGATCAGCGAATCGATCAGGGTCGCGGAGGTCAGTTGCCGATGTACGGCACGGCCTCAAGGATCTCGACCGTGTTGGAACGGCCGTTCGGCATCGTGTAGGTCGCCTTCTCGCCGATCTTCTTGCCGTTGATCGCCGAACCGAGCGGCGACTTGGGCGAGTAGACGTCGATCGGGGCGCCGCTCTCCTCGCGCGAGGCCAGCAGGAAGGCGACCTCCTCGTCGTCGCCCTCGAAGCGGACGGTGACCGTCATTCCGGGGCCGACCACGCCTTCGGTGCGGGGCGCCTCACCGACCTTGGCACTGTCCAGGATCTGGCGGAGATGGAAGATACGGGCCTCCATCTTGCCCTGCTCGTCCTTGGCGGCGTGGTAGCCGCCGTTCTCCTTCAGGTCGCCCTCTTCGCGTGCCGCCTCGATCTTCTTGGCGATGTCAACGCGCCCGGGCCCCGAGAGGTGCTCAAACTCAGCCTTCAGGCGGTCATACGCCTCCTGAGTGAGCCAGGTGACGCTCTCGTTGTGGGAGTCGGCCACGGGTTCTCCTTGCTTCCTCGGGGGCTTCGTGCTTGGTGCCTGGGGGTTTGCTGTCGGTCGAATCTCGAAAGGCTAACAAGTTAACCCCTCGACCGCCTCCCCAAATGTCTCACTATACGAGATAGCAGTACTGGACGTGAACGGAAGTGGCCTGAGCACTGGTCTCTAGCCGTTCGGTAAGCCGAACATACCCCTCACCAGCCGGAATATTGACCTCCTTGCTGCCGACCTCGACGTGGCTGACATCGGTGGCCCGCAGGCGGCAGAGCGCCGCGCGATCGGATGGTTTGACCGCTTCGAAGGTGATCTGCGCAGAATCGCCGCGACTGGTGTCAAATGCGATGACCTGGTCGATCACCTCCGTGTCCCCCTTCGCCGCCCACATCACGTAGCCCCACCCCCCGGCGCACACGACGCAGAGGATCGCGATCACGGCGTGCACCACGAAACGCCCCCTGCGCTCCGGGCGGTCGGGAAAGTCGCCCGGGGTGCCGAGGACGGGACCGTCCCGACGGCCCTTCTCGGCTTCGCTGGTGGCCATGACGGAATCTCCCTGCACTACCTCGGTGTTATCCGAGACAATTGTCCCCTGCGAGGGCCTCGCCCTCGCGACCGCCCAAGAGAAACTAACCTCTCCCTAGAGTGACGTAAGCCGAGGGCGCGCGGGGGCACCACGTCGAGCGGAGCGGAAGACACGGCCAGGCGGGCCGTCCGCGAGGCGACCGACGACGATCCGACGCGCGACCGACATAAGGAGACACCGAGCCCGTGAGTGCACCGCTCAGGCTGATGGCCGTTCACGCGCATCCCGACGACGAGTCGAGCAAAGGCGCCGCCACCATGGCGCGCTACGTGGCGGAGGGCGTGGACGTGCTGGTCTGTACGCTCACCGGAGGCGAGCGCGGGTCGATCCTGAACCCGAAGATGGACCGCCCGGAGATTCTTGAGAACATCGGCGAGGTCCGGCGCCTGGAGATGGAGCGCGCCCGCGAGATCCTCGGCGTGCGGCAGCGCTTCATGGGCTTCGTCGACTCCGGCCTGCCCGAGGACGAGAGCGAGCCGCTGCCCGAGGGCTGCTTCGCCCTGCAGCCGCTGGAGATCGCCTCGGCGCCGCTGGTGGCGGCCGTCCGCGAGTTCAGGCCGCACGTGATCCTGACCTACGACGACGACGGCGGCTACCCGCACCCCGACCACATCATGACCAACCGCGTCTCGGTCGAGGCGTTCGAGGCGGCCGGCGACCCCGACCGCTACCCGGGCACCGGCGAGCCCTGGCAGCCCATGAAGCTCTACTACCACATGGGCTTCACCAAGGACCGGTTCGAGGCGCTGCACGAGGCGATGAACGCCCGCGGCATCGGCTCCCCGTACGCCGACTGGATCTCCCGCTGGGAAGATCGCCCGCAGAAGTGGCCGGTGACCACCCGGATCCCCTGCGGCGACTACTTCGAACTCCGCGACGAGGCGCTGCTCGCGCACGCCACGCAGGTCGACCCGGACGGCTTCTGGTTCGTCTGCCCGCGCGACCTGCAGCGCGAGATCTGGCCGACCGAGGACTACCACCTGGCCCGATCGCTCGTGGACGTCGGGCTTCCCGAGGACGACCTGTTCACGGGCGTCCACGCGGAGGTCCCCGCGGACACGGTCTCGCACGCCTGCCACTGACGCGACCATGGGGTGGCGGTGGCAAACTTGACATGTGATTGCATTCGACATCGTCACCAAGGGTGACGTCAGTCCGGGCCTCCTGGGCTTCCTCGTCATCGCCGGTCTGGGGTTCGCCCTCTACATGCTGGTCAAGTCGATGAGGAAGCAGATCTCCAGGATCGAGGTCCCCTCCGAGGCCGAGCTGAGGGAGCAGAAGACCGACGTCACCACCACGACGCCGACCGCTCCCTAGCTCCGGCGACCCCGCGCACCTCCGGCGTGCCCGGGGTGATCGCCCACATCCCCGGCCCCGCGGCCCCGACCGGCCACCGTGCGACACGCACGGCAGTGGGCCGAACCGGTAACCCCCGAGAACGAGCGAGGACGAGCATGGCCGACGACATCGAGGTCTCCGACAACCCCGAGGCCCTCCGCTTCGAGATCCTGCTGAAGGGCGAGGTCGCCGGATTCGCCGCGTACCGCCTGCGCGCCGGGAAGATCATTTTCACCCACACCGAGATCCTCCCCGAGCACGAGGGCAAGGGCCTGGGCAGCAGGCTCGCCTCCGCCGCCCTCGACGCGAGCCGCTCGTCGGGACAGTCGGTCGTGCCGCTCTGCCCGTTCATCTCCCGCTACATCCGACGCCACCCCGAATACCGGGATCTGGTGCCCGAGGGCTATCGCGACCTCCTCGACGAGGAGGCCTGACCTCGCGGTTCGCACCGGAAACCGAGAGCGGGGAGTCGGTGGCCGAGAATCGAGGGCGGAAGGTCACCCGAGGGTCGCCGGTCACCGTACGGCGCCACGGCCTGGCCCCGGCGGGCTCACGAGGGCTCCCCTGAGCCGTACGGGCACGCGTCGGAATCCTGGCTTCCTCCCGGTCGTACGGGGGCCGTACGCGAGCGTCCCCGTCAGTCGCCGAGGGTGTCCGTCGAGGACCAGGCGCGCTCCAGCGCCTTGGGTAGCCCCCATCGGCCCAGCGAGGTGAGCACCTCGGTCCTGTCGACGATCCCGAGGCACGCCCAGAGCGGGGTGACCGAGCTGAAGAGCGTCTCGGCCGCCTCCAGGTCCTCCGGCTCGTCCAGATCGACGTCGATGTCCTCCGACTCGGCGATGAGCCTCGCGATCCGCTCGGGGGACGCCAGCACCCCGGGGCCACGCCTGGCCAGGGCGGCGACCACGGCCAGCCAGTCGGCGTGGTGGATCGCGCACAGGGCGGCCAGCACCGAGTCCTCGTGGCTGAGCTCCCCGTCCAGATCGGAGAAGATCTCCAGCCGGTCGTCCTCCTCCGACAGGTCGGAGATCGGCCCCGCGATGCCCGCCGTGACGGTGAGCCAGAGCTCCTCGTCGTCGGCCGGCAGCGGCTCCCCCTCGTACCCGGCACAGGCCCGCAGCACGTTGCCCGGATAGCCGGGCCTGCCCAGCACCTCGCGCAGCCTGCTCGCCGCGGCCCGCAACTCCCTGACGGGCCGCTCGGGGGCGGGCAGTTCGGCCAGGATGCGCCGCAACTCGCTCAGGGCGAACGCCTCCTCCTCGTCCCAGGCGGCGAACAGCTCCTCGTCCTGCTCGTCGGAGACCGCCGTCCCGGGGACCCGGCCGTCGGGCAGCGGGCTGGTGAGCCAGCGCTCCTGAAGGTCCGCGTAGGCCTCCCTCGCCCCCTCGTCGCCCCGGGCGAGCGCGTCCGGATCGATCTCCCCCGCCGCGACCCGTTCCTCCAGGTGGGCGACGAGCCCGCGGAACATCTCCTCACCGACCGGCCCCCGCTCGTCCTCCTCGGGCCAGACGAAGAAGCTCGGGGTGAGCAGGAGCGGCTCGGTGCCCGTGGACTCCATCCAGCGCTGCACATCCCCCACGGTCGCGGCGCCGGACTCGATCGCGCTGAGCGTCGCCTTCGCGGAGTCCCAGAAGGGCACCGACAGCGGGTTTCCCGCCGCCAGCAGCGCCCGCCTCAGATCGGGCAGCGCCACCAGCGCCACCCCTGACGGCACGGCGAGCAGCGCGCGGGCAACATCACGCCGGGTCAGCTCGGAAGCCGCCCTTCCGGCGTGCACACAGACGAAGTCGAGATCCACGCCCAGTGAGCCTACGCCCGAAGCGCCGCGAACACACCTTCCCGCCCGGTGTCACCTCCCGTACCGGGACGCCGGGCCCGCCGGGAAAGCCTCAGGGCTCGATCCGGGGCCGGCACGGCCGGCCGCCCGCGCGGGGCGCCAGGTGCTCACCAGCGCGAACGCCAGCAGCAGTTCGGCGATGTCCCCGCCGTAGTACATGATCTCCGCGGCTCCGCGCAGCTGTTCGGCCGGCACCGGCACGTCGACGAGGAGTCCGGCGTACATCAGCTGCGACAACGCGGTGTGTACGGCGATCGCCACCCCCAGCACGACCAGCCGGAGGGGGACCGAAGGGCGCCGCGGCGCCGGATCGGGACCGGCGATCACCCAGGCGAACAGGCACCCGGACAGCAGGAAATGCAGGTGCGTCAGGTGGTGCGGCAGCCCGCCGGTGGAGGTGATCCGATACAGCGGGGTGCAGTACAGCGCCACCATGGCCCCCACGCTGAGCAGCAGCGCGATCCACGGGTCGGTCAGCAGGTGCACCGCCCGGCGGCGCAGCACCGCGCCGACACGCCGCCCGTGGACCGGCGGCAGCGAACGCAGCAGCAACGTCACCGGGGCCGCGAGCACCAGGCCCAGCGGCGCGAGCATGCCGATCATCAGGTGCTGCAGCATGTGCCCGCGAAAGTCCGTCCCGGCGAAAGCGGCGACGGGGCCGGTCACGGCGGCGACGACCAGCGCGACGCCCGCGAGGAAACCCGCCGTCCGCCATCGGCTCCAGCCCTTGGGCTCACGGCCGCGCCGCACCGCCAGAAGCACGTACCCCACCGCCACCACGGCGAGGACCGTCGGCGGCAGTGCCGCCACCAGGTCGCCCCCGTGGACCCCGTGGACCCCGTGCGTCCCCTGGGGCAGGGCGATCACGACGTCGGCGCGGCGGGGGTACGCTCGCCCTCGTCGCACAGTTCGACCGGATCGCCACCGCGTTGCAACAGCCACCCGCCGAGCACCAGCAGCGCGCCCAGCAGCAGGAATCCCAGATCCCACCAGGTCTGGTACGGCCCGGTCCGTACGTGGTGGATGCCCAGCAGATGGTGATCGATCACGCCCTCCACCAGGTTGAACACCCCCCATCCCACGAGGATCCAGCCCCACAGCTTCCGCGATCTCCACACCCGGCCACGGGAGTGCAGGACCCGCGAGTACAGCAGGCCGAGACCGATCAGCACCGCCAGCCAGGTGAACGCGTGGAACAGCCCGTCCCACAGCGTGTTCATCCGCAACCCTGGAACGGTGTCCACCGGGTAGTACCTCACCCCGATGTTGTCGGTGTTCGTGCTGGACAGCATGTGGTGCCACTGCAGGATCTGGTGCAGCAGGATGCCATCGACGAACCCTCCCAGCCCGACGCCAAGCACCGCGCCCGGCAGGGCGATCCGCCCGGCACCGGCCTTGCCTTCCGGCCCGCCCGGCCTGTCCGGTCCGTTCGTCATCACGGCCCCCTCGCCCCCGGTCAGTCCTGTCCGTCCGGCCTGCCCGGCCCGCCCGGCCTGTTCGGTCCGTTCGTCATCACGGCCCCCTCGTTCCCGGCTCGCGCCCGGTCAGTCCTGTCCGTTCCACGTACGGGTCAACGTGGTCCGTGATCACATGCCGCCCGCCGACCCGCCGCTTCACCGTGAAGAGGGGCCGCTCCGCCCGTGGATGTGGCGGGGTTCCCCGGCAAACCTCACCAGAACCACCGGCGGGCGTATGTGAGCGACGCACCCGGGTGCGTCGCTCACGGCCTAAAATTTCGACCACGGCCGCACGGAGATCGATCATGGCGATGGCGACCGCGCGACGGGTGTCCCACCCGCGCTCGTGGCGTCGTCCCCCTCCGGGGTTGGTGTGAAGGGCAGCGAGCGGGAAGAACCACGACGCGCGGCCTCCGCGCACCGCGCGAGAGGAATCACGCACCGTGCACGCGGGAAAGAGCTGCGACCGGCACCACTGACAGGAGGACCCACCGTTCACGCACCGCGCACGCGGGAAAGGGCCCCGGCCTCCTCCCCGTCGTCAACGTCGTCAGCTCGTCAACGAGGGCGATTCCCACGGTCACCCGTGAGGGTTCCTGCTTCAGTGCCGGTCGCCCGCCAGAAAGGATTCCCATGAACCGTTTGAAGGACGCGACGAGCCCGTATCTGTTGCAGCACGCGGACAATCCCGTCGACTGGTTCGAATGGGGTGAGGAGGCGTTCGCCGAGGCCACCCGGCGGAACGTGCCGCTGCTGATCAGCGTCGGATACTCGGCCTGCCACTGGTGTCACGTGATGGCCCACGAGTCCTTCGAGGACCGGGCCACGGCCGCTCTGATGAACGAGCTTTTCGTCAACGTGAAGGTCGACCGCGAGGAGCGGCCGGATGTCGACGCGGTGTACATGGCGGCCACCCAGGCCATGACCGGTCACGGTGGCTGGCCGATGACGGTCTTCGCCACCCCCGGGGGCCACCCCTTCTACACCGGCACCTACTTTCCCAGGCAGCAGTTCCAGCGGCTGCTGACCGGGGTGTCGAACGCCTGGACCGGCGAGCGGGAGGCCGTGCTGGAACAGGGCTCGAAGATCGTGGAGGCGCTGAACGAGCGGTCGGCGCTGCCGTCCGGGCCGCTTCCCACGCCGGACACGCTCACCCGGGCCGTGCACAACCTGGCCGAGTCCTTCGATCCGGTCCGCGGCGGTTTCGGCGGGGCACCCAAGTTCCCGCCGTCGATGGCGCTGGAGTTCCTGCTGCGGTACGGCGCGGCGGCCGAGGGAGACGGAGGGCGGGCGACCGCCGAAGCGGCGATCTCCATGGCCGGGCGGACGCTGGAGGCCATGGCGCGGGGCGGCATCTACGACCAGCTCGCCGGAGGCTTCGCCCGCTACAGCGTGGACGCCGAGTGGGTGGTTCCTCACTTCGAGAAGATGCTCTACGACAACGCCCTGCTCCTGCGGGTCTACGCGCACTGGTGGCGCTCCACCGGCTCCGCGCTGGGCAGGCGGGTGGCGCTGGAGACGGCCGACTGGCTGCTGGCCGAGATGCGCACCCCCGAGGGGGGCTTCGCCTCCGCCCTGGACGCCGACAGCGAGGGCGTGGAGGGCAAGTTCTACGCCTGGACCCGCGAGGAGCTTCGTGAGGTCCTCGGCGAGGAGGACGGGCTCTGGGCGATCGAGCTGTTCGAGGTGACCGGGACCTTCGAGCACGGCACCTCGGTGCTGCAGCTCCTCGCCGACCCCGACCCCGGCGAGGAGGAGCGGTTCGCCCGGGTACGCTCCGCGCTGCTCGCCGCGAGGTCCCGCCGGGTGCGGCCGGGACGGGACGACAAGGTGGTGGCCGCCTGGAACGGCCTGGCCATCGCCGCCCTCGCGGAGACCGGCGCCCTGTTCGAGCGACCGGACCTCGTCGAGGCGGCGCGCGAGGCGGCCGTGCTGGTCGACGAGCTCCATGTGGACGGCGACCGGCTGCTGCGCACCTCCCGCGACGGCAGGGCCGGCGCCAACGCCGGAGTCCTGGAAGACTACGGCGACCTCGCGGAGGGCCTGCTCACCCTGTACGGGGTGACCGGCGAGGTCCGCTGGTTCCACCGGGCCGAGGCGCTGCTCGACACCGTCCTGGAGCGGTTCTCCGACGGCTCCGGCGGGTTCTACGACACCGCCGACGACGCCGAACCGCTCTTCCAGCGCCCACGGGACGCGACCGACAACGCCACGCCGTCCGGCCAGTTCGCCGCCGCGGGCGCGCTGCTCTCGTACGCCGCGCTGACCGGCTCGGCCAGGCACCGCGAGGCCGCCGAGGCGGCTTTGGGCACGGTCACCGTGCTGGCCGGCAAACACGCGAGGTTCGCCGGGTGGGGGCTGGCCGCGGCCCAGGCCGCGCTGTCCGGTCCGATCGAGGTCGCGATCGTGGGCCCGGCGGGCGATCCGGCGACGACCGCCCTGCACAGGACCGCCCTGCTGTCCCCTCTACCGGGTCTGGTGCTGGCGCTCGGCGATCCGGGTTCCGGTTCCGGGGAGGTTCCGCTGCTGGGCGGGCGGGGTTTGGTGGGCGGCGAGCCCGCGGCGTACGTGTGCCGCGGCTTCACCTGCAGGATGCCCGTCACCACCCCCGAGGCTCTTCGAGCCGAGCTGGCGGGCGAGGCGTAACGGCAGACCGGGATCAACGGCCGGGTGGAGCGGTCGCCTGGCCGGATTCGGATGCCCGGATCGAGGTCGGCTGTCCCGGCCGAGGTCAGCTCGGGTTGCGGGTGGGTCGGGTGTGCGCTGCGGCTGTTTTCCGGCTGATCCGAGGTGCGCGCTCCGGTGGGTGGGTGCTCCGGCCGGCCGTCTCAGTTGCTCCCTGGCGTTTCAGGCCTCCGGCCTGCTCGGGCGCGACGGTTTCGGGCTTTTATACGCTGGCCGGAACACCCACCCACCTCCGCGCACCTCCACCCCGCCGTACCGCGTGCGGACCGTAGTCGCTCACTCTCCGGCCGCCCAGCGCGCTCTCCGGTGCTGAAGCCCTCGCGACGGGACCTCCCAGGGCCGATCGCCGTAGCTGACGCGTGTCTCACGCACCACTTCAGGGTCAATGCCGTAAGAAACCACTGCGGGGTCGATGCCGTAAGGACCGGCAAGGCGTCAGCGAGGAGAACTCGACCGGCCGTTCCTTCATCAGGTGCGGGTGGCATGGTCGACGTCACCGGCAGGTGAAAGACGCCGACCGGTTCGGTTTCCGGGCCGGGTCATTCGTTCAGGCCGGGGTCGCCGAGCCTGCGGCCCAGGTCGTCGACACCGAAGTCACCGCTCCTGTCTCCTCGGTCTCCCCTGCCGCCTCCGCCGCCATCGCCGCCGAGGTCCTCACCCCTGCCTGGCCCGGGACCGTCCGTTCCTCTGCCGGTGTCCTCGGGGGCCGGGGTCCGGTCGGGGCCTGGAGTCTGCTGATCGGGGGTGGCGCTCTGGTCGGGGCCGGGGGTGGCCGCCTCGTCGGGGCCGGGCGTGGTCGTGTCCTGACCGCCGGTCTGGTCGTCACCGTGCTGGTCGCCCGAGCTGTAGTCGTACGGGGCGTAGCCGTAGTTGGACGGCTCCTTGAACTCCTTGACCGGCTTGCCCTCCATCGCCTCGGTCATGAAGGCCCGCCAGATCTGCGCGGGGTAGGAACCGCCGTACAGGGCGCTGCCGTTCACCGTCACCGGCTTGTTGTCGTCACGGAACATGTCGACCGCCACGGCCAGTTGCGGGGTGAACCCGGCGAACCACACGGCCGCCGACTCGTCGGTGGTGCCCGTCTTGCCCGCCACGGGACGGTCGTAGAGGCGGGCGGCGGAGCCGGTGCCTCCCTCCACGACCTGGGTGAGGGCGTAGGTGGCGTCGACGGCGGCCTGCTCGCCGAAGGCACGCTTGCCCTTGGTCGAGCTCTTGACGACGTTGCCCTCGGCGTCGGTGACCGAACGGATCACGTGGGCTTCGCGGTGGACGCCCTCGGCGGCGAAGGCGGCGTAGCCCGAGGCGTTCTGCACGGCGCTCACCGAGGCCACACCGAGTGGGAGCGTGGCGGCGCCCCGGTGCGGGTCGAGCTGCTTGCGGGGGATTCCGACGCTCTCCGCGACCTTGACGACCTTGCTCAGGCCGACCTTCTGGCCGAGGTCGACGAACGCGGTGTTCACCGAGCTCTGGGTGGCCTTGACGAGGTTCACCTCGCCGTAGGAGTAGCCGCCCGAGTTGGGGATGTCGGCGGAGGCGATCCTGAGCGGGGAGTTGCCGTCGACCCTGGTGTCGAGGCCGAAGCCGTTGTCCAGGGCCGCGGCCAGCGTGTACGTCTTGAACGTCGATCCGGCCTGCACCTTGGCCGAGAAGGAGTTGTCGAACTTGTTGGCGGCGTAGCTGCGTCCGCCGTAGAAGGCCACGACCTCACCGGTGGCGGGGTCGACGGCGGCGAGCCCGGTGCGGACCTTCTTGGGGGTGTCGTCCGGCAGGATCGAGGTGACGGCACGCTCGGCGGCGGCCATCAGGTTCTTGTCGAAGGTCGAGACGATCTTCAGCCCGCCCTGGTTGATGACCTCGTCGGTGTAGCCCCTGTTTTTCAGCTCGGCCGTCACCTGGTCGAGCATGTAGCCCTCCTGCCCCTTGGGCGCGAAGATCGCCTTGGGCTTGCGGAGGGTGGGGAAGGTCAGCGCGGCGGCCTCCTCCGAGGTGACGGCCCCGGTGGCCACCATCCCGTCGACCACCGACCTCCAGCGGTCCCTCGCCGCGTGCAGGTCGGGGCCCCGCGGGTCGGCGAACCTGGAGGGCTGCTGGATCACCGCGGCGAGGTAGGCGCCCTCGGCGACGCTCAGCTTGCTCACGTCCTTGCCGAAGTAGGCGCCGGCCGCCGCCTGGACCCCGTCGGCGCCCCGGCCGAAGTAGATCGTGTTGAGATACTGCTCCAGCACCCAGTCCTTCGACTTCGACTGGTCCACCTTCAAGGAGATCATGACCTCCTTGAGTTTCCTGATTATGGAACGTTCCTGGCTGAGACCGCTGTAGTAGTTGCGGACCATCTGCTGGGTGATCGTGGAGCCACCCTGGAGCTGCCGGCCGCTGATCGTGGACCACATGGCGCGGAAGGTGCCGGAGAGGGAGACGCCCTGGTCTTCGTAGAAGGAGCGGTTCTCCGCGGCGATGACCGCGTTCCGCAGGCTCTGCGGCACCTTGTCGAGGGTCACGCTCTTGCGGTTGACGCCTTGTCTGGCCAGCACGGTCTTGCCGTCACGGTAGTAGATCACCGACCCCTGCGCGGTGGCCCTCGGCTGCGTGCTGTCGGGGATGGGAGTGATCGCCCACACCACCCCGAGCAGGCCGATCGCCGAGATGATCCCGACACCGAAGACGATGAGTGTGATTCTCAGGAGTTTCCTCCTGCGACTGCTCGTCCCGCCCTTTGACACGCGTGACCCCCCGATAGGACCCGCCGCTGACCCCCGACGGTTGCGGACCGTTAAGGGTAAACGATGGATAACGGTGTCTGGCCCCTGCTTGGCATGGTACGGCTAGCCCTTCCCCTTGCGCGGGACATCGGCCACCAAAGGCAGAACACGGTATGGCACAGGGGTGTCCAAGGCGATCACCGACGAGGTTCTGACCACGCCCCGGACGTCAACGATCAGGTCAATTACCCGCTGCAGGTCGGCATTGCTGCGTGCCACCACCCGGCAGTGCATGTCGTCACCGCCGGTGATCGTGTGCACCTCCAGCACCTCGGGAATGGCGGCGAGCTGATCGGCGACCGGATCGTACCCGCTGACCTGGCGGATCTGCAGGGTGACGAACGCCATCACGTCGTAGCCGAGCGCGGCGGGGTCGACGTCGGGACCGAACCCGGTGACCACCCCCCGGGCGGCGAGCCGGTCGAGGCGTGCCTGCACGGTCCCCCTCGCCACACCGAGCCGCCGTGAGCACTCCAGCACCCCCAGCCGGGGCTCCGCCGCCAGCAGGGCGATGAGCCGGGCGTCGAGCTGGTCGATCGTCATGATGTACAGATGCTCCGCGATGGACGGCGAGTAGGTGTGCATATTGTCTGGTCTTCGAAGACAGTGTTGCACAAACAGCCCAACAAAACAGACAGTATTCGTATGAGCGACAACTTTCCTGTGAACGGTATGGACTGCGTGGTCTTCGCGGTAGGCAACGCCAAGCAGGCCGCCCACTACTACTCCACCGCGTTCGGCATGCGGCTCGTGGCCTACCGAGGCCCGGAGAACGGCAGCCGCGACGAGGTGGCGTACGTCCTCACCTCGGGCTCCGCCAGGTTCGAGTTCCGGGGGGCGGTGCGGCCCGGCACCGGGGTCGCCCGCCACGTCGCCGAGCACGGCGACGGCGTGATCGACCTCGCCATCGAGGTCCCCGACGTGGAGGCCGCCTATGCCCACGCGCTCGCCCAGGGCGCGCGAGGGCTCGTGGAGCCGCACGTCATGGAGGACGACCAGGGCAAGGTGGTGACGGCCGCGATCGCCACGTACGGCGAGACCCGGCACACCCTGGTCGACAGGTCCAACTACAGCGGCCCGTACCTGCCCGGCTACGTCGCGGCGAAGCCCCTGGTGGCGGCCCCCGACGTGCGCAACGGCCGCCTGTTCCAGGCCGTCGACCACTGTGTCGGCAACGTGGAACTCGGCAGGATGGACGAGTGGGTGGAGTTCTACCGGCGGGTCATGGGCTTCACCAACATGGCGGAGTTCATCGGCGACGACATCGCCACCGAGTACTCGGCACTGATGTCCAAGGTGGTCGCGGACGGCACCCGCAAGGTGAAGTTCCCGCTCAACGAGCCGGCGATCTCCAAGAAGAAGTCACAGATCGACGAGTACCTGGAGTTCTACGGCGGCCCCGGCGTGCAGCACATCGCGCTCGCCACCAACGACATCCTGAGCACGGTCGACCACATGCGCGAGGCCGGTGTGAGCTTCCTGGACACCCCCGCCTCCTACTACGACGACCCGGAGCTGCGCGCCCGCATCGGTGAGGTCCGCGCGCCGATCGAGGAGTTGAAGAAGCGCGGCATCCTGGTCGACCGGGACGAGGACGGCTACCTGCTGCAGATCTTCACCAAGCCGGTGCAGGACCGTCCGACGGTGTTCTTCGAGCTGATCGAGCGGCACGGCTCACTCGGCTTCGGCAAGGGCAACTTCAAGGCGCTCTTCGAGGCGATCGAGCGCGAGCAGGACCTGCGAGGCAACCTGTAACCGGCTTCCTGCCCACGTCCGAAGGCGAGGTCTCCGCACTGAAAGGAACACGATAACCGTCCTTGACTTTGCGATGGCGACCCTGAGGTGATCATCCTTGGATGGGATCAGTACCGCCACCGCCGGATGACCGGGGATCGGACCCGTGGTCCGATCCCGAGCCGCTCAGGCCGGGCCACGAGGGCTCGAACCCGGCTTCGGGCCCCGGTCACGATCCCCGCCCCGGCCAGGGGCCCGGCTTCGGCTCCGACCTCGGTCCCGGCCATGAGCGGGGTCCCGGCCATGGCCGGGAACACGGGCGGGGGTTCGATCCCGTCTTCGGCTACACGGCCGAGGGGTATCCGCCCGGTGATTTTCCCCCGTCGGACGCCATGAGGCTGGGAGGCCGCTGGCGCCGCCTCTTCGCGGGAATCCTCGACCTTCTCATCGTCGGGCTCATCTCCTCGCCCTTCACCTACCGGACCGTCAACACCGTCACGGGCGCCGCGAGCGGGCTGTCGGTGCAGGTACCCTACGCGGAGACCTTCCTGTTCACGGTGATCGGCTTCCTGTACTACTGGCTGCTGACCGCCTACTGGAACGGGCAGACGCTCGGCAAGAAGATCTTTCGGCTGCGCGTGACGGACACCGAAGGGCGGAGGGCCGGTGTCGGACAGGTCGCGCTGCGCGAACTGGTCTCCTGGCTGATGTACTCCACCTGCTGCCTGGGCTGGATAGATGTGGCTTTCATCCTTTTTCACCCACGCAAGCAGGCCGTGCACGACCTCGCCGCCAGGACGCTTGTCATAGACGCCTGATCGACGCAGGTCGGTCGCGTAGTGTGCCATTCCACGGGGCTCGGCCGTCCGGCCGGGAAAGGGGCTTTAACGCATGGCGTCCAAACGGCTGGCCGCGGCGACCGCCGCTCTTCTCAGCACGCTCGCGACCGTTGGCACGGTCGCCTGCTCGGCGTCGAACGGGGAGAGCGTCCCGCCGACGGGCTCCGTGAAGCCGGTCGCCTCCGACGTCGTCGCCGGTGGCGGTGGTGGTGGCGGTGAGGCCACACCCGGCACCGCGGGGATCGGCGACCCCGACTTCCCCACCGACGGCAACGGCGGCTACGACGTCGGCCACTACGGGCTCAAGCTGAGCTACGACCCGCCCTCCAAGCACCTGTCGGGAGTGACCAGGATCGAGGCGCGGGCCACCCAGAACCTGGCGAGTTTCAACCTCGACCTCTCCGGCTTCACCGTGAGCCGGGTCACCGTGGACGGCAAGCCCGCGAGTTTCGACAGGGCGGGGACCGAGCTCAGCGTCACCCCGGCCGCGTTCATCCCGAACGCCGCCGCGTTCACCGTCGAGGTCGCGTACGCCGGTGAGCCCAAACCGGTCAGGGGTTCCTCCAACCTGGGCACGTACGGCTTCATCCCGACCAAGGACGGCGCGTTCGTCACCTGCCAGCCCAACGGCGCCAAGACCTGGTTCCCCGGCAACGACCACCCCTCGGACAAGGCGAGTTACGACTTCGAGATCACCGTTCCCGCCGGGCTGACCGCGCTGGCCAACGGCGAGCTCGTCGGCACGCCGAAGAAGGCCGGGGGCAAGACGACCTTCCAGTGGCGGGAGAGCCACCCGATGGCGAGCTACCTCGCCACCGTGACGCTGGGCAGGTTCGAGATGCTCCAGGGCACGACCCCCGGGGGTGTGAAGAACCTGGCGGCCGTCGATCCGAGGTTCCGCGGTTCGCTGAAGAAGCTGTACGACGTGTCGGGCAGGGTCACCGACTACTGGAGCACGGTCTTCGGCCCCTACCCCTTCTCCTCCACCGGAGGCGTGGTCGACGACTTCCCCGCCGGTTACGCGCTGGAGAACCAGACCAAGCCCATGTACGGCGGGTTCGACCCCGACGACGCCATCATCGCCCACGAGCTCGCCCACCAGTGGTTCGGCGACAGCCTCAGCATCACGCGCTGGAAGGACCTGTGGCTCAACGAGGGCTTCGCGACCTACGCCGAGTGGCTCTGGTCGGAGCACGAGGGCGAGGCCACCGCCGAGCAGCTCTTCCGCAGGCACTACGGCGCCGAGGCCGAAGATCCCATCTGGGGCTACACCCCGGGCCAGGCCAAGCCCGACGACCTGTTCAACGACTCCGTCTACACCCGGGGCGGCATGACGCTCCACGCTCTCAGGCAGCGGATCGGCGACCCGGCGTTCTTCAAGCTCCTCAAGGAGTGGAACACCACCCACAGGTACGGGAACGTCACGACCCCGGAGTTCGTCGCGATGGCCGAGAAGATCTCCGGCAAGAAGCTCGGCGCCCTCTTCGACGCCTGGCTGTTCACCGCGAAGAAGCCCACCACCTGGTAGGAAGGCCGTCCTGGTCAGGGCGGTCGCCCTGGCCGGGAAGGTCGTCCGTCCACTGCCGCGCCCTCACGTGACAATGATCTTGTATCCCTCGACGCGCAGGGAGCCCAGCACCTCCTCGGAGTGCACCGGCCCCTTGGTCTCCATCTGGAGCTGGACCTCGACCTCCCCCAGGTGCATGCCCAGCCGCCCGTGCACGATGTCGAGCACGTTCGCTCCGAGTTCCGCCAGCCGCGACAGCAGCGCCGCCAGCGCGCCCGGCCGGTCGGAGAGCCGGACCCGCAGGGTGAGATAGCGCCCGGCGGCGGCCAGGCCGTGCCTGAGGACCTTCGCCATCAGCAGCGGGTCGATGTTGCCCCCGGAGAGCACGGCCACCACCGGCGGCTCGAAGACGTGCGGGTGGGCCAGGATCGCGGCCACCCCGGCCACGCCCGCGGGCTCGACGACCTGTTTGGCGCGTTCGAGGCAGAGCACCAGCGCCTGGGAGATCTGGCTCTCGGTGACGGTGACGACGCTGTCGACCAGATAGTGGATCAGTTCGAAGGGCAGCTCGCCCGGACGGCCCACCGCGATGCCGTCGGCCATCGTCGAGGCGGGCCTGACCTCCACCGGATGCCCGGCGGCCAGCGACGCCGGGTAGGCGGCGGCCCTCTCCGCCTGGACCCCGACGATCCGCACGCCCGGCCGCAGCGACTTGACCGCGAGCGCCACCCCTGCCGCCAGCCCGCCCCCGCCCAGCGACATCACGATCGTGCCGACCTCGGGCAGCTGCTCCACGATCTCCAGCCCGATCGTGCCCTGCCCGGCGATCACGTCGGGATGGTCGAACGGGTGGATGAACACGGCCCCGGTCCGTGTCGCGTGCTCCCGCGCCCGTTCCAGCGCGACGTCCACGGTCTCGCCCGCGAAGAGCACCTCGGCGCCGTACGAGCGGGTCGCGGCCACCTTGGGCAGCGGCGCCCCCAGGGGCATGTAGACCGTCGCCCCGGCGCCGACCAGCCCCGCCCCGAGCGCGACCCCCTGCGCGTGGTTGCCCGCGCTGGCCGCGACCACCCCCCGACGCCGCTCCTGCTCGGTCAGCCCGGCGATCCTGACGTACGCCCCCCGGATCTTGAACGACCCGGAACGCTGCAGGTGCTCGCACTTGAGGTGGACGGGCCCGCCGATGATCTCGGAGAGCACGTGGGAGTGGAGCAGGGGGGTACGCAGAGCGACGTCGGCCAGCAGCTCACGCGCGGCGACCACGTCGTCGTAGGTCACCTGGGTGCCTGACATGCGGATCATCGTACGACGAGCGCACCCACAGCCCGGACGGCGCGGTCCGGCTCACGTCACGAACCGCCGGCCGGTTGGTGGGAGGAGAAGACCAGGACCGAGGCGGTGAAGCCGTGGACGTGGTTGTGGCCGCCCACCGGGCCCACCTCTCCCGCGGCGAAGAACCCGGCCACCCCGATGGGACCCAGGGTGTCGCGGACGGCGACGGCGTCGTGGTCGGCGCTGCCGAACATGGCCGAGCCCCGGCCGTTGCAGGAGAACAGCAGCGCGCCGTCCACCCGGCCGAACTCCGCGCGGTGCGCGTCCAGCAACTCGTACAGGTCCTCGTCGGCGGTGGCGGCATCGCGGACCTGGAAGCGGACGGTGCGGCCGATCTCGACGACATCGCCGATCGCCACGGCCTCCCGCTCGGGGTCGATGCCGAGCACGCCCCGGATCAGGAAGTCGCCGCGCTCATGCTTCTCGGCGTACTCGTCCATCGCGACGCCGATCTGCAGGCCCGAGGCGACCAGGTCGCGGTCGTCCTCGTCCAGGGCACTGACGATCTCCTCCAGCCGCGCCAGGGCGGGCTGCCCGGCGAGTTCGAGCAGGAGGTTGTCCTCGACGGAGGTGACCGTCATCGTCGGGCCGATCGGGCGGCAGCCCTGGCTGACCACGGTGCTGACGTTGAGGGCACCGCTGAGCAGCACCCCGACGGCTCCCTCGGTGTGGATCTCCCCGTTGGCGAACAGCCGGACCGCGCCGCGGCCCTGGATCGCGTTGGCCAGGCCGCCGATCAGGGGAAGATTTCCCATGACCTCCTCGGAGCGCTCGACGAAGCCGTCGGTGGGGAAGCTGTAGGGATCGGCGAGCAGGATGGCCGCGTGATCGTCGGGGGCGCGGTCGGGCAGACCCACCACCACGAAGCGGTCGTCGGCCCTCAGCGTGTCGAGCGCGAAGGTCGTCAGCCGGGCCCCGCCCAGGGAGGCGGCCCAGGCGCTCACCGCGGGGGTGACCTCGACCCCCTGCCCGTCGCCGATGACCCCGGTGGCGCTGCATCCGAGGACGGCGGCGCCGGGGGCCATGCTCATCGCGCGCAGCCCCGCGCGGGAGACGTCGTCGGGATCGTCGCCGCAGATGAAGAAACAGAGCAGGTCGGCCGGTCCGGACAAGCCGGACAGGGCTTGGCGTACCGCCGCCTCGGCCGCGGAGACCAGATCGGCCCCCACCGCGAGGCCGTCGGCGAAGCGGCTCGTCATCAACGCCACTTGTCTCGCCTCTCCCTCTTGTCCCTCGTCGTGTGGCTCGCCGGAGAGTGTCCGGATCTTGTCCGAAGCCCGTCCTGAAGCCCTGAAGCCTGCCATGAATCGTTGTGAACCGACGTTAGCCGAGAGCGTGAGGCCCGTCAGTGCCGTGCGACCGCGAATGCCGAAGATCCCACGTGGCGGCCCCTTCCGGGGGTGCCCCGGCTCCCGGGCGGGGGAACCGGCCGATACCTTGTCTTGGAGCGATTCTCCCCACTGGGGAGACAAGCACTCACGTTGTCCCTCACGCAATCGTCAAGATCCGAAAGAGGGATGAGAGTGCCGGATCGGGCGTTGTGGACGTAGGCTCGATCCCGTGCCTCAAATCCCAGAGCCACGTACTCTGCGCGAGCTGCGCGCGAGCGGCCATATTCACCGTACGGTAAAGGCCGAGATCCGTGAGAATCTCCTGACCCGCCTGCGGGCAGGAGAGCCGCGGTTCCCCGGCATCGTGGGCTTCGACGACACCGTCCTGCCATACCTGGAGCGAGCGCTGCTCGCCGGACACGACCTGGTCCTGCTCGGTGAGCGGGGTCAGGGCAAGACCCGGCTGATCCGCACCGTGACCGGGCTCCTCGACGAATGGACCCCCGCCGTCGAGGGCTGCGAGATCAACGACCATCCCTACGAACCCTCGTGCGTCCGTTGCCGCCGCCTGGCCGACGAGATGGGCGAGGAGCTGCCGATCTCCTGGAAGCACCGGGACGAGCGGTACGGCGAGAAGCTCGCCACCCCCGACACCTCCGTCGGCGACCTGATCGGCGACATCGACCCCATCAAGATCGCCGAAGGGCGTACGCTCGGCGACCCGGAGACCGTCCACTACGGCCTGGTCCCCAGGAGCAACCGCGGGGTGTTCTCCGTCAACGAGCTGCCCGACCTGGCGGAGCGCATCCAGGTCTCGCTGCTCAACGTGCTGGAGGAGCGAGACATCCAGGTGAGGGGCTACAACCTGCGCCTGCCCCTGGACATCCTGCTGATCGCGAGCGCCAACCCCGAGGACTACACCAACCGCGGCCGGATCATCACCCCGCTGAAGGACCGCTTCGGCGCCGAGATCCGCACCCACTACCCGCTGTCGATCGAGAGCGAGCTGGTCCTGATCCGCCAGGAGGCCGCGCTCGACCAGGTGGGCGCCGACCTGCCCGACCACCTGATCGAGGTGATCGCCCGCTTCACCCGGCTGGTCCGCGAGTCCACCGCGGTGGACGCCCGTTCCGGGGTCTCGGCCCGCTTCTCCATCGCGGCCGCCGAGACCGCGGCCGCCTCCGCCGTACGGCGTGCGGCGCTGACCGGCGAGGATCACGCGGTGGCGAGGGTCGCCGACCTGCCGGGGATCGTGCACACGCTGCGCGGCAAGGTGGAGTTCGAGGTCAGCGAGGAGGGCCGGGAGACCGAGGTGCTCGCGCACCTGCTGCGCAGGGCGGTGGCCGAGACGTTCCGCGGCACGCTCGGCGGCAGCGACCTGAACCCGCTGCTGGAGAAGTTCTCCGAGGGCGTCCAGGTCGAGTCGGGCGTGGCGGTACCCGCGGGCGAGCTGCTGCGCAGGGTCGGCCCCGTTCCGGGCCTGGCAAAGATCATGTCCCAGCTCGGCATCGGCGACGAGTCCCCCGGGCACGCCGCCGCCGCGCTGGAATTCGCCATGGAGGGCCTCTACCTCCTGCGTCGGCTGTCCAAGGACGAGGTGGACGGCACGACGGTCTACCGCACCTGAGGTGTCCGCATGAGCTATCGCTATGGCGAATACCGGGACGGGCCCGACCCGCTCGCCCCGCCGTACGACGTCCGTTCCGCGCTGGACCGGATGGGTGACGCGATCCTGTCCGGCTCCAACCCGTCCCATGCCCTGCGCGACCTGCTCAAGGAGGGCCTGCCGGGCGCGCAGGATCGTCGTGGCCTTGAGGAGCTTCTCCGCGAGGTGCGAAGGCGGCGCCGTGAGCTGCGCGAGCGCGGCCGTATCGACGGCACGCTGGAGCGGGCCAGGGCGCTGCTGGACAAGGCGATCGGCCAGGAGCGGGCCGAGCTGTTCCCCGACCCCTCCGACGAGGCCCGGCTGCGCGAGGCGGAGCTGGCCGCTCTTCCCGACGACACGGCGAGCGCGATCCGGGAGCTGGGCGCCTACCGGTGGCGCTCGGCCGCCGCCGGGCAGACCTTCGAGGAGCTGCGCGACCTGCTGCGCAGGGAGGTGCTCGACAGCCAGTTCCGCGGCATGCGGCAGTCTCTGGCCAACCCCGACCCGGCCGCCATGGAGCGGGTCAGGGAGATGATGTCCGATCTGAACGACATGCTCGACCGGGATGCCCGGGGTGAGCACACCCAGGCCGACTTCGAGCAGTTCATGTCGAAATATGGGGACATGTTCCCGGAGTCGCCCCGGAACCTGGAGGAGTTGGTCGACACCCTGGCCCGGCGGGCGGCGGCCACCCAGCGCCTGCTCGCCTCCCTCACCCCGGCCCAACGCGAGGAGCTCGACCACCTGATCGAGCAGACCCTCCAGCAGGCCGGGCTGGACGAGCAGATGCGCCGCCTGGGCGAGTCCCTCCACGCCCGCCGCCCCGACCTGGCCTGGAACACCCCCGAGCGGCTGAGCGGCGACGAGCCGATGGGGATGTCCGACGCCGTGAGCGCGCTGGACGAGCTCGCCGACCTGACCCAGCTGGAGGCCGCGCTCCGCCAGGACTACCCCGGCGCCCGCCTGGACGACATCGACGAGGCGGCGATCCGGCGCGCCCTGGGCCGCTCCGCCGTCGACGACCTGGAGGCGCTCAGGCAGGTCGAGCGCGAGCTGGAGCAGCAGGGCTACCTCCTGCGCCGGCGCGGCAAGCTGGAGCTCACCCCCAAGGCCGTACGACGCCTGGGAGAGACCGCGCTGCGCCGCGTCTTCTCCTCCCTGGAGAGCGGGCGCCGCGGCGACCACGACCAGGTGGACGCGGGCTCTGCCGGTGAGCTCACCGGGTCCTCACGGCCCTGGCGGTTCGGCGACGAGCAGCCGATCGACGTGGTCCGTACCGTGATCAACGGGGTCCGGCGCGGCGGGGGCGGCGCGGTGACCCTGTCGGTCGACGACTTCGAGGTCGCCGAGACCGAGCGGCGCACGGCGGCCGCGGTGTGCCTGCTGGTCGACCTGTCCTACTCGATGGCGCTGCGCGGCACCTGGGCCGCCGCCAAGCAGACGGCGATGGCGCTGCAGGCGCTGGTGGCCTCGAAGTTCCCCCAGGACTCGGTGCAGATCATCGGCTTCTCCAACTACGCCAGGGTGCTGCAGCCCGACGAACTGGCGGGGCTGGAGTGGGACATGGTCCAGGGAACGAACCTGCACCACGCCCTGCTGATCGCCGGACGCCACCTGGACCGCCACCCCGACTTCGAGCCGGTCGTGCTCGTGGTCACCGACGGCGAACCCACCGCCCACCTGCGGCGCAACGGCTCGGCGGCCTTCGAGTGGCCACCGACCCAGGAGACGCTGGAGCTGACCCTCGCGGAGGTCGACAAGATGACCCGGCGCAGGGCGACGCTCAACGTCTTCATGCTCGCCGACGACGAGCGACTGAAGGAGTTCGTGAACGAGGTCGGACGACGCAACGGCGGCCGGGTCTTCTCCCCCGGCGCCGACCGCCTGGGCGAGTACGTCGTCAGCGACTTCCTGCGGGCCCGCCGCACCCGCTGAGACGGGCCCGGGGTGATTGGACTCCCGGCCCGAGGCGGACCAGGCGTTGACGTGTTCCTGTTCCTGCGGGCCCGCCGCACTCGCCGAGGCGGGCCCGGGTCGACGTGGGCTCACGGCCCGAGGCGGGCTCAGGCGTTGGCGTAGGCGGCGTATCCGTCGAGCGCCAGATCGAAGCCGTCGCGATAGTGGCGGTAGGAGCGGTAGCAGGGTCGCCATGCCGTGCTGTTGCCGACGCCCGCGCGGGCGTCGGCGATCGCGGAGGGGACCCGCTCAGGGGAGGGCAGCAGACCTCCGCCGAGATAGCGGGCGTCGGTGAGGACCGTGGGGGTGGCGGGGTCGCCGCTCGCGTAGCGGCCACGGCGCCAGCCGCTCTCCTCGTCCCAGACCAGCGCGTCGCCGCCGGTCAGGCGAATGGTGACGGTGCGCGGGTCGCAGGGACCCTGCCACCAGCTCTCGACCGCCTCGCCCAGCGCCTCGACGACGAGGCCGGCATAGCGGGACGGCTGGTCGCGCCACTCCTCGGTATACGGCTCAACATGTTTGACACCCACGGCGGGCACTCCCTTGTGCCGTCTTGCTCTGTCTGGTCGAACGCCCGTCCGGCACGACCACGGTTTCACCACCGCCGGTCTCATCACACGGTAACGAGCTCGCCCACGATCCTACTAACGCCGCGGACGTGCTCCGCGCGGAACGCGAAGATCGACAATCGCGTACCGTCAATTCCACCCCTCACCTCAACCGTGACCTTTTCGTGACAACCGCATCGATGTCCGCGCTGTCTACCCGATAAAGGAAGAACACCGTTGTGGAGGGGGAAGAAGTGAGCCCGATGCTCGCGGGAATTCTCGTGGTGCTGATGCTCATCGTCTGCGTCTGTTTCGAGGTGTGCATGGTGCCACACGCGCGTGAGGAGAACGCGATCTCGGATCGCAGTGCCTCGGACCATGAGCGCGATGACGACCGTCCGGGCAGGTACGACACCGTCGAAGGTGAACCGTCCCTGTCGTGAACGATGGCGACATCTCGGCCACGGAGCCGGCGAAAAGACGAAGGACGAGGAGCACGTCCGCCCACTCCGTGGGAAGACCCTTCAAACGATCATTAAGGAAGACCACGCCGTCGGATGACACCGTGCGAGCCGTACCCAGACGAGATCACCGGATACTAATGTCTGGCGCATGACAGACCACCTGCTGCTCTGGTTGCACATCGGTTTCGCGATCTTCGCCCTGGGGCCGATCACCGCCGCCACGATGTCGACTCCCAGATTCATCCGCGCCAAGAACGTCGATGTCCTGCGTTATCTCCACAAGACCACGCGCATCTACGGTTTCGCGTCCGTCGGTGTCTTCCTGTTCGGGGCGCTGCTGGGCCGCGAATTCCTTGGAAGGCCGTATCTGTCGGTATCCATGACGCTTTTCATCGTCGCCGCGGTGCTGCTGGTCATGGTGGAGCGGGACCAGCGCACCGCCATCCGGGTCCTCACCAATGAGAGCCCGGACGACGACGCCAAGGTGCAGGTCGGCCGGATCGCCGCCCTCTCCGGCGTGATCGTGCTGATCTGGATGGTCATCCTGGTGCTGATGGTCTGGGGAAGCCCGGCCTGAGCCCGCGTTTTCCCACCGCGCCCCCTTCCGGGCCACGGCCGCTTCCCGGCCGCGCCCGTTTCCGACCCGGTGGCCGCTGTCTGCCCGGCGCCGGTTCCCGGCCGGGCGCCCGTACCCGGTCCGGCGCTCGATCCCGGCCGGACGCCTGCTCTCGGCCCAGGATCCGGCTCCTGGACCGGCGCCCGATCCTAGCCCAGCGCCTGGCTGAGGTCGGCCAGCAGGTCGTCGATCGACTCGATGCCGACCGACAGGCGCACCAGGTCGCCGGGCACCTCCAGCGGCGAGCCCGCCACCGAGGCGTGGGTCATCAGACCGGGGTGCTCGATCAGCGACTCCACGCCGCCGAGCGACTCGCCCAGGGTGAACAGCTTGGTCCTGTTGCACAGCTCGACGGCCTCGGCCTCGCCTCCGGCCATCCGGAAGGAGACCATGCCGCCGAAACGCCTCATCTGCTTGGCCGCCACCTCGTGCCCCGGGTGGTCGGCCAGGCCCGGGTAGAGCACCGAGGACACCCGAGGATGGGCGAGCAGCAGGTCCACCACCCGTTCGGCGTTCTCGCAGTGGCGGTCCATCCGCACCCCGAGTGTCTTGAGACCGCGCAGCGTCAGCCAGGCGTCGAACGGCCCGGCCACCGCGCCCATCGCGTTCTGGTGGTAGGCGAGCTCCTCGCCCACTCCGGCGTCCCGCGCGACGAGCGCGCCGCCGACCACGTCTGAGTGACCGCCCACGTACTTGGTGGTGGAGTGCACGACGATGTCCGCGCCCAGCGCGATCGGCTGCTGCAGGTACGGGGAGGCGAAGGTGTTGTCCACCACCAGCAGCGCGCCGCACTCGGTCGCGAGCTGGGCGAGTGCCGCGATGTCGGCGATGCCGAGCAGCGGGTTGGTGGGCGTCTCCACCCAAATGATCTTGGTCTTCTGGGTCACGGCGGCCGCCACCGCCGTCAGGTCGCCCAGCGGCGCCGGGTCGTAGTGCAGCCCCCAGCGCTCGTGGACCTTCGCGAACAGACGGTAGGTGCCGCCGTAGGCGTCGTTCGGGATGATCACGTGATCGCCCGGCCTGCAGATCGCCCGGAGCACCGCGTCCTCGGCGGCCAGGCCCGAGGCGAAGGCCAGACCACGGCTGCCGCCCTCGACGGCGGCCATGGCCTCCTCCAGCGCGGTCCTGGTCGGGTTGGCGGACCGGCTGTACTCATATCCGGCGCGCAACCCGCCCACGCCGTCCTGCTTGTAGGTGGACACCGCGTAGATCGGCGGCACCACGGCCCCGGTGTAGGGGTCGGGTTCCTGACCTGCGTGGATGGCCAGCGTCTCGAATCCTTGGTTCATGAGGTCAACGTTACTCGCGGCGCAGGGTGCCCCAGAGCAGCGGAAAACGCCACCCAGGGAGCCTCCGGCCGCCTACTCCGCGCGCTCCCCGCCGATCCGCGAGAGCAGGACCGGGTCGGCGAGCGTCAAGGCCGCACCGACCACGAGCCCGGCGAGCAGGAGCACGATCCCGATGATGGTCATCTCTTTCCCCCTTCGACCTCTCAAGCATCGGCGACGAGTTCCCCGCGCCGCTTCCGCTGAACGACCGGTTCCCCGGGGAACGATTCGGCCGAACGGCCGATATGACCACTCCTCCGCGAGGCTTAGGCTCGGGGACCGTGGGAGAGACGAACCGGCTGATCTACTGGGTCAAAAGACTCAGCGAGATCGCTTTGATCGGTTGGCTCGTCCTGCTCCTGCTGATCGACGTGATGGTGGTCTCGGCCATCATGTCGTCGAGGGGCGGCCTCAACCCGGCGATGCTGCTGAGCCCCGTGTGCGGCCTGGTGGGCGTCGTGGCGGTGGCGCGACGCCGCCGCTGGCGGGTCGGCGGGCTCGTCACCCTGCTGACGGTGTCGTTCCTGTCGTCCCTGATCATCGGGATCACCGACGGCGACGGCAGTCCCGGCGTGGCCGAGATCGGGTCGCTGCTGGTCCTCACCGTCGGCGGGCTGCGCGCGATCGAGCCGGTGCGGCGGGCCGCGCTGTTCTCCCTGGCGACGATGATCGTGCTCGAAACCTCCTCCGTCCGCCTGAACTTCATGAGCGGGGAACCGGCGACGGCCTCGGGCTTCCTGCTCTTCGTCTGCTGGTCCTGCGCCGCCGGTATCGGCGCCTACCTCCGCTTCCAGCTGGAGCGCCGCAGGGAGGCCGTCGACACGGTACGGCGGTCCGAACGCCTGGAGCTGGCCAGGGAGCTGCACGACCTGGTCGCCCACCACATCACCGGGATCGTGGTGCAGGCCCAGGCCGCCAAGGTCGTCGCCGAGCAGAAACCCGAGGCCGTGGTCCCCTCCCTGGAGGCGATCGCGAACGCGGGGGCCGACGCGCTCACCTCGATGCGCCGCCTGGTCAGCGTGCTGCGCGCGGAGGACGGGGCCGCCCGCTCACCGGGCAGCACGCTCATGGACATGCGCACGATGGTCGAGCGTTTCTCCGCCGCGGGCCCCCAGGTCACCTTCGACATCGGCCAGGGCATCGCCGAGGGCACCGTCGCCCCGGAGGTGATGACCACCCTCCACCGGGTCCTTCAGGAGTCGTTGACCAACGTCCGCAGGCACGCCCCCGGCACCGACTGGGTCGAGGCGGACCTGAAGCTCACCGACGGCTCCGACCTGCGCGCCTGGGCCGAGAGCGTACGCGTGAAGACGGGGAACGACCAGGACCCGCGGGCCCGGCGTACCGCCTCCGCCCCGGCGGGCCCCCCGCCTCGCGAAGGCGCCTCACCCACCGGGGGCGCCGTGCGGCTGCGGGTGCGCAACTACGGCTCGTTGGCCGACGTCAGGGTCGCCCGCCTCGGCGGTGGGTTCGGCCTGGTGGGCATGGCCGAGCGCGTCGAGGCTCTCGGCGGCCGTCTGCTGGCCGGCCCCACCCGCTCCGGGGCCTGGGAGGTGACGGCGGAGTTTCCCCTCTGACCCCGCCCTCTCCTGAAGAACGGGCTAGTGGCTGGCGAGGAAGGCGAGCAGGTCCTGCCGGGTGATCAGGCCGACGGGCTTGCCGTCGTCGAGGACGACCGCGGCGTCGGCCTTCTCCAGTGCCTCGACGGCGATGGAGACCGGCTCCCCCGCGCCGATCGTCGGCAGCGGCTGCGACATGTGGGCGGCCAGCGGGTCGGTCGGCCGCACCCGGCCCCGGTACAGGGCGTCGAGCAGGTCGCGCTCCAGGATCGAGCCGACCACCTCGGCGGCCATGACCGGCGGCTCCTCCTTCATCACCGGAAGCTGCGACACCCCGTACTCGCGCATGATCGAGATGGCCGTGTCGACCGACTCGTGCGGGTGGGTGTGCACGAACTCCGGCATGCCGGAGCTCTTCTGGGTCAGCACGTCCCTGACCAGGCCCTCCTCGCTGGAGGTGGTGAGGAAGCCGTAGTCGGCCATCCACTCGTCGTTGAAGATCTTCGACAGGTAACCACGGCCGCCGTCGGGCAGCAGCACCACGATCACGTCGTCCGGTCCGGCCCGCTCGGCCACGCGCAGCGCCGCGACCGTCGCCATGCCGCAGGAGCCGCCCACCAGCAGCGCCTCCTCGCGGGCCAGGCGGCGGGTCATGGTGAAGGAGTCCTTGTCGGAGATCGCGATGACCTCGTCGCAGATCGTGGTGTCGTAGTTGGCCGGCCAGATGTCCTCGCCGACGCCCTCCACCAGGTACGGTCGCCCGGTGCCGCCGGAGTAGACGGAACCCTCGGGGTCGGCCCCGATGATCTTTACCCGGCCGCCGGAGACCTCCTTGAGGTAGCGGCCGGTGCCGCTGATCGTGCCCCCGGTGCCGACGCCCGCCACGAAGTGGGTGATCCTGCCCTCCGTCTGGTCCCAGATCTCCGGGCCGGTGGAGTGGTAGTGGCTCTCGGTGTTGCGCGGGTTGGAGTACTGGTCGGGCTTCCAGGCGTTCGGCGTCTCCCTGGCCAGCCGGTCGGAGACCGAGTAGTAGGAGTCGGGGTGGTCGGGGGAGACCGCCGTCGGGCAGACCACGACCTCGGCGCCGTAGGCGCGCAGAACCGAGATCTTGTCCTGGGCCACCTTGTCGGGCACCACGAACAGGCAGCGATATCCCCGCTGCTGGGCCACGATGGCGAGGCCGATCCCGGTGTTACCCGAGGTGGGCTCCACGATCGTGCCCCCGGGACGCAACTCTCCCGACTGCTCGGCGGCGTCGATCATCCGGACCGCGATGCGGTCCTTCACCGACCCTCCAGGGTTGAAATACTCCACCTTCGCCAGCACTTGGGCGGAAATGCCCTCTGTCACCTTGTTCAGTCGGACGAGAGGGGTGTTGCCCATCAGTTCGACAAGCGAGTCATGTACGCGCACCGGGATATCACCTCGAAATACCAAAGCTCGGTCGGCTTGTTGTCGTAATCGCCGCGATCCCCGTAGGGGTGGCAGGGACTCGGCTGTGTCACCAAAGGCAACGCTACCGCCCCGTACGGAGGGAGCGACGCCACGTGAGCTGGACACCGGGTACGGCGCGAGTCGCCCGCCGCGTCGCCGCGGCGGCCGCCCTGGGCGGAGGGGGCCTCACCGCGCTCGGCGCGGCGACCTACGGCCTGCTGCTGGCCGAGGCACTGGTGGCCCGCCGCACCGTCGGCCGCCCGCACGGCATGGAGGGACCGCCTTCGGACGGGGTGTACGGGGCCTTCGACGGCGAGCCCGTCAGGATGGTCATGCTCGGCGACTCCACCTCCGTCGGCCTGGGCACCTCGGAACCCGCGGAGACACCCGCCGTGCTGATCGCGAACGGGCTGGCCGTGATCGCCGAGCGGCCGGTTCGGCTCACCGTGACGGGCAGGTCGGGAGCGACCTCCGCGGAGCTGGGCGAGCAGGTGGACAAGGCGTTGAAGGCCAGGCCCGAGATCGCGGTCATCTTCATCGGGGCGAACGACGTCACCTCGCAGAGCAGGCCCGCCCACGCCGTACGGCACCTGCGCAAGGCGGTCGAACGGCTGCGGAAGGCGGGGGCGGAGGTGGTCGTGGGCACCTGCCCCGACCTGGGCACGGTCCGGCCGATCGCACAGCCTCTGCGCTGGGTGACGCGGCGATGGAGCCGCCAGCTCGCCGCCGCGCAGACCGTCGCCGTGGTCGAGGCGGGCGGGCGGACGGTGGCCTTCGCCGACCTGCTGGGGCCGGAGTTCGACACGAACCCCACGGAGATGTTCGGCCTTGATCGTTTTCACCCATCTACCCAAGGCTATCTCCAGATCGCTTACGCGGTGCTACCTTCCGTATGCAGTGCGTTGGAACTCTGGCCCGAGCCCCGGGTCCGGCGCACTGAGTCGATCTACCTCGCGGCGGCCAAGGCCGCGGAGGAGCCCGGCGCCGAGGTCTCCGCGACCCGTGTCGCCGGGCGAGCGACCGGACCTCACGGACGGTGGGTGACCATACTCGGCCGAAGGCCGTGGATGCGGCCCAACGACGCCTGAACACGGTCACCCTCCGCTGCGAAGCCGTAACGCCTCGCCCGCATTGGAGTGGAATACCCGTGATCCGGCCCCTCGCGAAACCGGCCCTGGTGCTCGCCGGAGCTTTGACCCTGGGCGGCTGCTCCGGCACTGAAGCGGCCACCCCCGACCATCCCACCTGGCACAACACCGAGGTGAACGCGGTCAGCCGCACCACCGCCGCCGGTGGCGTCGCCACGACGACCTCCATGAAGCCCGACGGCACGCTGGAGACGGTCGCCCTCGACCTCGCCACGGGCAGGAAGCTGTGGGCCCACCCCTCGACCATGGCGGGCCGCCTGCCGGGCATGGGGGTGCCCGCCCCCGCGATCGTCGAGACCTCCACCGGACAGACCGTCGCGGTGACGATCGACCCCGCCAGGCGGGGCCGGTGGAAGGCCACGCTCGTCGGCCTGGACGCCAGGACCGGGGCCCGCAGGTGGCGTCGCCCGGTGCACTCCACCTTCGGCCCGCAGCGGTGCGGGGCGTTCGTGTGCGTGTCCGAGAACACCGCGCTCGCGAGCGCCCGCGTCGTCGTCCTCGATCCGGCCACCGGCAAGGCCATGTGGAAGATCCCCGGCATCGCCGAGGCCGAGTGGTCCGACGCCTCGCGCGTGGTGTTCCTCCGTCTGGCCCGCCACCCCGTGCTGGAGGCGTACGACCTCAAGACCGGCAAGGCCGTCTGGCGGCTCCCCGTCGAGCAGCCCCTCGGCGCCGGAGTCGACCTGTCGGGAGGCTGGTCCTTCGGCGCGACGGCGGGAAACCTCGTCGGATACGTCGCCCCCTACACCAATCCGAAGACGAGCAAGGTCTCCGCCTTCGGCCTGTTCTCCGTCAAGCTCTCCGACGGCACGGTCAACTGGATGCGCCCGTCGGTGGTCCGCGTCTATCCCAGCGGCAGTCCCGGCTTCGCCCCGGTGGTCCGCCCGGTCGACCAGGAGGGCCGGTACGGCGGGTTCGCCAGACTGGAGGCGGGGAGCGGCCGGGTGCTCGGCCAGATCTCCGCCGACCAGGTGCCCGAGGCGGGCTGGTGGCTCGCCTTCCCGCCTCGCATGGAGAAGGTCGGCTTCCTGCGGCACGGCGAGCCGGGTAGCGCCTTCGACCTTCCCACCGCCCGCGCGGCCGACGTCAAGGACGAGCGCGCCTGGTCCTTCTGCGTGACCGATCCCAAGCCGCTCGCGCTCAAGGGCCAGAACCCCGGTTTCTACTCGGTGGCCTCGCTGTGCGAGTACAGGCTGGCCGACGGCAAGCGGGTGTCCGGCTCGGGCGCCCCGCCCCTCTGGTTCACCGGCAGTCAGAACGGCTGGCGGATGTGGCGCGACGAGAAGGGCGCTCTGCACGGGATCAGGGACGGCGACGGCACCTCCCCCGGCATGTACGGCTGACATCCGGGCGTCCACGGCCGTACCGCCGTCACTCGTCACCGACAGGGCGACTGGGCCCCTTCCTCCGGTCGGGAAGGGGCCTCGCGCTCCCCGTACAAAGTTCTGTTTCAACGCCCCTGGGCGCGGTTTTGGGCATACCGCGCGGTACGCTCCGCAGGAGGAGCAGACATCAACCCAGGAGAGCCACATGCCCGAGGCAGTCATCGTCGCGACCGCGCGCTCGCCCATCGGACGCGCCTTCAAGGGGTCCCTCAAGGACATCCGCCCCGACGACCTGACCGTACAGATCATCCAGGCCGCGCTCGCCAAGGTCCCCCAGCTCGACCCGACCACGATCGACGACCTCATGCTGGGCTGTGGCCTGCCGGGCGGCGAACAGGGCTTCAACATGGGTCGCGTGGTCGCCACCCTGCTCGGCCTGGACGGCGTGCCGGGCACCACCGTGACCCGCTACTGCTCGTCCTCGCTGCAGACCACCCGGATGGCCCTGCACGCGATCAGGGCGGGCGAGGGGGACGTGTTCGTCTCCGCGGGCGTGGAGTGCGTCTCCCGCTTCGCCAAGGGCAGCTCGGACTCGCTGCCCGACACGACGAACCCGCTCTTCCTCGACGCCCAGGCCCGCACGGCGAGTGCCGCGGAGGGCGGCAGGGGAGTCTGGCACGACCCGCGCGAGGACGGCCTGATGCCCGACGTCTACGTGGCGATGGGCCAGACGGCGGAGAACCTCGCCGGGCTGAAGGGCGTCTCCCGGCAGGAGCAGGACGAGTTCGGTGTCCGCTCCCAGAACCTGGCGGAGAAGGCCATCGCCAACGGCTTCTGGGAGAAGGACATCACCCCGGTCACCCTGCCCGACGGGACCGTGGTGAGCAAGGACGACGGCCCTCGGGCGGGGACCACCTACGAGGCGGTCTCCCAGCTCAAGCCGGTCTTCCGGCCCGACGGCACGGTCACCGCGGGCAACTGCTGCCCGCTGAACGACGGCGCCGCCGCCGTGATCGTGATGAGCGACACCCGGGCCGCCGAACTCGGCATCACCCCGCTCGCCCGGATCGTCTCCACCGGGGTGACCGGCCTGTCCCCCGAGATCATGGGCCTGGGCCCGGTCGAGGCCTCGAAGCAGGCCCTGGCCAGGGCGGGCATGGCCATCGGCGACGTGGACCTCGTCGAGATCAACGAGGCGTTCGCCGCCCAGGTCATCCCGTCCTACCAGGACCTGGGGATCGACATCGACCGGCTCAACGTCAACGGCGGCGCCATCGCGGTCGGGCACCCCTTCGGGATGACCGGCGCCCGCATCACCTCCACGCTGATCAACAGCCTCGCCTTCCACGACAGGTCGATCGGCCTGGAGACCATGTGCGTCGGCGGCGGCCAGGGCATGGCGATGGTCCTGGAACGCCTCAGCTGAACCGGGCCGGGCGCGGTGTCGTCGGGCACCGCGTACCGGGGAGATCTCCCGACGCGGGCCACCCCGGTCAGGCGAGCGCGCGGCCGGGGTGTGTCCCGGGACGCGGTCAGCCGTGCACGTCGGGGCCGGCTCGGGTGATCGCGATCCTCAGGATCACCCGCCGCTCCCGCTCCATCGCGGCCCGGTAGTCGTCCCAGTCCGGGTGCTCGCCGGAGATGTCACGGTAATAGCCGACCAGGAGATCCATCGCCTCGGGCAGGGAGACGATCTCCGCGACGCCGTCGATCTGGATCCACTCGCCGAAGAAGGCGTCGGTCGTCACGCAGAGCGAGACCTGCGGATTCCTGCGGAGGTTGCGTACCTTCGCCGCCGTCTCCCTGGTGCTGACGATCGCGTTCCCCTCCGCGTCGAGCCCCACGGTGACCGGGGAGAGTTGCGGGCGGCCGTCGGCGTGCGAGGTCAGCATGACCGCTCGGTGGTTGGCGCGGATGAACCCGCGCGCCTTGTCATGATCCATGACTCCATCATGACCCACGCCGAAGCCCGCACCACCGAAGCGGCGCGGGCTTCACGGAGATAGACGGCTTACAGGTGGCGGGTACGGCGGTGCCGCTCGTGCTCGTGCACGATGGCCGCGGCGTAGCCGTGGGTCAGCCCGTGCTCGTTGGCGAGCCAGGTGGCCCGCTCGTCACAGCGAAGGAACGACGGGCCGTTGTCGATGGCTTGAAACCACTCTGGGAGTGCACGTCCGGTGATGTCCGGAACCCTGGCGATCAGCTTGCTCTGCGTCTCCATCGAGTGGTTCAACGACATGGGCACCTCCACGGATAGGCTCCTTTGCTCGACAGTGCATCACGAAAGCCCAGATGGCAAGCCCTGAGATGCTCTCTTCCTTCGTGGTTCGTCCATCCCCCTTTGCCTTCCGTTCACTCGTCCGTCGCCGGAAAAAACGAGAGGGCCCCGCCGGAACGCGTCCGGCGGGGCCCTCTCCGTGCTGTCGTCAGTCGCTACTCGAGAAGTAGCTCAGCAGGCGCAGGATCTCCAGGTAGATCCAGACCAGGGTGACGGTGAGGCCGAAGGCCATCAGCCACGAGTACTTCTCCGGAGCTCCGTTCCGCACGCCCTGCTCGACCTGGTCGAAGTCGAGGAGGAGGAAGAAGCAGCCGATGAGGATCGCGGCGATGCTGAACACGTAGGCCAGCGGGCCGCCCGACCGGATGCCGATGCCGTCCTCGATGAAGAACCCGGCGACCAGGTTGATGAGCATGAGACCCATCAGGCCCAGCCCGGCGGCCACGACGAACTTGGTGAACTTGGGCGTCACGCGGATGATGCGCAGCGAGTAAACGGTCAGCATGGCGGCGAAGGCCAGAGCCGTACCGACCACCGCCTGGAAGACGATGCCGCTGTACAGATCGTTGTAGACGTGGCTGATCACACCGACGGCGACACCGTAGGCGACCGAGTAGCCGAGGATCAGAACGGGGTTGGTGCTGGACTTGAACGAGATGACCAGGGCGAGGATCAGGCCGACGATGACACCGGCGATCGCCGCGACCATGCCGAGGTTGAGCACCCAGGCGACCGCCGCCGAGACGACAAGCGTGCCAAGCGTGATGAAACCACGCACGACCACGTCGTCAATCGTCATCGTCCGCTGTGCGGGCGGCGCGTATGACGGCGTGTTGTACATGCCCTGAAGCTGGTCAGGGGTGGGGGTCGGCATGCCCCAACCTTGCTGCTGGCCCTTGGCCTGCCGACTGAATACGGGGTTCTTGCTCTCCATCGCTGCCTCCACGCTGCGACCTACGCGATCAGCGTATTAGATCGGTTGTCACACGGCCGTATCGTGCTGATATCCATGTTGTCCAGGCGACCGTACGGCTACCGCCGATGGTGCCAACGAACAGGTGGCGCCTTCGGTTCCCGGGCCTCACATCTGTCTTGCCGCTCGCTCGTCGAAGAGCCGCTGCGACGCCTCGACCTCTTCGAGATTGCGGCGCGCCCACTCGCAGATGCCGGTCACGGCCACCGACAGGTCGCGCCCCATCCTGGTGAGCACGTACTCCACCGTGGGCGGCGAGGTCGGGTAGACGTTGCGCTCGACGATGCCGTCACGCTCCAGGGCCCGTAGCGTCCGGGTCAGCATGCGCTGGTTGATCCCCTCGATCCGCGCCTTGAGCCGGGAGAAGCGCTGGGCCTCGTGCCCCAGCGCCGCGATCACCAGCAGGGACCACTTGTCCCCGATATGACCGATCAACTGCCGGGCGACCCCGTTCGCCCCCAGCACGGACTCCAGGTTCGCCTCGCTACTCATGGTTACTATTTTATACCAGGGATACATCGAATCCCGGCCCTCCGCACTCTACGGAGAATGATCACAGTTATGTAACTCCAAAAGTTTTGCGAGCACATTTGGGAGGGGTACTCCCGACCGTTCGGCACGGGTCGCACGGAGCCGGATAACACGAAAAGACCCGCGACCACGTTTTCACTGGTCGCGGGCCTTGTTCCGCAGATCATCATGAGTGCCCCCGGAGGGACTCGAACCCTCACTCGAACCCTTTTAAGGGGTGGGTCAAGTCAGGATCTACGACGCTCCGACCTAGTGCTTAGTCCAATCCAGGGAGCTTGAGGACAGGATCTGTGGACGTATTGATGATGATCAAGCTCTGATGGAGCCAGCTTGCCAAGGGCTGGGCCACTGGAGGATCGCGATGATCTGAGATATCTGGTTTGCGGTTAGGTAACGAAGCACACTCTGACCTGTTGGCATGGTCTACAGATGACGACATGGCCGGTTGGTGGCGTACATTTTTGATCGTTTTGATGGCTGCACTGGGGACAGTGGTGGCCGCCGCGTTGGACGGTAAGGCATTGGGGGCGATGCTAGGGGCAGTGATCGGTGGGCTGTGCGGAGCGTTCGCTCCAACGCTACTAGAACGTCACCGCGCACATACTGAGGCTGTTGAAGCCCTGAAGAAGACGGCGGAGCCGTCGCCAGATGGACATGGGCCAGCGTCGTTGTTGCATCCGTCGCGGGGTGTGGTGCCATTCACTGGCAGAGAGCGGGAGTTGGCGGAGCTAAAGGCATGGTGTGCTGACGCCAATGCCGAACGGTTACGGTTAGTGACTGGCCCAGGTGGAGTCGGCAAGTCCCGACTAGCGATACAACTGGCTGAAGAATTAGGGAGCAGTTGGGGGATGCTGCAGGTCGCCGATGACACCGAAGCAGAGGCGCTGGCACGGTGGCGAGCGGTGACTGATGAGCAGGTGTTACTAGTGGTGGATTATGCCGAAACCCGGACAGGACTGGCGGCGCTGCTACGTGAGGTTGCCAATGATGACGGGCGCCGGGTACGGGTACTGCTGCTGGCGCGCACGGCAGGGGAATGGTGGCGGCAGTTGGGCGCGGAGTCAGCGCGGGTACGGCAGATGGTGACAGCTGCTGGGGCTATGGAAATAGAGCTGGCAGAAGGAGTCCAGGCAGGCACGTCTGATCAGGAAATCGTGGCTACAGCAGTGCCTTATTTCGCCGCTGCACTGAAAGTGCAGCGGCCTGCAAGGTTTGAGGCAGTGCTAGGTGATGGGCCACAACGGATCTTGGACTTACACGCGGCGGCGCTGGTGGCGGTGTTGAGGTCAACGCGACCAGGTGTGGGCGAGGTTGTGGTGCGGGTGGATGAGGTGTTGGAGGAGGTTTTGGGGCATGAGCGGCGTTTTTGGATACAGAGCGCCCGCGCCCAAGGACTGATGGACGGCCTTTTCGGATTGAGCGAGGAGACGGTTAGACAGACCGTAGCGGTCAGCACGCTGCTGGGGGCAAAGGACCGGGCGCAAGCTGTAGAGGTAGTGGGCCGAGTACCTGACGGGATGGCGTCAGTGCGGGTGGCCGATTGGTTAAGAGAGTTATATCCACCAGATGAGGACCGAGAGTGGTTGGGGCGATTGCGGCCGGACCGCCTAGCGGAGCTGCACATCACTCGGGAGTTCAGTAGGTCTGCGGAATTACTGGAGGCATGTCTGGACGAACTGGATGCGCAGCAGGGGCGGAGGGCGCTGGTGACGCTGGCACGAGCGGCGCAGGAACTGGAGGCCGCTGGTGAGATGCTGCAAAAGTTGTTGCCGTCGGTCGCTGGCGAGGTGGGATCGGTCCCGGCACCGCGTGAAACCCTGCTGGCGTTGTACGAGGCGCTGCCTCGCCCCTCCCTGATGTTGGCTGACGCGCATGTCCTACTTGCGCGGCGATTACTCGACAGTGTTCCGGCTGATGCAGATGTCGCGGAACAGGCACGTTGGTTAGCAGCTCTTGGGATGCATTTAGCCGAGGTGAGGCGTCTGACTGAGGCGCTACCGGTAGCTGAGGAGGCCGTGGCCATCTACCGGGAGCTGGCCAAGACTAACTCGGAGTACCGCCCCGCCCTAGCCGAGGCGCTCGCCAGCTTGGGTGGTCACCTTTGGGAGTTGGGGCGTCCCACTGAGGCGCTATCGCAAGTTGAGGAAACCGTGGCCATCTACCAGGAGCTGGCCAAGACCAACTCGGAGCACCGCCCCGCCCTAGCCCGCTCGCTAAGCAACCTCAGCCTGACATTCGCGGAGTTGGAGCGCCTGACTGGGGCACTGGCAATAGCTGAGGAGGCTGTAGCCATCTACCGGAAACTAGCCGAGACCTACCCCGACCGCCACGACCACTATCTGGCTGGCGCGCTCGGCAATCTCGGTAGCCGGTTGTCAGATCTGAAGCGTCCAGTTGAGGCACTACCAGTAATTGAAGAGTCCGTGGCCATCTACCGGAAACTAGCCGAGACCTACCCCGACCGCCACCGCCCTAGCCTGGCCGGCAACCTGAGCAACCTTGCCAGCCAGTTGTCAAGTCTGGAGCGTCCAGTTGAGGCACTATCGGTAACTGAGGAGGCTGTGGCCATCTACCGGAAACTAGCCGAGACCTACCCCGACCGCCACCGCCCCGAGATGGCTCTCTTGCTGAACAACCTCGGCATCTGGCTGTCAGATCTGGAGCGTCCAGTTGAGGCACTATCGGCAACTGAGGAGGCTGTGGCCATCTACCGGAAACTAGCCGAGACCTACCCCGACCGCCACCGCCCTACCCTGGCTGGCGCGCTAGGCAATCTCGGCATCCGGTTGTCGGGCCAGGGTCGTCCAGTTGAGGCACTATCGGCAACTGAGGAGGCTGTGGCCATCTACCGGAAACTAGCCGAGACCTACCCCGACCGCCACCGCCCTATCCTGGCCCGCTTGCTGAACAACCTCGGAAACCGACTGTCAGATCTGGAACGTCCAGTTGAGGCACTATCAGCAACTGAGGAGGCTGTGGCCATCTACCGGAAACTAGCCGAGACCTACCCCGACCGCCACCGCCCCGAGATGGTTGGCACACTGAACAACCTCGCGCTGATGTTCTTGAAGTTGGACCGGCCCGACGAAGCGGCCCGAATCCTGAATGAAGTCAAAGACATCAAGGGTGACTGACGGAAAAGCTTGCCACTCCTAGCCTGAGGTGGTGACTAAAGCGCGTATTGTCAGCTTCTCGCTCGTCACAGCAGCCTGATCCACTCGGTCGCCTCCCAGCTGATGTTGTCCCCAGTGTCCTAGCCTTAGAGCGATGTCTCGCCAAGGGAGCACGATGAGTCAGGGGAATGACCGGCCCGTCTACGCCCGTATAGCAGATGATCTGCGTGCCCAGATCCAGAGTGGCGACCTTCCTGCTGGTGGCATGTTGCCATCCGAGGCTTCGCTTGTGCGCTCCTATGGCGTTGCACGCGGGACCGTACGGCAAGCTCTTGCCGAGCTGGAGAGTCTCGGAGTGGTGGCGAGCGAGATGGGCAAGGGCCGGCGAGTCGTAGGGGAAACAGCTGGCGGGCGTGGCCCCATTGCGGCGCGATACGAGGCCATAGCCCAGTCTCTTCGCGGACAGATAGAAGGTGGGTCGCTTGGTCAGGGGCAGCGTCTTCCCAGCGAGGAAGCTCTAGCCGATCAGTTCGCCGTATCGAAGGGCACCGTACGGCAAGCACTTCAGGTGTTGGCAGGTGAAGGGGTGATCACGGCGGTTCACGGAAAAGGATGGTTCGTGGGCAATGCGCAGACACCCCTGACCCGAGCTGATGAGATTGCCCACCTGATCCGCGAACAGATCGTTTCCGGCGGCATCCCGGTGGGCGCCCCTCTCCCCGGAGAAAACCAGCTCGCCCAGCGGTACGAGGTTGCGCGCGGCACCGTGAGACGCGCGATTGCGACCCTAGAGGCAGAGGGCCATGTTGAGAGCAGGCGCGGACAGGGACGGATCGTCACCAAGCACACAACTCAACCTGATGGCAGCGAAGCAACCGCAACCCCAGCGAAGAGGCTCCCCACGTGACAACAGCCGATCCGGCCGCCCTCCCCTTCACCGTCACCGAAGCAAGCAAGACACTGAGCGAGGCATGCCGTAGGACCGGGCTACAGAGCGAAGAAGCACGACTGATCCGCCTTGGCGAAAACGCCATCTTCGACCTTCCGGCCGAGAAGGTGATCGTCCGAATCGCTCGAAGCGCCGAGGTGCTCGCCGACGCGACCAAAGAGGTTGCCGTTGCGAAGTGGCTACGCGATTCGGGACTGCCCGCCGCCGAACCCACCGATCACGAACAGCCGATCATAGTTCGCGATCGACCTGTCACCTTCTGGCAGTTCATTAATGACAGCGGAGAAAAAGCAACCACAGGTGACCTCGCTCGTATCCTTCGGCAACTTCACCACCTTCCCGTTCCCCCGGATCTTCCCTTACCTAAGTTCGATATCTTCGGAAGAGTGACAGAGCGTATAACCAAAGCCGATACACTGCGCGATGAGGATCAAGAATTTCTCATTAAGCGGTTGTTCGACTTACGAGAGCAGCACAAAAACCTTCATTACCCACTTGAGTTCTGCGCTGTCCATGGTGACGCCCACCAGCAAAACCTAATAAAGTCGACTGACGGCGGAATATTCCTCATCGACTTCGAGCGGTTTGCCTTCGGCCCTCCCGAATCCGATCTAGCTGTAACCGCAACAGAGCATCTTATTGGCTGGCATACTCCCGATGACTATTCGAGCTTTGCAAAGTCGTACGGGTTCGATGTCATGGAGTGGGAGGGCTTCACAGTTCTACGATCAATCAACGAACTCAAAATGACAACCTGGCTTATGCAAAACGTCAATGAGAGCGACAAGATCGCTCGCGAATTCCAGATACGCCTGTCATCTCTTCATAATGACGACACACCTCGTGGATGGAGCCCGTTCTAGACCTTGAGGGATGGATACTTCCGAGAGACCAGCTCACGAAATGCCGTTACTTCACTGTCGGTTCGGAATGGTTCAAGCTCTGCACACAGGTCGGAAACGTATCGAAGGTAGCGCCCCGATTTCAGGGAGCCCGCAAGCTCTATCGCCTGCTTAGCCAGTGCGACCGCTTGGCCCGGCTCTCCTTGATGAATGTACGTCGCCGCTTCAACGAACCTGATGAACGCCAAGGTCCTGACGTAGACAGGATCAGTAAGTTCCAGGCAACGCCCAACGAACTCTTGCGCCACACGGGCGTTTCGCAAGTCACGGAAGCAGTGGGCACCCTCACCCGCTAACTCAGCGTCATCAAAATAGCTGATCCACTCGGGATCATCGAAGATGTTTCGTCCTTCAAAGAGCTTTTCAGCCTCACGCAGAGCCCGCGAGCACGATGGGTCATGACCACTACCCGCGTGCGCCCTGGCTTCCATCGCAAGAAAACTGGCCATTGTGGTGGCGCTCGCGACTCCCTTAGAACCCTCCTGGGCCGCACGCGCCAGCTGCACTGCTTGACTAAAATTTCCTAGGTAATTCGCCTGGTGGCTCATGTTGCCCAAGATTCTCCCGCCCATCATGCGGTCATCGGCAGCTTGAGCGAGGCGCAGAGCTTGAATCAGATATCGCTGAGCAAGCCCATGACGGCCTATGTCGTACGCGGTCCAACCAAGGAGCTGGGCGACCTCAGCAGCAGCGGAGAACAGCATCCGACCAACCGGCTCCGTGAACTTTCCTTCCAGAAGAGGGCCGACCTCGCGAACGTAATATTGAGCTAAAGACGCGCGAGCATGACCACCCCCGTACTGAAAATCCAGCTTCATGAAAAGTTGGGTAGTCGTGCGGATTGCGGCTACGTCAGACTCCCCTACTGACGCCTGCGCGCCAGCTCTTACGGGCAAAGGTTCTGCTCTGGACAGCAACCATGTAAGAAGCGGCTGAACCCAGGCCGTAGGAACAATGGAAGCTTCCAAAGCAAGTGGATCGTCTGCCAAATCTCTCCGGGTGATGCCAAGGAGCCGAGAAACGGCATCCGGAACATCATCTGAGTACTCAAGTCCTCGCTCAAGCGTTGCAGGCGTGACAACACCCGCCATCCCGATGTCTTCGAGAGAGAACCGAACCGCGGCCTTACGACTGAGCGCCTCTGCAATGAAGCCGGCGGTCGACGAGCGAGGTTGGACACCATCAAGCCACCGCTTGACGTCCACATGCGTGCATCGGAGTATGACGCCTTCTTCTTGGGCGACGAGTCGAACGCGCTCCGCGAGCCTCTTGTTCGAGCAATCAGCCCTGCGCATGGCATCAGCCAAGCCGAGATTAGGCACGCGAGACATTGCCACCTCCGTCATTGCCGACAAAGTCAGCATGACTCAGGTCAAAGCCACTAGACCACCTATTTGCCCAAAATCCTCCGGGCTTATTTCCCTGGTCAAGCCCGCAATCACCCCCTAAAAGCACCCCCCGAGCACCCAGGCACCCCCGCAATCACCCTGCCCGCCCCTCTTGAGCATGAGGTTCTCTGGTCTCAGCAAGAGCCGACGAGCCACACGGCGGGACCTCCCCAGAAAACAGGATCCCCAAGTCTTGACTCTTGGCAACTGTACATGTTCTATATCTCACAGGACCTGTCTAGCAGGCCCGTAGACCCGAGAGGGAGTCCGCTCGATGATTCCGACCCCGAAGCCCCGCCGCTTTCTCCCCGTCCTGCTCGTGATCGTGGCCCTGTTCTTCATCGTTCGGGAGCCCACCCACGCCGCTCAGTTCGCGACGAGCGCCTTCACCGGCCTGATGACGGTCACCGACTCGCTGGTGACCTTCGCCGGCGCCCTCGGCTGATCCGCCCAAACGAGAGGGAGCGGCCCCCATCCGCCAAGACATGGGCCGCTCCCGAACTCCCCGAAAAGGAGCACCACCATCATGACCCACCAGTCCATCAGGAAGAGGACCGCCAGCGGTTCTCCCTGGTTGCCGCCCGGCACCGCGAGCACCTGGGTATGCCGCTGCGGCGGCATCAACCCGCGCACCTCGACCACGTGCCGGAGGTGCCGGCGATGACCTCCCTGTCCACGCTGCGCCGCGCCTACCTCGCCCAGAAGGCGCACCGCAAGGCGTTGCGGGTGGCGATGTTCGCCGCCGGACCGGCCTGCGACGACACCACCGCCGACCTGTTCACCACCCCCGACGTCTTCGAGCCCGAGCCGGAGACGGCACGGCGGGAGCGGGAAGCCGCGGCCAAGCGGATCTGCGCCACCTGCCCGGCTCGCTCGCAGTGCCTGGCCTACGCCCTGTTCACCCGCCCCGCCGAGGGCGTGTGGGCGGCACTGACCGCCGAGGAGATCCGCGCCCTGTCCCTGTACCGCCGCTCCCCGTCCGGCAACGGACAGGAGGTGGCCTAAAGATGGCCCGCTTCGTCTGCCTGGACTGCCGGTCCCGCTCGGCCAGCGCCATCGGCTGCCGCCGCTGCGGCACCACCACCGGCCGTCAGGTCCAGCGCTGTCCCGTTCACGGCGCCCGCTGCCGGGCTGCCTGCCGACTGTGCCGCACCCTCGCCCGCTCTCAGTCCATCTGAGCAAAAGGAGAAAGGAGATCAGCATGAGCACGACCAACACCCTGGCCACCCTCGCCGCCGTCTTCGTCGCCCTGTACGCCGCCCACTCCGTGGGGGATCACTGGGTGCAGACCCACCACCAGGCGTGCGCCAAGGGCGCCCCCACCGTTGCCGGACGGTTGGCCTGCCTGCGGCACGTGGCCACCCTCACCCTGACCAAGGCCGCCGCGCTGGCCGCGCTCGCTTTGGTGGCCGACCTGACGCTGCACCCGATCACGCTGCTGACCGGCCTGATCGTGGACGCCCTGTCGCACTACTGGGCCGACCGGCGCGTCACCCTCGCCGCGCTGGCCGAACGCCTGGGCAAGGGCGACTTCTACCACCTGGGCGCACCCCGCCCCGATACGGCCGACGCCCCGCACCTGGGCACAGGCGCCTACGCCCTCGATCAGTCCTGGCACATCGGCTTCCTGTTCATCGCCGCTCTCATCATCGCCACCTGAAAGGCAGGTCCCGTTCCATGCCCGTCTACCACCACCACGGCCCGGTCAAGGTCACCAAGAACGGCCGGATCATCATCGACGGCCAGCAGGTCGGCATCACCGCCCTCACCCTCGACACCACCACCACCGACACCGACGACACCGAGCAGGAGAAGTAGCCATGGCCGGCAAGAAGTGTGAGGCCACGTTCATCGCCAGGGACGGCGGCGAGTCCGTCACCTGCGACCGCGACGGGCGCCACATCGTCCACCAGGAGTCCAGCACCAAGACCAAGGCCGTGCGGCTCCCCGGCGGCGCCTTCATCACCAAGCCCACCACCAAGTAGGAGGACGGACAGATGATGACCACTCCGACCCCGGAACCCTCCCCTGACGATGTCGCGCGTGGCCTGGCCGAGCTGGAACGTCACCTCGGCGAGCAGGCTCCGCCGCTCCCTGCCATCCCGTCCGCTCGCCCGATCGAGACCGTCGGCCAGACGAAGCGTGTGCAGCGGTTGCGTGCCGAGGTGGCCGAGGCGCACCTGCTGGCCGATCTCCAGGGTGACGATGCGCCGCTGCTGGTGGACACGGCCAAGGTGCGTAAGCGCCGCAAGCAGGCCCGCGAAGCGGCCCGGCTGCACGAGCTGGGTCAGGACCCGGCTATGCGTGCCTGGCAGGCCGCGCGGATGCGTCGCGTCCTGGTGGCCGCGGCCATGGTCTCGCTCACCCTGGCGCTGGCGTGGTCGACGGCCGGTGTGCAGACCTTCGCCGCCGACGGCGCCCCGGCCTGGTCGCCCTCGTGGGTGTTCGCCTGGCTGGTCGAGCCGTTCATGAGCCTGGCCCTGCTGGTCGTGGTCGGCGCCCGCGCCTACCTCGGCACCCGCGGGCAGCCGATCGAGTCGCCCACCCTGGTCCGGATCGAGTGGCTGTTCCTCGCGTTGACCCTCGGTATGAACGCCTGGCCTTACCTGCCCGGCGTCGCCGAGACGTTCAGCATCTCCCGGCTGGTGCTGCACATCCTTGGTCCGGTCGTCGCCGTCGCCATCGTGACCGCGTTGCCGATCATCCTGGCCGCCTTCACCCGCCTCGATCACGGCACGGATGCAAGATCCGGTAACCCCCTTACTCCCCTGGAGTACAGGGCGAACACCAGCGCCGATTCCGACCCGCGCGAGCACTCCGACGACCCCGGCCAGGGCCTCGACGCCGTGACCGCGCACGTGCGGCACCTGATCGCCGCCGGACAGTTGCCCGCCTACCCCAGCGCCGCAGCGATCCGCCGCGCGGCTCGATGTGGGATGGACACCGCCCGCTCTGTGCGCGACGCCCTCGTCAAGGAGGCGACGTGATCCACCGCCCCAGCACCGACGCCCCCACCAACCGCTTCTACGGGACGCGGCCCCACTCCGCCAAGAACGTGGCCGCGCCCCGCAACCCCGCCGCCATCAATCAGCACGAGGTGACCTCATCATGACCGACATCCCGACCGAGACCAACGGCCACCGCCCGGAATGGACTCTGAAAGTGGCCGCCGCGATCCCCGAGCAGGGCGGACCGGTCGACGACAAGCCGCCCGCCGATGGGGCCGAGGTGGTCTCCCTGGAGACCGTCCGTGACCGCCGTCACCCCTACCCGCCCACCCCCGCCGCACCGGAGCGGTACGCCCCGGTGCTGGAGGGCGAGGTCATCCGGGTGGATGCCCCCGCGAGGCCGAGCGTGACTGGCGCGCCGAGCTGGCCGAGAAGTCCCGCACCCGCCGCCCGATCATCCCGCTGTGGCTGCGCTCGCGCCGCGAAGCCCTCGACACTCTGGCGTGGGCGGGCGAGTACTCCGCTTACGTGGCCGGCTACCAGCTCGCCCGCACCCCGCTGTACGCCGGTCGGCTGACCGCCCGCGCGCCGCGCGGCCTGGCCCGCCTCATCTCCGGTGTGGTGCGCTGGACGTTCGATCTGGAGGGCGAGCCGGTCCGGCTGACCGCGGTGCAGAAGGCCGACCCCGAGGCGTACCTGAAGCTGAGCAGGCAGCGGGACTCTCGGGTGCGGCTGCGAGTGTGGGTGTCCGGGGTCGCGCTAGTCACGCTGCTGATCGCTGCCCTGCTGGTGGCCGCCGCCCCCACCGTCGCCCAATGGTCGGCGCTGGCCGTGGCGCTGGCCGTGCTGGGCGTCATCGGCAAGCCCGCCGACCGCCCCCTGATCGACCGCGCGGTTCTGCCGACCCGCGTGGAGAAGCTCACCAGTGACATCGTCATCCGCGCCCTGAGCGCGCTGGGCATCGCCGGAATCACCCAGGCCATCGCCAAGCATCCCGGCGACGCGATCCGGTTCGTGGCCCCGATCACCCGCGACGGCCCCGGCTGGCGCGCCGACATCGACCTGCCCTACGGGGTGACCGTGGGCGACGTCATGGACAAGCGCGACCGCCTGTCCGGCTCGTTGCGCCGTCCGCTGGGCTGCATCTGGCCCGAGGGCGACTCCTCCGTCCACGAGGGACGACTGATCCTGTGGGTGGGCGACAAGGACCTGTCCAAGACCATCGTCACCTCACCCCTGCTCAAGGCCACCTCCCACGATGTGTTCAAGGGCATCCCGTTCGGCAACGACCCCCGCGGACGGCTGATCACGGTGCCGCTGATCGAGCACAACGTGCTCATCGGCTCCCTTCCCGGCCAGGGCAAGACCGCCTCGGTGCGCGAGCTGGCCGCGGGCATCGTGCTCGACGTCACCGCCGAGCCGTGGTTTCACGAGCTGAAGGGCTCCGGTGACCTGGACCCGTACGAGAAGGTCTGCCACCGCTACGTCTCCGGCATCGAAGACGAAGCCATCGCTTATGCCGCCGACTCTCTGGCGCTGTTGCGCAAGGAGGTCATGCGCCGGGCTGGGGTGCTCAAGACGCTGCCGCCGGACCTGTGCCCGGACCGCAAGGTCACCCGCGCCATCGCCGACAGGCGCTCTCTGGGGTTGCATCCGCTGGCCTGCATCATCGACGAGTGCCAGAACCTGTTCGCCCACCCCAAGTACGGCAAGCAGGCCGGCGAGGACGCGGAGTTCATCATCAAACTGGGCCGCGCCCTGGGCGTGGTGCTGATCTTGGCCACCCAGCGGCCCGACAAGGACAGCCTGCCCACCGGCATCTCGGCGAACGTGTCCATCCGGTTCTGCCTGCGGGTGGCCGGCCAGGTCGAGAACGACATGATCCTGGGCACGTCGGCCTACAAGAACGGCATCCGCTCCACGCTGTTCGTCCCCGGCCCGCCGGAGAAGGGCGGCGACGCCGGTACCGGCTACCTGGTCGGTGCGACCCCGATGCCCAAGGTCGTCAAGAGCGCCTACCTCGACACCCCCAACACCCAGCTCATCGCCGATCGGGCGTACGCGCTGCGCAAGGCCGCCGGAACCCTGTCCGGCCACGCCGCCGGAGAGCAGCCCGAAGCCACCGCGCCCGCCTATGACCTGCTGGCCGACATCGCCGCCGTGCTGGCCGCGGGCGAGGCCAAGGTGTGGAACGAGATCGTGGTGGACCGCCTCGCCGAGCTGCGGCCTGACGTGTATGGGCCGTGGGCCGAGCAGGAGGGCGGCGCCAAGACCGCACAGTTGACCAACGCGCTCAAGCCCTACGGCGTCAAGACCGGCCAGGTGTGGGGCGCCCCGACCGGGGGCGGTAAGGGCGCCAACCGGATCGGCATCGTCCGCGACGACATCCTGAACGCCATCACCGAGCGTGACGGAAAGAAGGGGTCCGGGACCGGTTCCTGACCCGCTGATCGCCTCTAGGTCTAGAGGCTGCCCCCTCTAGACCTAGAGGCCCCGCTAGAGGCCCATTCGCGGACCTACCAGCGACCTAGCGCCTAGAGCGCCACCTGCGAAAACCCCTGGAAACGGCCCCGGAGGCCCGTATGGCAACCGCCATTGTCCTGCTAGGACTCTGCCTACTCGTCGTCACATTCTGTTACCTCGCCCGGTGTCTGATCTCCCCGTGGGGGACCTGCACCCGGTGCCGTCCCGGAGGCAGGAACCGCACCTGCCGCGCCTGCGACGGCACCGGCATGCGGCCCCGCCTCGGCTGGCAGTTGTTCGTCCACCTGCGTCGCCTGCACCGCGACGGCACCCGATGAGCGCCCTCACCGCCGGATCGGTGTGTACCGGCTACGGCGGCCTGGATCTCGCCGTCTGCGCCGTGCTCGACACCCGCCCGGTCTGGGTCGCCGACCCCGACCCCGGCGCGTCCCGCATCCTGGCCCACCGCTACCCCACCGTGCCCAACCTCGGCGACATCACCGCCGTCGACTGGGCCACCGTCCCGCCGGTGGACGTCCTCACCGCGGGCTTCCCCTGCCAAGACCTGTCGTATGCCGGACGTGGCGCCGGCATCAAGGAAGGCACTCGAAGTGGACTGTGGAAGACCGTCGCCCACGCCGTGGGCGTACTACGACCCGCACTCGTCGTCCTTGAGAACGTGGCAGCGATCGTTGCTCGACGACCCGGCCTGGACGTCGTCGCCGCCGACCTTGCCGCGCTCGGCTTCGATGCGGAATGGACATGTCTACGCGCGTCCGACGTCGGCGCCCCGCACCGCCGCGAACGCTGGTTCTGCCTGGCCTGGCCCGCCGCCCCTCGGAGCCCGCGACTCCAAGGGCCGCGGCTACCCCGACGGCCTGCCGGCGGTGGCCGAGCTGCTGCCCACCCCGACGACGTCCGAGGGCACCGGAGCAGGACATGCCGCCCAGGGCGGGATGAACCTGCGTCACACGGTCTCGCTGCTGCCCACTCCGAGGGCATCGGAGCGGGAGAACCGGCAGACCAAGCGCTCCCCGTCGCAGGAGGCGAGCACGCACGGGCTGTGCCTGGCCGCCGAGGTGGCCTCCCTGCTCCCGACGCCGAGAGTCGCAGCCACCAGGACGAGCCGGTCAGCGATCATTCGCCCGGACAGCCGGTCCTCGCCCAGCCTGGACCAGGCGATCGAGCTGGCTTCGGGCATCTTGCCAAGGGAACTGACCAGCCTGGAGGAAGCGCCGAGGGCGTGGCATGGGGTGCATACGAGCCAGCCATCCGACGCTGGGAGCACATCCTCGGCTGCCCCGCACCCCGGCCAACTGACGATCGACGACGCCTTACCCCCGCCTTCGTCGAATGGGTAATGGGCCTGCCCGCCGGATGGGTCACCGACGTTCCCACCCTGACCCGCAACCAGCAGCTCCACGCCCTCGGCAACGGCGTGGTCCCCGCCCAAGCCATCGCCGCCCTGCACACCCTGCTGCCCGCCTACCCCTCGGCCACCACATCGGCTCCGGAGGGCATCGCGTCATGAACCCCAACCCCCAGCTTCGCTACGCGCTGGCCGCCGCCGCCCGCGGCTGGCACGTCTTCCCCATCTCCATCGGCGACAAGCCCCCGATCAAGGGCTTCACCGACTGGGAGACCAACGCCACCACCGACCCCGACGTGATCCGGCGCTGCTGGTCTCACGCCCCCTACAACATCGGCATTGCCTGCGGCCCCTCCAACCTGGTCGTCATCGATCTCGACACCCGAAAGGACGGGCAAAGCCCGCCGCCCACTTGGGACCTGCCGGGGGTCAACGAAGGTGCCGACGTGCTGGCCGTCCTGTGCGAGCGCGCCGGACAACCCCTGCCGTTCGAGACCTTCACCGTGCGTACCCGACGCGGCGGCATGCACTTGTACTTCACCGCCCCGGACCGCGCCCGGCTGGGCAACACCGAGGGCGACAAGGGCAACGGGCTGGGCTGGCTGATCGACACCCGCGCCAATGGTGGCTACGTGCTGGGACCTGGCAGCTTCGTGGATCTCCCGGACGGCACCGGCAGCTACGAGGTGGTTCACAACACGACCCCGGCCCCGCTGCCCCCCTGGTTGTTCCAGCAGCTTTCACCCCCGCCCCGACCGGCGCCGCAACCGGTACGCCTGGCCCTGCCCGACACCCGGCATGGCGCCTACCTGCACAGCGCGATCACCCGCGAATTGGACCGTGTCGCCACCGCCCCGCAGGGGCAGCGCAACGGCTCGCTCTACCTGGCCGCCATCGCCCTGGGCCAACTCGTCGCCGGTGGCGCGCTCGCCGAGGCCGAGGTGACAACCCTGCTGGAACAACAGGGGGTCGATGCCGGGCTGAGCCGCGCCGAGACCGTCCACACCATCGCCTCCGGGCTGAAAGCCGGTGCCAAGCGGCCCCGCACGGTCGCCGCATGACCAGCCCGCACAACAGCACAGGAGCAGATCTCATGAGCCCGACCGAACCCGTCAGTCACGGCGCGATGTTGCTTGACGCGCTGCTGGCCGCGCTGACCCGCTACGTGATCCTGCCGACCCCGCAGGCCGCCGACGCGGTGGTGTTGTGGATCGCCGCCACCCACGGCCAACCCGCGTGGGCACACGCCCCGCGGCTGGTGATCCGCGCCCCGGAAAAGCGGTGCGGCAAGTCCCGGCTGCTGGACGTGGTCGAAGCGTGCTGCCATGACCCGTTCATCACCGTCAACAGCAGTAGCGCCGCGGTTTACCGCTCGATCAGCGACGACCCGCCCACGATGTTGGTCGATGAGGCCGACACCATCTTCGGCCCGAAAGCGGACGGGAACGAGGACCTGCGCGGGCTGCTGAATGCCGGACATCAGCGCAACCGCCCGGCCAAGCGCTACGACGCCAACACCGGCCGCGTGGAGTCCATCCCGACGTTCGCCATGGCCGCACTCGCCGGAATCGGCGCGATGCCCGACACCATCGAAGACCGCGCCGTCGTAGTCCGGATGCGCCGGCGCGGCCCCGGTGAGACGGTGGCCCCCTACCGGCACCGCCGAGACCGGCCCCTGCTGCGCCAGCTGGCCGAAGACCTGTCCGCGTGGCTACGCGCCGACCTGCCCACCCTGGAGCAGGCCGAACCCGCCATGCCGGTGGAAGACCGCGCCGCCGACACCTGGGAACCCCTGGTCGCCGTCGCCGACCACGCCGGAGGCCACTGGCCCGAACGCGCCCGCGCCGCGGTGCTCGCTCTGACCGCCGAAGCCGACGACCAGGGACAGCCCTCGACCAAGGTCCGACTGTTGACCGACTGCCGGACCGCGTTCGGCACCGACACCGTCATCCCTACCTCTGTCCTGCTGGAGCGGCTCAAGGCCGACCCCGAAGCGCCGTGGGCCGACTATGGCCCCGCCGGACTGAGCGCGATGAAGCTGGGCGTGATTCTGCGGGAGTACGACATCCGTTCGGCCAACATCCGCTTCCTCGACGGCACCCAGGCCAAGGGCTACCAGCGCGCCGACTTCCTCGACGCCTGGGCGCGCTACTGCCCCCTGCCGAACCTCCCGGACACCCCGAAGAACACCGAGCTTCCCCTGTTCGAGGGGGGTAGCCGTCCAAGCCGTCCCAACCTCGTCATTGCAGGTCAGCGCGGGACGCCTTCCATCCGTGGGACGGCTTAGCCGTCCCAACGATTCCCATCGCCTCCTGTCTTTGGGACGGCTAAGCCGTCCCACCACAGCGAGCCGTCCCAGCCTGACCAGCACAAACGATGCTGGGACGGCTTGGACGGCTCCCCCTCCCCAAACTGCTCCGACCTGCCGCGGACCTGCCAGGAGACACCCATGCCCAAGGGCGAAAAGCTCACCATCGCCGACATCTGCGAAGACCTCGACATCAGCCGATCCACCTTCTACGACTGGCGCCAGAAGGGTCGCGCCCCCAAGTGCATGAAGCTCCCCAACGGAGATCTCCGTGTCCGTCGCGCCGACTATGACCGCTGGCTGGCCAGCCTGGAGGACGCTGCCTGATGAAGAGCATCACCTACGACGTCAGGGTCTACAAGACCGATGTCTACAAAGGCCAGAAGGTCACCAGCTACTACGTGGTTTGGAAGGTGGGCGGCAGGCGCTGGCGGGAACCGTACCGGAATGCCGCTCAGGCCGACGCGTTCCGCTCGGAGCTGCTCACCGCTACCCGCAAGGGTGAGGCGTTCAGCCTCGACACCGGCCGCCCGGTCTCGTGGGCGCGAGACGAGAACACCATGAGCTGGTACGACTTCATTTGCGCCTACATGGATATGAAATGGCCCGACCTCGCTGGCCACTCTCGCCGAATCACGGCCACCGCGCTCCGAGACGCGACCCTCGTTCTTCTCACCGCTGGGAAGAACCGCCCAGAGCAGGCGATCCTGAAGCGCGCACTGATGGAATGGGTTCTCAACACCCCGCGCCGGAAGGCGGGTGACCCACCTGACGATCTCTTCATGGCGGTGCGCTGGTTGCGCGAGAACACATGTGAGGTGGCTGTGCTCTCCGACTCCGAGACGGCCCGGAAGGTCATGGCGGTGCTCTCCACCAAGAGGGACGGCAAGCGCGCCGCGCCCAGCACCGTGCAGCGCATCCGCGGTGTCCTGGTCAATGCGTTGGAATACGCCATGAAGCGCGAACTACTCGGCGAGAACACCGTCAAAGCGCTGCCGCGCCGATCGTCAAAATCCGTCAAACAGGTGGACAAGCGGAAGGTGGTTAACCCGGTCCAGGCCCGCAGACTCCTGGAAGCGGTCGGGAAGCAGGGCAAGCCCATCACCGCTGGCGGACAGGATCGAACAGGGCTACGGCTGGTGGCGTTCTTCGGGGTCATGTACTACGCGGGACTGCGCCCGGAGGAAGCCGTCAACCTCCGCAAGCACAACCTCCTCCTTCCCGAGGAGGGATGGGGAGAGCTCATTCTGGAGAAAGCCAACCCGGCTCCCGGCTCCGCGTGGTCCAACAGCGGGGAGCGTCGCGATCCCGGCCCGCTCAAACATCGAGAGGAGGGAGACACCCGCAATATCCCGTGCCCACCGGCACTGACCCGTCTGTTACATGACCATCTCAGAAGGCATGGCACAGCTGCGGACGGGCGGCTATTTCGCGCGATCGGGGACGACAGCGACCTATACGAGAGCACCTACCACCGGACGTGGCGGGGAGCCCGAAAGGCAGTCCTCACCGAGGAGGAGTTCGCCTCACCTCTGGCCAAACGGCCCTACGACCTACGCCATGCGGCTGTGTCCACATGGCTCAATGCCGGGGTACCCGCTACCCAGGTTGCCGAGTGGGCGGGACACAGCGTCGCTGTGCTGCTCTACGTCTACGCGAAGTGCATCGAAGGACAGGAAGACCTCGCCCGTCAGCGAGTCTCGGATGCTCTCAAGGAGACCGATCACAATTAGGTAACCTCAAAATTTTGCGGACGTATTTGGGACGATCACCCGTAGCCGTTCGGCGACAGCCGTAGACAGCCGGACAACGCCAAAAGGCCCGTGATCCAGTTTTCACTGGTCACGGGCCTTTAAGGCAGACCTTCCTAGGTGCCCCCGGAGGGACTCGAACCCTCACTCGAACCCTTTTAAGGGGTTTGCCTCTGCCATTGGGCTACGGGGGCGCCGTAATCATACGTAACGGACCACTCATGCGTAACTGCTCAAGGCAACCGTCGCATCACTTCCGCTGAGAATCTTATGGATCGTCCCGCCTTCGGGGGACCCGGTCAAGGAATAGCACATCGCCGGGAACGGCGAACCCGGAGGTGGGCCTCGTCGGCCACCTCCGGGTTCGGGAGTTCGGTTCACTCTCCGGGTTCGGACGTCCGGTTCACACTCGGAGTCTGTTCGCTCTTCGGGCGTTCAGTGGCTCGCCGCGGCGCGGAACTCCGTGCGCGGTTCCTCGATCTCTCCGAGAGAGACGGTCTCGCGCTTGAAGAAGAGCGCCAGGGTCCAGTCGGCCGTCACCCGGACCTTGCGGTTGAAGGTGGGAACCCGCGACAGGTGGTAGGTGCGGTGCATGAACCACGCGGCGAGCCCGCGCAGCTTGATCCCGTAGACGTTGGCGACCCCCTTGTGCAGGCCGAGCCCGGCGACGGAGCCGACGTACCTGTGCCGGTAGTCGACCAGCTCCTGCCCGTGCAGGCTCCGGGTGATGTTGTCCGCGAGGACCTTGGCCTGCCGTACGGCGTGCTGCGCGTTGGGCGCGCAGTACTGGCCGGGGTTGGTCAGGTCGGGCACCCCGGCCACGTCTCCCGCCGAGTAGGCGTCCTCGACGCCGACCACGGTGAGACGGGCGGTCGTCTTGATCCTGCCTCGCTCGTCGAGGGGCAGGTCTCCGGCGTTGACGACCGGACTCGGCTTCACCCCGGCGGTCCACACGATGGTGGCCGACTCGAACTCGTCGCCGTCGGAGAGCTTGACCAGGCCGCCCTCGCAGGAATCGAGGCGGGTGTTCATCTTGACCTCGATGCCGCGCTCACGCAGCTGCTCGGCGGTCCACGCGCCCATCTCGGGGCCCACCTCGGGGAGGATGCGATCGGTGGCCTCGACGAGGATCCAGCGCATGTCCTCGCGGGAGATGTTGCGGTAGTAGCGGATGGCGTCCACCGCCATGTCCTCCAGCTCGGCCAGCGCCTCGACGCCGGCGAAACCCCCGCCGACCACGACGAACGTCAGGGCGCGCCTGCGCAGGGCCTCGTCGTCGTCGCTCTCGGCCCGGTCGAGGAGTTCGAGCACCCGGTTGCGCAGCGCGATCGCCTCGCCGACCGTCTTGAAACCGATCGCGGCGTCGGCCAGGCCGGGGATGGGGAGCGTACGGGAGATCGATCCGGCGGCCATCACCACGATGTCGTAGTCGATCTCGTGCGGAGTGCCGACGTTGGGGGCGAAGGTGACGGTCTTGGCCGCGTGGTTGACCTTGGAGACCTTGCCGTTGAGGATCGTCGCCTTCGAGAGCACGCGGCGGAGCGGGACGACGACGTGCCGGGGCGAGAGGTTTCCCGCGGCGGCCTCGGGGAGGAACGGCTGGTAGGTCATGTGGGATTCGGGGGTCAGGACGGTGATGCGCACGCTTCCATCGCGGAGCTCCCTGCGGAGGGTGTGCTGCAGGCGCAGCACGGTGTAGAGGCCGACATAGCCTCCACCCACGACCACGATGTGCTTGGAGTTGCGGTTCACTTCGACACTGTCCTTAGCTTCGAGGCTTGTGAAACCTTTCACAAGGATACGCTCACGCTTCCCGTCGCACCAGCCGCCTACCTGGCAAGCTGGCTCTAATTTCCGTCATCAGCTAGAAACATCACTCTTCTCGCGAGAATTCCGATCAATCTTCTCTTTGTGATCGACTTCACAAGCCCCGTAGCGCGTTCGCCCTGCTGAAGAGATCGTCGAGCATCTGTGCGGTCACCCTGCCGGTGAAGGTGTTCTGCTGACTGGGGTGATAGCAGCCGAGAAGGTGCGCGGGATTTCCCTGGGGAGAGGTGATCTCCACCTCGGCGCCGTGCCCGAAGGGCGGTCTCGGCCGCGGCAGGGCGTACCCGGCGTCCCTCAGCGCGGGCCAGATCGCCTGCCAGGCGAAACCACCCAGCGCGACGACCACCCGTACCTCCGCCGAGACCAGGGCGACCTCGCGGGAGAGCCAGGGCAGGCAGGCGGCCCGCTCGGCGGGCTCGGGCTTGTTGGCGGGCGGTGCGCACCGGACCGCGGCCACCATCCGCGCGCCGACGAGCCGCTGGCCATCGTCCGCGCGAAGGCTCGTCTCCTGTACGGCCAGGCCCGTCCGGTACAGCGAGGCGAACAGCCAGTCGCCGCTGCGGTCTCCGGTGAAGATCCTTCCGGTCCTGTTGCCGCCGTGCGCCGCCGGGGCGAGCCCGACGATGAGGACCTCGGGCCTCTCGTCACCCCATCCCGCGATGGGCCGGCCCCAGTAGGTCTCCTCCGCGAACGCCCGCCTTCGCACCGTCGCCACCTCCTCGCGCCACTCCACCAGGCGCGGGCAGGCCCTGCAGACCGACTGCGCGGCCGTGAGTTCCGCGAGGGTACGGCTCTCCCCCGCGAGTTTCCGCACTTCGGCGGGGTCGTGGGCGACGGGGGTGCCGGGCTGGGCGGGATCACCGGGCCAGCCGGATCCGGGAGAAACGTAGCTCATGTCCTCGATGGTGCCCGACACGCGAGAGCACCGGGTCCACGCTCGCGATGCCCGGCGCGCGAGACCACCCGGTTCACGCCCTCACGGCGTCCGGCACGGGAGCACTCGATTCACGCCCGCGCGGGAGCGCCCGGCCCACCTCCCGCCTCGGGGAAGCCGGAAGACGGCGCGGGAAACGAGAAGCGGCGCCCGCTGGGTGCGGGCGCCGCCTGTTTCACTCGGGACGCGGCCCGGCGTCAACCGCCGGGCGCGCTACCTCGACCTACCGTGTCCTCAACGTTCTCAACCAGCGGTCTCGGTGACGGCCGGGGTGGGAGTGGGGGTCACGGTGGGGGTCGGCGTCGGGGTCGGGGTCGGCTTCGGCGGGTGCTTGCAGAAGACCTTGCCGACCGCGGTGCCGGTGGTCGGGCCACCGGAGATCTCGATCGCACGCTTGGACTCACCGGAGGCAGAGGCGGTCCAGCTGTCGGACACGCTCTGGCTCTGCGAGCCGTAGCCGCTGAAGTGGGCGTACTTCCAGTCGCCCGCCACACCGTCGCTGATCCAGCGGTACCTCACGGTGGTGCGGCCGCTCGCGCCGATCGTGCCGGTGAAGGTGCGGGTCGTCGGGCAGGTGCCCGCGTAGAAGGACGGACCGTCCACGGACGCCCAGACCTTCGGCGACGTGTCCTTGCACCAGATCTTGAAGTGGACGCGGTTAGAGGACGCCTTCACCGGGCCGACGACCTGCAGCACGGCCCAGCCCCTGAAGTTCTCACCGGGCTTGATCACGTGGACGACCTTGCGCGAGCCGTTGACGCGGATGGCGTCACGCTCGACGACCTCGCCGTTGACGACCCAGCGGTAGTGCACCCAGCGGGTACCGGTGGCGGTGATGCGACCGATCAGGGCAGCCTGGCAGTTGCCCTCGTCGACCCACGCGTCGGCGTCGACGCGGCGAGGAACGACGACCTCTTCCTTGTCGCCGTTGGAGCCACAGGTGACCGAGAAGTGGCCCTTCGAGGAGGTGGCGCCACGCGGGGACAGGACCTGGATGGCCTGCCAGCCCTTGACGTTGCCCTTGAAGGTGGACTTCTCCTTGACCGTGAAGCTCTTGACGCCCTTGCCGCGGAAGGTGAAGGACTTCACCTTGCTCTTCGAGCCGTCACCGTGCAGCCACCGGTAGGCGACCGTGGTCTTGCTCTTGACGGCCTTCACCTTGATCTTCGAGGAGAAGGTCACGCCGACGGGGCACTCACCCTTGTACTTCGAGGGCGATGCCTTGGGGGTTCCGACAGAGACGGCCGGCTTCGGCTTGCCGGCGGCCGAGGCCACCGTACCCGCCTGGCTCGAACCACTGGCCGCCGCTGCGGGCGTGGCCAGCATGCCTACTGCCATCGTCGCCAGCATGGCCGCGCTGGCTCCTGCTGCGGCTAGCTTGGTGGCTAGTCCGGACTTCATGAGGGGATGCTCCGTTCGTTGGGAAGCAAGATTGCTCGGGAGACGGTTGCCGCCCCGACAACAGCTGTGTCTGGCACTACGGCAAAGCCTCACTAAAGCTTCTTTACCTAACCATAAACGGTAAGCTTTCCTCAATACTCCCTAAACGGGTTAATTGTCTAGGTCTCGTTACGAGTCAGCGATCGACCACGCGATGCCATCGAGGATGTCGTGCTCGCTCGCGACCACATCGCCGAAGCCGTAACGGGTCACTATTCGGTCCAGGATGAGGGCGCCCGCCCCGATCACGTCGACCCTTCCCGGGTGCATGAGGGGAATCGCCGCTCGCTGTTCAACGGTCATTCCAAGCAAGCGCTTGGCTACGTCATGCACCTGACCTGCGGAAATTCGCGAGTGGTGGATTTTCTTCGGATCGTATGTCGGCAGCTCAAGCGCTATTCCCGCGACGGTGGTCACGGATCCCGCGAGCCCGACCATCGTCAGCGCCCGCTCCACGGGCACCTCGGCCGCGACCCGGTCGAGCGCGTCGTCGATGTCGGCGGTCATCGCCTCGACCGCCTCCGCCGACGGAGGGTCGCCCGCGTCGCGCAGGTGGCGCTCGGTCAGCCGGACGCACCCGATGTCGACCGAGAGCGCGGCCTCCACGTGCGTCGAGCCGAGCACGAACTCGGTCGAGCCGCCACCGATGTCGACCACGAGGTACGGCGGGCGGGTGCCCTCGGGGGCGGGCAGGCCCGTCTCCTCGGAGAAGCGCACCAGATCGCGGGTCGCCCCGGCGAACGACAGCTCCGCCTCCTCCGCACCGGTGATCACCTCGGGCTCCACGCCGAAGATGTCGCGTACGCCGTCCACGAAGTCCTGCCGGTTGGCGGCGTCCCTCGTCGCGCTGGTGGCGACCACGCGGACCGAGGAGGCCCCGAGCCCGTCGATGAGGCCCGCGTAGCCGCGCATGGCGGCGAACGTACGCTCCAGGGCCTCCGGCGCCAGCCTGCCGGTCCTGTCGACCCCCTGCCCCAACCGGACGATCTCCATCCGGCGCTCCAGGTCGATCAGCCTGTCCCTGCCGACGTCGGCGACGAGCAGACGGACGGAGTTGGTGCCACAGTCGATCGCGGCGACGCGGATCACTCGGTCTCCTTCGAGGTCGGTGCCACGGCCTCGGCACACGGGGCTACGGATTGGTCGACGCACGGCCCGGCGGACCACCAGTCGCCGAGCGCGTCGAGGGCCTCGCGGCCGAAGGGGTTGCCGCCCGGCACCGCGAGTTCGTGCCCGACCAGGGCGTGCAGGCACTTGACCCGGGTCGGCATGCCCCCGGTGCTCTGCATGTCGCGGGGCAGCGGCTCCAGGCCCTCCTCGGCGGCCGCCCTGTCACGACGCGCCACATAGTCGTCGTGCGCGGCCCGGTACGCCTCGGCCAGCTTCGGATCCTCGGCGAGCCTGGCCTGCATGTCCCGCATCATCCCCGAGGTCTCCAGCCTGCCGATGGCCGAGGCGGCCCTGGGGCAGGTGAGGTAGAACAGGGTCGGGAAGGGCGATCCGTCGGGCAGCCTCGGGGCGGTCTCGACGACGTCGGGAAGCCCGCACGGGCAGCGATGCGCCACCCTCCGCAGTCCTCGCGGCGTCCGGCCGAGCTGTCGCTCCACCGCCGCCACGTCGCGGTCGTCAACCATTCGTGGACACCCCCCTGAAAGACGACAACCAGGGTATCGGCGTCACCCGGCGGACTTGGCCGCCTTCTGTCCCCCGCCGCTGTCGGCGGCCTTCACCGAGTCCCACAGCGTCTCGTACCACGGGGGCCTGGCGACGGCCTTGCGCTCGCCGGTCGTGCCCTTCCCCGGCGAGGGCGAGTCCCCCATGACGACGTAGCACTTCTGCCCGGGATCGCAGTAGAAGAGACGCTCCCTGCCCAGCCGCTTGATGAAGCCGGGGTCGAGGTTCTGCTTGGAGCGGTCGTCAAGGGCCTTGATCTCGGCGATCACTCTCGCCTTCTCCTGCTCCAGCTGGGCGATCTGGCGGCGCTGGGCGACGTACTCCCTGATGGGGTAGGCGAGACTCATCGCGATCGCGCACACCACGATCGCGAGCACCGCGGCCCGTCCCGTCAACTGTGGTCGTGCCGCCATGCGTCCCCCTCCGTCTCCACGCTCCGTATCGACGCTCGTCCGCGGTGTGGCTCGCGCCCGGATCCGGGCGCGAGCCGCCAGCAAAAAACTACCGCCGGAAGCGCGGGAACGCGGCGCGACCCGCGTAACGGGCCGCGTCGTCCAGAAGCTCCTCGATACGGAGCAACTGGTTGTACTTGGCCACCCGGTCGGAACGGGCCGGGGCGCCGGTCTTGATCTGGCCGCAGTTGGTGGCCACCGCGAGGTCGGCGATCGTGGTGTCCTCGGTCTCGCCCGAACGGTGGCTCATCATGCAGCGGTAACCGCTGCGGTGGGCCAGGTCCACGGCGTCGAGGGTCTCGGTCAGCGTGCCGATCTGGTTGACCTTGACCAGCAGCGCGTTCGCGGTGCCCTCGGCGATGCCGCGGCCCAGACGCTCGGGGTTCGTCACGAACAGGTCGTCGCCGACCAGCTGGACCTTGTCCCCCAGGGCGCGGGTGATGGCGTTCCAGCCCTCCCAGTCGCTCTCGTCCAGCGGGTCCTCGATGGAGACCAGCGGGTAGTTGGCGACCAGGTCCTCGTAGAAGGCGATCAGCTCGGTCGCCGACAGGCCCTTGCCGTCGATGGTGTAGACGCCGTCCGAGTGGAACTCGGAGGCGGCCACGTCCAGGGCGAGCCCGATGTCCTCGCCCGCGACGTATCCGGCCTTCTCGATGGCGACCAGGATCAGGTCGAGCGCGTCACGGTTGGAGGGCAGGCTCGGCGCGAAGCCGCCCTCGTCGCCGAGGCCGGTGGCGTACCCCTTCTCCTTGAGGACGGACTTGAGGGCGTGGTAGACCTCGGTGCCCATCCGCACGGCCTCGCGGAACGTCTCCGCCCCGATCGGGGCGATCATGAACTCCTGGATGTCGACGTTGCTGTCGGCGTGCGCGCCGCCGTTCAGGATGTTCATCATCGGCACCGGCAGCACGTGCGCGTTCGGACCACCGAGGTAGCGGAAGAGCGGCAGCTCGGCGCTCTCCGCGGCGGCCTTGGCCGCGGCGAGCGAGACACCCAGGATCGCGTTGGCGCCCAGACGGGCCTTGTTGGGCGTGCCGTCGAGGTCGATCATCACCTGGTCGATGCTGCGCTGCTCGGCGGCGTCGAACCCGAGGATCTCGTCGGCGATCTCGTCGGTCACACCGAGAACGGCCTTCTCGACACCCTTGCCGCCGTAGCGCTCGTCGCCGTCACGCAGCTCGACGGCCTCGAACTGGCCGGTGGACGCGCCGCTGGGAACCGCGGCGCGCCCCTGGCTGCCGTCGTCCAGGAGGATGTCGACCTCAACCGTCGGGTTGCCCCGGGAGTCAAGGATCTCTCGGGCGGTAACGCCCTCGATGGAAGCCACGAAGCGCTCCTAAAGTCGCAGGACAGTTTGCCTCGGAAGCCTATCGAGATCCCCATACCGACACGGCGACCGGGCCACCGCCGAACAATGTTCGCGCAATTTCCATACAAACCTCCCAACACACCCCACCCCCACCTCAGGCCCCACCCATCTCCCCCTCGCCAAGAACCGCCCCAAGAACACGCCTGACTCGATCGGGGCAACCGCCGCCGAATGGCTCACCGCCACATCCCCAGAAGCCCCGGGAACACCCCCAAGGCCCCCGAAGACATGCCCAACCCGCCTTTCCTCGCGGGACTATCCGTGAGGCCGCGCCGGCGACTGGACTGAGGAGAGGAAGGTCGTGAGGAACGAACGATCTCCCTCGACGAGGGAAGGAGCCGGGTAAGAGCGGCCTCACCGCGACGCGAAGCGTCGCAAATCACCCGCCTCACCGCGACGCGAAGCGTCGCAAATCACCCGCCTCACCGCGACGCGAAGCGTCGCAAATCACCCGCCTCACCGCGACGCGAAGCGTCGCTTATAGGCACGAGCCACGGCCCGCAGTTCCGCCTCAGGGTCGAGTCCGGCCGCCTGAGCCTGCCGTACGAGCTCGAAGAGCCTCGCGCCCACACCTTCGGCGGGAACCCCCTCGGGAAGGGTCGTCGGGGCTCCGACACCCTCGGCGCGGCGCAGGAGCTGCGCGACGAGGGAGAGCGCCGGCTGGCCCATCGGGACGCCGTCGACGACCGAACCGGGGTCGCCGCCGTTCTTGGCCGCGCGCTCGGCGGCCTTGATGGTCTCCCAGTTGGCGCTGACCTCTCCGGCGCCCTCGACCCGGGTGTCGGCGAAGACGTGCGGGTGCCGGCGGACGAGTTTGGCGACGATGCCCTCGGCCACGTCGTCGATGTCGAACCCCTCGAACCCCTCCGCCCCCTCCGCTGCGACCCGCGCGTGGAAGGCGACCTGCAGGAGCAGGTCGCCCAGTTCCTCGCGCAGCGCCGCGCGGTCGCCCTCCTCGATCGTCTCCAGGACCTCGTAGGCCTCCTCGATGAGGTACGGGGCGAGGGACTCGTGGGTCTGGCGGGCGTCCCACGGGCATTCGACTCGGAGCCGGTCCATCACCGAGACCAGGTCGAGCAGTCGCGCGCCCGGCAGGTCGTACGAGCCCGGCACGACCTCGATCACCGGCGGGTCGTCCAGCACCACCGCGGCGTGGCCGATGGAGCGCATCAGCGCCTCGTCGGCCTCCAGCCACACGACGGTCCCCGAGACGGCCTCGCGGACCAGCGCGGCCGGGTCGCAGACGACCACCTCGACCTCGACCCCCGCCTCCGCCAGGTAGGGCAGGTGCGGGTGGTCGGCGGACCCGGTGCGCACCGGGCCCTCCTCAAGGACCTGCCACGCGCGGCGGCTGAGCAGCCCGGGAGCGACCCGGGGCGAGGTGGTGACGACGATCAGCGACATGCCGAGCTACTGCTGCGGCGGCGCGGGCGGCGCGTCGGCGGGGCCGGGAGCGCCGACGGTGCCGAAACGGCCGGCGTCGGCGAAGACGCCCGGCTGCTGCTCGCTCCGCTCCTCGTTCAGCTTGCCGTACCGGGGGTTCCAGGTGATCGGCATCGCCTGCAGGTCCTTGATCGCCTGCTGCTGGCCGCGCTGGATGGCGGCCTCGTCCGTACCGCCGCCGTACTTGGCGACGAGCTTGCTGACCATCACCTGCGACTTCAGGAACTCGCGTGCCTGCGAGGGCGCCACGGCCTGCTGGAGCATCTGCTGCTCGAACTTCTCCTGGCCTCCCTGGCCCGCGATCACCTGGTCGACCTCGCCCTCGGTGACCGTGATGCCCTTGCTCGTCGCGACCTGCGCGTACTGCTTGGCGTTGGCCAGCTGGAAGAGCACGAGCTGCGGGACGCTGTCCTGGAACTGCAGCTGCGAGGCGGACAGGCCGGCCTTGGCCAGCGCCGCCTCGTACTCCCGCACGTTCCTGTCCAGCTCGCCCGAGCTGATGCGCTCCCCGCCCACGATGGCCGCGGCACCGGCCTGGTTCGGAGAGCAGGCGGTCAGCGCGACACCGGCGGCGACGACCGCCAGGATGACGCGGATTCGAGTCGACTTCACATGCGTTCCCTTCACGACAAACGCCGCTTACTCTACCCGCACGGTTTCGAGGAACATCGCCTCGACAAGATCACCGCACCACTTGAGCAGATCCAGGTCGCGCAGCGGCTGGCCGCCGAGGGGCCTGGTCTTGGGCACCGGCACCAGCAACGTACCGGCCGCCTGCTTCAGCAGCGCCTTCGGGTAGAGCCTTTGCAGCCTGACCTGCTGGGAGTCCTTCAGGTCCACCGGCGCGAACCTGATGTTCTGCCCCTGCAGGGTGACGTCGGTGAGCCCGGCGCGGCGGGCGCGGACGCGGAAACGGGCGACCTCCAGCAGGTTCTCCACCGGCTGGGGCGGCCGTCCGTACCGGTCGACGAGCTCGTCGCGCACCGCGCCGATGTCGGAGTCCGAGCCGATCGCGGCGATCCGCTTGTACGCCTCCAGCCGCAGCCGCTCCGAGGTGACGTAGTCGTGCGGGATGTGGGCGTTGATCGGCAGCTCGACCTTGACGTCGGGCCGCTCCTCCTCCTGGTAGGTGCCCGCCAGCTTCGCCTTCTGCTCCTGCACCGCCTCGGCCATCATGCGCACGTACAGATCGAAGCCGACGCCCGCGATGAAGCCCGACTGCTCGGCGCCCAGGATGTTGCCCGCGCCGCGGATCTCCAGGTCCTTCATCGCCACGTACATGCCCGCGCCCATCTCGGTGTGCTGGGAGATCGTGGCGAGGCGTTCGTGGGCGGTCTCGGTGAGCGGCTTCTCCGGCGGGTAGAGGAAGTAGGCGTAACCGCGCTCGCGGCCCCGGCCGACCCGGCCGCGCAGCTGGTGGAGCTGGGACAGGCCGTAGTTGTCGGCCCGGTCGACGATGAGGGTGTTGGCGTTGGGCACGTCCAGGCCCGACTCGACGATCGTGGTGCAGACGAGCACGTCGAAGTCGCGCTCCCAGAAGCCCACCATGATCTTCTCCAGCTGGTGCTCCTGCATCTGGCCGTGCGCGACGGCGACCCGCGCCTCGGGCACGAGCTCGCGCAGCATGGCCGCGACCTTGTTGATGCTGGCCACGCGGTTGTGGACGAAGAAGACCTGGCCGTCGCGCATCAGCTCGCGCCGGATCGCGGCGCCGATCTGCTTCTCGTCGTACGGGCCGACGAAGGTGAGGATCGGGTGCCGCTCCTCGGGCGGGGTGAGGATCGTGGACATCTCCCTGATGCCGGTGAGGCCCATCTCCAGCGTGCGGGGGATCGGGGTGGCTGACATGGCCAGCACGTCGACCTGGGTGCGCAGGTGCTTCATCGCCTCCTTGTGCTCGACGCCGAACCGCTGCTCCTCGTCGATGATGATCAGGCCGAGCTGCTTGAACCTGACCTCCGGCGAGAACAGCCGGTGCGTACCGATCACCACGTCGACCGAGCCTTCCCGCAGACCCTCCATGGTCGCGGAGACCTCGCCGTCGCTCTGGAACCGCGACAGCGGCCTGACGTTCAGCGGGAACCCGGAGAACCGCTCGGCGAAGGTCGACATGTGCTGCTGCACCAGCAGCGTGGTCGGCACCAGGACCGCCACCTGCTTGCCGTCCTGCACGGCCTTGAACGCCGCCCGCACCGCGATCTCCGTCTTGCCGTAGCCCACATCGCCGCAGATCAGCCGGTCCATCGGGATCGGGCGCTCCATGTCACGCTTGACCTCGTCGATCGCCTCCAGCTGGTCGCCCGTCTCGGCGTAGGGAAAGGCGTCCTCCATCTCCCGCTGCCAGGGGCTGTCGGGCGCGAAGGCGTGTCCCGGCGAGGCCATCCGGGCGGAGTACAGGCGGATCAGCTCTCCGGCGATCTCCTTGACCGCCTTCTTCGCCTTGGTCTTGGCCTTGGCCCAGTCGGCGCCGCCCATCCGGTTGAGCGTGGGTGACTCGCCGCCGACGTAGCGGGTGACCTCGTCGAGCTGGTCGGTCGGCACGTAGAGCCGGTCGCCCTTGGCGTACTCGATCACCAGGTATTCGCGGGTGGCGCCCTGCACGGTCCGCTGCACCATCTCGATGTAGCGGCCCACGCCGTGCTGCTCGTGCACGACGTGGTCGCCGACCTTGAGCTGGAGCGGGTCGACCATGTTGCGGCGCCGGGAGGGCAGCCGCCGCATGTCCTTGGTCGACGCCTTCTGGCCCACCAGGTCCAGGTGGGTCAGCACGGCGAGCGCCGGGGTCACGAACCCGTGCTCGACCAGGCCCGTGGTGACGTGGACGACCTTTCTGTCCGGCACGGCGTCGAGGCCCGGCTCCAGGCGGGCGGGCAGGTCGACGCCCTTGAGCAGCTCGACCATGCGCTCGGCGGGGCCGTGGCCCTCGCTCAGCAGGACGACGACCCGATCGGAGTCGAGCCAGCCCTTGATGTCGGACAGCGCCCGCTGGGTGTCGCCACGGTAGGACTCGACCTCGTGCGCCCGCAGCGCCGTACCCCCGCCGAGGCCCTCGGCGGCGTCACCGTCGGCGCCGGCACCGAACGGCGCGAGCGACCACCAGGGCCGACCGAGCCGCCGCGCGTGGTCGCGGACCTCCTCCAGGTCGCGAAAGGCCGCCGCACCCAGGTCGATCGGCGCCTCGCCGCCGGACGCGGCGTTGATCCAGGACGCCTCCAGGAACTCCTGACTCGTCCGCACCAGCTCGTCGGCACGCCCCCGGATCCGCTCCGGGTCGCACACGAAGATCGCCGACTGGCTCGGCAGGTGGTCGATGAGCAGGTCCATCTCCCCGGCGAGCACGGGCGCGAACGCCTCCATGCCCTCCACCGGCACGCCCTCGGCCAGCTGCTCCAGCGTCTCCACCAGCGAGGGATGCGCCTCGGCGAGCTCCCTCGCCCGCTGCCTGACGTCGTCGGTCAGCAGCAGCTCGCGGCAGGGGGCGGCGAACAGCCCGTCCTCGGCCACCTCCAGCGAGCGCTGGTCGGCGACCTTGAACCAGCGGATCTCCTCGACGGTGTCGCCCCAGAACTCCAGCCGGAGCGGGTGCTCCTCCGTGGGCGGGAAGACGTCGAGCAGGCCGCCCCGCACCGCGACCTCGCCGCGCTTCTCCACCATGTCGACCCGGTGGTAGCCGTTCTCCACGAGACTGTGGACGACGGTGTCGAGGTCGGCGTCGTCCCCTGCGCGCAGCCGCACCGGCCGCAGGTCGCCCAGCCCCCGGACGATCGGCTGGAGCAGCGCCCTGATCGGCGCGACGACCACGTGCAGCGGCCCCGCCGAGTGGTCGCCCTCGACCGGATGGGCGAGCCTGCGCAGCACCGCCAGACGCTGCCCCACGGTGTCGCTGCGCGGCGACAGGCGCTCGTGCGGAAGCGTCTCCCACGCGGGGAAGACCGCGACGGTGCTCTCGTCCAGGAGGCTGGTGAGGGCCGAGGCGAGATCCTCGGCCTCGCGCCCGGTCGCGGTCACCGCCAGGACGGTCCTCGCCTTCCCCTTGGCCCCCTCCCTGGCCAACGCCGCCACCGCGAAGGGTCGCAACGCGGGCGGCGCGACCAGCGACACGTCGGACGAGTCGCCCCCGCGCACGTCCTGAAGAAGGGAAGCCAGCTCAGGCTCCCCGGCGACAAGGTCCAGAAGTCCGGAAAGACTCATCAGATTCGCCCACAGCCCCACGACGGCAACACGACAACCCCGAGCCGAGAGAACACGGGGGGTACCCGCCCAAGGCTACCGAATCGCAGGCCGGTGCTCCGGCCTTCGGATACGCGGGACCAACCCGTGAGGCCGCGCCGACGACTGGACCGAGAAAAGGAAGGTCGCGAGGAACGAGCGATCTTCCTCGACGAAGGAAGGAGCCGGACAAGAGCAGCCAAACCGCAACACCCCAGCGTCACCAACAAAACGAGCCAGACAAAAGTGGCCTCACCGCGATGCCCCAGCGTCTCCAGTGGCGGGACTACCCGTGAGGCCGCGCCGGGGACTGGACTGAGGAGAGGAAGGTCGCGAGGAACGAGCGATCTTCCTCGACGAAGGAAGGAGCCGGGTAAGAGCGGCCTCACCGCGACGCGCAGCGTCGCCATGTAGCTGAATCGTGCTGGCTTGACTACTCTCGGTTACATGGCAGAGGTGAGGTCGGTCGTCGATCAGGACGACCTGTTGAGTCAGCGGATCAAGGAGCAGTGGAGCAGCCAGCTCGGCCGGCGGCTCGACATCCTGATCGCCGGGTGCGGATGGCCTGAGCCGCTCGATCTCGCGCAGACGGAGTCCAGGGTCATCGGGATCGACGAGGACCTGCCCGTGTTGCGTACGAGCACGTCCGCGCGCAAGGACCTGGACTCCTGGGCGCTGGGCGACCTGCGCTCCGTGCCGGTGCCCCCGCGGGCGTTCGACGTCGTCTACGTGCCGTTCCTGCTGGAGCGGATCGAGCACGCCGAGCTGGTGCTCGACCGGCTGCTCACCGGGTTGCGGCCCGGCGGGCTGCTGCTGGTGAGGATGCGCGACCGGGCTTCGGCGTACGGGGCGTGCGACCGGCTCACGCCGACGGGGCTGCGGCGATGGCTGTGGCGCAGGTTCGTCCCCGCCGGGACCGTGGGCCCGCTGCCCGCCGTCTACGAGCAGATCGCCTCGCGCGAGGGGATGCACTCGTTCTGCCTCGTGCGCGGGCTGATGGTGACCGAGGACATCTCCACCGCCAGTGGTCCCGCGCTCCGCGGACCTCTCGGTAAGCTTGCCCGCGCCACCTGCTCGGTGGTGGAGACCCTCTCCAGGGGGAGCCGGCCCGCGTCTCACGACGAGATAACTTTGGTGATCCGCAAGCCCCAGAGTCACTTCGCCCGGTTGATCTGAGATCCACCGGGTCGAGGCACCTGGGATTTCACCGGGCGGCCGGATCCCAGGCTCGCCGGACGGGGTCGTCCATCGTGAGCGGGCGGAGCAGGAAAGTTCCGACGACCGCGATGGTGGAGCAGATGACGGCGCCTTTCGAGTGGACCCCAGACGCCCGCGAGCTGGCCGACCTTGAGCTGCTGCTCTCCGGCGCCTTCAGGCCGCTGGAGGGCTTCCTGAGCTCGGCCGACGCGCACGCCGTGGACGAGCACGGCGCGCTCGCCGACGGCACCCCGTGGCCCGCGCCGGTCACCCTCACCCTTCCCGACGACCACCCGGCCGCCCCCGGTGACCGGATCACCCTGCGCGACCCCGAGGGCGCGGCACTCGCCGTGCTCACCGTCACCGAGCGTGAGGACGGCTTCGTCGCCGGGCCTGTCGAGGCGCTGGACGCCCCCGAGCACGGGCCGTTCGCCCGGCTCCGCCTCACCCCGGCACGGGTCCGCGAGCAGCTGAACGGGCAGGAGTCGGTCCTCGCCGTCACCATGCGCGGGCCGCTCGGCGATCTCGGCGAGATCACGGCGACCGCACGGGAGCTGGAGGCGTCGATCCTGCTGCTCCCGCTCGCGTACGGCGAGGGCGGGCCCGCGGTGGTCCGCGCCGCGCTCAAGGCCCGTGAGGGGCTGCCGGAGGGCACGCTCGTCGCGGTGGTGCCGCTCGCGCCCAGGGAGCCGGCCATCGACCTGGAGCTGCGCGAGCGCGTGGCCGAGGCCTACGGCGCGACCGAGCACCTGGCGGGTCCCGAGCCCGTGACGCTTCCCGGTCCCCCGCACCGCCGGGGGCTGGTGGTCTTCTTCACCGGCCTGTCCGGCTCCGGCAAGTCGACCGTCGCCCGAGGGCTGCGTGACGCGCTGCTGGAGCGCGGCAGCCGCACGGTGACCTACCTCGACGGCGATGTGGTCCGCCATCTGCTCTCCGCGGGGCTCACCTTCTCCAAGGAGGATCGCGACCTCAACATCCGCCGCATCGGTTTCGTCGCCGCCGAGGCCGCCAGGCACGGCGGTCTGGCGATCTGCGCGCCCATCGCGCCGTACGCCGCCACCCGCGAGGAGGTACGGGAGATGGTCGAGGCCGTCGGCGCCGACTTCCTGCTCGTCCACGTCTCCACCCCCCTGGAGGAGTGCGAGCGCCGCGACCGCAAGGGCCTCTACGCCAAGGCCCGCGCGGGGATCATCCCCGAGTTCACCGGCGTCTCCGACCCGTACGAGGAGCCGGACGACGCCGACCTGGAGATCGACACCACCGGCATCAGCGTGGACCGGGCGGTGCACCAGGTGCTCGATCCGTTGATCCAGGGCGGCTGGATCCGCTGATCCCGACCCGACACCCAGGCCCGGAAGCCCCCGCCGGACGCCCCGGTAGCCGCCGTCAGCGGGCGGGGACGACGGCGTCGAGGCGTGGGTCGCGGGCGAGTTCGCCGAAGGCCCTCCGGCCGCCGGGCGTGGTGTCGAAGCGGGTGTCGCCACGGGGGGCGCGCGGCGAGTCGAAGTAGATCAGAGCCTTGATCCGCGGGTATTCGCCGATCTCCCCGCGTACCGAGTCGAAGAACACCTCCTTGAACCCCGGCCGGTCATGACGCTCGAAAACGCCCCACTCGGCGAGCATGACGGGCTTGTCGGGGAAGCGTTCCCCCATCCAGCGGTAGAACCCCGACCAGCGGGGGAACTCGGGGCGGGTCTTGTTCACCAGCCCGTCGAAACTGTGGACCCTGTGGTCGACGTAGGGGTCCATCGCCACCCAGTCGACCACGTCGTCACCGGGGTAGAGCTTCTCGAACCAGGGTTCCGACGCCCAGTTGGGCGCTCCCATGTAGGTCATCACCGTGACCGCGTTGGTCACGCCCCCCTGCCGCAGGCGCTTGACCACGTGGCGGAACATCGCGGCGTAGTCGGCCGCCGTCATTCCCCTGCCGCGGGCCTCCCGTACGTCGTCCTCCGGCTCGTGGTGGACGGTGAGGAAGAACCGCTCGGGGAAGGTTCGCACGATGTGGGCGGCCAGCCGGTCGATCCGCTCGTCCAGCGCCCCACGGGCGATCTGCCCCCAGGTGTGGTCGAGGGACGGCTTCCAGTTGATCAGCAGGAGCCTGCGGCCGGCCGGGTCACGGGCGATGGCGCGTTCCGCGGGGGTCGGGAAGAGCTCGTCGCCCCGGTGGTAGACGTGCATGATGTCGGCCGGCCGGCCCATGCGTCTCTCGGCCCTCTCCAGGGCCCGCTTCTGCGGCCGTCCCGTGAAGATCTCGGGTGCGATGCCCCACCAGGCGCCGCAGGAGGGCACGAGCTTGGCACCGACCTCGCAGGCGGCCCGGGAGCGCCCTTCGCGGGCTCCCGGGGCGCCGACGGCGCCCGCCGCGGCACGGGCCTCCCCCGTGTCGGCGGTACCCGGGGCGTCCGCGGCGTTGGAGGTCCTGCCGCCTCCGCTCAGCCCGGCGATTCCCAGCGCGAGGGTGCCCAGACCCAGCGCCAGCACGAGGCCGGAACCGGCGATTCTTACCACTCGCGGAATTACGTCTATAGGAGCATTTGTCTGATGCACCGTTTCCTCACAGCCGTCGCGCGTACGCATTCGTGGGCCGTCCTCGACCGTCACGGGGGAACACCTTCCCATCGCCCGGACGTGCCTCGTCCCTGACTTTGCCGGTCCGTGCCACAGCTCCCTCGCGGACGATAGGAAATATCGGATAAACCACTGTTATCTCCCTGTGATTGGCGCGGCCAACGCAAAGAAAATCTTGCGTATCGGTTCGGGGAAACGAAAAGCCGACCTATAGTTCCAAGGGTTCCCAGCGTCTGTTCGCCGGAGAGGCACCAGCGACACATGAGCCCGTCACCGGACGCCCCCGTCCGCCGCGGAGGCGAGGATCTGGCGGACTACGCGTCGCTTCTCCGCCGCCGGTGGCTGATCGTCCTCTCCCTGTTCCTCACCGGAGCCGGTGGCGGCATCGCCCTGATGTGGCTCACCCCGCCCTCCTACACCGCCTCCGGGCAGGTCCTGGTGACCGCTACCGGAGCGCAGGAACAGACCAACCAGGTCACCAGCCGTCAGCGCGAACCGCTCAACCTCGACACCGAGGCCCAGGTGGCCAGGTCCGCGGTGGTCGAGGCGAAGGCGAGGCGGTTGTTCGACGGCCTCTCCTGCCCCGCCGAGGTCTCGGTGCCGCCCAACACCTCGGTCCTGGAGATCTCCTGCAGCGCCGCCGACCCGGCGACCGCGGCCTCGGGAGCGAGCGCCTACGCCCTCGCCTACCTCGCCCAGCGCCGCGAGTCCTCCGCCCAGACGCTCGCGGCCCAGACCAGGGCCGTGCTGGTCAAGCTGAGGCAGACCAACGCGGGTCTCACCAGGGTCGCCACCGAGCTTCCCGGCCTCGGCAGGGGGACCACCGAGCGGGCCCTCGCCCTCCAGCGGCAGAACGTCCTCGCCAGGCAGGTTCACAGCCTCACCTCCAAATACGACGCGCTCAAGACCGTCGCCGTCACCCCCGGCTCCGTGATCAGCCAGGCGACGGCGCCGGCCGAACCCACCACCCCCCGCCCTCCTCTCTACCTGGGCAGCGGCCTCATGGCGGGGCTGATCTGCGGGGTCGGCGCCGCCTGGCTCCGCGACCGCCTCGACACCGCCCGGCGGCCCCCCGCAGCCGTCGGCCGCCTCACCGGCCTGGACACCCTCGACGGTGTCCGGGCGCACGGCCCGGCGGGCGCGGTGCTCGTGGTCGCGACACCCGGCACCTCCCCGCGCGAGGTCAAGCACGCCGTACGGGCGCTGAACGATCGCGGGATCCCCGTGGTCGGCACGTTCGTCATCGGCGACGACGTCCCCTCGCTCCCCGCCGGGCGGGGCTCTCACGCGGCGCGCGCTCCACAGGGACCGTACGCGTCACAGGGACCGACACCGCAGGGACCGACACCGCAGGGGCCGTACGTCCCGCAGGTCGCGTCCGCGCCGCGGGCCGGAGGAGGGTGGAGCCGCGAGGGCGCCCGGCGAAGGGCCGACCGGCCTCTGGCCGGCCTGGCGGGCGGACCCGCCCTGCTCGGAGCGCCGGGCGAGAGCCTGGAGGCACCCGCCAGGTCGGGAGCGCACGGACCCCCCGGCACACCGGAGGCGCGGCATGCGCCCAGGGCGTACGGGAACGGCGCACACCGGGCGGCGGAAAGACCGGAGGCGCCGAAGGCGTCCGGAGGGCACGGGAACGGCACACGCGGGGCGGCCGAGAGGGCGGAGTCGTGGCTCACCCCCGGGGCGAACAGGGACGGGGCGCGCGGACCCGCCGACGGGCCGGAGGTGCCGCTCGCGCTCGGGGCCAACGGGAACGTTCCAACCACCGGGCAGACGGCCGATGGCCGGAGGGGGCGCAGGCTGTGAGGTGTCCGCGTCCGGCCGCCTGGCCGATCGCCGCCCTCCTGGTGGGCTATCCCATCTGGTGGGCGCTCGGTTTCGGAGGCCTGTCGGTGATCGTGGTGGCCCCGGCGATGGCGCTGGTCCTGTGGCGGAGGCGGCCGATCAGGGCGCCGCGCGGTTTCGGGCTCTGGCTGCTGCTCCTCGCGGGTTACCTGATCAGCGCGCTCATGCTCGGCGAGATGCCTCCGGGCACCTACGGCGAGTTCGGCGCCGGGCGGCTCCTCGGCTATCTGATGCGCCTGTTCCTGTACGTCTCGCTGCTGGTCATGGTGCTCTATCTGGGCAACCTGACGGAGGAGGAGCTGCCGCAGCTCACCCTCGTGCGGATGCTCGGCGCGCTGTTCCTCACGACCGTCGCGGGCGGCCTGCTGGGCGTGTTCGCCCCGCGCGTGGAGTTCACCTCACCGGTCGAGACGGTCCTCCCCGACTGGATCAGCGGCAACCCCTTCGTCCACAACCTGATCCACCCCACCGCCGCCCAGATGCAGAAGGTCCTCGGCCACTCCTCGCCGCGCCCCGAGGCGCCGTTCGAATGGGCCAACGCCTGGGGTGGCAACCTCTCGGTGCTGCTCGTCTGGTTCGTGGTCGGCTGGTGGGTGTACGGCGGGCCGCGCAGACGCCTCGCCGTCGTCCCGCTCGTCGCGCTCGCCGCGATCCCCGTCGTCTACTCGCTCAACCGAGGGCTGTGGATCGGGCTCGGCGTCGCCGCCGCGTACGTCCTGCTGCGGCTGGGCACGCGGGCCCGCGTCGCGACCTGCGCGGCCCTGACCGCGGGGGCCCTGGTGTTCGCCCTCAGCCCCCTGCAGGCGATGGTGGCCCAGCGGCTCGACAACCCGCACAGCAACGGCATCCGCGCCTTCACCGTCTCGGCGACCCTCGCCGCCGCGAGCACCGCGCCGCTCATCGGGTACGGCAACACCCGCAACGCCACAGGCAACCACCGGACGATCACCACCGGCAAGAGCGGCTGGTGCCCCACCTGCGGCCATCCGCCTCTGGGCGGGGACGGCCAGCTCTGGCACCTGATGATCACGCAGGGTTTCACCGGGGCCGCGCTCTACGTGGCTTTCTTCGCCGGGGCCGTCCGCCGCCACTGGCGTGACCGGAGCCCGATCGGCGTCGCGGGGGTCCTCGTGATGATCCTCACCCTCCTCTACATGTTCGTCTACGACGGGCTGGTCACACCGCTCAGCCTGTACCTCGTCTCGTTCGCACTGCTCTGGAGAAACTCGATGGCGAGCACGGCCTCATGAACGACGCCCGCGCCCGTCTGCGCTACCTGGACCAGACCCTCGACCTGCTGTTCCCCGGCCCCGGCGACCCGAGCCCCTACACCCTGCTCCCCCACCGGCTGCTCCCCCGCAGGCTGGTCCCCCGCGCCTGGTGGCACCCCGGCGGGAGGGTCACGGTGTCCTCGGGCCGGGACGGCATCGAGAGCCACCTGAGCGAGGTGTTCGGCACCGCCGTCCGTGTCACGCTGCGGGTGCGCCCGGCCCGCCGGGCCAACCGCAAGCCGATCCTGGAGGCGCGCGCCGCCGACGGGCCGATCGCCTTCGTGAAGATCGGCGACACCGACCTGACCCGGGAGCTCGTCTCCCACGAGGCGCGGACCCTCGGCCTGCTCGCCGGCGTACCGCTCAAGACCGTCGTCCCGCCCGCCGTGCTGCACCACGGAACCTGGCGCGGCCTGTCCGTGCTGGCGCTCACCCCGCTCCCCGTACGGCGGGGGCGGATACCGGGTGACGTCCTCGTCGACGCGATCGACGAGATCGCCCGTATCCCCGGGGGCGACGTCCCGGATCGCGCCCCCGCCGCTTCGGACCCGGCTTCGGGAGACCACCTTCCCGGGAAAACCGCCCGCGCGGGCCGGCCCTCCCTCGGCGATCCCGTCGCGGGAGCCCCGGCTTCGGGAGACCCGCTTCCCGGAAAACCCGCCCGTGCCGGCCACGCCCTCCTCGGCGTCCCCGCCGGAGGAAGCCCGGCTCCTGAAAGCGGAGGGCTCGAAGAGCGGTCGTTCTCCTGGCACGGTGACCTGACGCCGTGGAACATCTCGCGCGGCCCCGACGGACGGTTGCTGGTCTGGGACTGGGAACGGTTCGGCACCGGGGTCCCGCTGGGCTTCGACGCCGTCCACCACTTCTTCCAGCGGGCCCTGCGCCGCGCCGATCCGGCCACCGCGGCGAGGGCCTGCGTGGCGCGGTCCCTGCGGATCCTGGCCCCGTTCGGGCTCTCGGCCGCCGAGTCCCGGCTCACCGCGCTCCGCTACCTGATCGTCCTCGCCGACCGCCACGCCGCCGACGGCCACGCGCCCCTCGGACCACCGGAGCTCTGGCTCACCCCCCTCGCCGACTCCCAGGAGACCCTGCTGTGAAGGCTGTGAAGCCCGCGCTGAAGCGTTCGGTCCACACGGCCTCGTGGGCGATAGGGCGCCTCACCTCCCGCAGCCGGGTGCTGCCCTCCTTCCTCATCGTCGGGGCACAGCGCTGCGGCACCACCTCGCTGTACCGCGTCCTGTCCCAGCACCCGCTCATCCTGAAGCCCGTCCTGCGCAAGGGCGTCCACTACTTCGACATGGCCTACGACCGGGACCTGTCCTGGTACCGGGCGCACTTCCCGCTGCGGGTGTCGGCCTCCCGGCCGGCCCGCAGGTACGGCTTCCCCGCCCAGGCCTTCGAGTCGTCGCCCTACTACCTGTTCCACCCGCTGGCCGGTCCCAGGATCGCCCGCGACCTGCCGGGCGCCAAGCTGATCGTGCTGGTCCGCGACCCCGTCGAGCGGGCCTTCTCCGCGCACGCCCACGAGCTGGCGAGGGGCTTCGAGACGGAGCGCTCCTTCGCCAGGGCCGTGCGGCTGGAGGAGGAGCGGCTCGCCGGGGCGGAGGAGCGGCTGCGCGCCTCGCCGTACTCGACGAATCTCGCCCACCGTCACCACGCCTATCTCGCCAGGGGCCGATACGCCGAGCAACTCGCCCGGCTGGAGCCGCTGGTCGGCCGCGACCGGCTGCTCGTCATCGACAGCGGCCGGTTCTTCGCCGAACCCGATCTCGCCTACGACCGCGTACTGGCGTTCCTCGGGTTGCCGCACCTCGGTGACCCGGTGTTCGAACGGCACAACGGCCGGGCCAGGCCGGGTCCCATGCCCCGCAAGCTCCGTCGCGAGCTGAGGGCTCACTTCGAGGAGCAGGACACCCTGCTGACCTCGTGGCTGGGCGCGGAGCCCTCGTGGCGCCGCTGATCCCCACCCGCCTGGCGGGCCTGACCGGGGCCGCGCGGGGCGGGGTGGCGGGGCTCGCGGGAGCGGGGGCGGGGGCCGTCGCGCAGTTCCTCACGGTCGTGCTGGTCACCAGGGGGGTGGAGCAGGAGGCGGCCGGTCTCTTCTTCTCGGCGACCGCCCTGTGCCTCACGGTCGCCACTGTCCTGCGGCTGGACGCGGGGAACGGACTGGTCCACTTCATCGCCAGGTCCCGGTCCCTCGACCACCGCCACACCTCCGGCTACGTCCGCGCGGCGCTCGTCCCGGTCGCGGCGCTCTCGCTGGCGGCCGGCGCGGCGGTCGTCCTCACCGTCTCCGACCCGGCGCTGCGGGTGCTCGCGGTCGCCCTGCCCGCGGTGACGTGCTCGGGCGTCGTGGTGAGCGCGACCCGCGGGTTCGGCTCGATGCGGCCGACCGTGCTGCTGGACGGGGTGCTGCAGCCGGTGTCCCAGTCGCTTCTGGTCGGGGCGGTGGTGCTCGCGGGCCACGACTCCGTGCCCCTGCTCGCCGCGGCCTGGGCACTGCCGTACCTGCCGGTCCTGTTGCTCGCCTCGATCTGGCTGCGGCGGCGGCTGCCCGGGACGCCCCTGCCGCCGGGCGCCGCGCACGAGCTGTGGCGTCACACCTGGCCACGGTCGCTGGCTGCCGGGATCCAGGCGGTGTTCCAGCGGCTGGACGTCGTGATCGTGGCGCTGCTCGCCGGCCCGGCCGAGGCCGCCGTCTACACCGCCGCCACCCGTTTCAAGATCGTGGGTCAGCTGGCCGGTCAGGGACTCGCGCAGGCCATGCAGCCGAGGCTGGTCCGGGCCCTCGCCGAGGGCGACCTGCCGCGCGCCGGGGAGCTGTACCAGTCGGCCACTCGCTGGCTGGTCCTGCTCACCTGGCCGGTCTGGCTGGGGTACGCCGCGTTCGCGCCGTGGTTGCTCGGCGCCGTCTTCGGTGACGGTTACGCCGGCGGTGCGCCGGTGGCGTTCGTGCTGGCCGCGACGATGATGCTCGCCACGGCGTGCGGTATGGCCGACATGGTGCTGACCTCCGCCGGGCACACCGGCTCCAGCCTGGCCAACCTGGTCGCCGCCGTCGCGACGGTGGTGGCGCTGGACCTGCTGCTCATCCCGTCGCTGGGCTCGCTCGGTGCCGCCCTCGGCTGGGCGGGGGGCACGGTGGTCAAGAACCTGCTGCCGCTCTGGCACATCCACCGCCGGTACGGCCTGCGGCCCTTCGGCGCCGGCAGCCCGGCCGCCCGGCGGGCGGCATGACCTCCCTTCCTTCCCCGCCCCCTACGGCCCCGAACGCGAGGTGGACGCCATGACCGTGCGACCCGGGTGTTCCGGAGAGCCTGGACACGTGATGGGCACCGTGACACCCGTACTGGTCACCGGGCTGCCCAGGACCGGGACGAGCTGGACGGGCAGGATGCTCGCGGCGGGCGGGGAGCTGGTCTACGTCAACGAGCCGCTCAACCCCGAGCACCCGCCGGGCCACTCCCCCGGTGTCCTCGACGCCGTGGTCGGCCACCGGTTCCAGTACATCTGCCCGGACAACGAGCGGGCCTGGCTGCCCGCCTTCACCCGCACGGTCGCGCTGCGCTACGGGTTCCTCGCCGAACTGCGCCGCAACCGGTCACCGTACGACCTGGCGAGGATGGTCCGGTACGGCACCGCGTTCACGCTGGGGCGGCTGGGCGGGCGCCGGGCGCTGCTGGACGACCCGTTCGCGCTGTTCTCCGCCGGGTGGTTCGCCGACCGGCTCGGCTGCCGGGTGATCGTTCTGCTGCGCGATCCGGTGGCGTTCGTCGGCAGCTGGCAGCGGCTCGGCTGGACGGTCTACTTTCACGAGTTGCTCGAACAGCCGCTGCTGATGCGCGACCAGCCCCACCTGGAGGCGTTGCGCCCGCTGGTCGGCTCCCAGGACCGTGTCGCCAAGGCCGTGGCCCTGTGGCGGGCGGCCGGGACCACCGCCGCCGACCTGGCGGAACGGCACCCAGGGATCATGCTCGCCCGCTACGAGGACCTGGCCCGCGAGCCCCTGGCGGGCTTTCGCCGCCTGTACGAGTGGGCGGGCCTGACCTGGACGGCCCGCGCCGAGGCGCGTATCCGCCGCGCGTGCACGGACGCGTCAGGCACCAGGGCGTCAAGCACGGAGGCGTTAAGCACGGGCACGGGCACGGGCACATCAGAGGGCATGAGCGCAGGCACAGGCACATCGGAGAGAGGCGTTGGCGGCTTCGCCTGGAGCGGCCTGTCCCGCACGGCCTACCGGCCGATGGACTCGCGCCGCGCCCTCGCCGAGGCCGACGCTCGGCTGAGCCCGCAGGAGGCCCTCCGGGTCAGGAGACTCGCCTCGGCGGAACGTTGAGGTCCGCGCGGGAAACACCGTGGAGTCGTGAGGCTCCGGCGCTCCGGAACTTCACGACTCCCATGCCTTCACGGTGCGTGACCTCACAGGGTCACGATCTCACGAGAACACAGCCCCACGGCCCATAGCTCTACGGCACCACGCCCCCACGGCTTCGAGGCGACACGGCTTCAGGAGAAGAGGCCGCGTACGAGGGAGACCGTGAGGAGCCGAAGCGCGTACGGCAGGTCGTCGACCAGATAGCGGCGGGCGAGCCTGCCCGGCTCCCGCGTCAGCCGGAAGACCCACTCCAGGCCGCCGCGGCGCATCCACGCCGGTGCCCGCCGCACGGTGCCCGCGGCGAAGGCGATCGCCGAGCCGCAGCCGACGAACCAGGTGCCCGGCAGGTCACGGCGGAGTGAGGCGATGAGGCGCTCCTGTCTGGGAAAGCCGAGCCCGACGAAGACCAGCCGAGGCGCGGCGGCGATCACGTCGTCGCGTACCCGGGCGTAGCTCTTCGGATCGTTCTCGAATCCGTAGGGCGGGGTGCCGACCCCGGCGATCACCAGCTCCGGATGGCGGCCCACCAGCTCGCGGGCCGCCTGCGCGGCCGTGCCCTGGGGACCGCCCAGGAGATACACGGGATGGCGGTAGAAGGCGGCGGCCTCCGACAGGGACCAGATCAGGTCGGCGCCGGTGACCCGGCCGGGGAGAGGGGTGCCGAGCAGCCTCGCCGCCCACACCAACGGCATGCCGTCCGCCACCGCGAGATCGGCGCGCTCGACGAGTCGGCGGGCCCGGGGATCGCGGGCGACGGTCCGGCTGATGTCGACGTTCGGGGTGACGAGGTGGCCACCCTCTCCGCGTTTCAGAGCCGCGACCACGTGCTCGACGACCTCGCCCTCGGTCATCGGGTCGATCGCGACCCCCGCCACCCGCACGCGCCTGCGCAGACGCCTGCGGGTGGCCTTGTCGGGTCGGGGCCTGCGGCGGGAGACGGCCGGGGGAGCCTCCCGCCCGGTGACCGGCGTCCCGGCCTGCCCTGCGACGGCGGGCAGGCCGGGCGCCGAGTCGTGACCGGTGGTCGCGGGCCGGTGGTCGGTGCGGGGCGGGGAGGGAGGCACCGTCGAGCGCTCGACGGCCTTCACCGTCAGGAACGGGGCGAACGGTGGGTCGTGGCGCTCGGCGGCGGCCTGGCCCGTCACGGGCGGAACGATCAAGGCGCCGTGGCGGAGCACGACCCGCGGATGCCGGGTGACGGGCGCCATCAGATGCCGTGTCCCCGGTGGTGCAGGACGCTGAGCAGGATCCGCGCGGGGATCAGGCCCGTCGCCACCGCGAGCGCGATGGGCGCCCGGGGTTCGCCGTGGCGGGCGGTGAAGGCCCGCCAGGCCCAGCGGCCCGCCTCCCTGCGCTGGCCGAGGGCCGCGTGGTGGAAGGCGAGCTGACCGTAGACCCGCGCCGCGCCGCGCGGATCCACGGCCAGATCAGGGTGCCGGGCGAGCATCCACTGCAGCCCGGCGATCCGGTCGGCCCAGCGGGCCACGTACGAGGAACCGCCCCAGCGCACCCGGACCAGGGGCCGGTCGACGTGCACGATGGGGTGCTGGGCCGCGGCGCGCAGTGCCAGGTCCCAGTCCTCGTTCTGTCCCCCGGGGGCGCTCTCGTCCGCCCAGAGGCCGCCGCGCCGGAACAGGAACGTCGAGGAGTGCACCATCACCATCCGCGAGCGCACCAGGTGGCGGTAGGTGACGCGACTGGTCCCGGCCAGCCGGGCGATGCGCCGCGATCCGTACTCGACCTCGATGGCGCAGCTGGAGAAACGCGCCTCCGGCTCCGCCTCCAGCGCGGCGACCTGGGCCTCGATCTTTCCTGGCAGCCACTGGTCGTCGTCGTCGCAGAAGGCGACCAGGTCGGTGCCGAGCGCGGCGATGCCGGTGTTGCGGGCGCCGGGCAGGCCGGGGGTGAACCGGTTGGCCATCACCCGCACGCCGCGCGAGGACGGCCCGTGCCGGCCGGGTGTCACCGCCCGGCTGGCGAGGAGGTCGGCCACCTGGTCGGCGACCCAGGCGGGATCGCCACCGTCCACGACGACGACGACCTCGACGGGTCCTGGATGGTCCTGGCCGAGCACGGCGAGCGTGGCCGCGCGCAGCTGGTCGGGCCGGTGTCCCCGGGTGGGGATGACGACACCCACCGATGTGTTCACGCGATTCTCCGGTAATAGCCGTATTTGATCATGAGGGGCCAGGTCAGCGCGGTGACCAGGCGCGACTGCCGGGACGACGCGACGTCACGCCAGCTGTCGTCCCTGGTCAGCTCCGTGCGACCGACCGTGAAGCGCACGGGGTTGCCTGAGGCCGTGTGCGCCGTCGAGAGCTCCGCCCACCTGCCCGAGAGGAAGTCGAGACGGCAGGGGAGCCCGATCCTGGCGACCACCCGCCTGAGCGTGTCGGCGGGGGTGTCGAGCAGGTCCTCGTAGCGGACCCGCGTGACCGGGACGCCCCTGCGGGCGAGGAGTTCGAGTCCGAGGTTCTCGCTCAGCCAGTGCAGCGAGGTGCGGGAGGGCGACCAGTGGGTCATCGGGCGCCCGTCCTCGGGACGGGCGACCCTCCTCCGCCAGGAGTGGGCGACCGCTCGGGGGTCGCGGACCATATGGACGACCTGGACGTCGACTCCGGCCGCCGCGAGGCAGAAGGCGAGCGAGGCGTGCTTGCTGGAGTCGATCACGACCGGGCAGTCGGCGACCTCGCCCGCCGCGTCGTACAGGTCACGGTGGATCGCGACGTACTCGTCCAGCTCCGCGGTGCCGGGCGTCGGCCATCGGCCGGTGCCCGTCTGCTCCTCGGCGAGGAGCCTCGCCAGCGTGGGGATGCGCCGGGTGCGGTCCACGCGGGACCTGAGCGCGATCATCCGGTGGGCGAGGCCCTCTGACCAGCCGCCGAACGCGCGCTCGCCGACCTTCTCCCAGAAGGGGCACGATCCGAAGGGCTCGCCGCACCCGCATGCCTCGTCCGCGAGCGCGCTCCTCGCCCAGAGGTGGACGACCTCACCGAGCGGAACGATGCCCGGGATCTCCCCCAGCAGGCGCTCCAGCAGTGTGGTCCCGCTACGGCCGAGGCCGCCCAGGAATACCACCCGAGCAGGTGACGGACTATCAGACACAGGCACGAATCCTTACCCGGCGGATACGGAACGTGTCGAGGCTAGCGCGGAGCGTAACAGAGAGGTCGGAGAACGGACAAAGGATCTACCCAACGGGTGCGACGCCTCCCGTCCCCTGAATCACGTCCACCGAACGGGGAGGTGGCCACGGCGTCGCGACCGACAGGGAGATCGAGCGGGGAAGAACCGCGACCTCGCGACCGAGCAGGGAGATCGGACAGGGAAGGGACCGCGGCCTCGCGACCGGCCAGGGAGATCGGAGAAGGGGAGGACCGCGGCCTCGCGATCCGACGCCGGGCGGACCCACGGCCGGTCCCCTAAAACGACGAACCGCCCGCGGCCCCGCGCCACGGCCCCCTCCCTTCGCGTACGGGAGGGGGCCGTGGCGCGGGCCACGGGCGGCGGGGTGCGCCTACTTGGCGTCGACGATCATCCCGGCGCCGACGGTGTTGTTGGTGGACTCGTCCACCAGGATGAAGCCGCCGGTGAGGCGGTTGCGGGCGTAGTCGTCCACGAACAGCGGCCGGGTGACGCGGAGCGAGACCCGGCCGATCTCGTTGAGGCCGAGCGACTGTGCCGTCTCGTCCCGGTGCAGGGTGTTGACGTCCAGCCGGTAGTGCAGGTCCTTGACCAGGGCACGGGCCGTGCGGGTGGTGTGCTTGATGGTCAGCTTGGCACGCGGGGCGAGCTTGGTGGTGTCGGCCATCCAGCAGATCATCGCCTCCAGCTCCTGGGAGACGTGCGGCTGGTTGTTCGGACGGCAGATCATGTCGCCGCGCGAGATGTCGATGTCGTCCTCCAGTCGCAGGGTGACCGACATCGGGGGGAACGCCTCGTCGAGCGGCCCGTCGAAGGTGTCGATCGACACGATGCGCGTGGCCAGCCCCGAGGGCAGGTGCATGACCTCGTCGCCCGGCTTCAGCACCCCTCCGGCGACCTGGCCCGCGTAGCCGCGGTAGTCGTGGAGTGAGGGGTCGGTGGCCCGCTGCGGGCGGATGACGTACTGCACGGGGAAGCGCACGTCGACCAGGTTGCGGTCGGAGGCGATGTGCACGTGCTCCAGGTGGTGGAGCAGGGAGGACCCGTTGTACCAGGGCGTGTTCTCCGAACGGGACACCACGTTGTCGCCGTGCAGCGCCGAGATCGGGATGAACGTGAGGTCCGGCGCGTTCAGCTTGGAGGCGAACGCGGTGAACTCCTCACGGATCTCCTCGAACCGCTCCTGGGAGTAGTCGACCAGGTCCATCTTGTTGACGGCGAGGACGAGGTGCGGCACCCGCAGCAGGGTGGTGAGGAAGGCGTGCCGCCGCGACTGTTCGAGCACGCCCTTGCGGGCGTCGATCAGGACGATCGCCAGGTCCGCGGTGGACGCGCCGGTGACCATGTTCCGGGTGTACTGGATGTGCCCGGGGGTGTCGGCGATGATGAACTTGCGCCTGGGAGTGGCGAAGTAGCGGTAGGCGACGTCGATCGTGATGCCCTGCTCCCGCTCGGCCCGCAGGCCGTCGGTGAGGAGCGACAGGTCGGTGTACTCGGTGCCGCGGTCGCGGGAGGTACGCTCGACGGCCTCCAGCTGGTCCTCGAAGATCGCCTTGGAGTCGAAGAGCAGCCGCCCGATGAGGGTCGACTTTCCGTCGTCGACACTTCCCGCCGTGGCGAAGCGAAGAATGTCCATTAGCGCTGCTCTCCAGAGGTCGTACGGCGTGCGCGGCCGGACCGCGCGGGAAGGGACTCGCGGTGCGCCGGGTGGACCGGGTGGGCCAGGTCGCACGGGGCGCACGGGGCGTCGAAGATTCGGACTCTCACTAGAAGTAGCCCTCCTTCTTGCGGTCCTCCATGGACGCCTCGGAGGCCCGGTCGTCGGCGCGGGTGGCGCCGCGCTCGGTGATCCGGGTCACCGCGATCTCCTCGATGATCTCCTCGACCGTCGCGGCACCCGACTGGACGGCGCCGGTGCAGGTCACGTCACCGACCGTCCGGTAGCGGACCGTCATCTCCAGGAGCGACTCTTCCTCGTCACGGGTGATGAACTCGCTGTCGGCGAGCAGCATGCCGTCGCGCTCGAACACCTTGCGGGTGTGGGCGAAGTAGATCGACGGAATCTCGATCTCCTCGCGCCGGATGTAGTCCCAGATGTCGAGCTCGGTCCAGTTGGACAGCGGGAACACCCGGATGTGCTCGCCCTTGCGGATCCTCGCGTTGTAGAGGTTCCACAGCTCGGGACGCTGGTTCTTGGGGTCCCACTGGCCGAAGTCGTCGCGGAAGGAGAACACGCGCTCCTTGGCGCGGGCCTTCTCCTCGTCGCGGCGGGCGCCGCCGAACACCGCGTCGTACTCGTTCTCCTCGATCGCGTCCAGCAGCGTCGTGGTCTGGAGCCGGTTGCGCGAGGCCCTGCGACCGGTCTCCTCGACGACGCGTCCGGCGTCGATGGAGTCCTGGACGCTCGCGACGACGAGGCGGGCACCCAGCTCGGCGGCTCGGCGGTCACGGAACTCGATGACCTCGGTGAAGTTGTGCCCGGTGTCGACGTGCATCAGGGGGAAGGGAATCGGCGCGGGCCAGAACGCCTTCTCCGCGATGCGGAGCATGACGATGGAGTCCTTGCCCCCGGAGAAGAGCAGACAGGGACGCTCGAACTCCGCCGCGACCTCACGCATGATGTGAATAGCCTCTGCCTCGAGGACATCGAGCTGCGACGTGGTGTAGTCGCGCTGAAGCATCAGACTCTCCTAGCGGGGATTAGCGGTGCAGATCCCGGATTCCAGCGAGCAACGTTGGCGCCAGTCCCGGTAGGGAAACAAGAATATCCGGCAGTGAGGGGTCGGGCTGGTTGTAGACCAGCGGCGAGCCGTCGATACGGCTCGCGTGGACCCCTGAGGCGAGGGCCACCGCGACGGGCGCGGCGGAGTCCCACTCGTACTGGCCGCCGGCGTGCACGTAGGCCTCGACCTCGCCGGTGAGCACGGCGGAGATCTTGGCGCCCGCCGAACCGATCGGCACCAGGTCGGCGCCGGCGAGACGGGCCAGGTTCTGCACGAACTCCGGCGGGCGGGTCCTGCTGACCGCGATCCTGGGCCTCGCGCCCGCCTCGGGGGCGGGCGGCACGGGGGGTTCGAGGGTGGAGAGCGTACGGCCCTGGGCGGGCAGTGCGACGGCTCCGGCGGTCAGCGTGCCGCGCTCCCAGAGTGCCACGTGGACCGCCCAGTCGGAGCGGCCCTCCTCGGCGAACTCGCGGGTGCCGTCCAGCGGGTCGATGATCCAGACCCGCTCGGCGCGCAGCCTGCGCGAGTCGAGACGCTCCTCGCTGGTCGCCTCCTCGGACAGCACACTGTCACCCGGACGCAACCGGGACAGGGCCTCCATGAGAAACACGTGGGAGGAGGCGTCTCCCTCCTTGCGAAGCTCGGACGGGTCGCCGAAGCCGCGCTCCGCGCGCAGCGCCGCCAGCTTCTCACCGGCCGTCGTCGCCAGTTCGGCGGCGAGCTCGTGATCGTCGCGAACGGTCATCAGTATGCTCCAGCTCCTCGCGCGACAGCCGACCAAGTCTTCCACAGGATCTGCAGGTCCAGCATGAGGGACCAGCTCTCCACGTAACGCAGGTCCAATCGTACGGATTCCTCCCAGGAGAGGTCAGAGCGGCCACTCACCTGCCAGAGGCCGGTCATGCCTGGCTTGACCAGTAATCGACGGCGGACGTCGTCACCGTACCTCGCGACCTCCTCGGGTAGTGGCGGCCGGGGGCCGACCAGCGACATATGCCCCAGAACCACGTTAATCAATTGCGGCAGTTCGTCCAGTGAGTGGCGGCGCAGCCGGGCGCCCAGCGGCGTCACCCTCGGATCATTACGGATCTTGAAGAGCAGGCCGGGACCGTCGCTGGACAGGGCGATCTTCCGGTGCTCGGCGTCGGCGCGCATCGTCCGGAACTTGTAGATCGTGAACTCGGCGCCGTCGCGCCCCACCCTCGTCTGCCGGAAGAACACCGGTCCCGGCCCCGAGGCCCGTACGGCCACCGCCACCCCCGCCAGCAGGGGCAGCAGCGCCGTCAGCAGCAGCCCGGCCCCCACCCGGTCGAACAGGTTCTTGAGCACCTGGCGCAGGCCGGAGATCTCCGGGTGGTCCACGTGCAGCAGCGGCAGTCCCGCCGCCGGGCGGATGGTGATCCGCGGCCCGGCCACCTCCATCAGGGCGGGGGCGACGATCAGGTCCGTGTGGGTCTTCTCCAGCCGCCAGGCCAGCCGCCGCAGCGCCACCCCGTCCATCTCCGGGCAGGCGAGCACGGCCACGGTGTCGGCCGAGACCCGCCCGACCGCGAGCGCGACCTCGGAGAGGTCGCCCAGGACGGGCACGCCCGCCACGTCGCCCATCCCGCCGCGCGAGACGACCGGCACGCTCTCCACATCGTGCATCCCGCCGCGCGGGATGCACGCCGCCACGACCTCCATGCCGTGGTAGCGCTCCCGGCGGAACCTGCGGACCAACTCGGTGATCGCCGCCCGGTGCCCCACCGCCACGACCCGCCGCATGCACCCGCCCCGCGCCCGCCTGCGGTGCAGGGAACGGCGCAGGGCGTACCTGGCGAGAAGGGTGAGCAGTGTCGTCAGTGGGAGCGCCAGCACCACGTAACCCCGGGCCACTTCGATCTTGGTGAGGTAGGCGCAGACGGCGAGGGCGGCGGTGAGCATGAAGCCGCACTGCAGGATCCGCTGGAACTCCTCGGAACCCAGGCCGATGAGCCGGGGCTCGTAGGCGCGGTTCAGCGCGACCACGCAGACCCAGACGACGGGCAGGGCGGCGCTCAGCACGACGTACGGGAAGACGTAGGCGGTAACCTCGCCGAATCGAACGAACAGCGCGAGGGCTCCGGCCAGGGCGGCGCAGACGGTGTCGGTGGCGACGGCCGTCGCGCGGTGCTTCCGCACCCAGCCCGGCGTGCGCCGCCGCGCGACCGGAACGGCCCCTGCCTCCCGCACGGCCCCGGACCCGCCTTCCCGCACGGCCCCGCTTTCCCGCATGGCCCCGGCTTCCCGCGTGTCCGGGACGGCTCCGGCTTCGCGTGTGTGCGGGACGGCTTTCGCCTCACCTTCCCGCACGACCGGCACGGCCTTCCCCTCGGCTTCCCACGTGGCCTGGACGGCTCCCGACCCGCTCTGTTGTGCGGCCTGGAATGCGGTCACGTCGCGCACGCGCTCCCCCTGCGTAACCGTTCACGGACAGACAGTCATGGAATGCTAGCGGTGGCGGGAGAGACCAGAAGGTTGAAGACCGAAACATACATCTCTGTGGATGTCGAGGCCGATGGCCCCATTCCGGGGCCGTATTCAATGATCAGCATGGGTATGGCCGTGGCCGGGCGGATGACCGGAAAGGTCTTCGAGCCGGTGGATCCACAGACCCTCACGCTCTACGCGGAGTTGCGGCCGATCAGCGACAACCACGTGCCCGAGGCGCTCGCCGTGAGCGGGCTCGACCGGGAGGCGCTGATCCGCGAGGGCCGCGACCCGGCCGAGGCGATGCGGGAGGCCGCCGCGTGGATCCGCGAGGTGTGCGGGAACAGCTCGCCGGTGCTGGCGGCCTATCCGCTCTCCTACGACTGGATGTGGATTTACTGGTATTTCATGCGCTTCACCGGCGCCTCGCCGTTCGGGCACTCGCGGTGCATCGACCTCAAGACGCTGTACGCGGCCAAGGCGGGCGTACCGATCGGCTGGGCGACCAAGCGGCAGATGCCCGAGCACCTGCGGTCCCGGCGTCCGCACACCCACAACGCGCTTGACGACGCGATCGAGCAGGCCGAGCTGCTGCAGAATCTGATGGCGTTCGACCTCCGCTGACATCGGTCACGGGGAGCACGGCACGAACACCCCGGCTTCCCGGGCGGGCCGAATGTCCGGACGGGCCGGCTCCCCGGACGGGCCGGCCGTCCGGGTGCTCCGAGCGTCCGAGGGTCCGTCCGTCCACGGGCAGGCGGGCGGGCCGACCTCCTGAGGCCGACCTCCTGAGGCCAACCGGCTGAGCCGGCTATCTGGGCGGGCCGGAGATGTTCAGGTCTCCGGCGTGGAAGGCGTTCTGGGTCGACTCCAGGCCGACCTTGATCAGCGACTCCACCACGTCGGAGGCGCGGTCGACGAGGAAGGCGAGATCCTTGCGTTCGGCGGTGGCGAAGTCGCGCAGGACGTAGGCCGCGGCGTCCATCCGGCCCGGCGGGCGGCCGATGCCGAACCTCACCCGCAGGTACTCCTTGGTCGCGAGCGACTTGGTGATCGACTTCAGCCCGTTGTGGCCGTTGTCGCCGCCGCCCAGCTTCGCCCTCAACGCGCCGTAGGGAATGTCCAGCTCGTCGTGGACCACGACCACCCTGGCCGGGTCGACCTTGTAGAAGTCGGCCAGGGCCTTGACCGGCCCGCCGGAGAGGTTCATGAAGGACAGCGGCTTGGCCAGCACGGCGGGGACACCCGCCAGGCGGCCCTCCAGGACCTCCGCCCGCGACCTGTGCGCCTTGAACCGTCCCCCGGCTCGCGCGGCGAGCTCGTCCAGGACCATGAACCCCGCGTTGTGCCGGTTCCCGGCGTACTCCGGCCCGGGGTTTCCCAGGCCCACGACCAACCAGCGGTCCACGATCGGCATCCCTTCACACGCGTCAGGGCGGCCCGGTCCCGGGCCGCCCTGACAGATCTAGCAGAGAAAACTACTCGGCGCTCTCGCCCTCGGCGGCCGGAGCGGCCTCGGCCGTCTCGGCGGCCTCGCCCTCCGGCTCGGCGACCGGGGTCGCGGCGACGATGAGGACGAGCGCCTCGGGGTCGGCGGCGAGGGTCGTGCCCTTGGGCAGCTTCAGGTCGGCGGCGGTGATCTGGGTGCCGACCTCCAGGCCCTCGACGTCGACCTCGACGCCCCCGGGGATGTGGGTGGCCTCGGTCTCGACGGAGACGGAGACGAGCTGCTGGTCGAGGATGCCGTCGGCGACGTCGCCCACCACGGTGACGGGGATGTCGACGGTGACCTTCTCGCCGCGACGGACGAGGATGAGGTCGACGTGCTCCAGGAAGCCCTTGATCGGGTCGCGCTGGACGCCCTTGGGCAGGGCCAGCTCGGTCACGGCGCCCTCAAGGCGGATCAGCACGTTCGGCGTACGCAGGGCGAGCAGCAGCTCGTGACCCGGCAGGGACAGGTGCTGGGGCTCGGTGCCGTGCCCGTAGAGGACGACGGGGACCTTGTCCTCGCGACGGATCTTGCGGGCGGCGCCCTTGCCGAACTTGTCACGGAGTTCGGTGGTGATGACCACTTCGGACATGGCTGATCTCCTAGGGATCTCGGGAATCGGAAAGGTGCGCTCCCCCTCACCCGCCCTAGCGGAAGGCGTTACGAGCGCACGCAATCCCACAACCCTACCGTGTCAACGGTGACGCCGAACGCGTCGCGGTCCCGAACGCCCTCGGACAGCTCCGGAAGGGGCCTCACCGCGCTCCGGGAACGGGAAGGAGGGCCGTCCCCGGGAACGCGTGCACGACGGTTTCCCGGGGACGGGACGGGGTGTCAGCTGTCGCCCTCGAAGAGGCTCGTCACCGAGCCGTCGCTGAAGACCTCGTTGATGGCGCGGGCGATCAGGGGGGCGATCGACAGCACGGTGAGCTTGTCGAACCTCTTCTCCTCGGGCAGCGGCACCGTGTCGGTGACGATGACCTCGGAGATCCCGGAGTTCTTCAGCCGGTCGACCGCGGGGTCGGAGAACACCGCGTGGGTGGCGGCCACGACCACGTTGGTCGCGCCCTGCTCGTACAGCGCGTCGGCCGCCTTGCAGATCGTCCCCGCGGTGTCGATCATGTCGTCGATCAGCACACAGGTCCGGCCCCTCACCCGGCCGACGACCTCGTTCACCTTCACCTGGTTGGCCACGTCGAGGTCGCGGCGCTTGTGGATGAAGGCGAGCGGGGTGCCCAGCGTGTCGGCCCAGCGCTCCGAGAGCCGCACCCGGCCGGTGTCGGGCGAGACGACCGTGGTGCTGGCGAGGTCGAGCTTGTCCTTGAGGTAGTTGACCAGGACGGGCATCGCGAACAGGTGGTCCACCGGGCCGTCGAAGAAGCCCTGGATCTGGGAGGTGTGCAGGTCGATCGACATCAGCCGGTCGGCACCGGCCGTCTTGAACATGTCGGCCATGAGGCGGGCGGTGATGGGCTCGCGGCCCTTGCCCTTCTTGTCCTGGCGGGCGTAGCCGTAGAACGGCATGATCACGGTGATCCGCTTGGCGGAGGCGCGCTTGAGCGCGTCCACCATGATCAGCTGTTCCATGATCCACTGGTTGATCGGCCAGGTGTGGCTCTGCATGACGAACGCGTCGCAGCCGCGGACCGACTCCTGGTAACGGGCGTAGATCTCCCCGTTGGCGAAGTCGCGCAGCGTTGTCGGCGCCGCGTCGACCCCGAGGTGGCTCGCCACCGCGTCCGCCAGCTCCGGGTGCGCGCGCCCGGAGAAGAACATCAGGTTCTTCTCACCGGTCTTCTTGATGCCGCTCATGCCGTCCCCCTCGCCTGAGAGCCCGCCGATACCCGCGCGACGCCGCCGCGCCCGCCGGACCGCCCATCGGGTCGCTCGCCGGGCCGCTCGCTTCGCTCACTCACGTCTGGCTCCCCTGCTGTTCCCCGGCCTCGGCGGCCCGTAGCGCCGCCTCGGCCGATCTGGTGCCCGCGCGCCTGCGCGCGACCCACCCTTCGATGTTGCGCTGCCGCGCGCGCGCCACCCCGATCGCTCCCGGGGGGACGTCTCCGTCGATGACCGAGCCCGCGGCCGTGTACGCGCCGTCGCCGATCGTGACCGGCGCGACGAGCATGGTGTCGCACCCGACGAAGGCGTTCTCTCCCACCGTCGTGTGGTGCTTGTTGACCCCGTCGTAGTTGACGAAGATCGCCGAAGCGCCGATGTTGGCGCCCGCACCGATCGTGGCGTCGCCCACGTAGCTCAGGTGTGGCACCTTGGCACCCTCACCGACCTGCGCGTTCTTCATCTCAACGTACGTCCCCGCCTTCGCCTTGCGCGCCAGGACCGTACCGGGGCGCAGGTAGGCGTACGGCCCGACCAGGGCCTCGGGGCCGATCACGGCGTCGACGCAGACGGCGTTGCGCACCAGCGCGCCCTCTCCGACGATCGTGTCGGTCAGGGTGCTGGCGGGGCCGATCTCCGCGCCCTCGGCGACCGTCGTGCAGCCGTGCAGCTGGGTCCCGGGGTGGATCACCACGTCCGCCTCGAGGATGACGTCGGCGTCGACCCATGTGGTGGCCGGGTCGATCACGGTCACCCCGGCCCGCATGTGGGCCTCCAGCAGGCGCGCGTTGAGCACCTTGCGGGCGAACGCCAGCTGTACGCGGTCGTTGACGCCCTCCACCTCCACGTAGTCGGCCGCGATGTGCGCGCCGACCCGGTGGCCGTCCTCCCGCAGGATCGCGAGGACGTCGGTGAGGTACTCCTCGCCCTGGGCGTTGGAGGTGGACACCCGCTTGACCGCGTCGGCGAGCAGGAGTCCGTCGAAGGCGTAGACGCCGGAGTTCATCTCCTTGATCGCCCGCTGCGCGGGGTTCGCGTCCTTCTCCTCGACGATCTCCAGGACCGCTCCCGAGGCGTCGCGGACGATCCGGCCGTAGCCGCGTGGATCGGGGACCTCGGCCGTCAGCACGGTGACGGCGTTGCCGTCCTGTCCGTGCCGTTCGAGCAGGGCGGCGAGGGTCTCGGCGCGCAGCAGCGGCGTGTCGCCGTACGTCACCAGGACGGTGCCGTCGATGGTGCCGGTCGCCTCCAGTGCGGTCCTGACGGCGTGGCCGGTGCCCTTCTGCTCGGTCTGGACGACGGTCCGCGCGTCGGGATCGGTCCCGGTCAGGTGCGTCCGGACCCGCTCCCTCTCGTGGCCGATGACGACGACGAGCCGCTCGGGTTCGAGGTCCCTGGCGGCGGCGAGCACGTGGTCGACCAGGGCGCGGCCGCACAGCTCATGGAGGATCTTCGGTGTTCTCGACTTCATCCGGGTGCCCTCGCCTGCGGCGAGGACGATGACGGCTGCCGGGCGCGGCACACTCACGGACGAGGCTCCCTCGGCGTCGCGACTGAGACATGGCGAAGCGTGGTGACGAACGGCTACCCCGGGGGGCGGCGTTCTCACCTGCTCGACACCGTGAGGATACCTTCCCCCTCGGGGAGCCACCCAGCCGACCAGCCGAGCGAATAAAACAGACAAAAGTGGATTGCTCCGGCACCAGGACTCGAACCTGGACAACAAGGACCAAAACCTTGCGGGCTGCCAATTACCCAATGCCGGACCGGTCGGGCGATCGGGACGGAACCCGTACGCCCGGCACCCCTACGATACAGAGCCCGCACCGCCGAACGCGCCCCGTTTCCGCACCCGCTTCCGCGACCCGCCCCCGGGGCCCGTGCGACCGGGCGCGCCCGGTCGCCCACCCCCCGGGCATCCCGGACGCCCCGGGGGGCACGGATCCCCCGGGCGTCACCCCGGCCTCACGGGCGGGCGCGCGCGGGATCCTCGTTTAGCAGGTCAGCCGGGGGTAGAACAAGTGATGGACCCGCTACGGAGTGAATCCCAGAGAGTCATGTTCCTGACATTAGGCGCTTAGGTGTTCCTAACTTACGATTGCGTAGGTTACGGTTGCGTAGCCGGACATGAGTCCTTGCCTTTTCCGAGCCACCGCGAGGTAGCGCATGACCCTCATCGAAGAGCGCCCTGCTCAGGGCCCAAAACCTGACATCGACCCCGAGCGGAAGACCCTGCCCGAGATCATCACCTTCGGAGTGGTGGTCGGCGCCCCGCTGATCGCGCTGGTCGTGGCCATCCCGTTCGCCTGGGGGTGGGGACTCGGCTGGTCCGACGTCATCATCGCGAGCGTCTTCTACGTGGTCACCGGACTGGGCGTCACCGTCGGCCTGCACCGCCACTTCACGCACGGCTCGTTCAAGGCCAAGCGCCCGCTGAAGATCGCGTTGGGCATCGCCGGCAGCCTCTCCATGGAGATGTCGGTGCTCGACTGGGTGGCCACCCACCGCAAGCACCACAAGTTCTCCGACAAGGAGGGCGACCCGCACTCGCCGTGGCGCTTCGGCACGGGGTTCGTGGCCGTGGCCAAGGGCCTGCTCTGGGCACACATGGGCTGGCTCTTCGAGGCCGACAGGGCCAACCGCGAGAAGTACGCGCCCGACCTGGTCAAGGACCCGGACATCATCAAGCTGCACAAGCTCTTCCCCGTCCTGGCGATCACCACGATGGTGATGCCCGCCCTGCTGGGCGGCCTGCTGACCTGGTCGTGGTGGGGCATGGCGACCGGCTTCTTCTGGGGCACGCTGGTCAGGATCGGCCTGCTGCACCACGTGACCTGGTCGATCAACTCCATCTGCCACGTCTTCGGCGAGGAGGCCTTCGAGTCGCGCGACAAGTCGCGCAACGTGTGGTGGCTCGCCATCCCCTCCTTCGGCGAGTCCTGGCACAACCTGCACCACTCCGACCCGACCTGCGCCCGGCACGGCGTGCTGAAGGGGCAGATCGATCTCAGCGCGGGCGTCATCCGCTGGTTCGAGAAGGCCGGATGGGCCTACGACGTGCGCTGGCCGACGCCCGAGCGCCTCGCCGCCAAGCGCATCGCCGCCTGACCCGGGGTTCGGGTCCCGTCCGAGAGCAGGGGAACGCCATTATTAGAGACGTGAGCGAACCCCGACGGCGCATGTCAGGTAAGGAACGCCGGGAACAGCTGATCCAGATCAGCAGGACCCTGTTCGCGGAGAAAGGGTTCGACGGCACATCGGTCGAGGAGATCGCGGCGACCGCGAACGTCTCCAAACCGGTGGTCTACGAGCACTTCGGCGGTAAGGAGGGCGTGTACGCGGTCGTCATCGACCGCGAGATGCAGAAGTTACTGGGCCTGGTGACCGAGGCTCTGTCCGCCTCGCACTCGCTGATCAAGCTGGAGAGGGCGGCCCTCGCCCTGCTGGCCTACGTGGAGGAGAACAGCGAGGGTTTCCGCATCCTCGTCCGTGACTCGCACGCCGCCTCGGGGACCGGCACGTTCGCCAGCCTGATCAACGACATCGCCAGCCAGGTCGAGGACGTCATGGTCGACGAGTTCGTCGAGCGGGGCTACGACCCCCAACTGGCTCCCATGTACGCCCAGATGCTGGTCGGCATGGTGGCGCTGACCGGCCAGTGGTGGCTCGACGTGCGCAGACCGGCGCGCGAGGAGGTCGCCGCCCACCTGGTCAACCTGGCCTGGAACGGTCTGACCGGCCTGGATCCCAACCCCCGGCTGACCGCGGCCTCGCGCGGCCTGGAGCACCGGCTCGCCCATCCACAGCCGCGCCCGTCAGAACCCCACCCCTCCGGCCCCCGGCCGCGCGCCACCGGGCCGGAGCAGAAGGAGCCGGAGGAGCCGGAACCTCCCCCGGAGGAGTCGCCGCCCCTGACGGAGAAGGAGATCCGGGAGCTGGAGAAGGCCCGCGAGCGCGAGCTGAAGAACCAGGAGAAGCTGCGCGAGCGCGAGCTCAAGGAGCAGGAGAAGGCCCGCGAGCGCGAGCGGCGCGAGGCCGAGAAGCTCGCCAAGGACCTGGAGAAGATCCGGCTCCGCGAGCAGCGGGAGCTGGAGAAGGTGCGCGAGCGCGAGTATCGGGAGCAGCAGCGACTGCTGCGGGAGCAGGAGAAGGCCCGCGAGCGCGAGCTGCGAGATCTGGAGAAGGCGCGGCTCAAGGAGGCCAGGGCCGCCGGGGACGGCCGCAGGCACGCGAGCTCCGTCGACGCGGGGCGGGAAAAGCTTGAACCAAGTGAGTAAGCAACAGCGCTCGTTGAGACGAAGTTAACGTTCCGTTCAATCAAAGCGGGCATTCTGGTCATATGTCCGCTGAACTCGTTCGCCCGGCCCCCGATGGGATCTCCCTACCCCAGGAACGCTTCCTCAACCGGGAGGAGAGCTGGCTCCAGTTCAACCAACGGGTTCTGGAGCTGGCGGAGGATCCGTCGCTGCCCCTGCTCGAACGGGTGCGGTTCCTCGCCATCTTCGCCAGCAACCTCGACGAGTTCTTCCGCGTGCGGGTGGCCGGGTTGAAACGACGGATGGCCACCGGCCTGCTGCTCCGCACGAAGAGCGGGCTGAAACCGCGTGAGGAGCTGGCGAGGATCGCGGCCATCGCCAACGACCTCGCGCAGCGGCAGTCGGCCTGCTTCCACGAGCGGATCTGCCCGCAGCTGGGCGCCGAGGGCATCGAGATCGTGCGCTGGGACGATCTGGGCCGCGACGAGCGCAGCGAGATGCGCAAGCTCTTCAGGGAGCGGATCAGGCCGGTACTGACGCCGCTCGCCGTCGACCCCGCCCATCCTTTTCCGTACATCTCGGGTCTGTCCCTGAACCTGGCCGTCACCGTCCGCAACCCCTCGACGGGCAACACGGTCTTCGCCAGGGTGAAGGTGCCCAGCCAGCTCCCCCGCTTCGTCACGGCCTCCAGGGACCGCTTCGTCCCGCTGGAGGACGTGATCGCCGCCCACCTCGGACAGCTGTTCAAGGGCATGGAGATCGTCGAGCACCACGTCTTCCGGGTGACCCGCAACGAGGACCTCGACGTCGACGAGGACGTCACGGAGAACCTCATGCAGGCGCTGGAGCGCGAGCTGCTCAAGCGCCGCTTCGGCCCCCCGGTCCGGCTGGAGGTCGAGGACACCATCACGCCCGAGGTGCTCGACCTGCTGGTGGACGAGCTGGGGGTCGCCGAGCACGAGATCTACCGGCTGCCGGGGCCGCTGGACCTGACCGGGCTGCACGCGATCGCCGACCTGGACCGGGGCGAGCTGAGCTTCCGCCCGTTCGTGCCCGCCGAGGTCGTGCACGTCGAGGACGACATCTTCGCGGTGCTGCGCGAGCGGGACGTGCTGCTGCACCACCCGTACGACTCGTTCTCCACGAGCGTGCAGCGCTTCATCGAGCAGGCCGCGGCCGACCCGGCCGTGCTCGCCATCAAGCAGACGCTCTACCGCACCAGCGGCGACTCGCCGATCGTGGACGCGCTGATCGACGCCGCCGAGGCGGGCAAGCAGGTCGTCGTGGTCGTGGAGATCAAGGCCAGGTTCGACGAGCACGCCAACATCACCTGGGCTCGCAAGCTGGAGCGGGCCGGATGCCACGTGGTCTACGGCGTCGTGGGCCTGAAGACCCACTGCAAGCTCGCCCTGGTCGTGCGCCAGGAGCCCTCGGGCGAACTGCGCAGCTACTGCCACATCGGCACGGGGAACTACAACCCCAAGACCGCCAGGCTGTACGAGGACCTCGGCCTGCTCACCGCCGACCGGCTGGTCGGCGAGGACGTCACGGACCTGTTCATCCACCTCACCGGCTACTCCAACCACTCGGCCTACCGGCGGCTGCTCGTCGCCCCGCACTCGCTGCGCGGCGGGCTGCTGGCCAGGATCGAGCGGGAGATCTCCCATCAGGAGGCGGGACGGCCGGCCAGGATCAGGATGAAGACGAACTCCCTGGTGGACGAGCCCATCATCGACGCCCTCTACCGGGCGTCACAGGCCGGCGTACCGGTGGACCTGTGGGTGCGCGGGGTCTGCACGCTCCGCCCCGGCGTCCCCGACCTGTCGGAGAACATCAGGGTGCGGAGCGTGCTCGGCCGGTTCCTCGAACACTCGCGGATCTACGAGTTCGGCCACGGCCGGCGCCCGGAGATCTGGATCGGCAGCGGTGACATGATGCGCCGAAACATCGAGCGCAGGGTGGAGACGCTGGTCAAGGTCTCCAGCCAGCAGCAGCGCAACTATCTCAGCGACCTGCTGGACCGGGCCATGTCCGACGACACCGCGACCTGGTGGCTCAACTCCGACGGCACCTGGACCCGGCACCCCGGCGACGACCTGCAGACCTATCTGATCGGCACCCGCAGGTGGAGAGCGATCGATGACTGAGCGCGGCCCCCGTCCGGACGACATGATCCACGCGGCCGGGGCGGTCATCTGGCGCGGCTCCCCCGACGCGCCGGAGGTCGCGCTCGTCCACCGGCCCAAGTACGACGACTGGTCGTTCCCCAAGGGGAAGCTGAAGCGCGGTGAGCACCCCGTCGCCGGCGCGCTGCGGGAGGTGGCCGAGGAGACGGGCCTCACCGTGGAGTTCGGCCGGTCGCTTCCGTCGAGCCACTACCTCAAGGGCGGGCGGCCCAAGCGGGTCGACTACTGGCTGGCCAGGATGGTCTCCGAGGGCCGTCGCACCGACACCCACGAGGTCGACGGCGTGGCCTGGCTACCGGTGGAGGAGGCCGCACGGCGCCTGACCTACGAGTGGGACGCCGGGCTGCTGCGCGCGCTCGGCGAAGCGTCGCTCGCGACCACCCCGCTCGTGCTGGTACGACACGCCCTGGCGGGAAACCGGCAGGACTGGAAGGGCGACGACGACGACCGGCCGCTCGACGGGCGCGGGCGCGGGCAGTCCGAGGTGCTGGCGAGCGTGCTGGGCGCCTTCCGCCCCGCGGAGCTGGTCAGCTCACCCAGCAGGCGGTGCGTACAGACCCTGGAGCCGTACGCCGAGCGGGCCGGTCTGCCGATCCGGCTCGAATCCGTCCTGTCGGAGAACGGTTACGACTGCCTGGCCTCCCTGCGCCTGGCCACGGAGGCGATGGCCTCGAACCGGCCCGTCGCGCTCTGCAGCCACGGCAAGGTCCTGCCCGAGCTGATCGCCGGGCTCGACGAACGGGCGGGTGACACCCGGCTGGCCAAGGGCGCGTTCATGGTGCTGCACCACACGGGCGGCGACGTCGTGGCCGTGGACGCCTACGACGTCTGACGGCACGCCGAGGACGTCGGCCGTCCCTTCGTGAAGGACCTCGTGCCGCCGGAGCATGAGGGACCTCGTGCCGCCGGAGCTCACCGTGGCCGAGACGCCGGGTGGGGTCGTCCCCACCCGGCCGTCCCGTCAGAGGATTTTCGCGACGGCGGCCCTCGTCTCCTCCCAGATCCGGGGGAACTCCTCCCACGCGCGCGCGGCCGCGGCCCGCTCCACGCCGGTCAGCACGCCGTAGGTGAACGTGTCCTCCCCGACCAGGCGGGCGTTTCCGGCCTCGGCCGCGAGCCGCTCCTGCGCGACGACTCCGTCCATGTGACTGCCCAGCACCTCCTGGACGTCCTCCGCCCGCTTGGCCAGCTTCTTCATGCCGATCACCTCGGCGGTGTAGCGGGCCCGTTTGGCCGCCTTGCGCACCTCGTGCATCGCGACCTCGCGCTCGGACTCGTCCTCGACGGCCTGGGCGGTGTCGTAGATCCTGGTGACCCGGCGCCAGCTCTTGGCGGCGACGACCTCCAGTGTCTCGGCGGGCTTCTTCGCGGCCTTGGTGAGCACCGGGGTGCCGGTCAGGTCGTCGAGGGCGTCGAGCAGGGCGAAGTAGCGTTCCCCGCCCATGAGGTCCCTGATCCGGTCGAGGGCCTCGTGCTCGTCGTCCAGCAGGTCGGAGCTGAGCCTCGCCCGCACCGGGCCCACGATCAGCGCGTCGTCCAGGCTGTCGAGCCTGCGCGCGAACCGCTCACGGATGACCTCCAGGTCACGTGCCTCACCGAGGACCGCGCCCAGCCACTTGAGCTCCTTCCTGAGGTCGTCGGTCCCCTCGACGACCGCCTTGAACGACTTCAGCGCGCTGCGGAGCCGCCGGGCGGCGACGCGCATCTGGTGTACGGCGTCCTCCTCCGCCTTCCTGACCCGGGGGTCCTGGGCGAGCAGCGCACCGACCTGGGAGGTGAGGTAGTCGAGGACGACCTCGCCCGCCGACCCGGGAGCGGTCTCGGCGCGCGGATGCTCCGAGACCGCTCCGGCGCCGCCGAGCAGGCGCGCGAGCTTGCTCGCCGAGTCGGCGGGGACGGCCCCCGCCTTGCCCAGCCGCTTGCCGACCTTCTTCAGGAGCTTCTCCTCACCCTGGAGCAGCTCCGCCTCCACCTCGCGCCAGCGCTCGACGTGGGGTTCGTCACCGAACACGGTGCCCTTGACCCGGTCGTCGGCGATCTCGACCAGCCCCACCCCGGCGCCGTTGACCAGGGTGGTGACGGAGCGGCGGGTGTCCAGCTCGGCGATGGGCGCGAGCGGGGCGCCCCGGGTGTAGGCGAGCACGAGGTCTGCCAGCTCGGCCGGGACGATCTTGGCGCTCCGGGTCAGCGGGTGGGTGATCTCCTGCCGGACGCCCTTGGCCTTGGGAAGTTTGAGGTGCCAGCCAGGATCGGTGCCGCCCCTGCGCCTGCGCAGGGTGATCCCCCGCGCGGCGAGCCTCAGATCGGGCGTGTCGAAGTAGAGGGCGACCAGCTGGTGGGTTTTCGGCCCCACCACCCCGGTCGAACCCGGCAGGCCGGTAAGGTCCGGCAGCCGGTAGTCCACCGGCACGTCGAACTTGTCCTCGATCTCTATTCCCACAGGTCATCCCCAGATTTGCCCAGATATCTACCGTCTCTTCGCAGTATTTATTGATGCCCTGTTATCCGTCCAGGAACCCCGGCCAGCGCCGTGACCAGGACACCACCGCTGTCCGGGCTACATTCCAACGATCACTTCTGAGCAACCGCGAAGATCCGGCGGAAGGGGAAGACCGTGCCGTACGGCTCGGGCGGGTAGGCCTCGCGGAGGGCGGCGGCGCAGTCGGCGAGGAAGGCGGTGGCCTCGGCGGGATACAGACGGTCGAGCATGGGGCGCAGGGCGGTGCCGGTGATCCAGGTGAGCACGGCGTCGTCACCGGGCAGGACGTGCAGGTAGGTGGTCTCCCAGGCGTCCACCCGGCAGCCGAGGCCGGTGAGCAGGCCGAGGTAGGCGGCCGGGTCGTCGACCGGGGAGGGCCTGACCAGGTCGCCCAGCCGGTCGCGCCACGTGGTGCGGCACAGCTCGCGGACCAGGGCGTGACTGGGGGCGTCGAAGTTGCCGGGGACCTGGAAGGCGAGCCGGCCACCGGGGGCGAGGGCCTCCACCCAGCGCGGCAGCAGCTCGCGGTGCTCCGGCACCCACTGCAGGACGGCGTTGGACACGATCACGTCGACCAGGAGCTCGGGGCGCCACGTCGTGACGTCGTCGACGGAGAAGCTCAGCGAACCGCCTGCGGGGGCCTTCTCGATCATGGCGGGCGAGGAGTCGAAGCCATGGACGCGGGCACCCGGCCACCGCTTCGCGAGCTCGGCGGTGAGCTCACCGGTGCCGCAGCCCGCGTCGACCACGTAATCGGGGCGCTCCACGGCTATCCTGGAAACAAGATCGAAGAACGGCCGCGAACGCTCGTCGGCGTAGCGGCCGTAAACCCGGGGATCCCACATATCTCTTGACATCAAGACAAGTGATATCCGGCAAGATATCTCGATGTCAAGACAGATAGACTCGCGCCATGACCCAGCACCACTCGGACCACGGCTCCGGGCGTCCCTCCGTCGCGAAGGACGAGACCGTCGCGGCCGACGCGGCGGCCGCGGATCCCGACCAGGACCCCGACAGGAACCTCGCCCGGGATCCTGACACGGACCTCGGCCAGGATCCCACCCCGGACTCCGGCCGAAACCGTGACCGAGACCTCGGTCAGGATCCCGAGAAGGACCTCGACAAGGACCCTGAGAAGGACGAGGTCGACCTGCTGGTCGCCGCCTGGCGCCAGGAACGCCCCGACCTCGACGTGGAGCCGCTCCAGGTGCTCAGCCGGGTCTCTCGGCTCGCCCGCCACCTCGACCGCGCCCGCCGGGCCTCCTTCGCGGAGCACGACCTGGAGACCTGGGAGTTCGACGTGCTCACCGCCCTGCGCCGGGCCGGGGAGCCGTACGAGATGAGCCCGGGTGCCCTGCTCCGCGCGACGCTGGTGACATCCGGGACGATGACCAACCGGATCGACCGTCTGGCCGCGGCCGGGCTGGTCAAGCGGCGCCCCGACCCCGAGGACCGGCGCGGCGTCCTGGTCTCCCTGACCGACGCCGGGCGGACGCGGGTGGACGGAGCCTTCGCCGACCTGCTGCGCCGCGAGCGCGATCTCCTGTCGAGCCTGGGAAAACGCGAACAGCAGGCCCTCGCGGACCTGCTGCGCACGCTACTCATCCCCTTTGACACCACCGACACCGGAGTGCGTTGATCGTTCTGCCCTCCGTTGAAGATCCAAACCTGAGGTCTTCCACGTGGTGAGCGCCGCCGGCTTGACCTTGACGCTGCGTCAACTTCTAGTCTCGGGGCCATGTCGATCACTGTTCTTGACACCTACTCCGCCATGCGGCGGATTCTGCTGGCCCCGGTCACGGACCGCGCCGGCCTGCTGCACTCGATGCTGGAGCCCAACAAGGGGATGTACCGCTACCACCCCGGCGAGGTCGACCTGGTCGCCGTACACCGCGAAACGTCCGGGTTCCCCATCGACCGCGACGAGGAGCGTTGCCTCGACGCGCTTGAAACCCTGGCGGCGGCCGGGGCCTGGAAGCGGATGGAACGCGCGCTCGACGATGCTCTCGCCGTACTGCTGGAGGCGACGCCAGGGCTGGAGGCCCCGGACATCACCGTGCTGTTCGTGCTCGGCGATCCGGGTGACGACCACTTCATGGGTCCCTGCAAAGGATTGACCGGGTTCGGCGGCATCTCGGGCCACATCGCCATCACGTTCTGGCCCTTCCCCGAGAACGTGGAGCGGCTGGAGGCGACCGCCGTACACGAACTGCACCACAACCTGCGGTGGAGTCCGGGCGGGGTTGTGTGGGACCCGATGACCGTCACGGTCGGCGAGCACATCGTCGGCGAGGGCCTGGCCGACGCCTTCGCCCGTCAGCTCTACGGCGACGAGCTCGGCCCCGCCCGCATCGGCGTGCCGCACCTGCGCGACGACGAGGTCTTCGGCAAGGTGCTCACCGGGCTCGACGTGACGGGCATGCAGAACTTCACCGCGTGGGTGCACGGCGACCCCAGCGCCGAGCGCTTCGGCCTCACCCCGGTGGGACTGCCGATGGGCGCGGGGTACGCCGCGGGCAACCGGCTGGTCGACACCTACCTGGCGGCGACCGGACAGACGGCGGCGCAGGCCCTGCACGCCGACGCCTCGGAGATCATCGCAACCACACTGCGCCACGGGTAACACTGGAACGGTGACTCCTCCGCCATACGCTCGGGCCTGGGCGGCCCTCCCGCTCCCGATTCCCCCGTCGCCCGAAGACGACGGCCCCCTCGGGAGGAACTGATGGAGTGGACGATCCAGGAACTCGCGGCGAGGGCCGGCATCACCAGCCGCACCCTGCGGCACTACGACCGCGTCGGACTCCTGGCCCCGTCCCGGGTCGGTGCGAACGGGTACCGCTACTACGACCCCACCGCGGTCGCCCGGTTACAGCGGATCCTGCTCATGCGCCGGCTCGGCATGGGCCTGCCGGCCATCGCCGATGTCCTGGCCGAGGAGGTGGACACGCTCGACGGGCTCCGCGGCCACATCGCCGCGCTGGAAGAGGAACGGGACCGCGTCGAACGGCAGATCCGGTCTGTGCGTCACACGCTCGAAGCCCTGCTGGCGGGGGCGGAACCGCAGATGGACGTCATGTTGGCGGGGTTCAACGACCACTACAAGGACGAGGTGATCTCACGCTGGGGCGAGCGTGCCTTCCAGGTGAGCAACGACTGGTGGCACGGCAAGACCATTGACCAGCAGCGGGCCTGGAAGCAGGCCGCGGAGGACCTCGTCGCCGCATGGGTCGCCGCAGTGAAGGCCGGGGATTCGCCGACGTCGGAACACGCTCAGTCGCTGGCCGCCCGGCACGTCCGGTGGCTGAGTCAGATCCCGGGCACCCCCACCGCCGAGGGCGACCGGGAGCGCTCGATCGAGATGGTGAACGGTATCGGGGATATGTTCGTCGACGACCCCCGCTTCGTCGCCATGTACGACGACGAGGCGGGGGCGACGTTCGTCCGCGACGCACTGCAGGCGTACGCACGGACCCGGATGTAGGCAGACCGGGCGTAGCTCGTGTGGCTCGCGGAAACGACCGATCGGGCGATCGTCCGCCTCCATCACCTCGGAACGGCGGCCGTGCCTAATCGCCCAGGCGGTCGGCCAGCTCCAGCCACTCGCCCTCGATCGACTCCTTCTCCGCGAGGATCTCCTTCAGCTGCGCGTCGAGCGAGGCGAGCCGCTCGTAGTCGGCGGCGGCGTCGGCCATGGACGCGTGCAGCTTCGCCTCGCGGCCACTCAGCTTGTCGAGCTGGCGCTCCATCCTGGAGAGCTCCTTGCGGAGGTCGCGCTCGTCCTTCGCCGACAGGCCGGGAGGCGTCTCCTTCGCGCCGGTGGACGAGGTCGCCGAGGCCGTACCCGACACCGCGCCGGAGGCCGCCCGCGCGGACAGGGCCGCCCCCGAGGCCCGGCGGGCCAGGTATTCGTCCACGCCACCGGGGAGCATCGACAGCTTGTGGTCGCCGAGCAGGGCGACGGTCCTGTCGGTGACCCGCTCCAGGAAGTAGCGGTCGTGGCTGACCAGGATCAGCGTGCCCGGCCAGCCGTCGAGCAGGTCCTCAAGCTCGTTGAGCGTCTCGATGTCGAGGTCGTTGGTCGGCTCGTCCAGCAGCAGCACGTTGGGGTCGTCCATGAGGAGGCGGAGCAGCTGCAGGCGGCGGCGCTCGCCACCGGACAGGTCGCCGACGACCTTCCACTGCGCGTCGCCCTTGAAGCCGAGGCGCTCAAGCAGCTGGGAGGCGGTCCACTCCTTCTTGCCGACCTGGATGAACTTGCGGACCTCCTCGACGGTCTCCAGCACCCTGCGCGCGGGGTCGAGCTCGCCCAGCTCCTGCGACAGGTGCGCCAGGCGGACCGTCTTGCCGCGTACGAGCCTGCCCGAGTCGGGGTGCACGGTGCCGGCGAGCAGGCGGAGCAGCGACGACTTGCCCGACCCGTTCACGCCGATCAGGCCGATCCGGTCGCCGGGACCGAACTGCCAGGTCGTGTGGTCGAGGACCATCGGGCCCTGGCCGGGACCTCCGGCGTGCAGGGTGACGTCCTCAAGGTCGTAGACCGTACGGCCCAGCCGGGCGGCGGCGAACTTGACCAGCTCGACGCTCTCCCTGGCGGGAGGCTCGTCGGCGATCAGCGCCTGGGCGGCGTCGATGCGGAACTTGGGCTTTGAGGTGCGCGCGGGCGGGCCCCGGCGGAGCCAGGCGATCTCCTTGCGCATCAGGTTCTGACGGCGGGCCTCGGCGGAGGCGGCGATCCGGGCGCGCTCGGCCTTGGCCAGCACGTACGCGGCGTAACCGCCCTCGTAGCGCTCGACCGCGCCGTCCACGACCTCCCACGTCCTGGTGGAGACCGCGTCCAGGAACCACCGGTCGTGGGTCACGACCACCAGCGCGGTCCTGCGGCCCGCCAGGTGCCTGGCGAGCCAGTCGATCGCCTCGATGTCGAGGTGGTTGGTGGGCTCGTCCAGGATGATCAGGTCGTGCTCGTCGATGAGCAGCTTGGCCAGGGCCGTACGGCGCCGCTCACCGCCCGACAGGCTGCCCGCGGGAGCCGTCAGGTCGATGTCGCCGAGCAGGTTGGCGAGGATCTCGCGGATGCCCGCGTCACCCGCCCACTCGTGCTCGGACCTGCCGCCCAGGACGATCTCGCTCACCGAGCGCGCCGGGTCGAGGTCGTCGCCCTGCGACAGCGACCCCACCTGGAGCCCTCGGTTGTGGGTGACCCGTCCGCTGTTCGGCTTGAGATCGCCGGCTATCACCGAGATGAGGGTGGTCTTGCCGCCGCCGTTGCGGCCGACCACGCCGATGCGGTCGCCCGCCTCGATGCCGAGGGAGACATCGCTGAGCAGGGGCTTGGGACCGTAGGAGTGGGAGACCGACTCAAGATTGACCAGATTCATCGCCAGACAAGCGTATCCGCTCCCAGCCGGCGCGACCCCCGCGGGGAAAACGGCTCCCGCCCGCGCGGCCGTCGCGTAGGCCACGGTGACGGCGGCGTCGTCGGCGTCAGACGGCTTCCGCCCGCACGACCGTCGCCGAGAAGCGGACCCTGTCCTCGGCTGTCCTCGGCTGTCCTCGGCTGTCCTCGGCTGCCCTCGGCTGTCGCGCCGCCTTCCTCGACGGTCACGCCACCTCGTGACCGGGAGCGGTTACACGATCACGGGGCCCGGGACGGGGCCGTGGGCGGTGATGACGTCGCGCGCCACCCCGGCGTCCTTCAGGGAGGCGGCCAGCTCACCCGCGTGGGACTCGGAACGGGCCAGGAAGGCGCAGGTGGGCCCCGAACCGGAGACCAGCGAGCCGAGGGCCCCGTGCTCGCGGCCGGCCTTCAGGGTGCGGGCCAGGGATCCGCGCAGCATCACGGCGGCGGGCTGCAGGTCGTTGCGGAGCTCGGCGCCGAGGGTCTCCGCGTCCCCCTCACGGAGCGCGGCGAGCAGCGGCTCGGCGGCCCGGGGCCAGGCGACCCGCTCGCCGGTCGCCTCGCGGAGGCGGTCGCACTCGGCGTAGACCGTGGCCGTGGACAGGCCGCCGTCGGCGAGCGCGAACACCCAGTGGAAGTCGCCCTCGACCTTCAGCGGGGTGAGCCGCTCGCCCCTGCCGGTGCCGACGGCCGTACCGCCGAGCAGCGCGAACGGCACGTCGCTGCCGATGTCGGCGGCGATCTCCATCAGATCCTCGAGCGGCAGGCCGAGACCCCACAGCTCGTTGCAGGCGACCAGGGCCGCCGCGGCGTCGGCGCTGCCGCCCGCCATGCCGCCCGCCACCGGGATCGACTTGCGGATGAGCAGGTTCACGCCGTACGAGCGGCCCGCGTGCCCGGCCAGCGCGAAGGCGGCCTTGATCGCGAGGTTCTCGCCGTCCTCGGGCACCTGGTCGGCGGACTCGCCCTCCACCCGGACGCTCATCCCCACCTTCGCGGTGGCCGTGACCTCGTCGAAGATCGAGACGGCGTGGAAGACGTTGACGAGGTCGTGGTAGCCGTCATCCCGCAGCGGCCCCACGGCGAGCTGCAGGTTGACCTTCGCGGGCACGCGGACGGTCACGGAGTCCATGTGTCCCCCTCAAGAGCTCGCTCACTGGTCACGACGTCAGATGGTAACGGGCTCCCTGCGCGGTGCACACGAACGGACCGGCGAATCACGTCACGCACCGCTCTCCACCCCGCCTTCCTGTCCGCTTTCCTTCGTACGGTGCTCGGCGATCCGCGCGAAGTCCTCGACGGTGAGCTGCTCGCCGCGCTCGGAGGGGTCGATCCCCGCGGCCCGCAGCGCCCGCTCGGCGGCGGAGGCCGTACCCGCCCAGGAGGCGAGGGCTGCGCGGAGGGTCTTGCGACGCTGGGCGAAGGCGGCGTCCACCACCGCGAAGACCTCCTCGCGGGTCGCCACGGTCGTGGGCGGCTCCCGCCTGACCATCGCGACCAGGCCGGAGTCGACGTTGGGGGCCGGCCAGAAGACCGTGCGGCCGACGGGACCCGCCCGGCGGACGTCGGCGTACCAGGCGGCCTTGACCGAGGGGATGCCGTACACCTTGGAACCGGGGGCGGCGGCGAGCCGGTCGGCGACCTCGGCCTGCACCATGATCAGGACCTTGCCCAGCGACGGCTGCGTCTCCAGCAGGTGCAGCACCACCGGCACGGACACGTTGTAGGGGAGGTTCGCCACCAGCGCGGTCGGCCTCTCCTCGGGCAGGTCCGCGGGCAGGACGCGCATGGCGTCGGCGAGCACCACGGTGAGGCGGTCGGCGAGCTCGGGGGCGTGCTCGGCGACGGTGAGCGGCAGCTGGGCCGCGAGGACGGGGTCGATCTCCACGGCGATCACGCGGCGGACCTCGGGAAGCAGCGCGAGCGTGAGCGATCCCAGCCCCGGACCGACCTCGATGACGACGTCGTCCGGCTCAAGCCCGGCCACCCGCACGATCTTGCGGACCGTACCCCCGTCGATCACGAAGTTCTGGCCGAGCTTCTTCGTGGGACGAATGTTGAGCTTGTTCGCCAAAATACGTATTTCCGCTGGACCGAGAAGGCTCATGCTGGTTCCCCGTACGCCCGCTCACGGCCGGCACCCATCGGCCCGCTGGGGTCTTTGGCCCGTTCGCCGCGATTACTCAAGGTTGTTCTCCCATGCCATCCGACCAGTTTCCCGCACAGAAGGCGATGCGAGGACGTTCGTTGAAGCGCGAGAGGTTCCGTTGTGGATAACGTTGCCGTACGGGGGCCCGACGGTGAGAAAGGGAATCTTCCCGGTGAAGAGGACGTGAACCAGCCCGGTGTCGAAGGGCTGCGCCCCGCCGACCCCGAGCGGATCGGGAGTTACCGCCTGCTCGGACGTCTCGGCGAGGGCGGGATGGGAACCGTGTATCTGGCGCTGGCACCGACGGGACGGCCGGTCGCGCTCAAGGTGGTGAAGGCGGAGTTCGCGATCGAGGACGGCTTCGCGGCGAGGTTTCACACGGAGGTCGAGAACGCCCGCAGGGTGGCCTCGTTCTGCACCGCGCAGGTGCTGGACAACGGCAACGACGACGACGGCCGCCCCTACATGGTCACCGAGTACATCGCGGGCACGCCGCTGTCCCGCCAGATCATCGAGCACGGCGCCCTGGAACAGGGAACCCTGCACGGCGTGGCCCTGGGGGTGGCGGCCGCTCTGGCCGCGATCCACGTCGCCGGTCTCGTACACCGGGACCTCAAGCCCGCCAACGTGATCCTGTCCATGTCGGGACCCCGCGTGATCGACTTCGGCATCGCCAGAGCCCTCGACTCCACGCACAGCTTCACCCGCTCGGGCGAGGTGCTCGGCAGCCCCGGCTGGTGGGCCCCCGAGCAGGTGCGCGGCCTGGAGATCACCCCGGCCGCCGACGTCTTCGCCTGGGGCTGCATGGTCGCGTACGCGGGCAACGGCCGCCACCCCTACGGGCGGGGCGACATGATGACCATGGCGACCCGGCTGCTCACCACCCCACCCGACCTGGGCGCGCTTCCCGCCCCGCTGAACGACCTGGTCCGCCGCGCGACCGAGATGGACCCCTACCAGCGGCCCAGCGCCCAGGACCTGCTGATCGCCCTGGTCGGCGGCGGGATCGCGGCACCGTCCGCTCCCGCGCCCGTGCGGGCCGACCCGCCCACGCTGATCGCGACCGACCTGCTGAACGAGTCGTGGGAGCCGCCTTCCAACGTGGAACCCGACTCCACCCAGACCCTCGGCGCGCTGAACCTGGGGACGGGGTTCGCCGACCCGGCGACGGCACCGACTCCCATCCCCGGCCCGATTCCCGCCCGGCGTCCCGCGGACCCGTTCCCGGGATCGGCCCCGTCCGCGCCCGGCGCGGCTTTCCCCTCGGCGCCCCCGGAGGCACCGGGAGCCTCGGCGTCCGGTCCGTTCACCGCGGCCGATCCGTCCGCGACACCGCCGGCGCCCGGGTCCCGGACGACACCGGCGCCCCGCACGGCGGCGACCGCGTCACCGGACTCCCGGACGGCACCGGAGTCGAATCCGCTCCCGTACCCCATGCGGACCGAGTCCACGACATCGCCGTCGCCCCCGTTCACCAGCCCGCTTCAGGCCCGGCCGTCCGGGCCGGAACCGGGCGCCGCACCGGACCGGACGCCGGGACAGGCACCCGCCGTCGCCCTGCCCTCGTCGCCGCCGTCGCCCTCCACCGGCTTCCAGACCCCACCGGAATCGGGCGAGCCGGACACCGGGCGGTCGGCCCCCCGGCGGCGCTGGTTGTTCGCCGGACTGGCCGTGCTCGCGGCGCTCGCCGTCACGGTCGTCGTCCTGCTGAACACCGGTGGGGGAAACGCGACCAACGGCGCGGGGCGGGCGTCGCAGGGCGCCACCGGCGAGACCGGCGACACCGGTGACCTCGCGGGCACCGGCGACACCGACGTGGGCCGCATGATCACGACCGGCTCCCTCATCGAGGACCCGCGGCTGATCATCCCGCGGACCCCGACCTGCGGGCTCACCTCGTACCGGGGCGCCACCCCGGCGCGCGGCCGGTTCTGCACGATCCCGTTCACACTGATCAACACCGGTGGGGAGTCTGTCCAGCTCGACGGCACCCCGGTCACGCTGGTCGACGATCGCGGCGCGACGCACACCTCCGAGGAGACGTCGACGGCCGTGCCCGCCGCCCTGGCCCCCGGGGCGAAAGTGGACGGCGTCCTCGTCTTCGACCTGCCACCGGCCCGCAAGCCCGCGAAGCTGACCGGTGTGGTGATCAAGGGAGGCAGGAACATCGAGGTGAGGTTGTCGTGAGACTGCTGCTCCCCTTCGCGGCGACGGCCGCGATCGCGCTCGCCTCCACCGGGCTCGCCTCCACCGGGCTCGCCTCCGCTGGGGCCGCCTCCGCTGGGGCCGCCTCCGCTGGGGCCGCCTCCGCTGGGGCCGCCTCCGCTGGGGCCGCCGAGGCGCTCACCGCGCCCGGCGGGATCCTCGCGACCGGATCCGCCGCCGCCTCGCCCGCCGACTGCGCCGGGGCGGGCGTGAGCGACTTCAACGGCGACGGCCTGGAGGACGTGGCGGTCGGCGATCTGTTCGCCAACCCCGGCGGGCTGGCCGGGGCGGGGGCCGCCCACGTGCTCTTCGGCCGGGGAGAGAGCGGGAAGATCGTGACCGTCCCCGAGACGAAGGCCGGAGACGGCTTCGGGTGGTCGGTGCGGCTGGCCAAGATCGACGGTGACGGCTGCGCGGACCTGCTCGTCGGCGCCCCGTACGCGGACGTGGCGGGCGTCGAGGACGCGGGCGCGGTCTACGTGGTGTACGGCGGCCCAGGGGGCAGGACAGTCCGCCTGGTCGCTCCCAAGCCGGAGGCCGACGCCCACTTCGGCTGGTCCCTCACCTCCGGCGGGACGATGGTGGCGGTCGGGGCCCCGCACGAGGACGCCGACGGTACGGCCGACTCCGGCGCGGTCTACCTCTTCGACACCGCGACGCTCGGCACGGGCCGGCGGATCTCCCAGGAGACCGAGGGCGTGACGGGCAACGGCGAGGCCGGCGACATGTTCGGCTGGTCACTCGCGATCGGCAGGCTCGGCGGCGCCGCGGACGAGCCGGATCTCGCGGTCGGGGTGCCGTACGAGAACGACGACGGGGCGGGCCGCCAGGTCGACGCGGGCAAACGAGACTCGGGGTCGATCACGGTGATCTACGACGTGCGGGAGCCCAAGGACGAGTACGGAAGCAGGAAGTGGGACCTTCGTGAGGTGGCCAGGTCCGAGACGGGCGACCGGTTCGGCTACGCGATGGCCTACGCCGAGCGGGACGACGTCGGCTACCTCGCGGTGAGCGCACCGCTCGGCGACGGCGGGGCGGTGAAGGACTCCGGCCTCGTCCAGCTGTTCCAGTCATCGGGCACCCAGGCGATCACCCCTCTCGCCACCCTTCACCAGGGTTCGGAAGGGGCTCCGGGCGAGGGCTACGGATTCTCGCTCGCGTTCACCGGCGAGGGAGGCGGCGGGGAGGTCAGGCTCGCGGTCGGCGTACCCTTCGACGCCGACGGCCAGGGTGGCGTGCGTCTGATCACGATGGGCGAACAGGGACCGGGCAGGCTGATCACCCAGAACGGGGCGGGTGACCACTTCGGCTGGTCGGTCGGGTTCAGCGGAAACAGGCTGGTCGCGGGGGCGCCCGACAGGGGAGGCGCGGGAGCGGTCGTCCTGCTGGGCCGCAACGACACCGAGGGAGTCCCGCTCTCGCCGGGCACCGGCGGGATTCCGGCCCTCGAAGGTGCCGCCTCCGTCGACTTCGGCGCCTCCGTGGGCTGAGACTCCCGGCTCGGGCGCCCCGTGGGCCGAAGCAGGCGGGCTCGGGCCCGTCTCCGGCGGCCGGGAGGAACGTGCTCGGGACCCGTGAGGACCCGGTGCGGACGGGTTCCGCACCCGCCCTCAGCCGGGAACGGACGGGTTCCGGACCCGCGAGGAAGAGCACAAGGGTTACGGGCCCGCCCCGGGCCGGGAAAGGGCAGGTTCCGAACCCGCTGTCGGCGGGGTCCGAGCCTTGGTCACCAGGAGCCGAAGACGGTCTCCCCGTTGGCGCTGACGGCGGTGGCCAGCTCGGCGAGGTCGGCCCCCTTCACCTCGGCGAGGCAGCGCAGCGTGAGCGGTATGAGGTAGGGAGCGTTGGGTTTGCCCCGGTGAGGGGTGGGCGGCAGATAGGGCGCGTCGGTCTCGACGAGGATCAGCTCTCGCGGTGCGACCCGCGCGGCCTCACGGAGGTAGGCCGCGTTCTTGTAGGTCACCGGACCGGAAAAAGACATGAAATATCCGGCATCGACGCACTGCTTCGCCATCCCGGCGTCACCGGAGAAGCTGTGGAACACCACGACCTCGGGAGCGCTCTCCTCGGCCAGCACCCGCAGCACGTCGTCGTGGGCCTCGCGATCGTGGATCACCAGGGCCTTGCCGGTCCGCTTGGCGATCTCGATGTGCGCGCGGAAGCTGGCGTGCTGGTCCTCCTTTGACGCCCAGTCTCGGTAGTAGTCGAGCCCGGTCTCCCCCACCGCCCTGACGTGCGGCAGGCGGGCCAACCGCTCGATCTCCGCGAGGGTCTCCGGCGTCGAGGCGTGCGCCTCGTTGGGGTGGATGGCCACCCCGGCGTAGACGTCCGCGTGGAGGGCGGCCGTCTCGGCGTTCCAGCGCGAGGACGGCAGGTCGTAGCCGATGGTGACGAGCCGCGTCACGCCGACGGCGCGGGCCTCGTCGAGGATGCCCTCGACGCTCGCCCGAGCCGCCTGCGCGGCCTGGGCCACCGGGTCACCGGAGGACGCCTGGCGGTTGCCCACCATGATGTCCAGGTGGCAGTGGCTGTCGAACACCTCTGCTGGCAGGGGCTTGGGCGCGGCGGGAAGGCTCGGCGTGCTCACGGCGTCCAACCTACCGAGAAGCGGGCACGGCCCGCGCCCACCGAGCGGCCCGTACGGCCCTCGTCCACCCGGAGGCGGCCCCGCATCGGCAGGGGCCGCGCTGCCCGTACCGTACGGCCCTCGTCCACCCGGACGTCCACGGCCCGCGCCCGGAACCGGGCGCGGGCCGTGGGGGGGCCGCGCCCCCCCCCCCCCCCCACCCCCCCCCCGGCGCCCCGTGGGGGACCCCCTTCACAGGGGGGCCACAACCGCCCCCCACCCCCCGGGGCGGCCCGCGGACCACCGTTACCAGGGACCCCCCG
>NZ_JBIAYX010000010.1:0-339510 GCF_042898365.1 Streptosporangium sp. NPDC000509 | reverse complement strand
CCCGAGAGCTCTTCAAAGTCCTCACCAGCCTAAACACCACGAGCAACGATCTTCGCGTCGCCGCTTGACAAACATAGGAGCATCGGAGCGATTCATTCGAAGATCTCGGAACGAAGAAGGCATCCGCCACCCCGACCAGAGCAGGGAACGCGTCCGCACCGTCATTAGGAACGAAGTACCGGCCCACCGATCGCCCCGGCCATGCAGGAGATCAGCCACCATCAGGCGATCGTGGAGGCTGTACCGACCGCGCCCCTTCTTCGCTGCCCGGGAAGTCTCCAAAAATTTGATCACAAGATGCGTTCTCAAGCAGAATCAATATCATGACGGCGCCGGACGGTACTCAAGGTCGGTTTCCTCTCGATGTTCAACTGTCGGGCTTCGGTATTCACCTGCGCGAGTGGACCGATGAGGACCTTCCTGTCATGGTTGCCCTTTTCGATGAACCGCAGGTCGCTCGCTGGACTCCGCTACGTTCGCCGTTCGACTTCGACGCCGCTCATGAGTACCTGTCTCAGTCGCGGAGAGCGCGTGCCGCTGATCGCGGCATGCAACTCGCGATCACCAGAGATGGCGGTGAAGCACAAGGGGAGGTGCTGCTCTTCCGTACGGCCGATGAGCCCGGTGTGGCCGAACTCGCTTACGCGATCGGCGCTCAGCACCGAGGAGAGCGATTGGCGGCCCGCGCTGTCGAGTTGATGGCCGACTACGCCTGCGCCTCGCTCGGGATGCGCGGCCTGGTTCTACGGATTGATCCGGCAAACGCAGCAAGCGTCGCAGTAGCGCGAGCCAGTGGTTTTCACCTGGCCGACGATGAGCCGGTCACCTTGGAACGCAGGGGCCACGACATCACTCTGTACAGATGGCGCCGCGAGCTCGCCCTGTGAGTAACCGCCGCTTGGTGGAACGGCGCGGCCTGCGGCGTGTCGCCGGGATCGGCGCGTTCGATGGGTACAGCCGGGTGCGCGGTGTGGCTACGGCCCGGGTCGCCGTCTGCCGAGACCGGCGCCCGCACTGTACGCCCGGTCAGCGGGCGGGCGGAGGGCTGGGTAGGGCGGCGCCTTGACTCCCGGGTTGGCTTCCAAGACCGCGGTGCCGACGGTGAACGATCTCTGCCTCAGACTTTCCCAAACGCCAGAAGGGCCGCGTGGGGAAGCCACAATGATCCGTCTGGACCGGTGAACTCGGTGCTGAGCAGGTCGAAGTGCCGTTTGATCTCCGCAATGAGCTCAGGAGACTGACTGGCCACGACGTGCCCGGTGAATCCGACTCCGGCAACCGCACCGCTCCACCACTCCGCAGGCGTCGTGCGGTGATCCCAGTTGAGGGTCTGGCAGGAGACCTCGGCGAGCCCGGCTTTATCGAGCAGAGCAGCGAAACCTTGCTTCGTGCGCGGGAAGTCGTTTTCAAGAGAGAGCGGCGGGAGGTGAGCGGGCCGAGTCACACCGGCTGCCTGGATCGCTCCTCCGAGGAGGGCCTGCCCCGCTGCGGCTGGAGCCGACCAGATCGTCAAAGCGATCCGTCCGCCTGGACGGGTCACGCGACGCAGCTCGGCCAACGCCAGTAGCGGCTGGCCAACATGATTGAGGACGAAGTTCGCCACCACGGCGTCGAACTCATCATCCCTGAAGGGAAGGCTGGGTAGAGCGGCCACCTGCACATCAGCCGTCGGAGTATTCAACGCCGCCAGCTCGACCATGCTGGGTTCGGCGTCCACTGCAGTCACTTTGGCGCCCCGGTCGCAGGCAGCCGCCGCAGCGGCTCCCGTGCCGGTGCCAACATCGAGCACACGCGTTCCCAACCGGACTTCGGCGGCGTCGAGCAGCCACTCGACGGGAAAAGCACAGAGCCTGGCGAAAGAATCGGCGTACGCTCCGGCCCGCCCAGCCCAGATCAGACGCTCACTCTCATCGAATGCCGTCACAATCGTCATCAGCCCTCTCATGTCGCGAGTCATTAATGTGGCGTTGAAAGCACAGGCACTTGAAATACCCTGGTCGCCCTCTGCGCCTGCTGTGACCAGAAGAAGGATCACCGGCGGGCGGAGGCCAAGCGGCGATGCTGCGCCGGATGGCTTCCAACTTGGCTCCCAGGGAGCGATCACTCGCGCTTCAGGACGGGGAACCGCTTCTCCAGCGCAACGAGCGCACTCACGAGTTCCGGGATGTCCGTCTGGTCCAAGCCTTCGATCTCGAAGTGAAGGGTGTTCCGCATCCCAGGATGGTCGGTCACGGTCCCGGCGATCGACAGGGAGCCTGTGGGATGACACTCGACGGTGAGCTCTATCCAATGCTCAAGGGAGGAGAGGGTGGCACTTCCTCCGACTTCCGTGTAGACGCGCTCCAAAGCCACACGAAAGTCGCGCAACTCCTCCGTCCGAAGCGCCGCGTCCAGTTCGGCAGCGAACCCTCCGACCTGCGCGTGGATCGGAGAGATCAACCAGTTCCCGTCCCAGAAGTCGGTACAGCCGGGATGCATACGGCCAAGGACGCGGATCAGCACATGATCGAAGTTCCTGCCCCGGCCGATGACGATCTCAGCATGCTCCATACGGTCATCCTTCATGAGGAGACATTCACCTGACCCAGGATCACCAGTTAGGAAGATCTCGGCACACGACCCTTTGACCTACTGCATTACAGATCAGAGGCGGTCTCGTCTTGCCCGCGAGTCCCTGTGCCTCCTCCTTGGTGCCCCTCCTGACGGGCACGCAACGGGCACGGCCAGAACCCCGTGCGGACGCACACGCCTCCCCCGCCGGCTCTTCTCGTCGCCGTCGTCCCACCTACTTACAAACCCGGCCCTTGCCCTTGGCGATCTCCCGGAACTGGAGGCCCCTGCCGGAGGCATTGGTCTCTGTACCAAAGCCTTCAGGTTCTTCCCTCCCGGTAATATGCGATACGCGGGAATCTGCGCGTTAGCTCTTCTTCGCTGTCGATGATCCATTGCTCGCCGCGTATTTCGTAGTCGTCATCATCCAAGTCGGTGCGTGCGTGCGCCTTCTCATGCAGGGTGGTCAGATCCAGGCCGGTGCGCTTTTTATAAGGCTCCCACGCGACGTATGCCAACAACTCGAATTCGGGCCACTCGTCATCGGTCCACAATCGTTTCTTGCCTGCTCGTTTCCGGATGACCTTCCAAAGGTGGAGGACCTCGGGGACCTCTATCAGCGTGTCGGGGTCGGCGACTACGCGTTCAAAGGTTCCGCGCCCGAGGCCGACGAGCCAATATCGGAAATATAGGAAGCCATCATCTGATCCCAAAGGAAGAGTGAGGAGGTAGGCGACCCACAGCTCCCAGGTGTTGGATCGGTATTCGCAGACGTCAAGCCACATCTGAAAGTCAATGATGTCGTCGGCAGGGAGTTCGCTCAGCTGCGCGTCCAGCCAGATCAGGCGTCTTTTCTGCGTGCGAGTCTCACGCCCGGATTGTTCGATGAGCGCCCAGAAGGCATCCGCGTCCATGAGGCGCGATCATGGCATGAGCGGTGAGTTCTGCCTAGGGAAAGCTCGTGCGGTGGTGCGCCGCCGAGGTCGGCACGTTCCGTTGGGTACGGCGGGTGAACGGGTCGATGGACGGCCCGAGGTCTCACTGGCCGGGACCGGCGCCCAAGCCGCACGCCCGGCCAGTGGGCGGGCGGCAGCTGTACAGCCCGCGCCTCTCTGCAGCGCCGCATACGGTCGCCGGGCCGTCAGCGCCTGCTCAGTCCCCGCAGCACCGGGAGTCCGATGCCGGAGTCGAGCACAAGGCGGTCGCCGAGTGGTCGCGCCAGCGTGACGGTGATCATGGCTGTCTTGAGGATGCCCGGGCACACCTCAACAGAGTCGGATCTTCTCTCGTCCACGTCGACCACCACCAGTCGGTTGGTCTCGTAAACGCGTGCCCCGTGAATGATGTCGCAGGCGCCGTAGCCGTACCGGAGAAGCAGTTCGTCCGGCTTGCCGGCGACAAGGTCGAACGCCATCACCTCTTCGACATCCCCCCGCACCCGCTCGGGACGGGCGGTGACGGCTGAGGGGTCGACCGCCACATGGACCTTCTTCTGCTCGACTCCCTCGACGGTGAACACCCAGGCGGGCACTTGGATCGTGCCGCGGCTGGTCTCCAGCGGGACCTTGCCCAGTCTGGCGCCGGTCACCCGGAGCGGGCGGCATCCCTTGGCCGGGCACTCCTCTTCGATGAGGTCGGCCGGTTTGCTGAACTCCGCGTACGCGCTCGCCACTGTGATGAGCGGCACCTGCGAGACTTCGCCGTCCGGCCATCGCACGTCGGCGCGGTCCGGGGAGTCCTTGGGCAGCTTGGCTGCCAGCCGCCAGACGCCGTTGTGCGAGCTTCTGTTCACCCAGGCCGGGATCCGGCCCACGTGAGCCCATCCTTGTGGGTTCAGCACTTCCAGTGCGACGAACCCTTTGCGCCAGGCGCGATCGTCGGCCGAGCCCTGCCAGCGCCCCGCCACCTCCCGGGCACGATCCTCGAACTCGTCAACCGAGGCACCGTGGGCCCCGCCGCAGGAGGACAGGAGCAGCACCAGGGATAGGTACGCGATCATTCTTCGCATGAGACCTCCTACACCCCATGGTCAGCCAATGCCCGATGCCGCCGCCTGGCTTTCCGGGTTCTGACGATCTTCTTCGGGGGACGCGCTCGACCAGCCCTCTCATCCGGTGGCAAAGACCGACGAAGTCGATCCTTGCCAGCCGATCGCCCAGGCCACGCGCGGTAGGCATCGGAGGCGGCGATCGTTACGGCCTCAGACAGTTCACGGCGAACCCTAGCGGTGTACCAGGCTGATCCGTAGCCAGTCCGAGATCGTCTACTGACGTCTATGGACATTAGAAATGCCTGTTCAGAAAGGGTATCTGACTGCGGAGATTCCACCATCGTCCATGGTCGCCCAGAGCTGCCGTTAGCACCCGCGTTAGTAAAATCTCTCATGCTGACAGAGGCGGAAGGCGGCCTCACCAATCCAGCACAACGCTGACGATCTGTAGGTCAGGGTACGGCCTTGCCGGGCGTCTGCTCCGCAGGTCTTCAGTCGATGTTCGTTGGCTTGGTGATGCGGCAGATGTCTAGCGGCGGACTCTTCTTAGTTAAGCGCGGCCCCTATCTCAAGCGGCAAATAGTCGTCAATTCTAAACAAGTCGACCCGGGGCATCGAAAGCACACCCGTTCCGCTCTTCACCAAGGACCCTGTAGCAATGACTCGCAATTTTAAGTCATGTGCTTCAACGGCATTATGATAAGAATCCCCATGGAGTGTCATCTTGACCGGCCTAACACGATCGCCAACAATTGCTTTTACTTTTACGACTCCTTCTTCGTCACCCGGGTCTCGGTCGAGAGAGCTTACAAAGCCATAGATAACGGTGTCAGCAAGGCTAACCTGGTCGCGAAGGATATGGCCGATCTCTTTGATTGCACCTGCAGATTCACGCGGGAACTCGACTTTCTCGCCGCCGGCACGAGGGGGGGCAGCCGTGAGTGCCCACTGAAAGCTGATGTTGAGATCACTTTCGTGGGGAGCAGCAACCATAGCCGCAAGTGCTGAGCAGGCGTCGGCAGATAGTCCACCGATGACCGCCCGACTAAGATCTTCCTTGGGTGGTATCCGCTCTTGTTCTACAGCAAGGCTATGAACTTCTCGCAGAACATCAGCCATCATTCCAGTGACGCGCCGAGGGAAGAAGTTAAGTTCAGACTGAACATCTATGAGCAGCTCTTGTTCGCCTTCAATTATTATTGGCTTCATTGACCCTATAGGGCTCACGATCGGTATTATAAAGCTTCCTTCGCGAGTATGCCCCATCCCAACAAACTCCGCATATTCTCGCGCCTTTGCGGGCTGTGACCTACCATGATAAGAGCGACGGTGGATAGCAGAGCACGCGTTGGCAATCGCGAATCTTTTAGCGCCCTGCAGCAATCTGGAAGCATCCGACAAAGGCACTATAGAGCGGTCGTCATCAAACTTTAAGTCGACGACGTCATCTTCAACATATCGCAGCTCGTTCGCGACGATGTCTTCTTGATCTCCCCGTTCTCCTGCGATGTCCTCGATGAAGTTTCGTACTCTGCGAGGGTAATCCGATGCTTCGCTATTGAGCGGTACTAAGACTTCCCACGAGCCTCTTCGCCATAGCTCGGCACGAGGAAGAGAAGCGCTCTCAATCTGCCAAGAGTTGGCCCTTAGATAAGCCCTCATTCCAGCAGGGGAGACTTGTGAAGCTAGTGAGCTGGCGCTTTTCAAAGTTCACCCCTTGCTTCGCGCATGAGCCGATCGAGTGACTTGATTGTCAGTCTGTTCTCGCGCGCCACACGTACAGCCTTAGTAGCCTTGTTCGCCGTTGGCTCGAGAGCAGACATCTTGGCGTAGTATCCACATCTACGCAGATGTATGCCTTCGGAATCGGAGAGAACCCAATCGTTCTTTGCCTCTGGAACCTCTACAACAAAGAGATATGCTGGCACATTACGCCCAGGGTCACTCAAGAGATTGTATGTTCGAGTATCGAGATCATACGATATATGGTCACCTTTGACATCGGATTCGTTCATGCACTTCATTTGAACGTCGACACGAAGTGCTCGGTCGCGAATCTCTAAGTCAACTCCAAAGTGATCAACGTGAACTACCGTCACAGCATATCCCGCAGCATAAGATAGTGCTTCAACATAAGCGACACTGAACCATTCCTTGCATGCAGAAACGTCCAAATTGCCCATGTTGGAACGTTATCGCGTCACTCGAATGGCATCGGCATTTGCTATGCAATCGTGATCAATATCGATTTGGCGCGCGAGCTTTAATCTTTATTCGGATGTCCGAAATATTTTGACGAACACATATTCGGATCGAAGCAACAAGGTAACCCTCTCAACAAACTTTAGATACTCATGTGCCGATCCTCGCTGGGTGCTGCAGCGAACCTTTTCGTCCTCAGGCGACCTGTGCGACGCCGTGGTTTTGAAGGACGGCGATGTCCCTGCACGGGTAGCCAGCCTTGGAAGGACGGTGGCGTAGCTTCCGAAGGATTTTCTAGCTCTTCAGCTGGGCGTTGGCGCGGCCGCCGAGTCCGCGGAGCTTGGCGTGCAAGAGGTTGGCCTGTTTCTGCGATGCGGGCTTGTTCTTCCTCTTGTACGGCGTGGCGATCCGCCCCGGAGAATGACCCGCTCTACGCGGCCTACGTGCTGATCCTGCGGCGAGGTGCTTGCATTCTTCTGGGACTGCGTCGACCTCGGTGGGAGCAGATGCGGATCTCCCGCACCTCACCCGTCTCAGGGGAGAGCTTCTCCACCGCGTCGCTTCCGCTGCTCGGCCTGTGCATCCGCTCAAGCACCGTCAGCGAACCCAGGACGATGCCCGTAAAGCGGCCGGAACGAAGTGGAAGGAGTCTGATCTCGTCTTCACCACGCGGAACGGCACGCCGATCGAGCCGCGCAACTTCAACCGATCTTTCGAGGTTCAAGCCGCAACGCGGGTGTCCCGCGTATCCGGGTTCACGACACCCGGCACCCCTGCGCCTCACTCCTGGCCGCCCTCGACGTTCATCCCCGGGTGGCGATGCGCATCCTCCGCCACTCGCAGATCTCGATGACCATGGACGTCTACACGCAGATCCCATCACCCGAGACCCGGAAGGCACTGGATCGTTTGAATGCCAGCCTCGACACCGAGGAAGGTGACCGCTAGACGCAATCGCCCGCGGACCGACGAAGGCCTTCCAGGATGCTCCTGGGAGGCCTTTCGCGGTGAGTCTCGCGGACTCACCACTCGGGAAGCTCGTGCGCGTCGGGATAGAGCATGATGATCTTTTCCAACAGCTCGGGGTTGTCCGTCTGCACATCCCAGTGGCCGCTGTCGAACGCTCGGATCCTCACCTCCGGCACCGACGAACTGTCGCCGTAGCCCACCAGCTCTCCATCGATGAGCTGACCATCCCCGCTGAACAGGTCGATGAGATGCCTCGTGGTCACCAGTGAGTTCGCCGTGGCCTCGATGATCGCCTCAGTCTCCGGACAGACGAGCCAGTCGATGATCAATTGCCAGCGATGGCCCTTGATCAAGACACCGAGAGAAGCAAGGACCTCCGCCAGGCCGACATAGTGGCCTCCTCGCCAAGCTGCGAACGAGAGGATACGGATCTCGGTCACACGCTTCACTCTCCTCTGCGGCGGACGCCTCCCATACGGGGCAGATCCCCCGTAGCGCCGTCAGATCCCGTTGCTGTATTTCACTGCTGTACGGGCACGAAAAAGGCCCTCCGGGATAATCCCGGAGGGCCTTTGACCTGCTGTGCGGCCGGAGGTACTCGAAACCCCAACCTTCTGATCCGTAGATCCCCAAACGATCTCCAAAGCGTTCGCACTAGTTCGCCACTCAGGTCGCGAACAAGCCAGCTGTTCATATCAGTCCAGCTCGGTCCGGGATCGTACGGCCCGTTGGCTCCCAAGTTGGCTCCCGGGGTTGGAGCGTCGACGGTTTTACAGACCCGTCACAAAAGTACTTCGACCTGCGCTTATACGAAATTGGCCATCGCAGGGGAACGTATGGGGAACGACCATGAAGCAACCGGGAACCAAGTCATGGTGACATGGCTCCAGGCGACGCGATGAGGCTTGGCGGTGAAGCCGAGGAAGCAAGCGCGTCAACTAGGTTGTCACGCAGCGACAGCGGAATGAAGTAGACATCGGCCGTGGACTGTCCGCAATGAGGCCCTGCAGTGAAACCAGGATGCATCAGCAGATCAGTGCGGTGTGCCGCATTATAACGATCCCGCAATAAGGCCCGGCAATGAAGCGGAGGTGAAGCCTGCATGATCTCCTACTCGTACGCGCCCTGCGAGTTCCTGCAATGAGGTCCGGCGATGAAGCCGGGGTGGAACATGGTCCGCACCGAACCGGTCAACGCAGTGACAACCCCGCAATGAGGCCCGGGGATGAAACCGGGATGCAGTCGCTTAAACCACAGCGGCTCGCCGAGGACCTGTTCGGTCCCGCAATGAGACCCAGCGATGAGACCAGGGTGGAGTCGAGCCGGCCATCGAGGCACCGTGAAAGGCGTCGAGACCGCCGCAATGAGGCTCGAAGGTAAAGCCGCAGTGGAGGGAACCTAGGAGAGCCTCTGCAGTTCTCCTCAGCACCAACCCGCAATGAGGCCCGGAGATGAAACCGGGGTGCAACCTCCGCAAGAGGCCTGACCGCGGTTGAGTAGGAAGTAGTGGCCGCAATGAGGCCCGGGGATGAAGCCGAGATGCAGCCACGTGGGCCAAGATTCAGGACATGGAGAAAAAGCCGGTGCCGCAATGGGGCCTGAGGGAAAACCGGGATGCAGCCCAGCGGTGTAGCCCGTGCCCGAGACTTCGTTCGCGTTGCCGTAATGAGGCCCGGGGATGAAGCCGGGGTGCAGCCTGGTTCGTATCACTTGTAGAGCCCCGTGACCGGGTCGCCACAATGAGGCCCGGCGATGAAAACCGGGATGCAGCCTGGGTTGACGACACTCGCACCGACGCGCCAGTAGGCGCCGCAATGAGGCCCGGCTATGAAGCCGGGATACAGCGCGTGGATCGAGCGGACGATCCGCGTGCATGGCCCGCCGCAATGAGGCCCGGGGGTGAGACCGGGATGCAGCCCGTGACGTGTAAGCTGTGCTACTGCACATGGGCCACGCCGCAATGAGGCTCGGCAACGAGACCGGGATGCAGCGGCCGCTGTAGAGCTGCACCTGGGGCCACACAAACTGGCCGCAATGAGGCCCGGGGTGAAACCGGGGTGCAGGGATCTGGCTGGTGTTCGCCAGGGTCGTGCATGTAATCGCGCCGTGATGAGGCCCGGAGCTGACGCCGGGGTACAGGTCGCGTTGCCCAGCATGGCCGTCGCTGAGACCGCCGAGCCACAATGAGGCCTGGAAATGAAGCCGGGTGCAGGCTTGGTGTCGGGGATGAGCATCTTCTTCTCGCTCTTGCCGCAATGAGGCCCGGAGCTGAAACCGGGATGCAGGCAGTGACGATGACCGCGCACTGCGGCTCGCCCGGCAAGCCGCAATGAGGCCCGAGGATGAAACCAGGACGCAGCTAACGGCAGCGTGTATGGGTACTACGACGTCCCGCCACCGCAATGAGGCCCGGCGGTGAAACCGGGACGCAGCCAGAGTCAGTGGTTCGGCGCGTCGGGGTTAGTCGTCCCACCGCAATGAAGCCCGGGATGAAGCCGGGATGCAGGACGCGGCGGCGAGCTGGCCGGGCTTCATCGACTTCATGCTGCAATGAGGCCCGGGGATGAAGCCGGGATGCAGGTGTCTTGTGGAAGGACAACGACATCCGATGGGTAAACCAGCTGCAATGAGGCCCGGGGATGCAGGTGGGGTCCTTCTTCTCCGCAGCTGCCAGAGCCTTCGTGCTGCAATGAGGCCCGGGGATGAAGCCGGGATGCAGGGGTTCGTGAACTGGGGCGATAACCAAAAGCGTCCGGGAGAGCACGCCAGAGCTGTCTGGTTTGTGCACAAAACGGCTTGGTTGAGCTTGGGAACTTCCCCGGGAAAGCGTGCGTACTTGAGGCTCCGAACTCGAATCGTTGGACTCACAGGGGCGCCGTATTGCTTGTGATGTTGTCAAGATGCGATGGGGTTGAGGGCCGGGCGAGAGATCAGTCTGGCCTATGGGCGATGTGGACAGGAGCAAGAACGCCGGCGCTTTTGCCGCCTTCGATGGGTTGGCGTTCCGCTCCGTAGACGTCGAAGACGCCTAAGGGGAGAAGGCCCTCGCGCTCGACAGCGGTAGGCCGCCCCTGCCGCGTAGGCGAAGGCCGCAGGCACGGGTGGTCCAGTAGTACTTGGACGGCGTGGATGTCGAGAGCGGGTTTCCACACAGGCCAGATCATCACTGTGCGTCGGTTGTGGCGATGCCATAGCGTGGCGGAGACGTTGTGGCCGTCCCCTGTGACGCGGAGCAAGGGTAGTGCCTGGGTGGCCAGCCAGGTGGCACCGGGGACTCCGGCGGGGATGGATTTTCCTGACGGGTGGTCGGCGGCGCTGCGCAGAACGCGGTGGTCGAGGTACTCGCCGGTGAAGCCGTCTACTCGGCGCCAGCCGGTCAGGGCTTCGGTGAGCCGGGACGGTTCTGCCCGCACCACTTCCAGGGACTTGCGGAAGAAAGTCCAGACGGTCTGCTTGCCGGCTGGAGCCATGTATGGCGTGAGTACAGCCCGTCCGGCGCGATCCACCGCCAGGTCCGTCACCAGGAACGACAGCCACGTGACGGCCTCGCTCCCCAGGGCCTCTACCCGGTCGTAGAGGTGTTCGCCATACGCTGGACGAAGCACCCGCATGGGGTCGCTCTCGTCGGTCTTCTCCGCGTCACGTGCTCGGCTGGGTGGGGCCGGGCGGAGCGGAAACTTCGGCCCCAGTGCGGGGAGCGCTGCGTCTTCGTCGGTGGCTTCGACGATGTCTCGCAGCGCGCCTGCGATGTTGTCGGTGTTTTGGAAAGCGCTGTGGATCTGGGCGCAGCCGGTGGTGTCGGAGAAGCTAAGCCTGACCTCGTCTCCCAAGACCCGCAGCACGCCCAGGGCTGCGAGGAACCCCAGGGGGTCGCGGCCGTCCAGGGCGGACAGTTCGACGGTGTTCATGCTGTGCCCTCCTCTTCGCGCTCGGAGCACCAGATGTCGGCCAGTCGCACGATGGACTCCAACAGGGCCAACCCCCAGCGTCCGTAGCGCTGGTTGAGGGCGGCGAATCTACGGGGAGCGTCCCAGTCGAGGGTTTCGCCGGTGTCGAGAGTCGCCGACGACCCGTCGATATGAACGGTTTCTGGAGCCGGATCGGTGACGGGTGGCAGCAGGGGGCGGCTGCGGCCATGGTGAGCTGCAACTAGGTGAATCACAAGGTCGGGATCGACATCGTGGGATCCAGTCTTCAAGTGGAGGCGGGCGATGCGGGCCGACAAAGCCTCGTGCCGCATCCCGTCGGGGTAGCCCGAGATGAGTTTGGCTCGCCGGTAGGCGGCACGATCGGCGGGGTTGAGCCCGGACTTGGCCAGCAGTTGCCGTTGGGTTCCGCGGCGTAGAACGCGAGGGGGGCGGCCGTGCAACATCGCTTGGAAGCGGGGGTCGCGTTTGCCTTCGTCATGCCAGAGCGCCGCGACTCGCACACTGTTGACCAGTACCGGTCCCAGGCCGAGATTGACAGCGAACTCCTCGGCCCGCTTGGCGACGGCGCGCTCGTGAACGAGCAGGGGCATCTTTTTACCGGAACCGGCCACGGACGATCCCCAGGCGTCGGTGTCCCCAACCCACGCCCCGCCCTTGATAGTCAGCAGCGCCACGTACGGCGCCTTGTCGACGAAGGTGACCGTGCAACGAGTCAGAGCACGCAGGTTACGAGCCAACGGCAGCGGACTCTTCAGGTCTTCTACCGGTAGCAGGTCGATGATCCGCTGGAGTTCCTTGCGGTAGACGCTGACGGCGGGTGGAGTGTCGTCGGCCAGGTCGGCGCGGGTGCGGTCGATCAGATCCCGCAGCGCTTGCCCGATAGCGGGAGATTCACGGTCGGCGGCCTCAACGATTACCGGGCCGAGCCGTGTAACAGGGCGGCCACCGCGGTAGGCGAGGTCGGCCACATCAAGAACAGGGGATATGGAGGCGGGGTTCCAGCCGTACTCATCACAGCCGCCCTGTTCACAAGGCACCACGATCAGATCACCTGGCCTGATCTCGGCCGGAGTGATCAGTGTGGCATCGTCCTTGCCCCGGTAGCGCACCACCTGGTCCAGTTGCCAAGACCGGCTCGGTGGTAGCTCCTCGTCCTGAGGAGTACCTTCCACATCGCTCACCGGTTCGGTGTTGTCCTCTTTGGCCAGCCAGCGCCGTACCGCGTGTAGGGAGATCTCGACGGCCTCTTCGGTGGACGGCGGCAGCTGCGCGACCGCTGATGGCCACGCCTGCGGATCCCCATGGGCCAGTCCTGATCGCCAGACCACCGCGACGTCGGGACTTCCCCGATCGATCCCATGGAGATACGGGGCGATCGGCGGATCAGGGTGGGGAATGGGAGAGGTTCGTACCCAGGCGTCCAGCACGTGGTCGAACAGTACGGGCATGTACGGTAGCGGCTCGCGCATCCCCTGCCGCACGACCGACTCCACAGGCTCCAGAAGCGCGCGAAGGGCCAGCGGCGAGACATCGAGTCCGTCGCCCAACTGGTCCGATGTAAGCGGTGCGGTCAGTGTGCTGAGCCACTGCCAGGTGGCCTGGCGGGCCGGGCCGTACACCGGATCGTCCACCCCGACGCTCGCGTCATGGACCACTACCGCATCGGCCCGAGTGAGCTTGCCGAGCCGGTTGACCCTTCCCAGCCGTTGGATCAGTGCCGCCAACGAAGCCGACTCGGTGACCAGATGATCAGCGTCGATGTTGGCGCCGACCTCGACGGTCTGGGTAGCGCACACGATCAACGGCCTGCCCGCGGCGCGAGTGCGGCCCACCTTCATCCGGGGGTAGCAGCGCTTGAGCAGGTACTCGCGGTCGATCGGCCGACTGCGGCCGATCAGCAGTTCCACATCGGCGTCACCGCCCTGGAGGAGGGTGTGCACAGCACGCGCTCGGCCGACCGTGTTGCAGATGACGGCGATGACACGCCCTGACTGGGCGTCGCCGGCCAGAGTTTTCGCCCAGGTGGCCATCGTCGTGGCCATCACGGCGCCAGCGTTCTTCTTGGTCACCTCCGGTTGCAGAAGGTGCAGGCGGCGGGAAGCGGCCAGTCGTTCGCGGGCGATCTCGTTCTGCTCGTCGGTGTCGGCCCGGTGCACCTGCTGTCCCTGGTGGGCGGGCGTGGTCGCCGACATGGTGATGAGTGTCGGCTGCGGCCCCACCGCGACCTGCGGGCGGTCCGCGGTAAAAGCGGATCGGATGGTTTTGATCAGCGGCTCGGCCAGGTGCGCCTCGTCTATCACGATCAGGCTGTCGGTGCCGGTCAGGGCGGCGTCGATGGGACGCAGATGCTGGCCGACCTGGTAGCCGCGAAACAGCAGGCGGCTGCCGATCTGGTCGACGGTGCCGACCACCACCGCATACCGGTCGGGGCGCTCCAGCCACCGCCATGACCACGTGACGCCACCGCGCATCCTGGTGACCTGCAGCGCCGGCCCGTCGTCGTCTTTTGGGCGCAGGGCTTGGGCGACGGAGGCGCTGATCGGCCCCTTGGGCCCGGCGAGCGATGCGGCCAGGGCGGTGGCGTGCTCGTAAGCCTCGTCGACGACCAGACGGCGATCCACCACGAAGAACAACCGGCGGCGCGCGCACTCGATGCCTGCCGCGGCCACGAAGACCGCAATGTCGATCATCGTGGTTTTGCCCAGGCCGGTCGGAACGTCCAGCACATCCGGCCACCGCCCGTCCGTCAGCACGCGCTCGACCAGGCGCTGCTGCCACGGAAACGGCTTTCGGCCGTGGGCCTCGACAAGGAACGCGGAGAAGTCCGCGGCGGTCAACGCGCTCATCGGCTGCTCCTGTCCGGGACGAACAACCCCAGCCCGAGATAGCGCATCGACCCCGCCAGCACGGGGCCGACGACCGGCTGGGCGAATGTCACTCGCGCATGCACCATCGGCCGGACCGGCCTTCCTTCGGGGATCGTGCCCTTGCGCGGCCGGTGCACGGCCCCTTGCGTCAACCCTGCGGGAGAGATCTCGACCTCCTCCGGTTCGGGGTATCCAGCGGTGGCCAGGCTCCGAAACACCAGGGAACGGGCGTCGTGCTTGCGGGAGGGGTAGCGGTCGAGCATCAGCGGCGCGGCGGTCACCCAGCTGCGGCTGCCTCGGGGGGCTGCCATCCACCACTCGGGGGTCAGCCGCAGCGGAGCCGTCAGATACGGATCATGATCTATGGCGATCGTCTGGTCGCGGCGGATCGTCAACCGGCGGATCGGGTCATCGATGGTTCGTTCCAGAAGCCGATCGAGGCTGCTCGCCTCCATCGTCCGCGGCACGGCAAGCGCCACGCCGAGCACGTGACCGTCAGCGTTGTCGTGACCGACATTGAGCAGGGCCAGGTAGCCCAGGTGCGCCCGGTCATCGGCCCCGTGCCCTGACACCTCGACCGGGACATCGCTGCCAATGCGCTGGATCACCGCCTGACGAAGCCTGGCGGTCAATGTCAAAAGCGCGTCTCCGGCCGGCTGAACGACACGCGGTGCGAAGCGGAAGACCACCAGGTCAGAGAAAGGCCCCTCCGCCGCCGCAGGCTCCGCCTTTCGCCCGGCAACGGTGTAGGGGACGCTGCGGGCCACGGCCCACGCGCGCTGACCGTCGGCATAGGCGTGCTGGAGCTGGTCGGTATAACCGGGGTAGGGGATGCGCAGTTCGGCGAGTGCGTGCTCCCCGATCCGCGAAGGGACATAGCGCGCCCATTGCGGCCCCGGCACGTCGACCTCGGCCGCCACGCTGAGCATCGCCGTCGAAGTCGCGCGACCCACGTACGGCACGCGCCGGGCAAGCCTGCGCAGCCGCATCAACGTCTCTTCGTCGGGAACGGCGTGCGCCCATACGACCGTGAACGTCGGAACCTGGGGAATCGCCGAGACCCGCGATCGTGACCCGTTGGTGCGTCCCGGCCACGACTGGCTTCCGCCCTTGCTCTCGATCGTGTTCGTCACCACGTAGCCTTCGACGGCTTCCTGGTCGGCGGCTTCGCATGCCCACACCTCCGGGAGGCCCGCCGCCTCCAGCCAGCGCAGCACAGCCCAGTCGTTGTCATCAGCGGCAGAAGCCACCAGGGCACAAAACAGCCGCGCCGGGTGCGGCGGCCATTCCGCCTGTGAGGGCCGCATTTCAGCCGCCTCGTAGCGGCCCGCCCGTAGGCAGACCGTGATTGCCACCGGCATCAGGGGTTACTCCTCCGCCGCGGACTTGGTCGTGGAGAACTCGATGGCTTTGGCCAGCGACGGCATCGGCTCTAGCCGAATAGCATCCGTAGCCATCGTTACGCCGGCTGCTGCCGCACGGTCCCGTAGCTCGTGGAAGACCTCGATGGCCTCACCCGCGGACAGGCTGAACTCCTCCCGAGCACCGCCGTCCTGCTCGAACGCCAGCACCTCGGCCGACCGGACGAGATCGCATCCTGAGCGCAGCCACACCGACGGACGGCCGAACGCCAGACGATCTCCGGCCAGCGCCAACGCGACCAGCGCGGCCTTCGCCAGCTGCGCAGCTTCCGCAGGCGCATCGCCGAATCGCAGTCGCTCGATGGCCGCCAGCGAGATCCAGCCAGAGCGCCGGGCCTCCACGATCGAAACGCCGCCGTGGGCGTCTCCCGGCGCGATATTGCCGTGCCCGATCTCGCTCAGCCGCTGGCCCTGCTTCTTGTCTTTCTTCTCACCGACCAGCACGTACTGCCAGTCGGTCTCCGATTTGGCCTTGTCGTCGATCGCTCCGGTGAGGTTGAGCGGGTCCACTCGGGTCGCCTTACGCTGGCCCTCCTGCGGGTCCAGGCCCACGATCGACGAGGAGTAGATCCGGGCGAACTTCGGCCATCGCCCTTTGCGATGTGAGTCCCATGCGCCGAACAACAGCGAGCCAGGGTCACGCTCATACAGGGGGCGCACGTCCAATGCGCTGACCTGCCGCAGATGCTGACCGACTTCGCTGCGGTCGAAGCGCACGCCGTCCACCGTGCTGTCGCGCAGATAGGCGTCCGCGTAGCGGTGCGGGAACTCCAGCGAGGTGAGACGGAGCGGCCCTCGGCTGGTCTCGGCCATCAGCTCGAACAGCGGAAGCTGAATCCGGCCGGCGTCACGGGCCACAAGTAACGCCTCCTCGACCCGGTTGGCCTGCGAAGGCACCTGATCCAGGACAACGACCTTCTTCGCCTCACCACCTACCCACCGCGTCTCCATCAGGTACGGTCCGTCACTTCCAGGAAACGATGGAGGCATGACCTTGTCCCCGACCGCCGAGTGGTAGACCGTTTCTACGCCAATCCCCGCATCTCGCCGATCCTCGCTAACGGCATCTACCAGCCGCTTGACGATGTGCTCAACCATGTCTCGACCTCCGCTGGCTTCATGAGCAGACCCCTGGTGCGCACACCAGACATGGCCTGATCTGTTGGCTCGCTCGTGCTCGATCCGTATGACTGAGCCGAGCGGAGGCTGACTTTACATACAGGCACCGACATTTCACGGTGAGTTGATAGAAGTGGTTGTTGCTTAGCGAAGCCGTTATCAACTTCCGCCCCAAGGGTGCAGCGGGTCGCGATCGCTGTAGAGGTCGAGATAGAACAGTTTCCGCAATGAGGCCCAGCGATGAAGCCGGGGGGAGCGCGGACCGATGCCGCGCAGGTGGGCGGAGATGGTGTCGCCGCAATGAGGCCTGACGACGAAGCCGGGGGGCACAGACGCGATTGAGCGCGGCAAGTATGGTCCGGGTGAGCCGCAATGAAGCCCGGCAATGAAACCAGGTGGAGTGTTCGACGCCGACGAGATGGCTCGCGCCGCCCGTGCGCCGCTATAAGGCTCGGTGATGAAGCCAGGTTGAAGGGATCGAGTTGCCGACCAGCAGGTTATAGAGCCACTCGCCGCAATGAGACCCAGCGGTGAAGCCAGGTTGGAGCCACCGCTTCCCAGTCGTCGGTCTTGCCCGGTCACAATCGCAATGAGGCCCGGCGGTGAAGCCAGGTCGGAGCCTGCCACAGCACCGGCGACAGGACGGAGGCAGCGCCGCCGCAATGAGGCCCGGCGGTGAAGCCAGGTTGGAGCACTGGATGTGCTTGGGCGCGTCCTGACGGAGCTTCAGGCCGCAATGAGGCCCGGTGGTGAAGCCAGGTTGGAGTCGGCCAGTAACTTCAGCAGGGTATCCAGTCGCAGCTGCCGCAATGAGGCCCGACAATGAAGCCAGGTGAAGGTACCTGCCAGCTGCCCATAGAGTGGGATCAGAAGCAGCCGCAATAAGGCCCAGCGATGAAGCCAGGTTGACGCCAGGGCGCCGTTGTAGAGTTGAACCTGCGGATCAACACCGCAATGAGGCCCGGCAATGAAGCCAGGGTGGAGGGCGCCGGTTGATCTTGATTAGGCGGAGGTTGCGGTAGCCGCAATGAGGCCCGCCGATGAAGCCGGATGGAAGGGCGACCACTGCGGCATGCGTCGCCTCGCACTCCTCGATGCCGCAATGAAGCCGGGTGGAGGGGGTCTACCGGGACGTTCCGCCCGTGATCGTGCGGGTCCGGCCGCAATGAGGCCCGGCAATGAAACCGGAATGGAGCTCGCGGTGAAGCGTGGTCTCTTGCTCAGCGGATCTTGCCACGATGAAAGCGGAATAGAACATCGACGCCGAGCTGGTCGCATTGGTGGCGGAGTGGCCACAGTGAGGCCCGGCGATGAAGCAAGGATAAAACACTCGCGAGCTGGGCTGATAACGGAGAGTGCCCGAGAGAGCGCATCTAAGCTGTCCGATTTATCCATGAAGCGGCTTGGTTGGGATTCGGAACCTCCCCGGGAAAGCGTGCGCGCTTGAGGTTCCGAACCCGAGTCGTTGAGGCTAATGGAGAAGCGGTACCGCCTATGGTGTTGTCAAGAAGCGATGGAGCTGAGAGGACAGGCGAGAGATCAGTCTGACCTATGGGCGATGCGGGCAGAAACAAGGATGCCGACGCTCTTGCCGCCTTCGATGGACCGCCTCACCGCTGTCCGTCTTTAAAGTTGTCGGTAAGCCGGAGGCAACCAGCGATTCTGCTGCCTACTGCGCCTCGCGCGAACTGACCTTGATGTGAGCAAACTCCGCCTGGAAAGTCCGTCCTCAATCTCACAGCAGTCCAGTTGGGCCAGATGACGCGCAGCCTCCGTGCCCAGTGCTGAACCTTCCTTACCGATCATCATCCAAACTTAGTGCTTACGTCTTGTAGCGCTCCCTCAGACCACGAGCATCGTCTCAGTGCAACCCTGGCCTTCGCCCAACCATCACAGTCCTCAAACCCCGAACCTACGGATTAAAAGATCGGCCTCGCGCTGTTCTAGACAGTTCAATGCAGGTCAGCGGACATGTGCGGTCCATCCTGAACGGCTCTGAACGCCCTTGTATTGCAACCCGAAGTGCAACCCGGCATCTGATAGGCCAGAGTCGAGGAGTGAGGCTCCGGATCGACGGCGTCAGGAGCTATCGAATATCCATCGACGATGGGTGAAATCTCGCTTGCCGGGATTCGGGGGGCAGGAGACACTGCAGCATGCGTCCCTACGAGCAGGCTAATGAGCTCGACCAGGCCGTCGAGGAGTTGAGTGCCCGCATCTACACGGCGTTGCGTGATGGTGGTCTCGACGCCGAACCCCTCGTCGAGCTGGCCTGCCTAGTAGAGGAGTGGGATGTGTCCACCGCTGTCACGCGGGAACTCCTCGAACGTCCCACCATCGAGCTGACGGAAGCCGACCTGGCCCGGCTGGGCGAGGCCCTTCTCGATGGCGTCGGCTTCGGGCCGACCTTCGCTCTGGAACCGGGTCTGCTAGTGCCGCTAGAGGAGGCGCTGGAGGTCGTGGAGCGGGACGTCCGTGCGGCGGGGATTACCGGGACGCTTCAGATAGTCCTGCCCGACTGGGACGACATGGGTATGGCATGGGTTGAGTTCCAGGGCATCTGCCATGGCAACGGCCTCGGGCCTGGAAGCGGGGTCGGGTGTGTGGCCGACGCCACCCAGGACGTGGTCGTGGAGGCGACGTGGAAGATGTGGCCCGTCTGCCCCGTGCACGACCGGGGCTTACGCGCCGAGTCGGAGAACGAGATCGCCGTGTGGCGCTGCACAAGTGGCGGAACGCACACCGTCGCGTCGGTGGGTGAACTGCCACCCGAACGCCGTTAACGGTCTGCTGGTCCGCCGACTTGCCCTAACCCCTAACGGATTAAAGTGGACGGCTCTTATTGGCATTCGCAACGCTCTGACCTGGTGTTTAGGATACCGTCTCCCTCTTGCCCGGGGAAGGAAATCCGTGCATGGTCCGGATCTTGATGGCGCTTCCGAAGAGAGGGCTGGGAGACTGTGTGACATGAGCAGGATCGAACGGCCGCTCGTACGTGAGTTGTTCCCCGATCTCGTCACGGATCTCATCGCGTGCCTGGGAGAAGAAGGGGAGGAGGACCTCGCCGTCTCCGCCCAGGATATTCGGCTCTACGAGGAGTGCGGATGTGATGATGACTTCTGTCGGAGCTTCTATACGGCCGAGCGGCCGGACGGAGCGTACGGTCTCGGGCACAGATGCGTGCCGCTGCTTCCGCCGAGAGGTGATCTGATCCTTGACGTCGTTGAGGGACGGATCATGTACGTGGAGGTCCTGCACTATCCGAAGCTGCCACGTCCGGTGAGTTGAAGCTATCAGCTTGGGAAGTCTCTAACGCACCTGGCCGCTGAGCTGGGGAGACGCTGACCTGCGGGTGAGTGCTTCGGTTTCCCGTGATTCCCCGTGAGTTCCCCTTGCTCCCTCTGCTGACGGGCACGCAACGGGCACGGCCTGAGAACCTCGTGCGGACGCACCCACCCCGCCCGTTGGATCTTCCCGTCTGCCTCGTCCCACCCCGGAGGGGCAACAGCTCGGGGACGGAGGATCAAGGTCGTCTTCGCGTGTACGCCGGCCGGTAGACGTTCCTCGGCCATGGGATGCCAACGGTCACAGACGGCCTTGATCCGGAGGAGTCGAGACGTTGGGCTTGCCTGGGACGTGGCAGGCGGGAAGATCCGGCTTCCACCTCAACCATCTACGGCCTTCATGGTGCGACGTCGATCATCCCGGAGCCGAAGTGCCCCCGCCGGAGGCCTAGCGGTTTTCAAGAGGGCTACGTTCCCAGCGGGGACAGGGCATCTCACCAGGGCAGGAGCACCTTTTCTCGTCTCGACCACCGAAGATCATCCCATGCATATCCCGCGCCACTGATTCGATTACTTCGCGAGGTATCAGCCGATAAGCAGCACCTGTCTAGGTCCTTCTCGCGTAAAATCCCAACACGAATGTTGTTGAAGTCTGGCTGATGGAGTTAGAGAACAAACCGTATCAACAATTTCGGTCTTTCCGATTCCGCTATTCCTTCTGGAGCCTGGTGAGGCAACCCGGAGATCCACAGGCTGTATGCCGTCAGCCCTAGCAACTGAAGGGCGATGTTGCGACAAGGTCCTTCATGTACCTTGTCAAACAAGTTGGTTGTACGCGCGTTAGGTTAAAAATTTAGTGCAACACAAAGCACAACGAGCCACCAGTGAGTTACTGACATGGAGAAGCTTTGTCCGAAATACAGCAAGTTGGCACAGGCCCCCAAGAGAGGCTACTCGCCCACAACGCAACAATCCTGGAACTACAAGAAGCAGTAAGGGTTCGAAAGATTCAAACAAAAGCCCTACTTGCTTCGGGGTTATTTGCAACACTTTCATCTCTTGCAATATTTACTGTGACCGTTGCCGCATGGGGGAAGTATGACATGGGCCCTATTAACCGTGTCGCCATTCCCTTAACACTATTATCTGGAGTGCTTTTTGCTCGCTTATTGTATGTTGAGAGCGAAAGGGATAGCCAAGCAAGTAAGACTGTTCGTAGACTCCAATTGGACCTAGAGTTGGCCGAGGAGCGACGCCGTCTCTATGCAGCCCATCTCGGGCTACCGGTCTACCAGCGCCAGTATGCCTATAAAGAGGACATTCCTCGCGAGCTTGGGCAGCTACGATCAGAGGCTAAATATTATCGGAGGATTCACAACGCATTTCAAGCAACCATCATAATTGGCTCCTTAGGAACTACTACCGCCGCGAGCCTTGCGGAAACATCTCCCCCCTTAAAGTGGATAACTGTAGGACTAAGTCTTGCCGTCGGCATATCTGCCGGATTCACCGGATACTTTAAGTACCGAGAGCGAAGCTTCTATCTACAACAAACAGCAGATTCCATTGAGCAACACACTTCTTCTTTTGAGCTGGGAATTCCACCATATGATGATGCCGACGAGAGCCGGAATCTATATAAACTAGCCAAGGAGATAGAACTTCTAAGAGTTGAGCAGCGTAAGCGGCAACAGCAGCTTGACCAACCCCATGAAGGCAAGGAAGGGACTGTTTAAATTTGTATATCGTTAAACAAGCTTCGAGGTTCGTCTTGTGGGTGAGCTGGATGCCTGTACGGCCCCAAGCGTCCGGGTAAAGCTGGACAGGGCGTTGCTCGCTTTCGAGGCGCTCACGTTGGTCGTGGATCTTACGCATGTGACCTTCATGGCTTCGGCGGGTGTGGGTGCCCTGGTGGAGATCCAGGAAAAGGTCTCGGAGCGTAGGGGACGCTTGATGGTGGTCCTTCCTGCTGAGGGCCGTCCTCACCGCCTCTTTGAGCTGACCGGCATGATGGGTTATCTCGATGTTCGAGAAAGCTTGGAAGGCGTGGTGCGTACGCTGCGAGAGGAAGAGCTAGCTCCGGCTCCGCGGGGCGTGGCCAGCGAAATGCTATAGGTGCACGTAGAGAGGGAATCGAACCCCTGGCCACCAGTTTGGAAGATCTCGGTACGCGACCCTGTGAGCTGCTGCGGCCCAGCCCGAACGGGACATCAGCCACCGCAAGGCGATCGTAGTGAGAAGTGGCTGTGGACCTACCTCTCAAATAGAGGGCGAAACGATACATATTCTGGCATGCTACTCGGATGACACCCTCAGTTCAGCTCACGTGGATGACATCCGCAGCATTCATCGCACTATTGGCACTTGCCTTTACGATCGGATCATTTTGGTGGCTTAATGCCCGACAAGGAAGATTGCGAGCATTTGAGCCCCACACTTTTGCAGGGGCTTTTTCAAGGAATATTTCGATTCGAATTCCCCTAGTCCTCTTCAACGACGGCGCCAAGCCGATCGTCGTACAGGACCTGCGCATGCGACTACTCGACCAGCCTGACATGCTGTTTCCTCTACCTTGGCGAAACACGCGGAACCGCTTCATGCCAGGCAAAGGAGACCTAAGGGATCTTCCATCTGTCTTTGTTGTGGAAGGCCGAAAAGCCACTGAACTTATCATTGACTTTGGAACCCCATTCAAGGAGTTCGACATTGACCTGAGAGAGCAGCGAGTAGAAATTGAGGCCAGACTAGGACACCAAGACGACTGGATGCCGCTACTCAATTTTGTGCTACATCTTGAGAATGTGACCGAACCGGACATCTACATCGCGTATAGCAATAGCGATGAGGCGATCAACCCCGGCGACCAAGCGGCGATCGATCGGCATCTTCGAGCCCTCGTTGATGATCTTTCTCCTCAAGGCTCCACAGAGGATGAGAGCGGCTCCAAGCAGTCTTAATATCCGACCGACTGTGCAGATTTCCAAGTAATCAGACTTGAGGAAACTTTCGGCTAGATTTATCCGTTTAGGATTAGAGACTCCACCAGAAGCCTAAGCCCACATGTTTTCTTTACGTAGGAGGAGTTAAGCAACTTATGGACAAGATATCAAGCAAAGCGGCATGCTTAGAGTGTGGTGGAGTTAATCAAGCCGCCAAACGTCATCCTTTATGTGTTTCCTGTCGACGCGACTTAGTGGCTGATGAATTCCTGATCAATATTGATCACCCCAGCAAAAGCTGGAGCGACATGATGCCCGGCTGTGGAGACGTATGCCAATGGCGTTGCCGGACGTGCGGGAACAAGTGGCCGTCAAAAATGTCTGCCCGGACTAGCGCCAATCAAGGTGGATGCCCTAAATGTTTTGACGAACGGAACGGCCTTCCACTTCCAGGTAAATCTATAGCGGAACTTAATCCAGAGATTTCTCGGCAGTTTCGCCGCAACCTTGAACGGCCAAATCGGGGACCAGAGCAGCTTAGAGCTAAGAGTAAATACCTCTGCGAATGGGAATGCGGAAACGGTCATTTCTGGGAAGCCATAGTCTCTGATCGAACGGCAGGAAACGGGTGCCCTAAGTGCACCACTAGAGGAAAATCGCGACTTGAGTACGGTGTAGCTGAATTAGTTAGATCTGCTAGCAGGATGCGGGTTGCACTTCATCACAAAGTTCAATTAACGAACGGTCGATATCGAGAAGTCGACCTCTTCCTTCCCGATATTCCTTTACTCATAGACCTCGATCCAAGCCCTGGTCACGGAACGCCCGATGCTATTCAACGGGATAAACGTAAGACGATTGCTCTCATGGAGAGTGGATACAAAATTATTCGGATCCGGCATCACGGGTTGCCGTCGCTTGGAATACCAGCAGACTGTCAAGTCGAAACGCCCTATAGCTCCAATCCTCGATCGTGGGCTACGACAATCGGCCAAGAGCTACAGCGACAAGGTTTTTCCTGGAGACATCTCAGCTCACAAGAGATAAATGCAGCACTGGAGAGATCGAACGCGGCGTGGACCGAATTGTGCGGATCTCCACCCAGCCCTTCAGCCCTTGATATTGCCCCTCACCTAGAGGAAGAGTTCATACGAAACGTAGACTCCCCCGGCCGGAATCTAGCATGGATGCCTCCCGGCAGTGAGGACGTCTGTAGATGGAAGTGTCGCTACTGCGGGTACGAGTGGGATGCAGCCGTTGATAAGAGGGTTAAGCGCGGTCAGGGCTGCCCACCTTGTGGCGCTGTTCGGCAAGCTGCTTCTGTTGTTCGTCCTGCGGCGGGGCAGTCACTTGCAGAACTTGAGCCCGACCTGGCAAGGGAACTTATAGAAGTTATAGGCCACCCAGAGAAGACCGCATGGGATATCAAACCGGGTTCGGGAATTCCATGTAGGTGGCGCTGTAGCGCCAAAGGGTGTGGCCATGAATGGTTAAAAACGCCAAACGCTAGAACCCGAAAAAATGTTAGAGAAGGTTGTCCGCCCTGTAGTGTGAAGCGGCGTGCAGCTCTTAGAAGCCGGCCAAAGCCCGGACAGTCTCTCGCAGATCTGTACCCAGCTGTCGCTAAAGAGCTTGTCGAGGTAATCGATCATCCCGAATTGACGGCTTGGGACTTAATGCCGGGTTCTGGGAAAACTTGCCTATGGGAATGCAGCGCTAAAGGTTGCGACCAAAAATGGCCAGCGACTCCCGATAGCAGAACTGGCAGGAAGACAGGATGCCCCTCCTGGCGAAATCATTGAGGCTTTTCATCCTGGTGCCCCGGTGCTCGGTGGGCCGGGGCTGAGGAACGAAGTCCCGGCCCGTCGATCGCCCCCAACCATGCACGGAGATCGGCCACCGCCGGGCGATCGTGAGGGCGGTACCGGACACGGTTAACCTCAGCAGTTGCCTTACTCGGGTAGATCCAGCCCATGGGCCTTGAGCGCCTTGCGAACCCGGTGGAGGCATTCTTCTGCGGAGTCAGCGTCGGCTCGAATGGTCCATCTGTTGTCTTGGGATCCGCCGCTCGCATGGAAGGTCCAGGGGCGAACCCCCTGACGCTCGGCGTCCACCCTGAGCAGGGCACTCACGTCGCGCTCCAGGAGCCATTCGAGCATCGCGGCCGCGTCCATTGGGGCAGGATACGACCTCGGTGGCGCGTCGCAAGGTCGGCGAGTGCGTTGGCTACGGCGGGCGCGCAGGTCGGTGGACGGCCCGGGTCGCCGCCGGCCGGGACCGGCGCCCACGCCGCACGCCCGGATGGCGGGCGGCAGAGGGCCGGGTACGGCGGCGCGGCGCGCCGCCGCTTGATCCATACAAGATTAATTCGGCAATGCTCCGCGGCAGCGTGACGGCTCTGCGCTCATGCCCGTGTACGTCGAGGATGTTGGCCTGTAACTTCGCTGTGTGGCTACCAACGAAGAGCGGTCGCGGTGGATCGTGCACGGGGAACGGCTCATCTATGACAACCGGTGGATCCGGTTGGGGCTCGTTGACGTGGCGATCCCGGACGGGGAGCGGTTCGAGCATCATGCGGTGCATCTGGATCGGGCGGCGATCGCCGTGGTGGTCGACGAGCAGAACCGGGTGCTGATGATGTGGCGGCACCGGTTCCTGTTCGACCGGTGGGGCTGGGAGCTTCCCGGCGGCCTGGTCGACGCCGGCGAAGACGCCATCACGACGGCTGCTCGTGAGGTGGAGGAGGAGACGGGGTATCGGCCCAAGGAGATCGAGCCTTTGATCACCTACCAGCCGATGGCGGGCATGGTCGACTCCGAACACAGCCTGTTCCTCGTACGAGGGGCCGATCTGGTCGGAAGTCCAACCGGGGAGATCGAGGCCGATCTCATCGAGTGGGTGCCGATGGCGGAGATCCCGGCGATGATCGCCCGCGGTGACATCTGGACGTCGGGGACGTTGATCGGTCTGTTTGCGGCGCGGGATCGGCTCAGCGCAACGAGCGGCTGACGGCTCGGGCGAGTTCCTCGACGCGTCGGCGTTGCCGGCTGGATCCGGTCATCGTCGCCAGGTGCTGGGCGCGTTGGATGTGGGGTTGAGCGGCGTCAGGCTCTCCGCGGGCGAGAAGGGCATGACCCAGGTCGCAGCGGACGCCGGATTCGGCGCGGTTGTAGGTGCCGTCCATTCCGGCCAGTGCTGAGCGCAGGTCCTCGACGGTTCCCGGATCGCCGAAGCGCACCAGGCAACTCCCCCGCCAGCGGGCCAGGTGGTGGGCGTTGACCGACAGGTAAGGCATGTCGGGGTCGGCGTCGCCATCAGGCAGGAGTGCGGCGGCCTGTTCCAGGGCGGTACGGCAGGTCATCTCGTCTCCGAGGATGGCGGCGCCTTCGGCTTCGGCCGCGGACATCCAGGTGCGTAGCCGGGCGGGGATGCGGTCGCGGTAGGTGGCGTGGATGTACTGGAGGAGTTCGGTGCCTTCGGCGGGGCGGCCGAGTTCCATCAGGACGTATGCCTGTTCGCCGGAGACGTAGGCGATGAGGGCGGGGTCATCGGCTTCGCGGGCGGCGGCTTTGGCGTGCTCGTAGTGGTTCCAGGCGTCGTTGAGTGCTCCAGTGTGGATGGCCTGCCATCCGGCCAGTGAGGCGGTCTCGGCCAGGACGTGGGCGAGCTGGGCGCGGATGCCGGGGCGTACGGCGTGGCGGTGGGCGTGTTCAACGTGGGAGATCTGGGCGCGCATCTTGTCGGCGATGGCGATGCCGCCGAGTCGGCGGTCCATGAGGCGCAGGTTGTTGGTGTCGGTGGTGAGGATCATGACCATGGTTGGATCGATGGCGGCGGCTGCTTCGATCCGGGCCGTCAGTTCCTCACTCTGCTCCTGGTGGTGATCGCCATAGTTCCCAGTGGGAGATGCGGTATCGAGAGGGGCAAGGCCGAAAAGCATACGAGCGTGGTCGGGCAGGCCGAGACCGGTGGCGATGCGCTCGTAGACGTCCAGTTCGGTGATGTGGGACTGGTTGTGGCTGATCCGGCTCACGCGTCCTTGGGACAGGCCGGTTGCCGCGCCGATGTCCACTTGGCTGGCGCCTGCGTACTTCGCGGTGAGTTTGAAAAGTCCTGCTACGTCGCGATTTTTGAGGATTTCTCTACTGTCTTCGCGGTCCCATACTTCGGCTGGGATCTTGATCGGCTCGAAAGCGCTCCCGTGCATTCCGCCCTCTGGCTGTCGGTTCCCGAGGTGGTGCGTCGCTACATGTCGAGACCCTATATGCCTTGATGGAATATACGCGTGGGATAGGGGTGAGAAGTTCTTCCATCGATCCTTTCCGGTATGACAACACCGGTTAAGTGCGATGAATGCGATGGGCGCGGCTGGAAGATCGTCACGCGGCGCGGACATGTCGCTACCTCGTTTCTGGGAGGTGCGGTTTCCTCTCAGGAGGACTGCCTGTACTGCGATGGCCCGGAGCCCATTGTCGAGATGTTCGAGTGGGAGGTCTTCACCTCCGAGGGCGTCGACCGGCTCGGGCCGTGCGGCACCAGCTCGGGGCAGGCGACCTCGATGGACGAGCTGCGCAAGGCGTTGCGCAGGATGGAGCCGCAGCCGGCGCTGTGGGGGCGGATCACGCGACGGGTATACGACTTCGGCATGGCGCCGGGCGACTGGTCACGCCAGGTGATCTTTCACGCCAGCGTGGACCTGGCCGGTTCGGTGCGTTTCGAGCGGCGGGAATCGTGAGCGAGGATTTCTCTCGACGGGGAGTGTCATGTCTGTCCGAGCATCTCGTTCCGGCCGCTCCGGGATGCATGCCTTTGGCCTGGCATAGGTCGCGGCGTTTCGGGCGGGTTCGGGTGGTGGCCTGGACCTGTCATGAGCATCGGGTGACGTTTTACGAATTGTGCGATGCGGGCGGGTTGTCGTTCATTCGTAAGACGGTTCAGAACAAAGGCAAGGTGACCGTGTTTCACAGTGACGCGTGGTCGCCTGCTCAGGCGCGGGTGGTGTGGATCAGAGTTCTGGCAGGGTTGGCCAGGTAGTTGTTTCCTGCTGTTGCGGGTCCTGACAGGGCTGCTCTTAGCCGGTACTGTACTTGTGCAGACAAGTGGAAGAGTGATCGGGCGGTTAAGATGAGCAAGGATTTCGCCCCTCCGAAGTACGCCCAGGTGATGGGCACGATTCAGGAGCGCATCGAGGCCGGGCAGTACGCGGCCGGTGACATGCTGCCCTCGGAGACGCAGCTCGTCCGCGAGTTCGGCGTAGGTCGCACGACGGTGGTCCGGGCGCTCCAGACCCTGGCCATGCAAGGCTGGATCGAACGTGAGCATGGCCGCGGCTCGTTCGTGAAGGGCCGTCCCGAGAGTGCCGTCGATCGCATCCGGCCGGGGCTAGCGGTGGCCGAGCAGGCCGAGAGCGGTGACATGGTCACCGACGTCGCCCGTGTTCCGGCTCCTCGCCACATCGCCCGTCTTCTCGGCGTTGAGGACAAGACCCCGGTGATCTCGCGTCGACGAGTGGCCAAACAGGGGGGCCGACTGTCTGCGGTGGAAACCCTGTGGTTCCCGCTGGAGATCGCATTGGGCACCGACGTCGACAAGCCCGAGCCGCTCGCGCGCGGGGTGCGTCATCATCTCCAGGCGGTGAAGCATCTGCGCTTCGATCACGTCACCGAGCGGCTGACCGCGCGCAACCCCACCAAGGAAGAGGCCGAGTTGCTCGGCTCTTCCAAGCCCGTCATGGGGGTGCTGGCCAGCGTGCACGACGCCGCCGGGGCTGTGCTTCTGGTGATGAGCGTGGCGCTCCCCGGTGACCTTCACGAACTCCAGGACGTCTACCCGGTTAGCTAACTAGGCGTTGCGCCAAGCATCTGTGACGCAGGAAGCCTCGAAGTGCCACCAACCGTCTTCCTCGCCACGCGTCAGCAGCGCTTTTATCCGGCCGAGTTCCGCGCGGGCCGGCACGTTGAAGGCGACCAGCGGCAGTTCCTTGCTGAAGACCTCTCCCCCCAGGCCGAACGGCGCCAACTGCTCGTGCACGGCTTCGGCGCTTGCTCCGAGTGGGCCGCTGGGAACGGGCAGGACCCGGACGGTGCAGTTTCCCGACGCTTCCACGCGCTCCGTGGCCCAGTGGAGACCGTCGGCATTGGTAAGAAACCGCACGACATCTCCCTCGGCCACCCCCTCCTGAAGGAAGGGGATGTTCTCTACACGCGCGGTGTCCTCGCTGAGCCGCGTGGCCCAGATCCCCTCGGTGCTGTAGGGAAGCCAGCCTTCTCGCGGCACGAACTGGAACCAGACTTTGATCCGGTTGTTCTCGGTGGTGTCGTGCACCGGCGAAGTCATGGAGGCCATGACCGACATGATCGCGCATCCTCCTTGAGCACCGAGCACCGTTAAGACGCCCGAGGGGCAGGCTGGCACACCTGGTCATCCCCTCTCCACCAATCCACTCATTCACTTGTGCGGACAAGTTGCCGTAGGCTACTCTCAACTCAATCGGACAAGTGGACGACCGAACATCGGCCGTCCAAGTGAAAGGACCACTCGACATGGCCATCCAAGGCCCCATCCCCGTCCACTTCGGGCAGGTCTTCCCGCACGGCTGCTTCATCGTCGGTGAGGTCGAGCAGGTCAAGGACTTCGACGCCTCATCCAAGGGCCGCACCGTCTACGCCAAGGACAAGAACACCGGAGAGCTGGTGTGGCAGGTCGCGGTCATGGACGCCGACCCGACCGTGAAGGCCGGACAGAAGACGGTCTCGGTCAAGATCCTGTCCCCCATCCAGCCCGTCGTTCCGGCTGCACTGCCGGGCCTGCCGTTCGTGCCGGTGGAGTTCGACGGCATGACCGCCACCGCCTACGTCAACCAGAACACCGGACGCCTGGCCTGGTCCATCCGGGCAACCACGATGCGTCCTCCCCGCACCGCTGCGGCTCCCGCTCGGCAGAGTGCTCCGGCGCCGGTCAAGGAGACGGCCGGTAAGGACGTGGCGGCGTGAGCGAGCACAAGCCCTACACCTACGTCACCGCGTCGATTCACGAGGGCGTCACCCGATTCGATGTCTCCTTCTGCACCTCGGAGATGTCGGCCAAGGCGTTCGGGGGCGACGGTGAGCGACCGTTCCTGGCCCTGTCCAGCACCGAGGCACACATGACGGTCACCACCACGGGCGGCGGGCCGGTCACCGAGCAGAACGTGACCCTCGCTCGGGAGATCTTCACCGCTTCCGCACGCTACCTGGCCAACTGCGAGCGCCTCCACGCAGAACAGCCGATCAACCCCACTGACCAGACCACACCGTCCGGTGAGGTCGCGGCCTGACACGTAAGCAGGGCCGCCAGAAGCGCCAACTTCCGGCGGCCCCTCGGTTCTCCCTCTCACGCGAATTCAAGGAAGGCCCCCAGCCTAATGTTCAAGAAACTGCCCGGCGACGAGGCGCAGAACCTCGTCTCCACCACCCCCGATACCGCCGTCGTCTTCCGCCCGGCCGTCCTGCGCACCCCGGCGATCGTCACCATTGTGATCTTTGTGTGGCGACTGCTGGCCGGTGCCCTGCGGCTGCTGTGGCGCCACCCCATCGCCTCGGCCGTCGTACTCACCCCCGGCGTGGTCACCTACGTCTGCGGCTGGCGTTGGGGCCTCGGCCTCGTCGCCGTGACCCCTCTCAGCCTCACCGCCTGGTTCTTCCTCGCTCGTCCCTCGTTCCTTCGCCTGCTGGGCTGGCCTCTGCTGGCCTGGTGGCGGCTGGTGTGGATCTACCGGCGGCACTGGCAACCGGTGATGATCATCTCCGGGCTCGGACGACACTTACGCGGCCGGGACTACCTGCCTCGCGTCGTCCGCGTCACCTGCACCTCGTGGGCCGACGTGGTCACGGTGCGAATGCTTACCGGACAGGCGGTCAAGGACTGGGCCGACCGCACCGAGCACCTCGCCCACGGGTTCGGCGCTCGCTCCTGCCGGGTCTCCATCGCGCGCTCGGGCCGGCTGCTGCTCGTCTTCCCCCGCCGCGACCCCCTCGCCACACCGCTCCTGGCCGTACCGGTCTCGGATGAGGTGTCGGTGGGTCCGGTGGAGGTCGGCAAGTGCGAGGACGGCACTCCCTGGCTCCTGAAAGTCCACGGCACTCACGTCCTGGTCGCCGGCGCCACCGGGGCGGGCAAGGGCTCGGTCATCTGGTCGGCGATTCGCGGCCTGCTGCCCGCTACGCGTGCGGGCCTGGCGCAGGTGTGGGCGCTGGATCCCAAACGGATGGAGTTGTCCTACGGGCGTGACCTGTTCGGCGACCGTTACGCCGCAAGCCCGGCTGACTGCGCCGATCTGCTGGAAGCAGCGGTGAAGATCATGCAGGAGCGGGCCGACCGTTACGCCGGACTCCAGCGCTCCCACACGCCCTCCGTCGATGACCCGTTCGTCCTGGTGGTGGTCGACGAGGTGGCGTTCCTGACCGCCTACCAATCCGACAAGGGCCTCAAGCTCCGCATCTCCGCAGCCCTGGCGACGCTCACCACGCAGGGTCGCGCGGTCGGCTTCGGTGTCCTCGCTGCCCTCCAGGACCCGCGCAAGGAGGTCATGAACATTCGCAACCTGTTCCCCGACAAGATCGCGCTCCGCCTGGATGAGTCCGAGCAGGTCGACATGGTCCTCGGCGACGGCGCACGCGACCGCGGGGCACTGGCCGATCACATCTCCCCGATCTCCGAGCAGGGCGCCGGCATCGGCTACGTCCGGCTGGAGACCTCACCCGACCCGATCCGGGTCCGCGCCGCCTACGTCTCCGACAGCGACATCCGCGCGATGGCCATGGAGGTGACCGCATGAGGGTCAGCTTCTACGGCACCGACGAGGAGATCACCCGCCTGTGCGAGCGACCCATCCTCGCCGTCCTGGGACCGCGCCACGCTCAGCCCGTCCTGGCCTTCGAGCTGTTCAACGTCCGCGTCACCACCGACCCGTACCAGACCACGTTCCGGCTGGTGGCCGACCTGTCCGAGATCCAGGAGAGGAACGAGCGTGACTGAACTGGCCTACATCCTCGACGGCCTGCGCTGCTCGGCCTGCCACGCGGTCAACACGCTGTGGCTAGACCTGATCCGCGGCCTGGTCGAGTGCCGCGAGTGCGGACAGGGTGCACTCCTCGACCACGACCAGGAGGCGGACGCGTGAGTAACCCCAACGACCGCAGCCTGTCACGCGCCGAACGTCAGAGGATGCCGCTCGCGCTGGACGTGGCGGTGGAGATCGCCGAGCACAACGGGGTGTGCGTCCGGCCGGTGGTCCTGCGTCGGCTGGACACGCGCACCGGGCTCACCGAGGACGTCAACGTGCCCTGCGGGGCCACCATGGACGCCAAGTGCTCGTCGTGCGCCCGGCGCAACCGCTACCTGCGGATGGCCCAGTGCCGGGAAGGCTGGCACCTGGAGGCCGAACCCTCGATCGCCCCGGATGAGCCCAACGAGGAACAGCTCTGGCTGGTGGAGTTCCGCGCCGACATGCAGGCCCAGCGCGATGCCGCGGAAAAGGTCGGCGACGACACCACCGACCTGGACGCGATCCTCAGCGGACTGGATGCCGAGATCACCGCGGCCGGGATGCGCGGCACTCTGCTCGGCCGTACCACCGCCAAGCGCAACCGCTCGACCCGGCGACGCCAGGACGCTCCCGACCTGCCCAGGAAGGTCCGGCAGAACACTACCCTGGGGCGGACGTTCACCAGCTCCGACGGGATGGTCTACCGGCCGTCGCTGTTCGTTACGCTCACGCTTCCCTCCTACGGCAAGGTGCGCAACGGCGTGCCTGTCGACTCTGGCAGCTATGACTACCGGCAGGCGGTCCGGGACGCGCTGCACTTCTCCAAGCTCGTCGACCGCTTCGTACAGAACCTGCGCCGCGTCGCGGGCTATGACCTGCAGTACTTCTCCTCCGTCGAACCGCAGAAGCGACTCGCGCCGCACCTGCACATGGCCATCCGCGGCACCATGCCGCGCGCCGAGGTCAAGGCGATCGCAGCGGCCACCTACCACCAGGTGTGGTGGCCATCGGTCGACGAGGTGCGCTTCGAGGGCGACCACCTGCCGGTGTGGGTCGAGCGTCCCACGCGGGAAGACGGCACGCCCTACCCGGATGGCCAGGACGGCGACTACTTCGATCCGGTCACCGGGGAAGTGCTGCCTACCTGGCGTGAAGCGCTCGACCGGCTCGACGCCGACGAGGACGCCGAACCGCTGCACGTGGTCCGCTTCGGTGACCAGGTCGACGTTCAGGGCGTCCTCGGCGGCACCCCGGATGCCGACCAGTGCATCCGCTACCTGAGCAAGTACCTGACCAAGAGCCTCGGCGACACCCTCGACGCCGACAACCCGGCCCAACGCGACCACGCGGCCCGCATGGTGGAAGCACTCCGCTACGAACCCTGCTCCCCGGCCTGCCCGAACTGGCTGCGCTACGGAGTACAGCCCAAGAGTCCCAAGGTGGGCATGGCACCGGGCCGATGCCGAAGCAAGGCGCACAAGCCCGAACACCTGGGCTACGCGGGCCGTCGCGTCCTGGTCTCGCGTAAGTGGTCGAACAAGACCCTGTCCGAGCACAGGCGCGACCGGCGCACCTGGGTCATGGAAGCCCTCGGTCTGGCCGACGAGCCCACCGACCCGCACCGCTACGTCTGGAAACCCGTCCCGGCCGGCGACGGCAACATCCCCTCCCTGGCCTTGCGGCTGCTGCGCATGGTCGCCGAACGCCAGCGCTGGAGAGCAAGCCTGCTCGCTCTCCAGGTGAAAGCCACCGGCCAACTCGCACCCGACCTTTCGGCAACGAAGGAGGCGGCATGACGGATGACCTCGATCACCTGCTTCTTCGCCCGGAGAGGGCGGCGGAGCTTCTCAGTATCGGCCGGACCACGGTCTACGCGCTGATGCGGTCGGGCGCTATCCGCTCGGTCCGTGTCGGCACCCTTCGCAGGATTCCCCCGACCGCGCTCGCCGAGTTCGTCGCGCATCTGGAAGAGGAGCAAGCAGCATGAGCACCAAGAAGCGTGGCCACAACGAGGACTCGATCTACAAGGACGGCGACCGGTGGCGCGGAGCGATCTCCATCGGATACGGACCGAACGGGGAGCGCCTCCGCAAGAAGGTCTCCGGCAAGACGCGACCCGAGGTCGTCGAGAAGATTCGAAAGATCCGTGAGGGCATCGCCAAGGGTCTGCCGGTCCCCGACGACAAGATCACTGTCGGTGCTTTCCTCGACCGCTGGCTGTCGACGCTCCCCGGTCATATCGCCGATTCGACCTTGGACGACTACGAGGACACGGTGCGGCTCCACCTCAAGCCGGGGCTCGGGCGGCACAAGCTCACCGCGCTAACCGTCGCCCACGTCGATGCCCTGTGGCAGGCCAAGCGGGCGAAGTACAAGCCCAACAGCGTTCGGATCATGCGGGCCGTCCTGCGCAAGGCACTCGGACAGGCTGAGCGTGAGGGCCTGGTGGCGCGGAACGTCGCGGCGCTGTCGAAGCCTCCCCGGCTCAACACCGACGAGGGCCGTACGCTCACGATCGACCAGTCGCACAAGCTTCTCGACGAGGTTGCGGGGCATCGAATGGGGGCGCTCGTCCTCCTGGCGCTCGTCTTCGGCCTTCGCCGCGGTGAGGCTCTCGGTCTGATGTGGAGCGGCTTCGACCCGGAGGCCAGGACCCTGCGTGTGGCACACGCGGTGAAACGGATCAAGAACCGCACCCCCGGCGCAGAACGCAAGACCAAGCTCGTGATCACCGAACTCAAGACCAGAAAGTCACGCCGTACGCTCTGCCTGACGCCCGAGTTGGTCGACGCGCTCAAGCGGCATCGGGCCGCGCACAACGCGGAACGTCTCCAGGCAGGAGAGGAGTGGACCGAGCACGGGCTGATCTTCCCTTCGATGCTCGGCAATCCGTCCGACCCCGACACCTTCTCTCACCTGTTCTCGAAGCTGGCGCAGAAGGCCGGCCTCGGTCACTGGCATCCGCACGAGCTGCGGCACTCCGGGGCCTCGCTCATGCTCGCCCAGGGCACGCCGCTGCACGTCGTCTCCGACGTCCTCGGGCACGCGAGCATCGCGATCACCAAGGATGTCTACGGGCATCTGATGGAGGGGGACAAGCGGGCGGCGTCGGCGGCGATCTCCGGGGCTTTGCTGGGCAGGTCCGCGCCTTTGGCTCCCAGGTTGGCTCCCACAGACGCCGAAGAGACCGGCTGAGCAGCACAACGAAAAAGGCCCCTGACGGCGTAATGCCTGTTCAGGGGCCTTCTTGCATGTGTGCGGCCGGAGGTACTCGAAACCCCAACCTTCTGATCCGTAGTCAGATGCTCTATCCATTGAGCTACGGCCGCTCGCTGCGTAAGCAAGCATAGCGGGTTTTGGGCGATGCCTCGAACCGGTTAGGCCATCGTCCTCCGATCCGCCCGTCCGCGCCGGATTCCCCAGCGGAGGCGGGGAATCCGGTGGGAGGTCCGAAGGGGGCGTGTCGCGACGAGCGAGGTCAGGTGGCCTGGAGGATCACGGTGAGGGCACCGGGGAAGCTGATCTCCGGCTGAAATCGCCGGTGGCATCACAGCCCACGTGTGGGGCCGACTGCTGAAATCGCCGATGGCACCACAGCCGTCGTGCGGGGGAAGCGGCTGAAAGCACCGGCGACGCCGTGATCGTACGTGCCGGGTCAGCTGCCGGGATCGCCGGTGACGCCGGCCTTTTTGGGGAACAGCGTGTAGCTCAGCGGCCAGAGCGCGGCGATCAGGGGGATCTTGAGCGCACCGATCATGAATTCGTTCAGTGCCGTAGTCCGTGACGGGTCGCCGACGATGAGGGTCAGGCCGAACAGCAGGGCGCAGGCGATGCCGTACGCGAGAACGATCCGGAACCAGATGCCCCACTCGTACCAGGCCCTCGCCATGCCGCCGGACGGTGGCTGCCACGGTTCGGGGCCGCCGGCGAAGTGGTGGGCGAACTTCGCGTCGGCCCAGGTGATCGTACGGTGGCCGAAGACGATCGAGTAGGCGAGGTAGGCGGCGGCCAGGCCGTGGCGCCAGTCGGCCTGGGCGCCGCCACGCATGTCGACGACGGAGGCGATGAGCAGGATCACGTCGAGCAGCGGGACCGCCAGCAGCAGCGCGGTGCTGAGCCGGCGCATCCCCCACAGGTAACGTGAGGCGAGTCCCAGGCCCAGCAGGATCCAGAAGCCGATCTCGCAGCCGATGATGATGGCCAGAATCATGAGTCCATGCTCACGGGCCGGTCGGCCTGGGACATCGTCGGCGCTGATGAACCGGCGTACACCCTTATATGTACCGACGATCCTCCCTGCGCCGCTCCTGCGGGCCGTGTCGAAATGGTGAGATGACAGGCATGAGACGAGACGCGCTGTGGGCGGTGGCGTGTTTCGTCGTCGGCCTGCTGCTGCTCGCCGCGAACGCCTACCAGCAACGATGGGCCGCCGCCCCGCTGTTCGCCGGGCCGCTGGCGGTCGCGTGCGCGGGGGTCGCGGTACGGCGGAGCAGACCGCTGCTCGCGCTCGGGCTGGGGGTGGTGGCCCTCCTCGGCGACCTCGCGATGGGTCCTTCGCTGGGCACGGTCCTGATCGTCACGGACAACCTCTACGCGGGGGTGAGGTACGGCCCCCGGGCGCTGGGCCGGTGGATGCTCGGCATCACCTCGGTGATCGCCGTCGCGGCGGGCGTGGTCGCGGGGGTCGTGTTCAGGCACTGGTCGGCCGCCGCCATCGTCTCCGTCCAGGTGGGGCTGGTCGGGGGGACCCCCGTCCTCACCGCCATGTTCATGAGGCAGCTGCAGGACCTGGCGTCCTCCGAGCGCGCGAGGGCCGAGCAGGTGGCGCGGCTCGCGGAGCTGGACCGGGCGGCGGCGGTGCAGGCCGAGCGGGCCAGAATGGCACGGGAGCTGCACGACATGATCGCGAATCACTTCAGCGCGATCGCCATCCAGTCCACCGCCGTCCTCTCCCGCCGGGACCTGGACGCACGGGTCGTACGGCAGGTGCTGGAGTCCATCAGGGAGAACAGCGTCGAGGGCATGAACGAGATGCGCGCCATGATCGGGCTGCTCCGGCAGGACGGAGAGGAGCCGGAGGCGACCCGGCGCCGGGTGGCCGAGGCCGGAGAGCTGGTGGAACGGGCCCGGGAGGCGGGGCTTGACGTGCGGATGCGGGTGGAGGGCGATGCCAGGGAGCTGCCCGCCTCGGTCGATCTGGCCGGTTACCGGATCGTCCAGGAGTCGCTGACCAACGCGCTCAAGCACGGCGGCAAGGCCGCCGACGTGGTGATCGGCTACCTGCCGGGGCGGGTCACGCTCACCGTGGACAACCCGGTGGGCGCGGCGGGGCGGGAGTTGCCCGGCGCGGGGGCGGGGATCATCGGCATGCGGGAGCGTACGAACCTCGTCGGCGGCCTCTTCGAGGCCGGTCCGCACAATGACGGCTGGCGTGTTCGCGCCGAGTTGCCCACCCTGGAGAGCACGTGACCATCAGAGTCCTCGTCGCCGACGATCACGCGGCGGTTCGCGCCGGGATCGTCCTCATCCTTGACGGTCACGGCGACATCGAGGTCGTCGGCCAGGCCGCCAACGGCGAGCAGGCCGTCGCGATGGCCTCCGAACTCCGTCCGGACGTGGTGCTGATGGACATCCGGATGCCGAAGCTCGACGGGATCTCCGCGACGCGCGAGCTGAGCGGGATCGCCGACGTGCTGATCCTGACCACCTTCGACATCGACGAGTACGTCTTCGGGGCGCTGCGGGCCGGAGCCGCCGGGTTCCTGTTGAAGAACACCGACGCCGACGCCCTGGTGGACGCGGTGAGGGTGGTGGCGAGGGGCGACGGGCTCATCGCGCCCTCGGTCACCCGACGACTGATCTCGGCCTTCGGCGCGTCGGTCCCCGAGCGCAGGTCGTACGAGATCGGCGCTCTCACCCCGCGCGAACGCGAGGTGCTGGCCTGCATCGGTCGGGGCCTGTCGAACACGGAGATCTCCGTGGAGCTGGACATGGCGGAGGCGACGACGAAGACCCACGTCAGCCGGTTGCTGAACAAGCTGGGTCTCCGCAGTCGTGTACAGGCCGCGATCCTGGCTCAGGAGCTCTCGTGACTCAGGAGTCCACCGCCCGGATGTGAAAGGAGTCCGGCTCAGGAGCCCTCCACCCGGGCGTGAAAAGGAGCTCCGCCGGGACGCGAAGGGGACTCAAAGGGTGAAGGGGACTCAGGAGTTCTCCGCGGGGACGTAGAGGGCGAGGGTCTCCGCGACGCAGGCGGGCTTCTTCCCGCCCTCCACCTCCACAGTCATGCGTATGTTCGCCAGATAGCCGGAGGGGGTGCCCTTGAGGTCGACGAGCTCGCCCTCGGCACGGATCCGCGCGCCGACCGGGACCGGCGCGGGGAAGCGGACCTTGTTGAGCCCGTAGTTGATGCCCATCGCCAGGTTGCCCACCTCGAACAGTTCCGACATCAGGGAGGGCAGGAGTGACAGGCTCAGGTATCCGTGGGCGATGGTGGCACCGAACGGCCCCTGCTTGGCCCGCTCCACGTCCACGTGGATCCACTGGTGGTCGCCGGTCGCGTCGGCGAAGAGGTTGACCTGCTCCTGGGTGATCTCGCGCCACTCGGTATGGCCGAGGTGTTCCCCGACGGCGGCCTTGAACTCGATGATGTTCGCGAAAGTCCTCATGCCTGGAACTTTATTTCGCTGAGGGCGCGGCGAGAAGGTTCACCCTCGAACTCCCCTCGCCTCCCGGCCCCGGGCGAGCGGGAGGACCTCGGACATCGGTCGCCCGTGCTCCTTGATGACGTGGGGGCGGTCCTACGGTCGCATCGTGTTTTCGCTGTACGGCCCGCGCCGCAACACCGGCCGTTCACGCCGCTTCCCTAGCGTGCCCGGCATGAGACGACGCATGACGATCGGCATCGGCGCGGCCGTGCTGGCACTCGCGGTGTCCGCACCGGCGATGGCCGACCCCGGCCGGCCCGACTCCGGCCTTCCCTCCACCGAGAGCGCCGGGACGCAGGGGGCGGACTCGCGGCGCCCGGGACCTGGACACCCCGGCTCCGATCATCCGGGGGCCGGTGGCGCCGGATTCGGACGTGCCACGCTGACCGGGTTCGCATCCCTGCCCGCCCTGACCTTCGTCCCCGGCAGCGAGCCGTCGGGATCCCAGCTCGGTACGACTCCCGTCAACGGGGTGACCCCGCCGTTCGCCGGGCAGCCGGTGCAGGGCTTCAGCGGCGTCGTGCGGCGGCACGACGGCACCTTCGAGGCACTGTCCGACAACGGTTTCGGCTCCCAGGCCAACAGCGCGGACTTCCTGCTGCGGGTGCACCGGGTGAGGCCCGACTTCCGTCGCGAGAAGGTGACGGTGCTGGGCGGATTCGACCTGAGCGACCCCGACAGACGCGTTACCTGGCCGCTGACCAGGGCGGACCGGAAGCTGACCGGCGCCGACTTCGACGTGGAGTCGATCGTGAGGACCATCGACGGCACCTACTGGATCGGGGACGAGTTCGGCCCGTTCCTGCTGCACTTCTCCTCCTCGGGCAGGTTGCTCGAGGCTCCGATCCCGCTGCCCGGTGTGAAGGCCCCGGAGAACCCCTCCCTCAACGGCGAGCAGCCGAACCTGGGGCGGAGCAAGGGGTTCGAGGGCATGGCGCGCTCGGTCGACGGCCGTACGCTGTATCCGCTGCTCGAAGGCACCGTGAGCGGCGACGCCGCGGGTACGCTGCGGATGAACGAGTTCGACCTGCGCAAACGGTCCTACACCGGCAAGCGCTGGACCTACCGGCTGGAGAGCCCCGACAACGCGATCGGCGACATGATCGCTGTTGACCGGCACCGGTTCCTCGTCATCGAGCGTGACAACCTCCAGGGGGACGAGGCCAGGACCAAGCGCGTCTATCTGGTGGACACCCGCCACGCGGACCTGCGCAAGACCCTCGTCGCCGACCTGCTCGACCTGGCCAACCCGCGCGGGCTGGGCGGGTTCGGGGAGACCTTCCGCTTCCCGTTCCAGACCATCGAGGACGTCGTGATCCTCGACGACCGGACCCTCGGCGTGCTGAACGACAACAACTTCCCGTTCTCCGCAGGCCGTACGCCGGGCAGGCCCGACGACAACGAGTTCATCACCGTGCGCCTGTCGCGTCCGCTCCAGGCCGACAGCCGCGTCTACCTGTAATGACCCGCGAGCCCTTCCTCCGCTTCCGGACCTTGCCGAGAGGGGAGGAAGGGCTCTACCTTTCTCCTATTTCCTATAAGCTATCCCGTTTCCCCTACCGTACGAACAACTATGACAAAACACTAAATAACAATAGATAAACTCCCATCGGCATTCACAGTGTCATTTATTTGCTCTGCCTCAACCGTTTCAATACGCTATCTCATGGTCCGAGGGGTATCTCCTAGCTGCTGCCACTTATGGAGCAGTGAGGGATATCAGATGTTTTCGGAACCAGAAACGAGATGGGGAAATATCGTGCTTCCTCGAAAGAGCGGACGGACACCGGGGCCGAACTCCGGCAGGCAGGTGGGCGTTCTCGCCATCGCGGCAGTCGCCGGCATCCTCATGACGTCGAACCAGGTACCGGCCAACGCCACCATCGGGCAGGCCCAGACGCCCGGCTCGATCTCACAGCCGCATCCCGACGGCCACTCCTCCCGCCGCCCCGACCCCTCCCGCGAACAGCATCGCGGACGTGAGATGAGGCCCTCCGACAGGTGGCGGGGAAAGCCGCAGCGCTATCAGGACCGACCCCACGGCCGCGACCGCGATCGTGATCGCTATCGCGGGCGCAGGGGCGAGAACGCGGCGCCGGCAGGACGCGAGCGCCTCTCCCGAGAGGAGCGGATGATGAGGGAGCTCCAGGACGACCCGTCATTCCCAGAGATCATCGTCCGCGAGAAATAAGCCCGGCGGGCATTTCCCGTCCCCCGTCGCGACGGAACGCGAAAGTCTGCGTACCACCGCGGCGGGGACAGGCCGCCGAAGTCCACCGGGCGACCGGTACGACGGCGAGGAACCGGCCGCGCACCACCGTTCTCGCCCGCTCTCACCGGGATTCCGCGCACCGGAGCAAGCGGACCGCAGCGGATCCGGGCGAAGGCGAGTCGCCCCGCATGAACCCAGCCGCCCTCTCTCCACCGGCCATCCTGAAATCAGCCGTTGAATACTATGAACGAATAATCATTATAAATGTAGCTAAATCATAGATGAGGTGTAGGTTTTCCTTCACAACACTGTTTATTTGCCCTTCCAGAACTATGGCGGCGCGTTATCCACATAAGCCCCGGGTATCTCCTGTGCGTCATCACTTTCGTGATAACCCGGCAGGTCCGAATAATTTCGGAATTAGCAACGACATGGGGAAATAACGTGCTTCCTCGTAATAGCAAATGGGTGCCGGCCCTTTCCGGCAAGCGCGTCGGCGCCCTGGCCGTCGCAGCGATGGCCGGCATCCTCGTGATGTCGTCGAATCAGACGCCAGCGAATGCCGCAAGGGAGACGAATCTTCTCAATTTCGCCCCTCCCAGCGACAACGGGGACACCGGGGGTGCCGGCGGAAAAGCCCGGCTTCAAAATTCCGTACACCGTGGCGAGAAGTCCATTCTTCGCCCGTGCCGCCCCGCCAAGGGTGCGCGTAACTGCGACTGCCCACCTGGCGGTCGCGGGCCGGGACCCGGCGGTCGAGGGAAGGGGTGTCGCTGGAACGACGACCGAGACCGGCCACGACACCTGGACGACGACGATGACGACGACGACGGCAGAGTGATCGTCGTCCCTGTCAGGAGGAAGCCTCCGGCTCCCACCGCGACCAGTTCCACCAATGCCGCCGGACCTGAGCGCCCGAGGCCCCGTGGACTGCCGGGCCTGCCTGGGATTCCGGGCCCTGCGGGACCAGCAGGGCCGCCCGGACCTGCGGGACCACCCGGACCAGCAGGACCAGCAGGACCGAAGGGACTGGCAGGACCACCCGGACCAGCAGGGCCGGTAGGACCGGCAGGACCGGCAGGACCGAAGGGACTAGCGGGACCACCCGGACCGGCAGGACCAGCAGGACTGAAAGGACTGGCAGGACCACCCGGACCGGCAGGACCGGCAGGACCTGTGGGGCCAGCGGGACCGCCAGGACCGGCAGGAGCGGACGGACCTCCGGGAGCGAACGGACCGACAGGGCCGACAGGACCGGCGGGACCCACCGGTCCGACAGGGCCGGCAGGTCCGGCGGGCCCAACGGGACCGACAGGCCCGGCGGGCGCGACACCGCTCGCGAAGCCGACCAAGCCCACGGGATGCGTCACGGCCAGTCCCCTGATCGCTCTTACACCGGTGTGCTCCGTCACCTCTCTCAGCGTTCCCGTCATTCCCGTCGCCTCGACCGCGTACACCGGCTCTCTCTGCCTGCCCGGCCAGTACAGCACCGTCAGCGTTCTCAGCACGGCGGAACCCGTCGGATGCTAGGCCGTACCGAAGCGGCATGCCGCGGTGAGAACCGCGCGGGACAGGGGGCAGGCCGCTTCGGTACGCGAACATGACCTCACGAAATCCGTACGACCCCGGATCGCGCCGTCACAGCACCTGGTGGCGGCGCGGACGAGGCCGGCCGGTACGGCCACCGCGTGATCCGTCGGGAATGGGGACCGAGGATCGCGTGGTGGCCGTACCGGCTCGGAGTCTCGACACGCCCCCCACGGCGCACTCTCCAGCGCGAAACGGTCCCCACGACTCACTCCAGCGCGAAGCCGCGACACGACCCACACCCCACGCCCCGACGCGAAGCCGCGACACACCCGCGTCTCACTCTCCAGCGCGACGTCGCGGTGCGACCCACCCCTCGCTCCCCGACATGACGCCGCGACACGACCCGCGCCTCACTCCCTGGCCCGGGGAAGAACAGCCGTCATGACCAGGCCACCGCCGCCGCGCGGGCAGCCCGTGACGTCGCCACCATGGGCACGGGCCACGGAGCGGACGATGGACAGGCCCAGTCCCGCGCTCTTCGACGTGACCAGGCGATCGGCCCCCAGGCGTCGGAAGGGTGTGAAGAGTTCCGGGATGTCGTAGGGCGGTACTGCGGGTCCGGTGTTGCTGACCTCCACTTCGACGTACCCCTCGGACGCGGTACGGCTGACGACCCGCACCCAGCCGGTACCGTCGCCGGTGTTGTGCCGGATCCCGTTCTCGACCAGGTTGTGCACCAGGCGTTCGAGCAGGAGCGCGTCCCCGCTGGTGGGCGCGTGCCCCGCCGACTCGTGGACGGTGACCTTCGCCTGCTCCGCCTGCTGGGCGGTCTGCGCGATCACGTGAGAAACCACGTCGGCCATGTCCACCGGCGACCGGTCGGCGATCTCGTGTTCGGCGCGGGCGAGCAGCAGCAGTCCCGAGATGAGCTGCTCGTGCCGGGCGTTGATCTCCAGCAGGCTCTCGCCGAGCTGCTTCACGTCGGACGACGCCGCCCTGCGGTGCATGGCCAGCTCGACCAGCGCCCGGTTGAGCGTCAGCGGGGTGCGGAGTTCGTGCGAGGCGTTGGCGACGAACCTGCGCTGGCCGTCGAAGGAGTGGTCGAGCCGCTCGACCATGGTGTCGAAGGCGTCGGCGAGCTCCTTGACCTCGTCCTCCGGGCCGCGTAGCGCGATCCGCGCGTGCAGGCCGTGGTCGGCGACCGTGGTGACCGCGATCCGCCGCGCCGTCTCGGTCACCCGGCGCAGCGGGGCGAGCACCCGCCCCGCGACCACCCATCCGAGGCCCACGGCGACGGAACCGACCGCGACCAGCGCGACCGCCCCCTGGGTGAGCAGCGAGGTGGTCGCGGCGGCGCGCAGCGCCTCCTCCTGCCGCTGCAGCCACTGAACCGCCTCCGGCCCGGTGAACACGTGCCCTTTCGAGGTGATGAAGACCACCTTCCGCTCGCTCCCGAGCCCTCCGTACCTGTCGGCGAAGGACTGGACCAGCTGCTGGTCGAACAGCAGGTAGGTGACGCCGAGCAGGGTCAGACCCGCGGCGAGGAAAAGGGCGCCGTACACGAGGGTGAGGCGGGTTCTCAGCGTGAGACCGGGCAACCTGTCGATGATCATGCGATCCGGTACCCTTCCCCCGGCATCGTCTCGATGACCGGCGGCTCCCCGAGCTTGCGCCGGAGTTTGAGTATGGTGAGGCGCACCACACCGGTGAAGGGGTCGGCGTACTCGTCCCACGCCTTCTCCAGCAGCCGTTCGGCGGAGACGAGCGCCCCTTCCGCGCGCAGCAGTTCGGCCAGGACGGCGAACTCCTTCTTCGACAGCGGCACGTACCGCCCGTTCCTGAACACCTCCCGGCGCGCGGGGTCGAGGGTGATCCCGGCCCGCCGCAGCACCGGTGGCACGGCCGGTCGCGAGCGCCGTCCCAGTGCCAGGACGCGGGCGGCGAGTTCGGCGAAGGCGAACGGCTTGGCGAGGTAGTCGTCGGCTCCGAGGGACAGTCCGGCCACCCGGTCACCGATCTCGGCGGCGGCGGTGAGCATGAGCACCCGCGCGGTCGACTCCGACGCGACCAGCTCCCTGCAGACGTCGTCTCCGTGCACGACGGGCAGGTCACGGTCGAGAACGACCACGTCGTAGTCGTTGACCGCGATGCGTTCCAGCGCCGCCGCGCCGTCGTGCGCGGTGTCGACCGCGTGTGTCTCGCCGCGCAGCCACTCGGCTATCGCACCGGCCAGCACGCGCTCGTCCTCCACCACCAGCACTCGCATCGCGTTCTCGTACTCCCTCGTCGTGTCCGGACGAGGCGATGGTGGCGTACGCGGTGTTTGCTCGCCGTTAGCTCCGACGGAAACGCGACCGAAACGCGCTCCCCTGTTGCATCGCCTCTCGAACGGCCGGTGGAGAGCCGGCCGAAGGAAGAGGAGAAGATCATGAGAGTTCTCGGCGTCCTGGCGCTCGCCCTGCTCCTGACAGGGTGCGGTACGGCCGGCGACGACGCGGACGTGGCCTCCGCGACCGGCGGCGGCGACAAGCCCGCCGTGAGCGCCGCGCCGAGCCTGAGCCAGCACGAGAAGGGGATCAAGTTCGCGCAGTGCATGCGGGAGAACGGCGTCGACATGCCGGATCCCGAACCCGGCAAAGGTGTCGCCGTCCGAATCGGCAAGGGCACCTCCAAGGAGACGATGGAGAAGGCCACGGCGGCCTGCAAGGAGTTCTCCCCGATGGGCGACACCGGACCGGGCGGGGGTGCGGACCCGCAGAGGGCCGAGTCGATGCGCGAGTTCGCGAAGTGCATGCGCGAGAACGGTGTGGAGGAGTTCCCGGACCCCGAGGGCGGCGGGCTGCGCGTGACCGGAGCCGTCGGCGAGGACCCCGATTTCCAGACCGCGCAGGAGAAGTGCTCGAAGAAGTTCCTGCCCGAGGCGGGTCAGGGAGGCTCCTGATGTGCGCGACCACTCACCTGCCGAGACGCGCCCACCCTGGTCCGGCCCGTCAGGAGGTCTCCCGATGAGCGCGGCCACCCTCCGGCCAAGTCCATCCGACCCGTCGGGAGGACTCCCGATGAGCCCGACCACCCTCCTGCCAAGACGCACTCATCCCCATCCGCCCCGTCGGGAGGACTCCTGATGGGCACGGACACCCTCGACGACGAGACGGACATGGACGCGTCCTCTCCCCCCTCGCGGCGACGCCGCGGCCGAGGCCGTGGCAGGAAGATCGCCGGACTGGTCGCCGCGGTCGCCGTCCTCGGAGCGGCCACCGCGGCCGCGAACGGCCTGCTCCAGTCGGACGGCACCGGAACGGACAGGACGGCGAACGTGCTGCCCCCGGCCACCACGACGGTGCAGCGGCAGACGCTCACCGACACGCGGGACGCCGACGGCGAACTCGGCTACGGCCCGGCCACCACCGCGGTGAGCCGGCGGCCCGGCACGCTCACCTGGCTTCCGGACAGCGGTGACCTGGTCACCCGCGGCAAGCCGCTCTACAGGGTGGACAACAAGCCGGTGGTACTGATGTACGGCGCGACGCCCGCCTATCGCGACCTGCGGATCGGTACCAAGGGGGCCGACGTCAGGCGCCTGGAGCGCAACCTCCGCGAGCTGGGCTACACCGGCTTCACCGTGGACGACGAGTACACCGGCGCCACGGCCTCGGCGGTCATGCGGTGGCAGGACGACCGAGGTCTGGCGGAGACCGGCGTCGTCGAGCTCGGCCAGGTCGTCTTCGCCGGCGGCAGGGTCCGTGTGGACAGCCTGCAGGCCGAGGCGGGCCAGCCCGTCGCCCCCGGCCAGAAGGTGCTCACCTACACCGGCACCACCAAGGTGGTCACCGTCCGACTGCAGGCGGAGGACCGGCGGATGGCGAAGAAGGGGGCGAAGGTGTCGGTTACCATGCCCGACGGCAGGAAGGTGCCGGGCAAGGTCACCGAGGTCGCCACGATCATCGAACCCGGGGAGGGCCCGAACGCGGAGCCGCAGACGAGGCTTGAGGCGCTCGTCTCCCTCGACCGCCAGAAGGCGGCGGCCGGCCTCGACCAGGCCGCGGTGGACGTGACCTTCACGGCGTCCAGACGCGAGGACGTGCTGACCGTACCGATCTCCGCGCTCGTGGCGCTGAGGGAGGGCGGGTTCGGCGTCGAGGTCGTCGAGGGCGTCCGGTCCCGCTATCTCACGGTGAAGACGGGCCTGTTCTCCGGCGGCCGGGTCGAGATCTCCGGGGACGGCCTCGACGAGGGGATGACCGTGGGGATGCCGAAATGATCTCGCTGTCGAATGTGACCAGGGTCTATCCCGGAGGGGTCACCGCGCTGGCCGCGGTCTCCCTGGAGATCGGACCCGGCGAACTCGTCGCCATCGTGGGCCCCTCCGGCTCGGGCAAGTCGACGATGCTCAACGTCGTCGGGACGCTCGACCGTCCCACCTCGGGAACCGTACGCATCGACGGGTACGACGTCTCGACGCTGCCGGACAGCGGGCTCTCCGCGTTGCGGGCGACGCGGATCGGCTTCGTCTTCCAGCACTTCCACCTCGCCGCCAGGGTTCCGGCGCTGGACAACGTGGCCGACGGCCTCCTCTACACCGGTCTCGGCCTGTCCGAACGGCGACGCCGGGCCTCGGCCGCGCTGGAACGGGTCGGGCTCGGCCACCGCCTCGACCACGAGCCGCACGAGCTGTCCGGTGGCGAGCGGCAGCGCGTCGCGATCGCCCGCGCCGTGGCCGGGGATCCTCCGCTGCTCCTCGCCGACGAGCCGACCGGCGCACTGGACTCCGTCTCCGGAGCCGGGGTGATGGAACTGCTGCGCGATCTGAACGCCTCGGGCACCACCATCGTGATCATCACGCATGACCGGGAGATCGCCGCGAGCCTGCCCCGGCAGGTACGGATGCGCGACGGCCGAATCGTCGCCGGCCTCGGTGTGGCGTGATGGCCGTGACCGATCGGACGGAACCTCCGAAGCTGGTCCCGGCCAGGATGCGACCGCGCGACGTGATGCGGGTCGGCGCGGTCGGCCTGCGCACCCGCCCCCTGCGGGCGTTCCTGTCCGCGCTCGGGGTGGCCATCGGCATCGCCGCGATGGTCGGCGTGGTCGGCATCTCCTCCTCGTCGGGGGCCGAACTCGACCGTACGCTCTCGGCACTGGGCACGAACCTGCTCACCGTCTCCTCCGGCCGGACGCTGCTGGGCGAGACGGCGAAGATGCCGATGGACGCCGAGGCGATGATCGAGCGGATCGGCCCCGTGGAGTCCGTCTCCGCGGCCGGGCGCGTCGACGACGCCAAGGTCTACCGGTCCGAGGAGATCTCCGAGGCGCAGACCGGGGGGATCTCCACCCACGCCGCCCGCCTCGACCTGCTGTCCACGGTGGGCGCGACGGTGCGCAGCGGCACCTGGCTCAACGGGGCGACCGAACGCTATCCGGCCGTGGTGCTCGGATCGCGGGCGGCGGAACGGCTCGGGGTGGGCGCGGCGGCACCTGACACCCAGGTCGTCGTCGGCGGCGTGCGGTTCACCGTCATCGGAATCCTCGACCCGGTGCCGCTCGCCACCGAACTGGACGACGCGGCGCTGGTCGGCTGGCCGGCCGCGGAGAGGGTGCTCGACTTCGACGGGCATCCCACGACCCTCTACACCCGCTCCGACGAGTCGAGGCTGGAGTCCGTCCGCTCGGTCCTGGCCGGTACGGCGAACCCGCAGGCGCCCAACGAGGTCGAGGTCTCGCGCCCGTCCGACGCCCTCGCCGCCAAGCAGGCCACCAGCCAGGCGTTCACCGGGCTCCTTCTCGGGGTCGGCGCGGTCGCGCTGCTCGTCGGCGGCGTCGGGGTGGCGAACACCATGGTCATCTCGGTGCTGGAACGGCGCCCGGAGATCGGCCTGCGCCGCTCGCTCGGTGCGACGCGCGGGCAGATCCGCACGCAGTTCCTCGCCGAGTCACTGCTGCTCTCGGCTCTGGGCGGGGCGGGCGGCGTCCTCCTCGGCATGGGCGTCACCGCCGGATACGCGCTCTACCAGGGGTGGCCGCTCGTGCTCCCCGTCTGGGCGACGATCGGCGGTCTCGCGACGACCCTGGTCATCGGCGCCCTCGCCGGCCTCTACCCCGCCGTCCGCGCCTCCCGGCTCTCCCCGACGGAGGCGCTCGCCACACCCTAGAGACGCTCGCCTCCGTCGTAGCCGAACCGCCCCGGTCCCGGGAGGCGCGGATGAATCGTGACTATCCATCCCGGAACAGGGCAGAGGGCGCGCATGGTGAACCCCTTGGACATCGCGCTCGTCTTCCTCATCCTCGCCACCGGAGGCTTGGCCGTCCGCCACTACGCGCGGCAGCACCGCGGAAACAGTGACGCCCCCGGAAGGGATGAGGACGTCTACCGTCCGGTCTGAGGAGCTTCCGGCCTTCCGAGATCGCGGAGACGGCGAAGGCGGTCCTCGGTGTAGGCGACCAGGCGCGCGGCGTCGTCAGGGTCGAGCGTCTTCAGTGACCTGTCGACCGCCTTGCCCCGGTCGATCGCGGAAAGCGGTTCGGTCGGCGGGTTGTCGATCCACTCGACGATCGGCCGGACCGCGTCGGCCACCGGGCGCGCGAAAAAGGTCGCGAGCAGCTTGATCGTCCTGCGGACCAGCGGATTCGGATGGCCGTCGACCCCACTGCGGGTGAAGCCGGGGTGATAGAGAACGTAGCGGACTGTGTCCCCGCCGTTCCCGGAGCTCCCGGACTGATCGGCGAAAGCGACGCCGAGCAGGTCATTCGCCCTCCCGGCCTGGAGCTGTGCACGCACCTGGCCGTACCCGCGGGTCAGCTGGGGGTCCTCCCAGAAGATCCGGCCCGCGGTGTTGCCGACCCCGGCGACGTTGACGACCACCGGGGCGGGTGCGGCGTTCAGCAGCGGCCGCAGACGAGAACCGAGCAGATAGCGGCTCAGGTAGTACAGGGCGAACGTGAACTCCAGCCCGTCCACGGTCTCCCTGCGCTTCGGGCTTATCCGGTTGGCGAACAGGGCGAGCGCGTCGACGGCGTCGTGGCGCTCGGCGATGTCGGCGACGACCCGCTCGACCTCGGCGATCGAGGACAGGTCCGCGCGCAGGAACCGCAGGTTCGGATTCGCGGCGTGGTCGAGCAGCGCGCGCCCCTTGGCCTCGCTGCTGCCGATCACGGTGACGCGGTCGCCTCTCGCGAGCCGTTCCAGGGCGGTCGCGCGTCCCATGCCATCGGTCCCCCCACTGATGATCACGGTTTTTCCCCGTTGGCCCGGCATCGTGTCCTCCCTAGGCTGGTGATCGGCCGGTCCAATCGTCGGGCCGCCACGTCGGAGACGGAAGAAGGCAGTTTCATGTCCGGTACGCACACGGGTGTTCCCTCGGTGCTGGCTCACACGTTGCCTCGTCCGGTGCCGATCGACGAGTTCGAAGGGTGCCCGGTCGGGGACGTGTTCCGACGTCTGGGCGACAGGTGGAGCATGCTGCTGCTGATCCTGCTCGGCGGTCGCCCTCACCGGTACAACGAGCTGCACCGCGCGATCGAAGGCATCAGCCAGCGCATGCTGACCCGCACGTTGCGCACCCTGGAAACCGACGGTCTGGTGCGGCGCGAGGTGTATCCCACCGTGCCTCCCAGCGTCGAGTACAGCCTCACCCCGCTCGGCCGGACCCTGCTGGAGCCTCTCTCGGCCCTCGCCGACTGGGCGGTACGCCACGAGGCCGACATCCACGAGGCCCGCTCCCATCACACCGACGCCGGGTAAGGGCCTCATCGGCCCCATGTCGGCCATGGTGCGGGCATGGACTCCCCTTCCCCGGCCTGCACGCGATCGACTCAGGTGAGGCATCCCATGCCGGGAAAGCTCAGAGGGCCGAGATCATGTTCAGCCCGGTGTACGCCAAGGAGTTCTCCGACGCCGAGGCCGTCGACGCCGAGCTGAAGAGGATCGGGGAGGGGCTCACCTTCACCATGTGATCCGGTGGCGGACCGTGAACAGATCGGCCTCCCCTGGTCCGGGGGTCATCCCGGACCAGGGGAGGCTCGTCCTTCTTCCTTCAGCCGGCTTCCTGCGGATATGCCGTGCCGACGGGAGGCCGCAGGGCGCCGTTCTCAGGCGTTGCCGCCCCGGCCCCGATCGGCACCGGCAGGTGCCGTCTTACGACCCGCTTCGGGTCCACTTCTGGTTGTTGCCGCCCCAGCAGGAGTAGGTCTGGAGCAGGGCCCCGTTGTTGGAGTTGGCGGCGTCGAGGCACTGACCCGACTGGACGTTCACGATGGAGTTGTCCGAGTTGATGCGCCACTTCTGGTTGCTGCCGCCCCAGCAGGAGTAGATCTGCACCTTGGAGCCGTTACCGGTGCCCGCGGCGTCCAGGCACTTGTTGCCGTAAACGCGGAGCTCCTGGTCGGAGGTGTAGGTCCATTGCTGGTTGGAGTTGGTGTGGCAGTCCCACAACTGGAGCTGGGTGCCGTCGGTGGTCGAGGCGTTCGGTACGTCCACACATCGGCCGGATGCCACGCCCCGGATCTGTCCCCCGTCACCCGGCGGGGGCGTGACCGTCGGGGTCACCGTCGGGGTGGGGTTCGGGTTGGGGTTCGCGGCGTTGAGCGCGTTCAGCACCGAGGTGTAGGCGGCCTTCTTGTTACCGTTGCCGTCGAAGAGCAGCGGGCTGGTGTTGGCGCCCAGCCAGGAGTCGCTGTCGCGCACACCCCACACGGTGATGCCGGTGCAGCGCGCCACCGCCAGGCAGTCGTTGACCACCGCCGCGTAGGTCTGGGCAGAGCCGCCCTGGATGTCCAGCTCGGTGATCTGCACGTCCACACCCAGCGCCGCGAAGCTGGAGATGGTCGTGCGGTAGTTGCTGTTGTAGGCGCTTTGGCTGTTGAAGTGCGACTGCAGGCCCACACAGTCGATCGGCACACCGCGCGCCTTGAAGTCACGGACCATGTTGTAGACGGCCTGGGTCTTGGCCCAGCTCCAGTTGTCGATGTTGTAGTCGTTGTAGCAGAGCTTGGCGGCCGGGTCGGCGGCCCGCGCGGTGCGGAAGGCGACCTCGATCCAGTCGTTGCCGGTGCGCTGCAGGTTGGAGTCGCGTCGGCCGCCGGAGTTGCCGTCGGCGAAGGCCTCGTTCACCACGTCCCAGGCGTAGATCTTGCCCTTGTAGTGGTTCATCACACCGTTGATGTGATTGATCATCGCCTGACGCAGGCTGCTGCCCGACATGGCCTCCATCCAGCCCGGCTGCTGGGAGTGCCAGGCCAGCGTGTGCCCGCGCACCCGCTTGCCGTTCTGCACCGCCCAGTTGTAGATGCGATCGCCACTGCTGAAGTTGAACTGGTTCTGGTTCGGCTCCGTGGCGTTGATCTTCATCTCGTTCTCGGCCGTGATCATGTCGAACTCACGGTTCGCGATCGTGGTGTACTGCGAATCACCGAGCTTGCCCGCGGCGATCGCCGTGCCGAAGTAGCGACCGCTCTGCTTGGCGGCGGCGGCCAGCGTGCTCTCCGCCGCCTCCGCGGGAGCCGACACCATCAGCGCCGCACCGACGACACCCACGACGCCGGCACTGATGATCTTGGTGAGGGCACCGAAACTTCGGCGCGCGGATGGGGGTGAAACCTTCATGCCCATGCCTGACTCCATACTGAAATCACGGAAAGAGGGATACGCGGGAACCCGCGAACGACGCCGCACCCCGGACGGGGACGCACACCACGATGGCGTCATGGCCGGCGACCCTTACTCGATCACCACATCAGGCAGGGTCGGCCGCTTGGAGACTCAGTTTGGAAATCTATCCGAAACATGTCAATACTTGAGCGAAATTTTCGGTCGCGCTCTTCCAGCACCGATGCCCCTCACCCCGGGTCCGATACAGCCAGAGCACGGCATCTCTTCAGGGCATATAGGAGAAATCTATCGGCAGTCTCGTCCTGAAATTTTCACATCAGGACCGCAACTTCCGGAATCGAGGACCGAGCTCCGCAGGCGGCGACGCCCTTCTCGGCGATGCCTGACGCAGACGCCCCCCGAGAACCCCCGTCCCTTGACAACGTCCGGGCCCGCTGTATTGACTCTCCGTCATCACCACCCGCGATACCGGGATGCCGAAGGGAGGCCGCACCGCGATTCGGCAGCGTCAACACGGCGTGCCTCCCCCAAGATGTGCGATGTGGTCGGACCTGGGTGACACCACACTCCCAGGTCACTCCGCGTCCGCCGCTCCGCCTTCAGATGAGGCGGGGTTACCGGCCAATCCCGTCATCGAGGCGGGCTTCCCCGCAGGACGGACACCGACGTCAAGCCAGCTCTGGAAATGCGCCTTCAGGGCTTTCGTAGTAGCGGGCGATGGAGGCGCGGTGAGACAAGGCGCCGGGCTGGAGGTGGCGAGGTTCCAGCCGGACGCCGGTACGTCGTTCAGCAAGCGCCAAAGCACCCTCGATGTAAGGCGGGAAGACTTCAGGGTCCGGGTCGAAATCCCAGAGCATGCCCAGTTCTTCGAGGTCCTGCTTCAGTCGTTCAGGGTCGGTACTGTCACCCCAGTGGGCGAACATCGGAACCAGGCGCTCGACGATGTGACCGTCTACGGCATGGACGAAGTGGGAGTGGTGGTTGACATTGCGCTCCACGCTGACGATCGACGTACCTTGTGAGAGGGCGCGCACCACGTCGCGCAAGATCCCGGCATTGCCCGCCTCCACCATGATCGATCCACCAGGAGCGCGGCCGACTTCGATGGTGGCGAAACCTTCCTGTTCAGGGTCCTCGGTGAGTCCCAATCGGCGTAGCACCTCTTCAGGCGCGAGGTCGGCGATGAAGGTGAAACAGAACGCTGCTCGTTCCCATCCTGACTGGCTCCACCATGCGTAAACATCCGTGGTTACTCTGCGGTCGCCGACGACAATCGACAGCTCGGAATGATGGCTTGTCCCATCTGTGACCGGATCGACGGGAATTCGGTGACGCAGCCTTCTTCCGTCTCGTCGTACAAGGCCAAGTGCGTGGGGCACGGCCATATACGACAGGTGGGACACGTTTTCACCTCATCGAATATGCAGTCATCGCAGCCGCGAGGCATTCGCCTGTGCGCGACATGGCGAGAGCAAGGGCGCCACTGGGCGATGGTGCCCAACTGGTGGAGGGCATCTGCCCGAGCGGCCGCTTGCAAGGACTTCTCTGAGAATTCCGGCACAGGATCCTTTCGATGGCTTCGAAGGGCGGTTTCAAGATGGCTTCTCGAAATGCGATCGTCATACTCCTCGAACTCCCATTCTCCGATCCGGCCGATCTTCTCAGCGAGTTCGCTCCACGTCGGAGCCTCCAGCACCGCTATCCGGTCGCCCAGCCACGTGGTCACCTCGGCGGGATGCAGTTCGGGCACGAAGAGCCAGTGGCGGCCGACGAGAAAGGGATGATGTTGCAGCTGATCGGCGAGGCCCGAGGGGGTGCAGACGGTGAGCTGGAACCGTTCCTCGCCCGGCTCTCCCTGCGGGCCGACGTACATCTCCAGCAGCTCGCAGGCATGGGCAGGGTCGTCGATGCTCCGCCCGAGTTCGAGGTCCGGCCATCGGAAGGCGCCCACTTGTGCTCTCATCATCCAATGGTCGCGCAACAGGGTGAAGCTATGAACGGGCTGCCGGCTTGGGAAGTGCGTCGATCACGCCTTGAGGAATGGTTGAGCTGGATATTCGGCCGGTCATGAGTGGCCGTGGTTGCCCCATCGTCACCATTGGTTAATGGTCCGCTAATGACCCGACCGTCGCCAAGGTGACCACTGCTGAGGTAACGGGCCTCGTCGCTCTGCCGCTCAAAGCGACTCCGTGTCCTACGAAACCGACGATCCGCCCGACGTCGGGTATCAGCGCGGAGATCAAGAGCGACAGCGGGGATCTCCGCGACGTCGCTTCTGCTCGCGAATCGCCGCCTCCAGACGTAATCCAAGACCGATCAGCGCTGTGAACCATAAGCCCACGAGCCATGGCCATGACGGGAACCTAACGCTGAAGAGCAGAACGCCGAAGGACAGAACGGCGCCGCCAACCAACGCAATAGATCCCAGCATGCGAACAGATACGATATCGTCATCGGGCCTGGGGCCAGGAATATAGGGAGGCGGGGTCTCTGTAGGCTCAGTCATGCCGAAGAGAATCCCATAGTTTATCTAATCCACCCACGTATACCTGCTCATCCCGTAATTGGGGTTCCTCCGCCGAAGACCTCGGGGTGTACGGAAGGCGTTCAGCAGGTGGGGCGAGTCGCACCCAGCTTCCGAGCACTGGCAGGGGACAGGGTCATGGGGGTGACCCATCCCTGCCGGGTCAGGACTACTTGGGCCGGGAGAGGGGTGATCGGGTGGACCTCGACGCCCTGTGCCCAGTTCGTGAGCAGTCCTTCGGTGCCGCTGGAGTCGACCAGGACGATCGAGATGGGCTGGCCGTCTTTGGCCCAGGTGTTCCAGATCGCCCACCCTCCGGGCCGGGCTTCGATGTCCAGGCGGGCGCAGATCTCGGTGTAGCCCTCTTCCATGCCGATGGGAAGGGCGTGCGGCCGGAGGATGACCACTCCGGCGAGCTTCATCAGCGGAAGATCCTCGTCGAGACATCCGTCCCCATCGAAGTGATGGTGACGGAGTTGGCGGGCTGTCTCGATCACCGCTCGCCGAAGTGGCGTGGCCTCATCGGAAATGGTGGTGAGAGTGAGCCATCCCGCGTCGTCTGCCGCGTTGACGATCTCGCGTGCCAGGTGCTCGATGTGACGCAGATAGTCGATATCGCTGAGGTCGGTTCGGGACATCGCGACAGTGTGACATCAGGGCATGAGCCGGAGCATGTGAGTTATCCGGCCGATCGGAAGACGCCGTTTTTCTGAAGTGGAGCGGGTGACGGGAATCGAACCCCCGCTGTCAGCTTGGGGAGTGCGTCGAGTACGGCCGTAGGGCTGCCGGCTTGAGCTTCGGGCCGGTCGTGAGTGACCGTGGTTGACCCCTCGTCACCCTGTTTGACAGCCCGCCGATGGCCCGGCGGTCAGAGATGCATGCCCTGGGGGTGCTGGTCGTGACGGCCGGACAGCAGGATCTCCCGCAGGCTGCTTCTGAGCAGTTCGACGCCGCCCTCGTCGATCTGGAGATCGATCCGGACGACGGGCTCCACGTTCAGTTCCTTCGCGGCCTCCGCGGTGAAGTGGAAGGTCAGGCGACCGGAGGCGATGCCACAGTGAGTCACGCCGCCGTAGGTGGTGCCTGCCTGCTCCTCGCGGACGATGCAGTACGTGTCCATGCCGAGCCCTGTCTCCTGCTCGTCAGATTCCTCGGCGGACATCATGAAGATCAAGGCGTTCCCGGTGCCGTCCTCGTGTTCGGCCATCCCGAAAACGATCGTCTCCGGGTCCTCGTCGCGACCGACGGTTCGCGCGACCATGGTTCCCAGCGGAGGCCAGGCCGAGCCGGGTTCGCTGCCTGCCGGCGAGGTGAGAGTGGAGTCGCCCTCAGGCAGGGGCACACCTTCGGGCCAGGCAGCGCGCATCCACGACGGGGTGAGATCCGGCCTGCGCGGGAACATGGTCAGCTCCTCCACATAGGCCCAGGCGGACACCTCGACGGCTTGGGCAAAAGGCAGCTCCATCCCGAAGGCGGGCGGCATCATGACGGTGTAGTCCTGGGAGAAAGGCGACTCCATGCTGAAGGTCTCCATCATGGAGTCGTACGACTTCCCGCGCAGGCTGTAGCCGAGCCGGCAGACGAACCACGTCCCCTCACCCGGCTTGTACTCGGCCACTTTCAGCCGATGGAAAAGATCACCGAGGTCCTCGCCATCTCGAATTTGTCGGGGACCGTCCGCCATCCGATAGGTGATCGCGGTCATGCTGAAGGTGCCGAGCTGACAGCGAAGGGCGTCGACCTCCTGCCATCCGTCCGGGGCGCCATCCCGCACGGTTCGCCCGATTTCGAGGCAGAGTTCGTGCGTGAGGTCGGACGACATACTCACCGCGCCTTTCCGTTGGGCGAACGAGAACAGGAGCTTATCGGGCGTCTTTTCGGTCGTTTCCGCCATCAGGATCATTTCCTGCGTATTGCACGGGAGTATGATCTCAAGGACAGTTCCGGGGATCCTGGCCCATTCGCTCGAAAGCGTCCAGAGAGATCACGACGTCGATCTCTTGTTGGCTCTTCTCATCCCGTTCCTGTATCAGCACCTGGCCCGGGCCGATCTTGGCGGCATCGTCGAGCTCGAACGTCACGCGTCGTAGCGAACTGGTGTTGTCGTTGGTGAAGCCGTACGCGTTGTAGGTGATCGCCGGCTCCAGAGAGGGAGGCTTGGGCGTGATCATCCAGCCACCGGCGGGGGCGTCGAGTCGAAACGAGGCGCTCTGTCCGTTCAAGGTGGGTGCTTGGTATACCGCGTCGTCGATGTACGCATCGTCGGGGTTGCCGGTCGGGCTCCTTCGGGGAGTGACACGCTCGTGGTAGAGCCTCACTCCGTCCGGTGCAGGCCCACACCAGGCCAGTACGGCGATGAGGTGACCTGACTCGTCCACACTGATACCGACATAGCCGTTGGGGGCGACTGTGCAGCCAGTGAGACAGGCCAGGAGTGTTCCCATAAGTACTACGCACATCCAATTACGCACGCCCCGACCGTACGCTGCATCGGACGCCTTTCCCAACGGTGATCAGCCACGTTACCGGTGAGCCAGGGGGAAGAACGACCCCTGGCTCACCGATCGCCCCCGACCATGTACGGTGACCAGCCAAGCGTCGGCGACCGTAGGGCTGCATCTGTGCGGCGGTGTGGCAACCCTGGCCGGTGGTTCGGTCCATACGGCGGGAGCGGCGCACGGTGCCCGACTCGGTGTCCCGCTGCCGTCCGGGACCGACGCACACGCCGCACGCCAGGACGGCGGCGGGCGGGCGGAGAACCGGGGGTACGGTGGCGCGCCGTACCGCGCATGTCGGTCACGCTGACGCCGGCTTCCTCGGCCGGGACGTCGACGGGACAGAGCCGAGCAGCTTTCAGAAGCGGGGACCTCTGGTCCACGATTTGATTCTGCCCGGTTCGGAAACTCAGCCGATGCTCAACGCTGGAGTGGCGGCTCCCGACGTGGCCGAGCAGGCAGGGCACGGAGTGGATGTGCTGCTCAAGGTCTGCACCACGTGCATCGACGGAGGCGTGGAGATTGCCAGTCCGCGAACAGACGACGCGCTCACGACAGGATCACACGTAAGCGTTCAAGGGGTTCCGCTCGCTACGGGCCCCTTCGGCTTAAGAAAGTTGACGAGACCCCGTCCGATCACCTTGATCAGGTGGATTTCACCGTTCTCCGGGCTGGCATGACAGCCGACGCGCTCATCAGCGTCTTGCCCGACGCTCGACCACCATGCGATCAGCCTTGCACGATCTGAGGTCGGCCGAAAACCGTGTTGTCGATGACCACGTCCGCCAGGCGCAGTGGGTCGACCTCGGCGACGTAGAGACCCTCGGATAGCAGATAGCGCTCACGGTGGAGGGCCTCGGCTTCGGAGCCGGCCCAATCCCGGTCGCGTTCGGCCCCGCGACGCAGAGAGATCTCCGGGAGCGTTTCCAGCCGGATGCGGAAGTCCCAATACTCGTTGATCTCCGGGCGGAACGCGAAAACGCCGTCGACGACCAGGACGGCGTTCGAAGATGCGATCGTCACCACCGATGAGTGGTCCACCTGTGTCAGCGGGTCGATGCCGCACAGCACGACTCGCCCTGATCCGTGGGAACTGCACGGCTGTAGCAGTAGCGTGGTTACGGCGGTGTAGTCGAAGGCGTTGCGGTAATACCCCTCACCTGACTCCCGGTCGTAGAGATGACGATCCCGCCACGGCTTCTTGAAGTCGTCCAGACTCGCTCGTAGCACGGAGCGTCCCATCCGGCTGATTTGCTCGGCGAGTTCGTGGCCGAAGCTCGTCTTGCCCGACGCGGTCGGCCCGTCGATGCCCACCCGCAGCCGTCCGTCATCGAGTGCCAGGATCCGGTCGGCGACCTTCTTGACCAGTGCGGTGCGCTCGGGTGAGGCGGGGACCGGGCAGGGCTGCCGCCACGTTGAAACCGAGGTGTGGACACCGGTCCAGCGCGAGGTCATGAACGGGAGCCTACGTCGCGTGACCCACAACCTCCCGCAGGAAGTTCCAGTTCCCCTTGGCTGCTTCCCTATCGCTTCGACGGTTACTCATTCGATCGTGGTAGAAGGAGGCCAGCGGTGCCCTGCGTCATGCAACCTACTCAAAGCGGTGAGGTCGTTCGTCACCAGCACGTGAGCCAGTCGCGCCGCTGCAGCCAGCACAGCCGGCCAGCCAGGCGATCCCAGATACGTCTCGTCCCCGGCGGTCACACCCACTGACTCCTGTACTTCGGAATAGGCGGCACCGAGGTCTGCCATCAACGAGACCTCCTCGTCTGTGCGCAGGCTCTTTCCCAGCCAGGACTGTGGCTCGCGTGCATCGCAGAAGTCATCGAACAGGACGTGCACCACATGGTTGAGATTCTCGAACTCGTCGGGGTTCAGCCACACCTCACGTTGCCAGGATGAGCTCGCAAGTGCGACGACCGCAGGGACAACATGCAGGCGATACTGAGGAAACTCGATGCCATGATCGATCACCCGTCAAAAGTATCGAGGAGCTGATCGTCAGGATCCGGCCTAGCGGTTTTCAAAAGGGCTACGTTCCCAGCGCAGACAGGGCCTCTCACCAAGGCGGGATCGTCTTTCCCCGTCCCGACCACCGAAGATCATCCCGTACATATCCCGCAACGGCTATTCATCGACCTCGGTGTGCCTGGCACGCTCTCGCAGCCGACGTAGGCGACGGTCGTACTGACCGGTATATGACCTCTCGGCTCTGTCGACCAACCGGCTCTGCGGATCGGAGGAGCTTTCATACAGTTCGGTCTCGAACGGATCGTGGTCGTACTCGATCAGCCGGGCCAGCGCCTCACGGTCCTGCTCGATGGAACCTCGCGCCCGAACCCGTTCGCGCCACCTCTCCGCGCCCGCTATGGCTTCGTCCATGCCTCCACCGTAGCTGTGACACCGAAAGATTTGGCGATGGCGTGAAAGTGAACTGTCAGCTTGAAAACCAACCAACGATCTTTGAGTCATGCACTGGAAGCCAGAGGTGCAGCAGCGCGAGTGGGGTGACCGGGAATCCCGCAAGTGGCTGTGGCTTCTCGCCTGTTCCGGTACGTATCTGGCACGCGATCGAAGCTCTGGCCACGGGGCGTGGAGGGCTCACGACCAACTCACGCGTACGGAAGAATGAGCATCCAACGATGTAGATTGCAGGAAGCTGGTAACTGTGTCGACCACTCCATTGGATGACCTCCAAGTTGCGCGACCAAAATCGGCGAGAAAGTGGGGGTGCCTGACTGCGATCGTGGTGTCATTCCTGCTGTTCCTGGCCGTTTTATGGATTCCGCAATGGATTCACAATCACCGGTTGGATGGCCTGGCCGATCGCTTTTTGAACTATCCTCCTCCGCCGCAGACCGACATCCATACTGGTGAGGTGGATGGTTCTGTTGGGGTGGAGGGGCAAAACAAGGATCTTTGTCGCTACCGCCTTCGTTTTACTGTGCAGACGAAGCTCTCAGAAGATGAGGTCCGGGACTATTACAAGAAAGCGAAGATCGCGCCCATCGAGGGCGACGGCCACGGGATCCTTGAGGTCAGCGTATGGACATCCCTTGACCAGTCGCCGTCCCTGGACACCTTTGGTCGTCAGCCGATGATCATCGAGCTTCAGGACGGCGGCCACGGTCAAGGCTGGGATATTCGATGCGGATGAATCGATCAGCCCTACTGTGACCCCACCATGCCTTCTGATCTGTAGGTCCCCAAACTGTGTCCGCAGGCGTGCGGGTCAGTTCGCCGTGCAGGTCGCGAACGATCCGCCCGTTCACATCAGTCCAGCTCGGTTCGGGGTCCAGCCCGTTGGCCCCCAAGTTGACTCCCAGAACCGGAGTGCCGACGGCTTTACAGTCCGTGACCGTTCCCGGCGTGACACTGCTCGTGAACTGCGGCGCGTCAGTTCTGTACCGCCCCACCCTCATGATCATTACACGCATATTGCATGTCATGTCAGGTGGGCTCGAAGGTCCAGTCAGCGATCAATTTGAGTTCTTACCGGCCCTGTCGCCAGTCGATCCGGGATCGCCTCCAACGCGACGATTAGTCGCTGACCTGGATGGTTGACGGAAGCGATGCGACATGTGATTCTCAACTCAGCGTTCTGGACGCTGGATTCTGTTTTGTGGGTGCGCGGTCGCCGTGCATGATGCGTTGCAGGCTCCAGCGACAGACACCGATTCCGAGAGGTGGCTCTGTCGTGTCTTTAGCCTTTGCTGTCCTGGTCACCGTTCTCCCCTGGCTGGTGCTTGGCCTGGTCGCACTCATGCGTGCGCGCCAAGAGGACATCCCCGCCATTATTCGCGCTCTCGCCCAATGGGGGCGCCGTTAACGGCACGGGAAACGCTGGCTCTATCGAACCGCTCTTCTCGCCGCCGGCGTTCCACCTGTAGGGAAGCGAGTAAAGACCGGGGAACGCGCCCGCACCGTCATTAGGAACGAAGCGCGGCTCGTCGATATTCGGGCCACTGGGAGCGACTGGCCTCGAATATCGGGATGGCCGCGGTGGTCTGGCCCAGCAGGACGCGGGTCGCGCCGGTCTCCATGGCGATGTAGGCGGGAGTGCAGTACGGAGCACGGTCGCTCTCGCTCTGCGCCATCCCCGCAGCGGCCTCGACCAGAGCCATCTCCGAATCGCGTGCGGAGTCCACGGCCTCCTCAAGGTGGGCGTTCGCTGTCGCACGGGTTCTCAGGATGACCGCTCTGAGTCGAGGTGTGGGGGCATCGGAGTTGGCCAGAGCCGCATTCGCCAGCCCGAGGCCATGGCCGTAGTCGCCGGCCTCGATGGCGATGATGCTTTTGCGCATGAGGATGTACAGGCATATGGACCTCCCCCTTTCGCGACTCGGCTTCTGGATATCCAACGCTTGTCACCGAGGGTTATCCCGTCAAGGGATATCGGTTATCCGGCCGGAGTATTGCGGCTCGGGATGGGTCGCGTAAGACCAGGTGGCGACCCATGGTCCATGAGTGAGCCGACGATGAGGGGCGTGGGTCCCGCCACGGTCGTGGTGAATCCCCCGAAGTCGTGCCGCTGTCGAGTTCCGCTGGAGGCGGCGTGATGAGCGGAGATGAGATTCCGGCCATCGGCCGGCAGAAGGCATCACACCGGTACGGGCGGCGCGGCGGTTGCGCGATGAGTTGGCCGCGTTGAACATCGCCTCCGATGTTCACGACGGGTATGGGCTGGCGCTGGTGTCGGTCTGGTTCGGGTTGGTCGTGTGGACCGATGGCCAGGTGTTTCGCTGATGGGCCGGGCAGGAGGCGGGGCGGGCTCGTTTTCGGCGCTACGCCTTCTGCCCTGCGGGAGATCCCGTGACGGCCGCTCGCCGGATGGCCGATCGCTGCGTCGAGCTTCGCGAGCGGGGGCCGGTTCCGGTTCCCGGCCCGAATGGTTGTGCTCCGCAATGATCGAGCTGACGGGCTGTTTGAGTTCCCACGTGTCCACACCGCAGGGCGGTCACACGCGCCTGGTCTGGCTGACCCCTGACAGAGGGACGGCACGCCTGCGGGTGATCACCTGGACCTGCCGATGCAGGGCCACGCTGTACGAGTTGTGCCGGGCCGGAGGACAGGGCTTCATCCGGCGCACCCTCCAGTTGGAAGGCAGTCCGGAAGTTCACGAGACCTATCGATGGCCGATCCGGCAGGCCAGCGATATATGGAGGGCGTTGCTCTCCGGGGAGGCCCGATAGGCGGATGCGGCGGCATGGTCGATCTTGATCTTCCGTGTCGCCGCATCACGGGTCAGCGCCCAACTGCAACTCGAACTGCAACCACAACACCTTTAGAGATCAAAAGGCCCTCTCCCCGTGTCTTGGGAGAGGGCCTCTGAAGTGCGGAGGCTCGGGGATTTGAACCCCGGATGGGCGGTAAACCCAAACCGCATTAGCAGTGCGGCGCCATAGACCTGACTAGGCGAAGCCTCCTGGTTGCCGTTCGGCTCAGCACAGAGTACCGGCCATCAGGCGAGGCGGCAAAGTGGTTAACGATCACGTCTCGGGCAAGAGTTGGAGGAGAGTTATCCACAAGTAGTGGATAACTCTCCTCGCCCCTGTGGACAAACCGGGGAATCCGCAGCTGAGTGTGGCGGAAATCCTGTGGATTCCCAGTTCGCGAGACGCTACATCTCACCACGTGAACACTTCCGAGGCCCCGACCGTCCGGTGGGACCTCGGGTGGTCACGGAGATCAGGCGGCCGGGTTGGCCTCGCCCTCGATCTCGATCTTGATCTTCTTGCCGACCAGGACGCCGCCGGTCTCCAGCGCCTGGTTCCAGGTCAGGCCGAACTCCTCGCGGTCGATCTCGGCCTTGATCGAGAAGCCCCAGACGTCCTGGCCCCACGGGTTGGTGCCGGCGCCGCCGTACTCGACGGTGAGCTCGACCGGCTTGGTGACGTCGCGGATGGTGAGGTCACCGGCGAGGGTGAACTCGTCACCGGAGTGACCCAGAACGCGGGTGCTGCGGAAGGTCAGCTCGGGGAACTTCTCCGCGGAGAGGAAGTCGTCGCTGCGCAGGTGGCCGTCACGGTCGGGAGCACCGGTGGTGATGCTCGCGGTCTTGATCGAAAGCTGCGCGGAGGAGTCGAGGGGGTTCTCGGCGATGGTGACGGTGCCGGCGAACTCGTTGAAGTGACCGCGAACCTTGCTCACCATCATGTGCTTGACGACGAAGCCGATCTGGGTGTGGGCGACGTCCAGAGCGTAGGTGCCCGGGGCGGGGATCTGAAGGTTCTCCCAGGTCCGAGTGGTCATTTTCTGCTCCCGAAGAGATGCTTGCCGATTGGATGGTTGCGTCAACAGATTTCTACACGAGAAATATTCCTCTCGTCAACTACTGTCGGGTAGGGTATGACCGTGAACCACTTTGACGACCCCCGGCTGACGGCGATGGGCCTCCTCGCCGAGGTCTACAGCGGCATCGCGGCGAAGTCGCATGAGTCCTTCGCGGCTGCGGGGCTTTCGGAGGTCGACTTCGAGACGTTGGTCAGGCTGGCGCGCTCGCCACAGCGGCGGCTGCGCATGAGCGATCTGGCGGCGCAGACGAGCCTGTCCACGAGCGGGACGACCCGGGTCGTCGACCGGCTGGAGCGCGAGGGCCTGGTCATGAGACAGGCGTGTCCCACCGACCGGCGGGCCTCCTACGCGGCCATCACCGAGACCGGCGTCGACCGGCTCGGCGAGGTCCTCCCGCAACACCTGATCGACATCGAGACCTGGTTCACCGGGCTTCTCCCTCCCGCGGAGCTCGACTCCTTCCTCGCCACCCTCAGGACCATCCGCGACGCCGTACGACCGTGCGCCACCGCGGGGGCCGAGGACTTCCGGCAGGAGGAGGGCGCGCTCATCCCGTCCGATCCAGGTGTCGCGGCTCGGAGGGCGTGAGGTCCCCGCGGAGTTTGGCCATTCCCCGGGAGACCGTGCTCTTGACCGTCCCGACGCTGATCCCCAGGGCCTTGGCGATCTCCGGCTCGGTCATGTCCTCGTAGTAGCGCAGGACGACGGCGGTCCGCATCCGGCTGGGCAGCCGGTCGAGGGCCTGCTCGACACGTTCCGGCAGGTGTTGGCCGCCCGTGGCGGCCGGCTCGGGGAGCTCGCCCGACGGATACTCCTCCAGCTTGCGCCGCCGCCACCAGGAGATGTTGATGTTGACCATCGCCCGGCGTACGTACCCGTCCAGGGCGCCGCGGTCCTGGATGCGGTCCCAGGCGAGATAGGTCTTGACCAGCGCCGCCTGCAGCAGGTCCTCGGCGTCGCTCGGATGCCCGGTGAGCCGGTAGGCGGCACGCAGCAGCGCGGGGCCGCGAGCAAGGACATACTCGCGGAACTCCTCGTCGGTCCCGCCGGTCACCGCGATCACCAGCCTGTGCTCCAGGTGCTTAGGTGCCAGAATCGCAGCCCGAACCCATACTGCGGCTGAACCGAAATCTATATTTCATCCATCAAAGGTAAAGATCGGCTTCGATGGGTGATGGAGCACGCAAGAACCATTAGACAGCGGTTTGTTGCGGGGTGGGCACCAATGCGTTCCACCAGGGAGGGGAACTTTAGTACCTGGTTGGACACCTGCCGTGATTATTCGTGGAGCGGACAGCGGGATTCCGCGAAGCGTGTGACGCTGGCTGCGACACCTCGCAGAATTGGGGAGCGACGATGCCCTATCGCAGCGCCGATCGCCGCCGTACGCTGGCTGCCGCCGCGCTTGGCCGGGCCGTCCAGGAGCCGGGCCCTCTCCCCTTCGAAGGCGAGTCCTTCCACGCGGTCAGCGGCACCGTCCTCGACGTCAGCCCGCATCTGATCGTCATCGACACCCCGGAGGGCGAGGAGGAGCGGCTCGTCATCGCCCCGTGGGCGACCGCCTGGCGCGGTGAGGCCGTCAGCCCCGCCGACCTCCCCCGGGGGGCCAACGTGATCATCAAGGCGCTGCGGTCCGGCCGGGTCGTGGACCGGATCTGGGCGGACATCACCAGGATCACCGGGGTGATCCAGTCGATCGGTACCGAGGGCAAGGACCACACCGTGGAGCTGTACTGCGGGCCGCACCGCGGGCGGCGCACGATCGTCATCCCCTACCGCTCCTCAGGCCGGCTGCGGGTGAGGCATCCGCGGTTCGAGCCCGGCTATCTGTTCGACGCCATCGGGGTCCGCGAGGACGGTGCGGCGCGGGCGCGGTTGCCCGCGACCTCGCAGCCGCCCTACCGGTGGACGGCCGTACCGCCACCGCCCTCCGGCTACGTCGGTGTGCAGTCGCGGATCTCGGGCACGGCGACCTGGTCGGACACCTTCGACGACGGGGAGCAGGGGGTGGCCTACCCCATGCTGGAGCGGGCCGACACGGCGTGCGACGACACCGGGGTGTCCTGCGCGGGGTTGCCGTACCTGGCGCTGGGGTCGATGCTCAACGTGCGCAACGTGTGCGCCGGGCGCACCTCGCTCCTGCCGATCGTGGCCTGCGGCTGCCTCGCCGGCCGATTCTGTGACCGGTGCCTGGAGTGCGGCACCTCCCCGCGCGGCCGGATTCTGGAACTGTCACCGAGCTCCTTCGTGGAACTCGGCGGAGACCTGACCACCGGATGCTTCAACGTCCGGCTTGGAATGGGGTGACACGGATGTTGACGACGATCGCCGCCGCACAGCTGCCGGTCGTGTTCGTGCTACTGGTCGCGGGCACGGTCGCGAAGATTGGAACGGTCGTACGCGAGACCGAGCCGGGCATGCTGAGCAAGCTGGGGCCGGCCGTGCTGGTGCCCGAGCGCTGGCGCGCGCCGGCGATGCTGTGCTGCGCGTTCGTGGAGTTGTTCCTGGCGGGCGGGCTGCTGCTGACCGGCCATCCGTTCTTCCGCTGGGGAACCGCCGGGTTCTTCGCGGTCTCCACCTATGTCCTGTGGGAGCTGCGGCGTCGCCGTCCGGACGCGGGCTGCGGCTGCTTCGGCGAGGTCAGCGCGCTTCCGGTGGGACGGCGGTCACTCGGCCGCACCATGGTGCTGACGGCGATGTCCCTCGGGCTGCTCCTCACCCCGGGGATTTCCGGCTGGGAGTCGATGGCGGATCTGACGTGGACCCACGCGTCGGCCGCGTTCGCGGGGTTGCTGCTGCTCGCCGCGCTCTCGCCGGAGATCGAGGAGACGGTCGCGAGGCTCCGTCACCGGGCGCCCTGCGAGCAGCGCCGCCTCGACCCGGCCACCGCGCTCGGACGGCTGCGGTCGAGCGCCGTCTGGCGTTCGCATCTGGGACTGCTGTCGAGCAAGGATCCGGTCGACAGCTGGCGGGAGCTGTGCTGGCGGTTCTTCGTCTATCCGGGCAACAGCCACGCGGGCGACCCCGTCGACGTGGTCTTCGCGATCTATCTGAGCGGACGGCACCCCGCGGTGCGGGTCGCCATGGTCGGTCTGGACGGGCGGCCGGTGGCGACGGAGTCTCTGCCGGAATCTCTGCCGATCTCGGCTGGACGCTAGAGAGCCCTAGATTTTCCTAGGGCAGCACGATTGAGCTCTATATGGCTCTCTAGCTTCCCCACTAGAGAGCCATATAGAGGGCTAGGGGTTCCCGTACACTATATCGAACAAACGTTCGATCAGACCGGTTGTGACCGCAGGAATTTTCCGAAGTGCGGAACGGTGAACGCGATCAGCCCGCGTTCCGCGCTGTAGATGAGGCCCTTCTTGATGAGGCTGTCGCGGGCCGGGGAGAGGCTCGACGGCTTGCGGCCGAGCCCTTCGGCCACCTCGGCGGTGGCGACGGGCTCGTCGCCGATGGCGGCCATGGCGTGCATGTAGTCGCGCTCGGCGGGGGTGGCCCGCTCGTAGCGGCTGCCGAAGAACCCGACCGCGAGCTCCTCCTCGGCCTCCGGCGCGGAGACCCTGATGTCATCGGCGGTGATCGGGCTGCGCAGCGCCAGGTCCCAGGCGACCTTGCCGTACGCCTGGACGAAGTAGGGGTAACCGTCGGCGGCCACGTAGAGGGCGTCGAGGGCGTCCTGGGTGAACTCCACGCCCTCGCTCTCGGCCGGGGCGATGAGCGCGAGGTCGGCCGCCTCCCGGTCGAGTCGATCGATCCTCGCGTAGCGGAAGAGGCGCTCGGAGTAACTCTTGCTCGCCGAGAGCACGCTGGGCAGGTGCGGCAGCCCGGCGCCGACCACGATCAGCGGGCCGCCGCTCTGGGAGAGCTCGTGGCAGGCCGCGCAGAGCGCCGAGACGTCGGGGGCCTGCACGTCCTGCATCTCGTCGATGAACAGGGCGATGCCGACCCCCAGGTCGGTGGCGACCGCGGCGGCGTCGACGAACAGCTCGGTGAGGTCGATCTCCAGGTCTCCGGAGTCGGCCCGCCCCCGGCCCGCGGGCACGTCGATCGCGGGCGACCAGTGTGAGGTGCCCTTGGCCGCGGACGGGTCGCGCATCGCGAACGCCTTGAGCACGCCGAGGAACTCCTCGATGCGCTCGGGCGCCCGATGCCTCGGGGCGAGCTCTCTGATCGCCATGTGCAGGGCGGCGGCCACCGGACGCCGGATCGACTGGTCGGGTCTCGCCTCGATCTTGCCGGTGCCCCACAACCGCTGCATGGCCATCGACTTGAAGGTGTTGAGCAGAACGGTCTTGCCCACGCCGCGCAGCCCGGTGACCACCATGCTGCGCTCGGGGCGCCCTCTGGCCACCCGTTCCAGGACGATCTCGAACTGCTGCAGCTCGCGGTCGCGGCCGGCGAGCTCCGGGGGGCGTTGTCCGGCACCGGGAGCGTAGGGATTGCGCACGGGGTCCACGCTCTCGGACTTTATGACGGGATATAGCGGCCTGCTTAGAATTCCGTAGAAAGCACTACGGCGTGTCGCGCCGCCCTCCGCCGGCGGGCGAGGGAGTGGGGGGCGCGTCGTCGACGGCACCGCGAGCGTCGCCATGGCACACCCCTCACCTGGGAGAACGTCAGACCGAACCCGTGTTCGATCCCGTGCCCATGACTGTAGCGCGGGTTCGAACACAGGCGCGATACGTTTCGATGAAAAGCCTCCCCAAGGAATGTGGGCCCCCACGCCAAGCGACCACGAATCCGGCCGTAAGCGGCACCCCCTCGGAGAACGTCGCCGGGATCGGGGCCTGACCGCCGGAGCCTACGATCGACCACGGGTGGATCACCGCCGCAGCCACCTCCCGCCCCGGGCGGGCCGGTCGCCTACAATAGCCTTTTGTCGCTTTTGTCCGTTTTTCTGAGGAGGCGGCACGTGCCAGGTTCCCGATTCATGATCCGTACGCGGGCCGTGCTCGCGGCGACCGCCGGCTGCCTGGCGGCGGCCGCGTGTGGCCCGGCCACCTCCCAGCCCGCCCCGGCCGCGCCCCCGGCCACCTCCGCGCCGATCTCGGCGTCCTCGCCCTCCACCGGGGTGGCCCCCCCGGAGCCGTCCGCCGCGACGCCGACGGCCGGCCCGTCCACCACGGTGTCGCCGACCCCGACGGGCCCGCCGGAGTTCGCCGCGAAGGTCTCCCGGATCGCCCGTGAACGGCTCGAACACTCGTGGCGGCCCGGATGCCCGGTCCCGGTCGGCGACCTGCGGCTGATCACGATGACCTACTGGGGCTTCGACGACAAACCACACACCGGCGAGCTGGTCGTGAACAAGGACGTCACCGACGACATCGTCTCCGTCTTCCGTCGCCTGTACGACTGGCGCTGGCCGATCCGCAGGATGGAGCTCGTCGACGTCTACAAGGCCAGCGACTTCGCCTCCATCGAGGCCGACAACACCTCGGCCTTCAACTGCCGCCCCGTGGAGGGGACGAGCAACTGGTCCAAGCACGCCTACGGCCGGGCGATCGACATCAACCCGCGCGAGAACCCGTACGTGTACGCCAACGGCTCGGTGTCGCACAAGAACGCCCGCGAGTTCGCCAAGCGCCCGCTCAAGGCTCCCGGGGTGATCAACCCTGGTGACCGCGTGGTCAGGGCCTTCGCGCAGAAGGGCTGGGAGTGGGGCGGCTCCTGGTCCGGCGCCAGGGACTACCAGCACTTCGCGAAGGGCGGGAGCTGAGCCCGGCACATCGAGCAGGGCCGGGCTAGCCGTACGCCGGGGAGACGTCGGCGGGCTGGAGCAGGTCCCAGCGGTTGCCGTACAGGTCCCGGAAGACGACGACCTGGCCGTACGGCTCGCTGCGCGGGGCCTCCTCGAAGACGACGCCCGCCGCCAGCAGGCGCTCGTAGTCGCGGGTGAAGTCGTCGGTGTGCAGGAACAGGCCGACCCTGCCGCCGGTCTGGTCGCCGACCCTGGCCTCCTGCTCAGGACCGTTGGCGCGTGCGAGCAGCAGCGCCGTCTCCCTGGCGCCGCGCGGGCGGACGGTCACCCAGCGCCTGCCGTCGCCCAGCGGCGTGTCCTCCAGGAGTTCGAAGCCGAGGACGTTCAGGTAGAAGCCGATGGCCTCGTCGTAGTCGCGTACGACGACGGTGGTGAGACCGAGGTAGGAACCCGCCGGTGGCCCCTGCCTCTTCAGGGGTCCTCCCCCCACGGGCAGGCCGGCGCGGGCGCTCTCCTGAAGATTGGTGATCCTCAGGATGACCCGGGCGGCGAGCAGGCCCGCGACGATCGGCAGCAGGACGCAGGCGACGAGGACGACGGTCTCCGTAATGGTCATGCCCGCGTACCCCAGGGGCACGGACGCCGCCTCCGCCACCGTCCACGCCAGCCATGCCAGCCACCACGCCCAGACCAGACCCGAGCGGCGTCCCCGGTAGAGGTCGGTTCCCGGTCGCAGCCCGCCGGGCCTTGAGGTGGTCAGGATGTCGTCGACGAGCCCCTTGGGGACGAACAGGTTGACGAGGGGGGCGATCCATCCGAACACCAGGAACGGCGTGGCGTACCTGTGGAGAACACCGGGAGAGATCGCGTACGCGTTGGCCCGGGCGCGGAACGACCAGCACATGAAGGCGATGCCCGCCGCCAGTTGGAGGGCCAGGAAAAGAAGGAGGGTCGGGGAGAGGAGCAGCGCGAACACGGCGTTCCACTCGTCGGCCGCCCGCCATGACCAGCCCTCCCGGTAGAGGAGCCGAATCACCGAGGTCCCCGCGGCGAAGACGGAGTTCAGTGCGATCAGGGTGAGGGCCACGGTCGCGAACGCGCGGACCGGCCGCAGGACGCGAACAGGTGCGAAACGCGCGCTCGGATACATGCGAGTCCTTCAACGAGGATCAAAACGGCAAGTATGCCGGATCATGACATGGCAGCATGAACGATTTTTACCTGCCGGTCGTCCCCTCCATCCCCGGCATCTCCCTGATCGGCCGGGGGCGGAGAATCCTCAAGCATGTCCTGGGACATCATGAAGTCATGACGGCGAGGGATGGGGACGGTTGGGCCCGGTGCGATCTCGGGCACCGGCACTGGGGAGTGTACGGCGCGGCCGGTCTGCTCGCCGTCCACCACGACCCCGCGGACGGGCCCCGCGTCCTGATGCAGAAGCGCGCCGCGTGGAGCCACCACGGCGGCACCTGGGGACTGCCGGGCGGCGCCCGCGACAGCCACGAGGACACGATCGAGACCGCGCTGCGCGAGGCCTTCGAGGAGGCCGCGCTGGACGGTACCGATCTACGGGTCCAGGGCGTCTACCTCGACGACCACGGCGGCTGGTCCTTCGAGACCGTGATCGCCGAGGCCTCCGAGCTGCTGCGCGTGGTCCCCGCCAGCGCCGAGAGCGACGACCTGCGCTGGGTCCCCACCGAGGAGATCACCGCGAGGGAGCTCCACCCCGGCTTCGCCGCGACCTGGCCGGTCGTCGGCCTCGCGCTCACCCCCTCCCTCGTCGTTCTCGACATCGCCAACATCGTGGGCGCCCGCGCCGAGCACGGCTGGTGGAGGGATCGCGCGGGGGCGGCGGCCAGACTGCTCGCCGAGGTCGGCGCGAGCGCCGGCGACGGCCGGTTGACCGTGCCCGGCCGTACGCCGACGCTGGCACGCTGGTTTCCCAGGCTGACCGCGATCGTCGAGGGAGCCGCCCGCGGCGTCGCCTCCGTACCCGGCGTCCGGGTGATCGCCGCGCCGGGGAGCGGGGACGACGCCGTCGTCCAGGCCGTACGGGACGCGCGGCCGTGGGAGCACGTCCTGGTCGTCACCGCCGACCGAGGACTGCGCGAGCGGGTCACGGAACTGGGTGCCGAGGTCACCGGGCCTCGGTGGCTGCTGGCACAGCTCTGACCCCGCGGATCAGCGCGGGACTCCGATCCCGCGGATCAGGCGCGGGACGGTTCCGGTTCCAGGGGCGGCACCGGTTTCAGATCTCGGGTGGCCCGGTGGAACAGCCAGTAGCTCGTCACGGCGGTGGCGATGAAGAACAGCCTCGCCGGCCGGGGGATGTCCAGGATGAGCAGGCCGTCGCTGAGCGAGTGGAGCATGGCCGCCGTGACGAAGGCGACGACGATGGGCAGGGCGACGACGGCGCGCCCCCGGACCTCCCAGACGCCGAAGGCCACCGCGCAGACCAGGCCCGTCCAGACGAGGTGGCTGAAGGGGGTGCTGAGGCCGCGCAGGAGAAGGACCGTGCCCGCGCCCATGGCACCGTCGTGGTTGGCGACGCTCTTCCAGGCGTAGGCCATCGACTCCATGATCGCGAACCCGGTCGCGCACGCCAGGCCGAGTGCGATACCAGCGGCCTTGGTGAGGTGGCGGCCGGTGAGCGCGACCGCGAGGGGCGGGACGAGTTTCGCGGGTTCCTCGATCCAGCCGACCCGCAGGATCGAGGTGCTGTTCTTCTCGGAGATGAGAAGCGCGTCGAAGTAGCCGCCGAGCAGGAGCGCGACGCCCCCGCCGAACATGAACATGCTCGCCAGCGTCATGGCCGGCACGCTGGTGGCGATGTGGATACGGTCGTGGACGGCGAGCAGGAGCGCGATGGGCCCGGCTGCCGCCCCGTAGAAGAAGGCCGCGGGCAGGACGGCCTGGTTACCGGCCACCTGCATCATGGTGATGAGCGAGAAGGACAGAACGATCAGGGCGATCCACGCCTTGAACCATCGATGCCGATAGAAGCGCAAATGGTCTCGCATGGTAGGTAATTTCCCAGTAGGTTTGCCCTAGATTCGGGCGATTTGTCGATGTTTACCTAAATGTCGACTCCAGCGCGATCACCGGACCGATGACGTGGTCAGCCGAGAGCTGCGAGCGTTATGATCACTTTTATCCGCTCTTGCCAGCCCCCCGGAGACCGCACGTGGGCTACCCGCCGCAGTACGGCCAGCCGCCACGTGGCGAGACAGGACGCGGGCTGGCCGCGATAGTCATCATGGCCGTCGGGGTGGCCATCGGGGCCCTCATCACCGTTCTCACGGTGCTCAACCCGCCCTCGTCACCGCCGAGCACATCCCCGACGGGCGGCGGCGAGCACTCGGAGGTCTCGGTCCGCCAGGCCGTCCAGCCGGCACTCGACGCCTACAGCAGCGGGTTGTACGGCGACTTCTGGGACCTGTGGACCGTCGAGGCGCAGGGGCTGATCGCGCGGGAGGAGTATGTGCGGCTGTTCGAGATCTGCCCGCCGCCCGTGACGAACTCCCCGCTCACCATCTCCACCGTCACGATCACCGGAGACAGCGCCAGGGTCGAGGCGGCCAGGCTCGGCGAGACGACGGAGTTCGGCTTCGTCTTCGAGAGCAGTGCGTGGCGGTACGAACCGTCGCCCGAGGAGCGGCTCACCTACCAGGCTCCGGTCGACCAGATAGCCGCGCAGCGGCGGGCCCTGGGACTCTGCGGCGCGACCACCCCCAGCCCCGGCGCGACCGCCCCCACCGATCCCACCGCTCCCACCGCTCCTACGAGCCCCGGTGATCCTTCCGTTCCCACGAATCCCGCCGATCCCTCCACCCCCGCGAACCCCGGTGATCCTTCCGCTCCTACGAATCCCGACATTCAACCGCCGGGGTTTCAGCAGTGATGACCTTTGATGCAGAAGTGCTGCCATAATCCACAATTCGCAGCTACTGTCGAACGCATGGCCCACTCCATGCCGGCATGGCGAGACGGCACAGGATCGGAAAAACCATCATCGAATGATCACGATGGCGCCAGGCAAGAATCGGATTCGGTTCCGCTGTGGCTGGCGCACCTTCAGCTCAGAGAAGGGCAAAAGGAAATCAGCGCACCGGTTTCTGATACAGCTATCACCATAGAGCTGGATAAAGCGGATTATGAGGCGCTTTCCCGTAAGGCACGACTGACCGGAAACCGCGTCGCCGACGTGATCCACGCGGCCCTCCAGAGAGAGATCGGTAACAAACCCCACGTGATCACCCTGATGCGCCGCTGGAACCTGCATCGCGAAGACCTCGACACGGCGGCCGACTCCCTCGGGGTCGACCAGCTCTCCGAGGCGGAGTGGGGCCAGATCGGCATCCGTCGTTTCCGGAGGCACTGAGCCATGCTTCCCGGTCGAGTGCTCGACGTGAGCGCACTGGTCGACATCGCGGTGGCGAAGACCGAATACTCGCGCAGCGTCGCGGCCATGTGTCTCTTCCGTGGCGGCGGGATATGCGTCCCGGCGACCAGTCTCGCGGCCGTCCTGTCCATCTCCCCGATCTCGACCCAGGTGGAGCTGTTCGAACTCGTCACGACACCCGGCGTGAAGATCGACGACTTCACCCACGGGAAGGTCGGGGACATCGCGGAGATCCTCGACGGATCGCGCGACATCACGGCCGGACACGTCGTCTGGTGTGCCCGCGCCACCAAGTGGCCCATCCTCACCGATCGCGGGGCGGAACTCGTCCAGTACGACCAGAACATCGAGATCGATCCCCTGCCCTGACCCGCTCCCCGGCCGGGTGACGTGGCCGAGCGGCGCGCCGGCATGGCGGCCACCGCCGACCGTACGGACCCGAACCTTGGAAGGGGCCTTACATTCATACCTTTTCAGTCAAAAATGATGCCAAATATCGTCATACGCACGATCGATTTTCTAGGCCGCGGCTTTCACACTGGAAGAGTGACATTCCAGATGAGGCGCATCAAATTGGAGATTCCTGACGGACCGGAATATGACCAGGTGCGCGATATGCACGGTCACGCGGTCACGGTGTTCGCGTCCACGGAGATCAACGGCGAACGTTCCCTGAAAATCGGCAGCAGGACCCTGCTGCTGAGGAAGGTGGGCGAGGACGAGGACGAGGAGGGACCGCTGGACGTCTACCGGGCCGAGTCCATTTCCGAACCCTCGTACTGACATCCGCCCCCGTTGAGGGTCCATCCCCACCGAGGATCCACCCTCTCCGATGGTCCGTCCCGCGCCCGGATCCCGGTCGCCGCGCTCCGGTGTCCCATCCCCGACGTCTCCGCGCCCTGGTTTTTCCGTGCCCGGCTCATCTGCCTCGCTCGTCCCCGCACCCCGGTGCGCCTGCCTCGAAGGACCGGTGACGCCCTGCCCCGGATCCACGAATCGCCGTACGGGACGTCCTGGAGGCCTGAAGATGTGCCACGGCGGTAAGCCGCGGAAGACGTCCCGCGCGGAGTGCGCGCGAGAGTACGCCGCGGACGTCCCCCGCGGATTGAGTGAGAGTACGCCGTTCCAACCGGGGAACTCGTGAGGGAAACGCGCACGCCCGTCCAGCACGAGGAGCTCCGACCCGATGCGCATCACCTTCGCCACCGAAGCGGCACCCGGCAGGCAGAACGCGGACGCCGACAAAACCACGGACGCCGCAGATATCACGGACACCCTGGACAGCACGGACAGCGAAGACAACGAGGACTTCTTCGGGGCGACCCCGGACGCCTACGTCCTCCTCGACGGCGCCGGCACCCCCGCGGGGACGGAGACCGGATGCGTTCACGGCGTCGGCTGGTACGTACGCTCCCTGGGCTCGACCCTCCTCGCGGGCATGACGCAGGACACGGGAACGCTCACGGAGATACTCGCGAACGGCATAAAAGCCGTCGCCTCCCTCCACCACTTCCTCTGCGACCTCACCCACCCCGGATCGCCGTCCGCCACAGTGATCATGGTCCGCCGTATGGCGGGCAACCTGGACTTCCTCGTCCTGTCGGACTCCGTCCTCCTCCTGGACGTGGTCGGCGAGCAGGAGCCGACGGTTGTCTGTGACGACCGGGTGAACCGGATCGGCAGGGCGCATCGGTCGGCCATGGACAGCCTCGCCCACGGAAGCGCCGAGCACGTGACCGCGCGCCGGGAGTACGTGGAGACCATGCGGGACCACCGCAACCGCGAAGGCGGTTTCTGGATCGCCGCCGTCGACCCGCTCACCGCCGAGCGGTCGCTCACCGGCACGCTCCCCGCCGACCGGATCCGGGCGGCCGCCCTGCTCAGCGACGGAGCCTCCCGGCTCGTCGACCTGTTCGGGCTGACCACCTGGCGCGAGGCCCTCGACATCCTCGAACGCTCAGGACCCGGCGAGCTGATCCGCAGAGTCCGCGAGGCGGAGGACACCGATTCCGACGGCTCCCGCTGGCCCCGGACGAAAACCCACGACGACGCGACGGCCGCCTACTGCCTGTTCGGCCGAGGGTAAGCCTGTTTCCCCGAGATCTCCTGGAGAGCGAGGGCCCATTCGTCTCCGGTGTCGGCCGGGTCGGGTCCGGAAGGGCTGGGCAGGACGCGGACGCCTTCGGCCCTGAGGCTCTCGACGCTCCGGCGGAACGGCGCGCGTGTGGCGAGAGCGTCGTTGACGAAGGGGAGGACGACCACGGGGATGCCGAGGCCGGATGCCTCGGCGAGGAGGCCGAGGGCGTAGGTGTCGGCGATGCCCTGGGCGAACTTGTTGACGGTGTTGTAGGTGGCGGGGGCGACGATGATCGCGTCGGCCCTGGGCGGCTTGGGCTCGTCCGGCCTTCGATACCGGCTGCGGACGGGACGTCCGGTCTGCCGTTCCAGGGCGGGGACGTCGATGAAGTCCAGTGCGGACGGGGTCGCGACGACCTGGACGACCCAGCCCTCGTCCAGGGCGAGGGCGACGAGACGGCCGACGTCCCGGGCGGCGCCCGCCGCGCACACGATGACGTACAGAAGCCTGCCGGACTCGGTCACGCGATCACTCCCGGGTACGCGACATATTCGTGGGTTCCAAGCAGAAGACACCTTGACGGGTGTGACGGACGGTGGAGACTTGTCCGGTGGTCAAAACACTACGTCCCCAGAACTACAACGAGGCGATCTACGTCGGACACTTCTTCCGTACGGGCATGCCCGTGGTGATGGACCTCAACGGGCTCACGGACGACGAGGCGAAACAGTTCGTCGACTTCGCCGCCGGCCTGGTGTTCGGCAGAGGCGGGGACATGGACCGGCTGTCCCCCAAGGTCTTCCTGCTGATGCCTCACGGACGGGGCAATCGGGTGCCCACCGTCGAAGAGGCACCGTAGGCAGGCCGGCTTCAACCTTCTCCCATGCTTCGTCTCACGCGCCGGAGACGCGACTCGGGACGGCTCTCGATCAGGGGGATCTGTCGTGGGCGGATGGCAGGATCGTCGCCGTGACAGACATCGACGACCTCCTCCGGCGCGTGTTCACGAAGGCGAGCGTGGACGAAGAGCGACTGCCTCCCACCGCGACGGAGGAAGAGGTCGCGCGGGCGGAGAGCATCCTGGGTTTCGGGCTTCCTCCGCTGTTCGCACGGCTCTACCGGAAGGTGGCCGACGGCGGCTTCGGCCCCGAATACCAGCTCTTCCCGCTCCTGGGAGAGGGCCGCACCGCCGTGAGCGTCTACCACGAGGAACGGGCGGCCTCAGGGCTTGGCGAGAAGGCGTACTGGCCGGCGGAGGTCCTGCCGATCCTGGACTGGGGCTGCGGCATGTACGCCGCGATGGACTGCCGGACCCCTGCGGGCACGATACTGCTCTTCGAGCCGAACGGAATCGAAGACGACTGGCACGACGCATGGTACGTCGACTCCGAGAGCCTGTCCGACTGGCTTGAGACCTGGGTCTCGGGAACCGGCTGGTACGAGGAGGACTCCGAAGAAGAGGATGGGATGCGACGATGGGAGGCCGCTCGGCGGCGCCTGGCGGAGAAGAGCTGACCTGCCGTTCATCCCGCAAGCTCGTCTTCCGACGCTCCCGGAGCCCTCGGCCGCGTACGGCGCGCCCCTTCGAGGCCCGGGCCGCGTAGGGCGCGCCGCCCCCTCGATCCTGGCGTGACGCGGAGTTGTGCGACCCACCCCGCTCAGCCCGAACGCGACATCGTCGCGGCGCGGGCAGTCGACCGGCATGCCGTACGGTCGGCGATCAGCGAATCTCCCACCACTTCAGGTTGGCGTCCGCGTGGGAGGTCGGCTCGATGATTTCCCATGCCTCGGCGATCAGACCGTCGTCGAGCCGCCAGATGTCGACGACCGTGATCTCCGGCCCGGCACCGGGCAGCCGGCGCCGCGAATGCATCACGACGTGTTCGCCGTCGGCCAGCACGTGCTGGATCTCGACCTGCATACCGGCGAGCGGGACGAGCGCGGCGCCCACGGCGGCCAGCCATTCCGGCTTCGTCCGGGAGGTCGCGTCCGGCCGGTGGTGCAGGAAGTCGTCACTCAGCAACGGCGCGAGCGCGTCGACGTCGCCGGTCGCGACCAGTGCCGTCAGCGCCTGCTGGACGATGCTCTTGTTGTCGTGGGCCATGTTCTGCGTGGTCATGGGCAGCAGTGTTTCCACCTTCCGGGAAGATTGTCGATGAAATCCCATTTCATGGCGTCCGGCTGTTCGATGAGTAGCATCGACGTCCATGTACACGGTGGGTGAACTGCTGCGGCAGTGGCGGCATCGTCGGCGACTCAGCCAGCTGGACCTCGCGATCGCCGCCGACGTGTCGGCTCGTCACGTCAGCCTGGTGGAGACCGGCAAGTCCCACCCGAGCACCGAGATGATCCTGCGGCTGGCCGAGCAGCTCGACGTGCCGTTACGTGAGCGCAACCGGCTGCTGCTGGCCGCCGGTTTCGCACCCCGCTATACCGAGCGACCGCTCGATCAGCGAGCGCTGGCGGCGGCCTGGAGCGCGATCGAACGGGTGCTGCGCGCGCATGAGCCGTATCCGGCGCTGGCCGTCGACCGCCGGTGGAACATCGTGATGAGCAATCGCGCCATCGCCCCGTTCCTCGCCGACGTCGCCCCCGACCTGCTGGCCCCGCCGATCAACATGGTGCGGCTGGGATTGGATCCGCGCGGCCTCGCTCCGCACATCGTCAACCTGGCGCAGGTGCGTGCGCTACTGCGTATCCGGATCACACGACAGCTCGCCACGGCTCCCGACCCCGAGCTCACCGCACTCTACGAGGACCTCCTCGCCCCCCACCCGGAGGACGCGAGCCAGCCGGTCGAGTCCGAGATCGCCATCCCAATGATCTTCAAATTCGGCGGGCGGGAGCTGCGACTGTTCTCGACGACCACCACGTTCGGCACTCCGATGGACATCACCCTGGACGAGGTCGCGATCGAGTCGTACTACCCGACGGACGCCGAAAGCGCCGCCTACTTCACCTCACCCGACATCGGCGTATAGCACCCCTGGCAGCCCGGTCGCAGGGGAAGCTATTGGGAACGAGCTATGAGGCGAGCAGATCGAAATGAAAGCCGACGATCAGTAGTGCGGCCGCCATGATACGGATGTGAACCGCGCGAGGATGCGTGAAGATCATGGGCAGCTTCGCGCACACCTTGTCGATGACAAGTACGGTTCCAGCTATAGCCAGGGGCAGCAGAAAGCACAGCGTGACGATGGCGACGACCCTGAGAAGGCCGACGAGCACATCCAAGCCGGGGACACCGGCCGGTGCAGGAATGTCAATGTTCCATACAATGTCCCATATGGCGACCCAGCCGAAGGCCATGACAAACGAGGCGACCGAAAACGAATAGATTAACGCGCGGCTCCAGAGAGCCTGGACTAGGGCGTGTAGCCGATCTGCGAACGACGTGAGACGCTTGGGACCGGCGATGTCGAGCAGGATGGTCATGCCGCTGACGAAGGCCGCGATTTTCCCAGTCCTGCCCCACCAGATCATCGGCAAGCCGAACATGTCGTTTCCCAAGGTGGACTTGCCGTCCAGCCACATCTGCCAAGCCTCGAAATAGCCGATGTTCGCCACGATCGGAGCGTATGACCTGCCTTACCGCCTGACCAGTGCCTCGCCCCGACGCACTCGAAGGCGGAAGCAGAAAGGGGCGGCGAAGAAAAGGGAGACCGAGGCGCAGATGACGCATATGTCCGAATAATTCTAGAGATTCCCGGGATCATTCGGAACCATTTCCCTGCCGATCCCCAAATTCCGGCTGTCCAGATCCGCGCAAGTCAACTGCCCTCTATCCCCGTCCCCCTCACTCAACGGCGGCAAGGTCCACGATCGCGATGACGCTGGACACCGGAACCATGGCGTCCTCCTTCTGTTTATTCGGGTCAAGAAACTGGCTGCGCGAATCGAGAGAAACGTGCCGGTTATCTCCTTGCACCCAAACATGCCCTTCGGGAACGACCACAGGGCCGAAGGCAAGGCGCGAAGCGGGAGGCTCCTTGATGTAGGGCTCCTCCAAGGGGTCTCCGTTCAAGGTCATCTGCCCTTGGCCATCGCAACACTCCACAGCAACCCCTGGAACCCCAATGACTCGCGAGACGCGTATCCCATTCTCATCCCACATCTCGGGGGTCTCGAAAAGGATGATGTCGCCGAGCTCCGGAACGTATCGCTCCCCGATATGGGTCACCGTTATATTACTGCCCGCTTTGATCGTAGGTTCCATGGCTTCACTTGTGACGTCATACTTCTTCTTTCCCGCCATGCTGTCGACAAGGCCGCACCCGCTGAGCAGCGGCAGGATCACAGCTAAAAAAAGAGCGAACGACACGTAATATTTCATCACGAAATCATAGACACCGGTGTGCGCCAACGAGACAGATCTGAAGGTTATCCCGTATAGCTCTCCGTCCCCGCAGGAGGTCGGCAGCCTCTGGCAGAGAGACAGGGTTCAAGCCGCTCGACGACTCATGATGGGGTCCGCGATGACACGAACCGGCAAGCACAACGTCTGACCATGCGTCCGAAACAGGGCATCACGGGAGCTGAAGTACCCAAGATCGGTCAGGACGTGGCCGGACAGATCGCACGACGAGCAGGTCACGCCGTCCCAGTCCACGGCGGTACGGGCCACCGCGTCGAAGAGCGTCTCAGCACCGGTATTGGTGAACCCGCCTCCTTTCTGCAAGGCACTCAGATCACCGTAGAGTTCGGAGACGGCGACCCACTCGTCGCCGAGCAGGAACTCCGGCCAGGCGAGCACCGTCTGATGCGGAATCAACGCCCGCAGCCAGGGAAATCGTGGATGCCAGAAACGCCCGTCCACCAGCAGTCCTCTGACTCGGCTGGCGATCCCGCCGGCCCGCCCCACCGCTTCCAGGATCGCCAGCCGCTGGCTGCATGATCCGCGTTCCAAGAGAAGCGTCCTGGAGACCGGCTGCGTGTCGTTCATGGCATACACCGGACGCACCCGTGCGGCGATAAGCCGGTGAGCCGTGACCAGAAGGCCTCGGTCCGTCCCGCTGTTCTCACACCGGGCTTCGCTCGCCAACCTCAATATCCGGGGATGCTCCCAGTCCAGGATGGGCGTCGCCGCCAGCTCGCCCTCCCCCGTTCCCTGGTGAGCGACGGCAGCGCGACGACACCATAAGGGCAAGAAGACCAGCTTCATTCCATGATCGTATATGTGGCTTACAACGCACCAAGTGGGACCTGCGAAGTGTGCCGGTTTCCTCCGTCGTCCGCCGCCTCACTGCTTGGCATGGCTCGCAGGTACAGGTTACGACTGGACGTCTCCGAGAACCTCTTGGCCGCCGAGGAGGATGTCCTTGTCGTGCAGGGGTGGAGCGAGACCGACATGTGCCTGGCTCGTCGATGGCCGCCGGTGCTTACGAATCCGACGGCGACCTACACATGACGCACCGGCCTTGGGTCGGACCGCGCCGGCCTGACCGGCGCTTCACCGGCCGAGTGCGAATCCTCCGGTCATGGCCGCGGCCATGACAGCTACCAGTACGCCCGCGCCGATCTTCATCGCCCTGGATTCCGCCAGGATGCCGATGGAGAACAGCAGTATGGCCGGGATGACCAGGACGACACTCATCACCGGCATGACTCTCCATACGCCTCGGGTGCCGGTAGGGATGGCATGGTCTCCCTCCGTGCTGATCGCGGCCGGAAATGTCTCGCCTGCCTTTGTGTCCGCCACGGTCTGGATGACAATCGGTGCTCTGGCCGGGTCCTCGAACACGAACCGGGCCTTGCAGTCGTATTGGGTGGCGGCGCGGCGTGCCCTCCGATACTCACTGCAGGATAGGACGGTCGCGGTCCCGGGTTCGCCTTCCATGCCGAGCGCCGTCCGCACGTCGGGCACGGTGGAGTCGATGATGAGGACCGGAAATCCCACCAGCGCGAAGAGCAGCATGAGCATCCCCAGCCCAACGAACAGGTTCGCGCCGATCTCGCCGGTCCTCCGAGCCGTCGAGGAAGAGCCGTTCGTGTTGAGATGCTGCTCCTGCGCCTTCGCGTGTGCTCGGGCAGCCTCCCGTCGCCGCTGAGCCCGCGCCCCCTCGCGCGCTCGGGCCGCTTCCCATCGCTGCCGTCTGTTACGGCGCTCCCGCGTCGTCTTCCCCATGATCGGATCATGGACGGCGGCACTTAAGGACTGGTTGCAACCGAATGGGACGGATGAAAGGAAAGTGTGCGGGATGCGGCGTCGGCACCCTCGTGTATCGGTCCACCGCCCATCAACATCAAAACGGTGAATGGGGTAACCCTGCCCGCGTCGGATCGCTATCGCCACTGGGCGTTCCGTTATCCACGCGTCGGCGATGTCTTCTTCAGCCGCCGGCGGGCGACGCCTCGTCGGCGCTGAGGGTCCGCAATATGTCGACCAGCGTCGACAGCTGCTCGGGGGTGAGTGGCCTGAACAGCTCTTCCGCCGCCAGTTCATAGCCGGCCGTCCAGTCCTGGGCCAGTGCGGCCCCTTGCGCCGTCACTCGAAGGAGTACGGACCGGCGGTCGTCCGCGCTGGCCTGGCGTTCGAGCAATCCGTCACGGACGAGCGCGTCGACCAGGGTGGAGGCGGTTCCCTGGGCGATACCGACCGCGAGAGCGAGCTCGGTGAGCCGAACCGGCTGCGAACGTGCCACCTCCACCACCAGGCGCGACCTCGGTGTCGACACCCCATGCTCGCCCAGACGCTCGTTGAAGTGACGTACGAGCACCTTCGCCGTACGACTGAACTCGTCGGCGACCTGTGCTGCGGTCACGCTCTTCCTCGCCTGCGGCATCGCCCACCTCCACTTGACGCCCCCATCGTACGGGAGGTTACATAGACATCGATACATCGACATCAAACTATTTGATGGCTATGAATCTGGAAGGCGGCCGGGATCGCGCCGAGCAGCACCGACAACCGGGCGTGCACGAGAAGTGCGTACTCAATCACAAGGAGTGCAATCATGAAGGTCTTTGTCACTGGTGGCAGCGGTTTCGTCGGCGGCGCTCTCGTCCGCCGCCTCGTCGCCGAAGGACATGAGGTCATGGCGCTCGCCAGATCGGGCTCGAGCATTCAGCGGGTACGTGCGGCCGGGGCCGATGCCGTTCCCGGCGATCTCGCCGAGCTCGGCCGGGCCGGTTCCCCGGCGCCGATCTGGCTCGCCAAGCTGCGCGAGGTTGACGCGGTCGTGCACGTCGCGGCTCACATGGAGTTCTGGGGGCCCGACTCGCTCTTCGAACAGGCCAATCACGTGCCGACCGTCGCCCTGCACGCCGCGAGCGTCGCGAGCGGGGTGCGACGCTTCGTGCTCATCAGCGCCGCGTCCGTCTCCACGGGCAGTCAACGTCGTCCCGTCGTCGACGAGTCGACGCCGGAAGGCCGGCCGAACATCGCCTACAGCCGGGTCAAGCTGGCCACCGAGCGCGCGCTGTTGAAAGCCAACAGCGAGAACACCGAGCTGGTCGTGCTCCGCCCGCCGTTCATCTGGGGTCGCGGAATGACGACGATCAACGAAATGGTCAAGGTCGCCGAGGCGGGGCGGTTCGCCTGGATCGATCACGGTAAGCACATCGTCGACTTCGTGCACGTCGAAAACCTGGCCGCTGCCGCGATCCTCGCGCTCACACGGGGCCGCCACCGTGGGGTGTACTACGCGACGGACGGCACGCCGATGCCTATTCGAGACTTCCTCACCCCCTTGCTGGCGACCCGCGGCGTGGATCTGTCCAAGAGCCGCAGCGTCCCTCTGGCGATGGCGGCGCCCATGGCCGCGATGATGGACCGCACAGCGCGCCTGCTTCGCCGCAAGACGGCGCCCCCGCTGACGAACTGGCTGGTGAGCTTCACCGGCCGTGACCGTTCCTACGACATCACCGCCGCGCGGAGGGAACTGGGCTACTCGCCTGACGTGACAGTGGAGAAAGGTCTGGCGGAGATGAGCTTCTCGTGAGGTGACGACCTCGCGCGCCGCAGCCTCACCGCCCTCGCCATGGATACGGTGCCTCACGTTTCCCGTAGGCGTCCCTTATCGCAGAGTTCGGCGTCCACGAGGACGGGCGGCTCTTCCGTACCTCGCGCGGGGGCGTGATCTCCATCGGGACCTACTGCGAGGTGTGGAAGGCTGCGCGGGCCTTCGCCCTGACTCCCGAACAGCAGGCCTCACCCCTGGCGGCCCGGCCGTACGACCTGCGCCACGCTGCGGTGTCCCTCTGGCTCAACGCCGGGGTGGCGGCCCCCGACGTGGCAGAGCGGGCAGGGCACAGGGTGGACGTACTGCTCAAGGTCTACGCAAAGTGCATCGACGGCGGCACGGAGATCGCCAACCAGCGGATTGAGGACGCGCTGGCGGCGTGAGTCCACCGGTTACGGTGAGAGGGTCTCGGTCATCCGGGGCCCTCTTTTTTGTCTTGATGAGCTGGGCAAACGTGGCCGGTTCCATCCCACAGATATCCCACGACCAGCGACATGTGGCCGCTCAGAGCGGCATACGGCTGAGTACCCCGGAAACGATCAACGGCGCCCGATCCGAGGGAAGTCCCTGGTCAGACGCCGTTTTCCGAGCTGAGCGGAGAGCGTGGGATTCGAACCCACGAGACCGGTCACCCGGCCTAGCGGTTTTCAAGAGGGCTACCTTCCGAGCAATGACAGGGCCTCTGGCCAGGCCATGAGGCTCTTCTCGGATCTCGGCCACGGAAGATCATCCCGCGCATATCCCACGGGCTCCTGGTCTCCGATCACCATGGCTGGTGCCGCGGATCATTCCTTCCCCACCAACGGAAGCTTTTTCCTCCCCAACTCTTGACCTGCTCCCCAGGCCGTCCGAGACCATGTCGATCATGTGGTTCTTCCGCTTCTTCGCCATCGGGCTCCTCAGCGGGACCGTGATGATCCCGCTCCTGCACTCCCCACGGGGCGAGGGATTCGAGCATCTGCGCTTGGATGCGATCATGAACCTGGAGATCGGCTGGTTTCTCATGGTCCCGACCTCACTGGTGGTCGGAGTCTTTTGGGTCGGCTTCTTCAGCAAGCGGACCCGGCCGGTGCCCCCGGGCTTCGTCCTGGGAGGGATCACCATCGCGTTCGGAGCTCTGGTCTTGTCACAGGCAATGGCCACGTCACGATGGCTCAACAGCTGGCCTTCCGGAGTCGGCGATCCGGACGGCGAATACGTCATGGCAGCGTTCGCCGAGCTGTCAGGAGTGGTGACCCTGCTCGTCGGCGCGGTGATCTTGATCAGTCGAGGCGTCGCCGTCCGGCATTCACGGAAGATGACCGCCCCTGCATCCATGAGCCGCTGATCAACGTAGAACGCTGCGGATGCGAGAGATTCGAACTCCTGACATCCTGCTTGCAAATAGCCATGCCGATCACGGTTGATCTGCGAAGACGCAGCTCAGAGGCGTGATCGCGTTTCCTCTGCGCCACCTCGATTCCCCGTGATTCCCCGTCTGATGGGCACGCAACGGGCACGCCGACGATCTTTTCTGGAACAGCGAATGCGGTCCGAACGTCGGCACGTAGGTCGCGCCCCCTGCACTACCCCCGTCCTCCTCATAGCTGCCGCCCCCAGGGCAGAGCCGGCGTGTCAAGGGTCAGCGAAGCTGATCGCGAAGCGACGCCAAAGGCGCCCTTGACTCGCCGGGGCTGACCGGGACAATCGAGCGGCGAAGGTGCCACGGACGGTCGGTCTGATCCTGCTGCGCCGCTGCTTTTTATAGGTGGGCGAGTCGGTGGGGAACTTGAACCGTTCGCCTATCTTCTGGGCTGCATAGAGGAAAGGTGTCTGAACATTGAGTGATCATCTAGCTAGTGGATGAGGACTGGTCAACCTAGTCATGGCTGCCTATGCGAGTGGCAGTTGCGACCCCTCGCAGGGGCCATGAGGACCTACCGGGAGTGAAGACCTCGTGACGACCTTATGCGCGTTGCGACCAGCGCCGAGCGCCGCCGGCAAGACCGGTGCGGTGGAGTCCTCCATGAGCGGTCACCTACAGCTTGAGCTGCACGGATGGAATTTCCGGCAGGTGTCGTCTCGGCGTATTCGATCGGTTGAGGAAAGGCGAGCGCCGTGAACCTTCATGACCTCCGGCTGTGCAGCCGTGGCGTTAGCCACAAGATTTCAAGTCACGGAGATCCGGTCTTCCGTAATGGAGATATCCTGCGGCCCGAGTTGCGTAGAAAGTAAACCATCCTGATCGCTCAGTAATGTGATTAAAGTCATATTGTCGGAAATAATCTTCAGGCATATCGTTTGATCATCCGAGACGGGCACGCACAAATTTTCGAGAAACTCGAATCCTCGACATTGCAAGGTCCCCGTCCCCTACCTGACGCGAAGACCTCTCTTTGGCCTGCGTTCTAACCGCCATGTATGACGTCTGTCGCTACATCATCCTTCGATACTCCTCCCGACTACCGTCTGTGAATCGTGTACCGCAGACAAGACAACCATGCCCTCTCGGACTTCGAAGCGCACATGTTTCTTGCTGACCCATTCCCGGGCCGTATCAAGGAAGGTGCAATGAGAAAGAGAAGCCTGGCCGTCCTCAGTGCCTTAATCATGGCACTCACATTCGTCAATGCCATACCACAGGCCTTTGCCACTGCAAGTCCCGCGCCTACGCCTACGCCGGTCGTCGACACCAAAGAACTGAGTCTCGCAAACAAACCGCTACTCAGCCGAGACGCTCGAATCAAGCCCAGCCAGGATACCTGCAAGGGTCTCGAAAAGAAGATCGCTAAAGAGAAGCCGCCGGCAGGAACCATTCTCACCTGTTCCCGCCCTGGCTGGGATTCTTCAGTTAAGGTCCCTGCGCGCTCCGCTTACCGGGATGCGGAAGGGCACTCGACGCTGAACAATGCAACGGAGTGCGGAACCGTAGGTTGGTACGAGACGCGTACCTACTCGTGTAGGCAAGTAGAAGAAACGACGGATGTCGTAGAGATCATCTATCCGCAAGGGCCGCTACCTGTTCCGCGGAAAATCGGCCAAGTAAACACTTTCCACGAACTTGAGATCACCGTGGATAATATCGCGGCTCCAGGGAAATATGTCTACTCGCACAGAGCGTGGCTGAACCCAGAAGATCCGGGGACTCAGACGGTTATAACCGTAATTCACGGGCCGGTGGCCGTTTGGCCGGGACTCACCATCACCAGCGAGGCAGACTGCGCGAGCAGCGACGGCTGTGCAGTCGTCAGCGGGGGATTCGATCAGCAAGAGCTACTTCCCGGAGGGCCACCAGCAGTTGGCGCGTGGACATTCGAGTTTACGCCCGCCGAACCGAACATGATCTTGTACGAGTACCCGTATGGCACTTTCGAACTCCATAGCGCCAGTCCACTAGACTGGAAGGGTGAACCTAAGGCTCTCGCGACCCGGGTAATCCGTTGCGACAACGCGCTACCAGGCAATAACAACACCAAGGGCTGTGTCTTTGACTCATTCCGCCCAGTTATGGAATACAGCTTCAACCCCAATGCGCCAAATGGATTCCCCGAACTAGCTCAACACATTCAGGACGCGCAGAACGGCCAAGGGACTCCAGGTCGAACAGGCGGTGGCCCCCTCCCGGGTGCGCCGGGGTTTCCGAATAAGGATGATGGGGTGCCGCTCACCCGCGGCAATACCGGTCTCGGCGAGAAGAACCGTGCGGCAGCCTGTACAAGGACGTGGAAGAGAAATAACGCTACCGCAGGAAAAACCTGTGATGAATATCCTATGGCGTCGACTCGGGAGGGCGGAACCTCTGGGATTGGATTCAGCCGCCGAATGATCGACGAGCAGCATAACTCAAACGGGGGAACCTATCTATTTACAGCTTTCTACACGCCACAACGGGTAATTGACGGCGACAAATTCTATGTACACGTCATCCCGTGTACGACTGAAGCCTGGTGTGTGACTCCGGATCCGAACGAGCCATCGAGCACCATCCCTCCGGGACCAGCGTTATTGAGTTTGGATCTGTCAGCAGGGAACCGCCGCACCCCCGTGTCAGGTCTTTATGACTGGTCAAGAGCTGGATATCGCGAAGGTGCTGCGAGTTTGCCTTCCGCAGGTGACTTCAATACATCACCTTCTTGCGAAATAACCGAAGCAGAGCTAGCCAGCAACTACGGCGTGGTTCCTGACGACGACAACGACGACACAAACGGTCTTCAGGCCGCCATTGACGCAATCAAGAGCGATTGCTCACCAACAGCAAATTATACAAGTCTTAGTCGAATCCGGCTGCCGGCGGGCGAGCTAGAAATAACACATCAGATATACGCTGACGCCGACTACCTGGTGATTACTGGTGCCGGCAATGATCCGGAAAACGGCACTCGGCTCATCTATTCGCCGGATGAGAACACGTTGTATGACGCGGTTGCGGATGACGGTTCGCGCTGGGACCAAGACGCAATGATTTTCGCTGATGCCAAGGGAGGCTGGATTTGGCCCGGACGAGGGCTGTTCCGCGTTCAGTCGCGAGGAGTCCACTCCTCTTACCTCGTCCAGCATCTGGCTGCACCTAGTAATAGAAAAGACTTGTTCGAGGGGACTGTAAACGTCCACTGGAAGGCTGGCGCAAAGCTTCGTGACAAGCCAGGGGACGCTGGTTTCGCTGCGCGTGAGGGCGAAACAAAAGTCTTCATCGCCAATAACACCAGTAGCGCCATCATGAACACAATTCAAGTCGGCGGCTATATCAACATTCGTGCTGCAAACACCATGAACTTCTATCGGACCATGAAGGCTGTTCCCACCGAGTGGGAATTACAAAATCTGCATATGCGGCAGCAGATTTTCGAGATTACTGGTGTCGGCAGGTCCAGCAGTGACAAGTGGGTCACGATAGATAAACCTCTGGAGTACGACGTTCCGGTCACGTCAATATCAGACGGCTCCGAGATGATTACCGGCTACGATGCGGCATACGATTCCAAGGCATCACCTCTGGTTGACCCCGTCTTAGGCGTTGGATTCGAGAATCTATATTTCGCACAAGATGCGAATATGGACTCAGACGACGCCATCAGTAACTACGGAAATATGGCCCCAGAGGCGGCGATGCATGGCATCGTTTTCAAGTGGGCCGTGAATAGCTTTGTGCGCAACGTGCACGCCGAAATGGTCGGCTCTCATCCGATCGTGACCGAAGAGGCCAAGAATCTCACGGTCGTCAATAACTACCTGGAAGGGTCCTGGAACAAGGGTAAAGGCGGGAACGGATACTTCCGGGGATCCCGGGTCTGGGATTCCCTGTATGCGGGCAACACAACACGATACCTGCGCCATTTCACATTCCAATGGTCGGCGTCTGGAAATGTCGCGATCGGAAACAGTTTCGACTCCGATCTCAATCTTCATGGAGGCTGGGAGCGTAACAATCTCTTCGAGTTGAATCAGGTCTCCACGTCATATTCTCACCGCCCTGGAAGTTGCAAGAGCAACTGCGGGGACGAGGGTAATAGCGCACCAGATAGTTCCGACTGGTTCCCGATCTGGTGGGCAGCGGGACTGAAGGCCGTTAAATGGTCAGGATCTTCTGGGCCAAACAATGTCTTCTACAATAACACCCTCAAGAAGCAATTGGGCAGCATCGAAGGTACATACGTCGACTACTATGATGATCCCGGCAGGGTGTTCCGCTTCGGAAGTTCGGGGAACTCGTTCAAGCACATGGAGTATAGTGGCGCTCCAATCGCTGACTGGGCATTCAACGAGCAGCGCAACTACACCGGGAATGCGGGTGTGGACAGCAGCTTAACTGATAGCTCGGATTCACTCTTCCTCAGTAACGTTTCTTAGCGACCACCCGACACCACTGTGACCGCCTGAAGGAGGACGGGCGGTCACAGTGGTGTACCACGTAGAGTCATTTGAATCAGACAAGGAGCAATGATGTCACTTAACCGCGAGGCCGAACCGCAGATATTCGAAGGCGAAATCCTGGCTTACAAGAACCAGTATCTGATTACTCACTCCATCAACATCGAAAGCATGCATACCGCAGGCGGGAATGGTTTGGTAGATATCTATACAGGTTCGGTGAGAATTATCACAGGATTGGATGATGGGGAAATCAATCTACGTCTAGAATTTCATTCTTCCGAGCCGCCTATCCAGGTTGGCTTGTGGGATGAAATTGTTGACTTTAGTTTTCATGCCGACGAAAATTTTTTCCTTGAGACGTTATATGGTGGTGGCGCCGACCACTTTCCATTGATAAATTTTCGAGGTGCTGGTGACTATCGAATCAGGGCATATGCTCGGGGGCGCGACGAGGCCAGCGCCACGCTGGAGCCTGTCGAGTTCCATTCGCTCCATGTATGGTTGGGGGCTCCAAAGCCGATCTTAAGTCACCAGCATCGCGATGCTAAGGGGGAGTATTGGCGAGATGCGGTGCGCAGACGGGGGCGATAGAGATTCTGGTATCCATAGCTAACGGCTGAAGCATGAAAGCTTGGGTAGACGGGAGCGGCGGCTTCGGCTGATGCACTAATGCCTTCCTCGGCTATGGCAGAAGCGAGGTGCTGTCTGGCACGATCGGTAAGTGTTGCCGTGAGCGAGGTGTGCAGCTCGACCTGACTCAGTGCTGATAGCGACCGTCCTGAGCGTGTCGAGTCCGGAACCGTTCTGACGGGAAATCCGGTGGTTAATCGCCCCTGCGAGGGGTCGCAACGTCAGTATGACGGCCCAGTCACGCGTTCCGTTGAGCCGGTGCTGAGACATCCGATGGGCGGGGTGCGTCAAGTCGGTCCGGAGTGACCGCCGACGCGATCGGCGGGTTGTGGGCACGGCGAGGTGCGCGTCGGTGGTTGCTCCGGCGCGCGGGGGTCTGGGGGCTGCGAAGCCCCCAGCGGTAACGGCGATCAGGTGGTGTGGCTCAGGCCTGGGCCGCTGCGGGCTGCTGGGGAGTGGGGAATGCGGTGTGTTCTTGGTAGCTCTGGCGGGTGGTCAGGCAGTGAAACAGGCAACCGAGGAAGCGGTTGTAGAGGTTGCGCAGGGCGGTGGCGTGGCGGTCGCCACGGTGTTTGCGCCGGTCGTAGTGGGCTCGGGCGCCAGGTAACGATCAACGGCGCCTGCTCCGAGGGAAGTCCCTGGTCAGACGCCGTTTTCCGAGCTGAGCGGAGAGCGTGGGATTCGAACCCACGAGACCGGTCACCCGGCCTAGCGGTTTTCAAGACCGCCGCCATCGTCCACTAGGCGAGCTCTCCTGGTGACACGTCCGAAGAACGTGTCAGATTGCACCCTAGTCTCTCATTGGCCCGAGCGTGCCCGGACCCGGCAGGCGCCGTGGCTCCGATCTGGAGTCGCGGCGCCCGCCGGTGTGTGGGTCAGGGCTGAGGATCGTGTGTGGATCAGGGCTGAGGGCCGGCGAAACCGTCGCCGACCGAGGCGGCCAGGCGGAGGTAGGACTCGCGGGTGCCGGCCTGGAGTCTTTCCAGGTCGATCTCCGCGCCCTCCTCGAGGTGCGGGTCGTAGGGGACGCGGACGACGGCGCGGCAGCGGGCCGCGAAGTGGGCTTCCAGGCGATCGAGGTCGACGGTCGACTTCGAGCGCGGGCGGACGCTGCACAGCACCACGGTCGCGGAGCGTACGAGCTCCTCGTAGTGGTGGGCCTCCAGCCAGTCGAGGGTCGCCGAGGCGGCGCGGGCGCCGTCCACGGAGGGGGAGCTGACCAGGACGAGCTGGTCGGCCAGTCCGAGCACGCCGGACATGGCCGAGTGGAGCAGGCCGGTGCCGCAGTCGGTGATGCAGATCGAGTAGAAGTTCTCCAGGACCTGGGAGACCGACTGGTAGTCGGCCGCGCTGAAGGCCTCGGAGACCGACGGGTCCCGGTCTGAGGCGAGGATCTCCAGGCGCGACGGGGCCTGGGAGGTGAAGGCCCGTATGTCGACGTACCTCTTGATCTGCTGACGCTCGTTCAGCAGGTCGCGGACGGTCGCGGAGGTTTCGAGTTCGACCTTGTCCGACAGGGTGCCGCGGTCGGGGTTGGCGTCGACCGCGATGACCCGGTCACCGCGTACCTGGGCCAGGGTGGCGCCGAGGCCGACCGTGGTGGTGGTTTTGCCGACACCGCCCTTGAGGCTGAGTACGGCGACACGGTGGTGGCCGGTGGCCACCGGGGTGCGTGCGCGACCGACCAGCTCTCTGCGGCGGCGGACCTCCGGGGACTCGCCCGGCTTGATCAACCCTGCCGACGCCTTGTAGACGAGCTTCCGCCAGCCGCCGGCGGGCGCGTTGCGGCGGCCCCTCAGCAGCGACTCCGGATCCAGGCTGTCGGCGGACGGCCGGGGAGCCGTGCCCGGAGACTGCTGCCTGGCCGGTGCGCCGAAGGCGGGTGCCGGGGCGGTCTGGCGGCGGCGTGCCTGGTACGGCTCCCGAACCGGTTCCGCCGCGTCCCGACCGGGTGCGAAAGGGCTCTCCCGTTCCGCCGTGTCCCGGTTGGATGCGAAAGGATTCTCCCGTTCCGCCGTGTCCCGACCGCGCTTCTGGGGTGAAGGGGTCTCCCGTTCGGGGGCGGGGGGCGCGTCCCGGCCCGGCGAGAAGGCCGTGGGGCCGGAGAAGGCGGCGAACCCGGAGGAAGAAGACGACGGTGAGCTGGAACGCTCCGTGTCGAAGGAGCCGAACGAGCTGAAGGCTCCAGAGGAGCCGGGAGCGTCACCGAAGGCGCCCGAGGTGGGCTTCGAACCGAAGGCACCCGCCGTGGAGGGGCGCTCCGGCGACGCGGCCGCTTCCGGCCTGTCGGTGCCGAAGGATTCGGATGCCTGGAACGACTCCGACTCCGACTCGGGCTCGGAACCGGGCGGAGAAACGGGCGCGGGAACAGGGGCGAAGCGATCCGGAGCGGGTTCGAAACGCTCGGACGCCTGCCTGGGCGACGGCGACTCCTTCGCCGCCGACGTCACCGTGGAGTCGAAGGATCCGAAGGGCTCGAAGCTCGTACGGTCGCGGTCGGCGCCGGTGGAGGGGAAGCGGTCGGCCTCTGCGGCCCCTGACGAGAATCGGTCGCCGTCGTCGGACGAACCAGACGTACCGGAAGGGCCTGACGCGCCGGACGAACCAGATGTATCGGATGCACCGGACGTGCCGGATCCCGTGGTGCCGGAGGCGCCGGACGGGGACCGGTCGGAGTCGGTGCTTCCGGTGGAGAGATCTCCGCTGGTCGAGGAGAAGTCCTTGTCCCCCGAGGCGGGGCGCGTGTCACCGCTTCCGAAGGAGAAGCGGTCGGAGTCGGCGCCGCCGAACTCCTTACTGCCGAAGGTGAACCGCTCGGTGTCCGAGGAGGACGGCCTGAGCGGCTCCAGGTCGGAGGGCTCCGCCGGAGCGGGAGCGGTCGGCTCCGCCGGACGCTGGGGTTGCTCGAACAGCCCTCGGGACGGCTCCTGGGCGGGCGCCGCGAACGGGGTGCGGATGTGCGGCTCGGTGAAGTCGCCGGCGCCGTACTCGCCGGTGTCGGCCGGCTCCTGGCGCGGCAGGGGCTTGAGCGGCTCGAGAAAACCGTCGTTGTCCTGCTTGCCGGACGCCGGGGCGGGCACGGTGAACGACGTCACCGTGTCGGAGGCCTCCATCCACTCGGCCGCGTCGGCGTCCTCCACCGGCGGATCGGTGTCCGGGTGGGCCGAGTCGACAGCCGCACGGAACAGCGGCGAGGACGTCGTGTCGGGCTCGGTCGGGACCAGACTCCAGGGATCCTTCGGGTACGGCGAGACGACGGCGTCGTCCACCGCGGTGGCCTTCACCGCCAGGGCGGGCGCCTCCTCCTCCTGCTCCTTGATGGCATCCAGCCACGCGAGCTGTTCCTCGAGAGATTCCTCACGATCGTGTCTTGCCACCGTGTTCCCCCTCGGGATGGGCATAAAAGGGCAGCAAACACATAGCAGGTTAACGCCCTGTGTTCATGTCAACGCGTGCAACCACCAAGTTGGGGCTCAGCGGATACCTTTTCTCACATGCGCGCCATCGTGATCGATAAACCAGGCGGACCGGAAGTTCTGACGTGGCGGGAGGTTCCCGACCCGCTACCCGAACGTGGCGAAGTCATCATCGACGTGACCGCCTCCGCGGTCAACAGGGCCGACGCGCTCCAGCGTCAGGGCTTCTACGATCCGCCCCCCGGCGCCTCACCGTACCCGGGCATGGAGTGCTCCGGCGTGGTCGGGGCGGTGGGCCAGGACGTGGAGGGGTTCGCACCGGGTGACCGGGTGTGCGCGCTGCTCAGCGGAGGTGGGTACGCGGAGAAGGTCGCCGTGCCCTGGCAGCAGGTCATGCGGGTGCCGGAGGGCGTCGACCTGGTCGAGGCCGCCGGGCTGCCCGAGGTGGCCTGCACGGTCTGGTCCAACGTCTTCATGACCGGACGCCTGCGGAAGGGCGAGACCCTCCTCGTGCACGGCGGTGCCAGCGGGATCGGCACGATGGCCATACAGCTGGCGAAGGCGTTCGGCTCGCGCGTGGTCGTCACCGCCGGGTCCCCCGAGAAGATCGAGCGCTGCCTGGAGCTGGGAGCCGACGAGGGGATCGACTACCGGCGGGAGGACTTCTCGGAGAAGGTCAAGGCCGACGTGGTCCTCGACATCATGGGCGGCAGGTATCTTCCGGGAAACATCAAGGTTCTCAAGACAGGGGGGCGGCTGGTCGTGATCGGCCTGCAGGGCGGCGCGAAGGGCGAGCTGAACCTGGGAGCCCTGCTCGCGAAGCGGGCCTCGGTGTACGGCACCACGCTGCGCTCCCGGCCCGTCGACGAGAAGGGGGTCATCGTGCGCGGGGTCGTCGACAACGTCTGGCCCCTGCTCGACGCCGGGGCGATCCGGCCGGTGGTGCATGCCCGGGTGCCGATGAGGGAGGCGGCCGAGGCTCACCGCATCCTGGAGTCTGGAGAACACGTCGGGAAAATCCTGCTAGTAAGTTGAGGTTATGAACGCTGAGGAGAGCACTCCGCACATCGTGGTCGTGGGTCCCCAGGGCTCCAAGGGCGAGGAGGAGGGCGAGAGCAGGTCCATCGCCGACCTCGTCGAGCAGCCCGCCAAGGTGATGCGCATCGGCAGCATGATCCGTCAGCTCCTTGAGGAGGTCCGGGCGGCTCCTCTGGACGAGGCCAGCCGCAAGCGGCTCAAGGAGATCCACGAGAGTTCCATCAAGGAGCTCGAAGACGGTCTGGCGCCCGAGTTGGTCGAGGAGCTGGAACGGCTCTCACTGCCGTTCACCGAGGACGTCAACGGCACCCCGCCCAGCGAGGCCGAGCTCCGGGTCGCCCACGCGCAGTTGGTCGGCTGGCTCGAGGGGCTTTTCCACGGCATACAGACCACCTTGTTCGCCCAGCAGATGGCGGCTCGCGCCCAGCTGGAGAACATGCGCAGGGCTCTGCCCGGTGGCATGTCCCTGCAGCAGCAGGAGGGAGGACCCGCGGGTAACGCGGGCCCCTACCTGTAGAAGGCCCGCACCCGTAGAAGGCCCGCGATCCGGCGAGAGTACGGCGAGAGCCGGTGGCCGCCCCCGCCCGCGGAGCCTTCACGGGACGCCTTCATGGGACGCCTTCACGGGGGTCGCGAAATCCGTCCCCCTTGTAGAGCTCCTCAAGGACTCCGGCGACCCCGTCGTCGTTGTTGGCCGCGGTCACGTGATCGACCGCGGCCAGCACCTCCGGGTGGGCGTTGGCGACGGCGTACGAGGTGCCGGCCCACCTGAGCATCGGCAGATCATTGGGCATGTCACCAAAGGCGACCACCTCTTCGGCCACGACACCGAGCGTCATAGCGAGATGGGCCAGTGCCGATGCCTTCGTCACACCGTGCGCGCTCATCTCTATCAGTGCCCGGCCGCTGGAATGGGTGGGGGTGACAAGGTCACCGACCAGCCCGTAAACCGCCTCATGGAGGATGTCGGGGTCCATTCTGGGATGCAGCGCTAGAAGCTTGGCGCAGGGCCGCGAGGTAAGTGCGTCCGTTCCGACACGGCGTCCGACGACCGTCTTGCTGTCCCATCTTCCGAGACGGAAGTCCGATTCGTGGGCGAATCCGCCCTCGTATTCCACGGAGAAGGCGAGGTCGGGCACCTTTTCGCGGAGGCGTCTCACCACCTCTTCGAGCACGTCCGGGTGGATGAGGTGGGATCTGACGATCTGCTCGCTGTGCAGGTCGTAGACGAGGGCTCCGTTGGCGCATATGGCCAGCCCACGACGGCGTACGGCACCCGCGACCATGCTCATCCAGCGGGGTGGCCTGCCGGTCACGAAGACCAGCGTGGCCCCGGCGTTCTCCACAAGCGCAAAAGCGGCGGCCGTACGGGGAGAGACGGTACCGTCCGAGCGCAGAGCGGTGCCATCGAGGTCTGTGGCGATCAACCTGGGGCTTTGCATAACACGTCCCAGTCTGCACTGTGATAGCCGGTCTGTCGGCCCCGGGATCCGGTCCAAGGAATCTTCCTCATGGCGGGAACACGCCCGCGCCGGATAGTGTTAGATGTGATGGCGTTGTATTAGCTGAATCCCGTTGTGAAAACCAGTTTGACTGAGCCACCCCGGGGCCCGCTGTACGACACATGGGGTTCATGAGGTGTGAATCCCAAAGTTTCAAATCCTGAGGGAGAGCTTTAATGGCTCAGGGAACCGTCAAGTGGTTCAACGCTGAAAAGGGCTTCGGCTTCATCGCACCGGACGGCGGTGCACCGGACGTGTTCGTGCACTTCTCCGAGATCCAGGGCAACGGCTACCGTAGCCTCGAAGACGGCCAGCGGGTCGAGTTCGAGATCACCCAGGGCCAGAAGGGCCCGCAGGCCTCGCAGGTCCGCGCCGTCTGACGCATAGACCTCTTGGTTGAACCGGGAAGACGGGGTTCGCTTCTAGCGAACCCCGTCTTTCTGTTCCCGGACCTTTCGGGGCGTCCCGCGGCACTTCGGGCACCGACCCCCGTCCTGCGGAGCGCGCCCCGGCGTACCGCCCCGCGTGTTCTCGCCTCACTTTCGTCCGCGGAGGCCGATTCTCCCCCTTGAGGGCACCGGCCCCGGGCCAGACCTGCGGGGCTCACCGACAGACCGGATCCGAGAGCCGCCAGGCGAGACGCCGACGAAAGGCCGGGCTGAGCGCCAGGAGCCGCGGAACGAGGTTTCCGAGCGGTCGCAGGTGCCTGTTCATGTCGGCCGGCCTGAAAGCCGCCCGGCGAGGGTGGCGGCCTGGAGTGCGATGGGGCGGGCCGCGACGTAGCGGTCCAGCGCCCTCTCTCCGCCTCTGAGAGCGACCGTAAGGGCTTCGCCAGGGCGACAGCGGGAAAAGGGATTCCGATGTTCATTCCGTGCCCTCCCGCGGGACTGTGGACGTGCGCGGCGTCACCGGCGAACCGGACTCGCCGGCGCCGGGACGTGCGGATCGCTCGGGTTTCGGGACACACCTCGATCACGAATGCCACCAACCCCGAACCAAGCCTCGTCGCGGTGGATCTACCCGGCCATGGAAAGCCCGCGAGAGCCTCTCCTCGCCTGGATCGGGCATCCGGCGACCGTGGTCGCCACCTTCGTGCTGCTGATCAACGACCATCTCCTCAAGGCCCTGTGGCCGGGGCTCGTCACCGGCAAGCTGAGCGACGTCGCGGGGCTGCTGGTCGCCCCGCCCGTACTCGCCCTCGTTCTTTCTCTCCTCTTCTCCTCGGTCCTCGCCCTCTCCGGAGGCGGCGCCTCGCTCGCCCCCATCCGGCTCGCCGCCCTCGTGGCGATCACCGCCACCGGTGTCGGCTTCACCCTGGTCAAGACCACGGAGGCGGGCGCGGCACTCGCCTCCAGAGCGTGGACCCTGGCCGCCGGCCCATCGCTTGTCCTGGCCGACCCGACCGACCTGGTGGCCCTGCCGGCGCTGGGCGCCGCGTGGCTGATCTGGCTCCGGTGCGGTACCGGTCACCCGGTACCGCGGGTCCGCGTGTTGATCATCGTCCCGATCGCCCTTGTCGGGGTCACCGCCACCGCAGGTGAACCGCGGCCGCCCGTGGTGACGCAGGTCCTCATACGTGGCGAGGTCATCGCCGTGGTCCTGGACCAAGGTGCCGAGTTCCTCTCCCGTGACGGCGGCCGTACGTGGATCGGCCACCCCGCACAGGAGCGGAGCACCCGGATCTCTTCGCCCTCACCGGACTCGGGCCTCCCAGACCTCGGTTCCTCGCCCGTCCAGGCCCCCGCGACCCGGAGCTGCCTGCCCGATGACCCCCTGCACTGCTACCGCGTCGTCCCACCTCGGCTGGCGGTGGACGAGTCGCGGGACGGCGGGAACAGCTGGAGAACGGTGTGGGCGGTCTCCCCAGGGCGTGAGGACGCCCTTCGGCGGCGGGCGGCGGGCACGCAGGACAGGCCATGGCACGGTTCCTCGGCCATCGCGGTCCAGCGCGTACCGGACGGGCACGTGGTGGTGGCGGCCAACGGCGAGGATGGCATCGCCGTACGGGACGCGCGGGGAAACTGGCGGCGGATGGGCCTGTTCGACGGAGGTCTCTCCGCGAACGCGGCGATCCCGCTCGACGCGCCGGGAGTCGATCTGAGGACGGAGCACCGCGTCGGTCTCTTCGTCGGCCTGCTCGGCTTCATGTCCGGCATGGCCGTGGCACGCCGTCACACACGGCGGATCACCGGCGTGACCGGGCCCGCGTACTTCCTCGCCGCGGTCGGTTTCGTGCTCGCCCTGCCGTCCGGCGAACCGCACGTCATCGACATCGGCGCTCTGATGGCCCTGCTCGGCGGTGCCTGCGCCCTCACCGCGACGGTTCTCGTGTCGGTGGCGGCGATCCGGGCGCGCGTACCGGCCCGGACCTGGCTGGCGCTCGTCACCATCGCCTGCTGCACGCCGTTCGCGACATGGACGCTCTTCATCGGTTGGGAGGCGGGCGTCATCGACGACTATCCGACGGCGGGGTTCCTCGCCTGGCTCGTCGGCGCGATCGGAGTCGGCGGGTCCGTCCTGGTCGGCTGGGCGGGCGCCGCGCCAACCGAGGAAGCGACAAAAGCGGCGGAACATCCGGCGTGATCACGAAAAGGCCCCGCCGCGGCGGGGCCTTCACTGTGAGTCTCTTCGCGCGGCGCGGGCTTACTTGACGGGTTCGAGCACGTCGAGGCCGACGTACGGGCGCAGCGCCTTGGGGAGCACGACGGAGCCGTCGGCCTGCTGGTGGTTCTCCAGGATGGCGACGATCCAGCGGGTGGTGGCCAGCGTGCCGTTCAGGGTGGCCACGTGCTGGGGCTTGCCACCGGAGTCACGGAAGCGAACGCCGAGACGGCGGGCCTGGAACTCGGTGCAGTTGGAGGTCGAGGTGAGCTCGCGGTAGCTGCCCTGGCTGGGCACCCACGCCTCGCAGTCGAACTTCCGCGCGGCCGAGGACCCCAGATCTCCGGCCGCGGTGTCGATCACCCGGTAGGGCAGCTCGACCTTGGCCAGCATCTCCTTCTCCCAGGCGAGCAGACGCAGGTGCTCGGCGTGGGCGTCCTCGGGGCGGACGTAGGAGAACATCTCCACCTTGTCGAACTGGTGAACCCGGATGATGCCCCGGGTGTCCTTGCCGTACGAGCCGGCCTCGCGCCGGAAGCAGGAGGACCATCCCGCGTAGCGGTACGGGAGCGCGGAGCCGTCGAGGATCTCGTCGCCGTGGTAGGCCGCCATCGGCACCTCGCTCGTGCCGACCAGGAAAAGGTCGTCGTCGGGCAGGTGGTAGACCTCACTGGCGTGGGCGCCGAGGAAACCGGTGCCCTTCATCGACTCCGGCTTGACCAGCACGGGCGTGATCATCGGGACGAAGCCGGCCTCGATCGCCTGCTGCATCGCCATGTTGAGCAGCCCGAGCTGCAGCCTGGCGCCGACCCCCTTCAGGAAGAAGAACCGCGAGCCGGAGACCTTCGCGCCGCGCTCCATGTCGATCGCGCCGAGGAGTTCTCCCAGCTCCAGGTGGTCCTTGGGCTCGAAGTCGAAGGACGGCTTCTCGCCGATCTCCTCCAGCACGACGTAGTCGTCCTCGCCGCCGGCGGGAGCCCCCTCCTCCACGAGGTTGGACACCGTGTAGAGCAGGCCGTCGAGTTCGGAGCCGAGCTTCTCCGCCTCGGCCTCGGCGGACTTCACCTGCGCGGAGAGATCCTTCGCCCGCTCCAGCAGGGTCGCCTTCTCCTCACCCGAGGCACGGGAGACCGACTTGCCGATGGTTTTCTGCTCGGCGCGGAGCGTCTCGAAGCGACTCAGCGCGCCGCGCCGCCGCTCGTCGAGGTCGAGCAGCGTGTCGACGACAGAGTCGTCCTCACCGCGGGCACGCTGCGACGCCCGTAGCCGGTCGGGATCCTCACGAAGGGTACGCAGGTCAATCACAGCCACAAGGCTACCGATGTACTGCCCGCGCCCGCGCCCGGATTGACCGCCCGCCCTCCGAGGCGGGGTGGCGCCACGGGAACGGAACCCGCTTTCCCGCCCGGCGGGACGTTTCGGCGGGCACCCACCGGCCCCGTCTTCCTCCCCGGGACGCCTTAGAGCCTCCCTGGAACGCCTTAGAGCGGGCGCACCGACCCCGTTTCCGCCCGGCGGACGCCTTCGGCGGGGGTACGCACCGGCCCCGCCCCCTCTGGCGTGCCTTCGGCGGGCACACTCCGGATCCCTCTCGGAGGGCGCCTTCGAAGGGCATACTCCGGCTGCCTCCTGGGATCGGCGCCGGCTCGCGAGCCGGGTGACGGTCAGACCTGACCGTTGCGGATCCTGCCGAGCCAACTGGCGGCCTCGGTGAAGTCGCCGTCGTTCGTACCACGCTTGATCTGCGGGAAGAGACCGTCGGCGCGCGGGTAGCTGCCCAGGAAGCGCACCTCGGCGGAGACCCGGTGGAGACCCGAGATCGCCTCTCCGACGCGGGCGTCGGCGACGTGGCCCTCGAAGTCGAAGTGGAAGAAGTAGCGGCCGATGCCGTCGCCGGTGGGCCGCGACTCGATGCGGGACAGGTTGACGCCGCGGACGGAGAACTCGGTCAGCATCTCCAGCAGCGCGCCCGGGTGGTCGTCGGCGAGGAAGACGACCAGGGAGGTGCGGTCGGCGCCGGTCGGCTCCGGCAGCGGTCCGGGACGCGACACCTGGACGAACCGGGTGACGGTGTCGGTGCGGTCGCCGATCCCGGACGCGAGCTCGACCAGTCCGTAGTGCTCTCCGGCGATGCGCGCGGCGATGGCCGCGTCGTACGGCGAGCCGGGCAGCGCGACCTCCTGCGCCGCGGCGGCGGTCGACGGGGCGGCGACCACCACGGCGTCGGGCAGCTCGCGGGCGATGAAGTTGCGGCACTGGGTGATGGCCGCCGGGTGGGTGAAGACCCTCTTGATGTGGCCGATCTCGGTGTCGGGACGCGCCAGGAGCGAGAATTCGACGGGAAGCAGCAGCTCGGCGGTGATGAGCAGCGCCTCACCCCGGGCGAGCTCGTCGAGGGTCGTGGTGATCGCGCCTTCGAGCGAGTTCTCCATCGGGACGACGGCTCCGTCGGCCTCGCCGCGCCGTACGGCATCGAGGGCCGCGGTGACGTTCGGGCTCGGCAGGCGCTCGGCCTCAGGCGCCAGGATGCGCAGGGCTTCCTCGGTGAAGGTCCCCTCCGGTCCCAGGTAAGCGAGTTTCGGCATGGCCCCAGGGTATCCGGCGACTGTCAGAAAATGTGCGCAGGATTACATACCGATACGACCGACTCCTATCCGATCGATCGAAGTCGTCCCACGTCAGACGTCGTTTTCTTCTCGAACGTCGCCCTTCGCCGGGGCAGCCACACTCCCAGCACCCAGACCAGGGCCAGCGCGCCCAGCCCGAATCCGTTCTGCACGATCTTGCCCAGCACCGGGCTGAGCACCGGGATCTCCATCGCCTTGATCGTCACTCCCCACCAGGGGATCGGCAGCACGTAGTAGAGCCAGACCCCGGCGGCCACCCGGAGCCTGACCGGGTCGCGCCCGTCACCGACCAACGCGCCGAGCACCACGACCACCCAGGCCAGATGGTGGATCCAGGCGACCGGCGAGAGCACTACGGCCATCAGCCCGACCAGGGCCACCCCGCTCACGAGGTGCCCGTCGAGCAGCGCTCTACGGGCGTGGCGGAAGCCGTACCAGGCGACCACGGCGACCAGCGCCAGCCAGAGCAGGCTCGTCAGCACGTCGGGGAGGTAGAGCCGGATGAGCATGCCGCGCATCGACTGGTTGGTGGTCGCCGCGTTGGCACCGAGCCGCTCGGGATCGAGCAACGCGCGGAACCAGAAGTCGGCGGCGTCCGCCGGGATCACCAGGAACGGGAGCAGGGTCAGCAGCGCGGCGGTGAGCGCGGCCACGAGGAAGGTCTCTCGATGCTCCCGTCTCGCGCCGGGTCCGAAACCGGCGATGAGGAAGTAGATCAGGAAGACACCCGGGGTGAGCTTGACCGCGGTGGCCAGGCCGATCAGCATGCCGCGCGGCCACAGCGGGCGCCTGGCCACGCAGTCGGCCAGACAGAGCGCGACGAGCAGGATGTCCACCTGGCCGAAGCGGACCTGGTCCCTGATCGGCATCAGGTAGGTGCACGCGATCATCAGGGCGGCGAACAGCAGCGGCGTCCACAGCCGACCCCCGCCCGTCCCACCGAGCCCGCCGAGTCTCCCCGGACCGACCGGTCGGGTGCGTACGCCCCGGAGCTTCCCCTCCGTCGGCGCCGGATCCCCACCGGGCGCGCGGTGAGCGGAACCCGGTGAGAGCGGGACCTCGTCCGCCGCTCCCGACCTCCCCGGCGCGCCACCCACCCCGTCGAACACGGCGCGGAAGGAGAGCCAGACGGAGACCCCCAGTGTCAGGAAGATCAACGCCGTCCACGCCCACTGCGCCGTCGTCCACGACACCGCCGCCAGCGGCGTGGCGAACAGCGCCGCCACCGGCGGATAGGTGAAGGGCAGCAGCTGCGGCGCGGGCGTGACGAACCCGTAGACGGACCGACCCTCCAGGATCGCCGCTCCGCCGGTACGGTACACATCCAGGTCGACCAGACGCTGGTCGTCCACATTGCCCAGCCAGTGGAGCACCAGCGGGGCCACCGCGGCGGCGACGAGCAGCAGCGCGGGCAGCCACGCCGACCACGACGGCCACGTCCATGGGCGCCGCTCGGTCGTGGTCGCCTCGCCAGTCCTCACGAGCAGGCAGGTTACCGTGGGGGCGGGGAAAAGTGGCCGCCCGACGGGCACGGACAGGGGGAACCGGATGGCTTCGGCACACAGCGGTCACGGGCGCGCGTGCCCGGCGACCGGGGGACCCGCGACACGGCCGGCGTTCCGCCGGGTCGCCGGGACCGTGCCGACCGCCGCGTCCCTGCTGTCGGCTCTGCTGTCGGCCCTGCTCTTCGTCCTGCTCGGCCTCCCGGGCACTCCGGAGGCCTTCGCCGCCTCCGCTGTTCCCCATACCTTGGGAGCCCAGGGGATCTCGGGTGCCCTCGACGCCTCGGGTGCCGGTACGGGCGCCTCGGGTGCCCCCGGTGTTCCGGGGGGCTCCGGTGACGGCGTGACGGGCGCCTCGGCGGTAACGCCTCCCGGAAGGGTCGTGATCATCGGGGTGCCCGGCCTGGAGTGGAGCGACCTCGACCGGGAGCGGACCCCGAACCTGTGGAGGCTCGCGGGTGAGGGCGGGTCCGCGTCCATGTCCACCCGGGCGGTCCCGCCGCCCGAACGGGGGATCACCTGCCCGGCGGCGGGCTGGCTGACGGTGTCGGCCGGCCAGCGCGCGGGCGCTCCCGGCACGGGCTGTGAGCCCCCTCGGGCACCGGAGGCGACCCCCGGCGGCGGGGCGAGCGTGCCCGGCTGGGACGAGCTGACCGCTTTCAACGCCACCACCTCCTACCGGCCGGTTCTCGGGCAGCTGGGCGGGCTCGCGGCGGAGGCGGGTCTGAAGGTGGCGGCCGTCGGGCCGGGAGCCGCCCTCGCCGCCGCCGACAAGTCCGGAAAAATCGGGAAATACGCGGCGAGTGTCGAGGAGCTGCGCGACCTGTCCCCGTACGGGCTGATCGTGGTCGAGGCCGATGACCTCGCCAGGGCCTGGACCGGTGACGCCCTCGCCGCGGACGACGTCCCCGCCACGATGACCACCCAGGCCAGGCGGGAGGCCGTGGCCAGGGCCGACCGCGTGGTGGGCACGGTCCTCGACCGCCTGCCCCCCTCGTTCGCCGACGGCACGACCCCGGCGTCGCCCACGACGAGCACGGCCCCGGAGACCACCGCGCCCGAAACCACGGCACCGGCCCCGGAGACCACCGCACCCGGGACCCGGGCACCGGAAACCACGACGCCGGAGACCACCGCGCCCGGAGCCACGACGCCCGAGGCCACGCCCTCCGAAGGCACCGTCCCCGGAACGGCCGCGCCCGGAACGGAGGCCACGGTCCTGGTCGCCGGCCTGGCCGACACCTCGGTCGCGCCTCACCTGCACGTGGCGATCGCCCGGGGGCCGTCCCCCGGCGGGGAAACGTACCCGCGCGGCTACCTCACCGCCGCCTCCACCCGCCAGGACGGCCTGGTCACGAACACCGACCTGACCGCCACCGCGATCGGCCTGCTGAGCCTCCAGTCCCCCAACGGGGTCGTGGGACGCGCCTGGCAGGGCGGCGGGGCGAGCGAGGAGCCGGTCGCGGCGACGGTCGAGAAGCTCGCCGACGACGACCTGGCGAGCCAGGTGCTGCGCGAGGTGAGGGGGCCGTTCTTCGCGGTGTTCGTGGCGGTGCAGATCCTGTTCTACCTGCTGGCCGCCGTCGCGATCCGCCGGGGCTGGGGTGGTTCTCGTGCCCTGACGGCCATCCAGGTCGTCGCCGTGGTCAGCGGGGCGATCGCGGTCTCCACCTTCCTGGCGCAGTTGATCCCCTGGTGGAGCCTGCCCGCGCCGATGGTCTGGGTGATCGTGACGATCCTCGGCTTCGCCTGCGCGGTCGCCGGGGTGGCGCTCTCCGGACCGTGGCGGGCGCACCCGCTCGGCCCGCTGACGGTGGTCGCCGCCATCACCTCGGTCGCGCTGCTGGCCGACGTGATGACCGGCTCGGCACTTCAGGTGAACGCGGTCACCGGCTACGAGCCGGTCACCGGCGGGCGCTTCTACGGTTTCAGCAACATCGCCTTCGCCGTCTACGCCGCCGGCACGATCCTCGCCCTCGCCGGCATCGCCCAGTGGCTGATCTCGGGTGGCCGTCGGACGCTCGCGCTCGCGGTGTGCGCGGCGTACGGAGGACTGGCGGTGTTCGCCGACGGCTGGCCCGCGTGGGGCGCCGACTTCGGCGGGGTCCCGGCGTTCCTGGTGGGGGTCGCGATCCTCATGATCCTGGTGTCCGGCGGGCGGGTCTCACCGATGAGACTGGTCCTGGTCGGCCTGGCGGGCAGCCTGCTGATCGGCGCCATAGCAGTGGCCGACTGGATGCGGCCCGCCGACCAACGCACCCACCTGGGTGCCTTCGTGCAGCAGGTGCTGGACGGGGATGCCTGGACCGTGGTCGGCCGCAAGTTCGGCGCGATGATCGGGGTCACGGTCGGCAACTGGTCGCTGTCGCTGCTCACGCTGGTCGCGCTGGCGTTCCTGTTCCTGGTGCTCGACCGCCCTTCGCGGTGGGGGGCCTCGGCCCTGGGCCGGGCCTACACGCTCGCGCCCGCGCTGCGCGCCGGGCTGATCGGGGCGCTGGCCTGCTCGCTGATCGGGTTTCTGATGAACGACTCGGGCATCGCGATCCCCGCGATGGCGCTCACGGTCGCGGTGCCGCTGACGCTGGCCGCCTGCGTGCGCGCAGTCCGGCTCTCGCCGCCCACCACACCAGGGCGATCGTCAGTGCCAGCAGCGTCCACGGCACCACCGTCTCCCTGAGCAGGGTCTTGGTCCAGAGCAGGTCATCGGGCCGCGCTATCTCCCTGGCCGGGAGGTATGCGAGCGACAGCACGGCGACCCTGGCCACCATGAACGCCTCCAACGCGGGCCAGGACGCCATCGCCAGCAGCGCGAAGGCCAGCCCGTCGTACCAGGGCAACGCGTACGGGGCGGCGAACAGCCAGGCGACCACCATCGCGGCGGCCACGGACGGACCCACATTCGGCCCCACAGCCGGCACGGTGTCGGCGGGCAACGCCCGCAGCACGAGCCAGGCCAGGCAGGCCATCAGGAGCAGGGACCCGATCTGGATCCACGCCGAGTACGCGCCCGGCCCGAAGAGCGACTGGAGCCCCACCTTGACGAGTTGCCAGGGGGTGGCGAGGGAGACCCTCTTACTGGCGGCGCTCACCTGATCGAGCACGTGCGGCCCGGCGACGGCGTAGATCGCCACCACGGTGGCCGTCGCGGTCCCCGCCACCACGGCGAGCCTGCCCGGCGAGCGACGCAACTCCCACGCGGGTCCGAGAGCGACGAGCCCGGCGTTGAGCTTGACCCCGATGCCCACCCCGAGCATCAGCCCCGAGGCGGCGCCGCGCACCGTGAGCGCGGCGACCATGCAGGCGACGGCGAGGGTGTCGACGTGTATCCCGGCGGCGAGGTGGTAGATCATCAGCGGGTTCGCCACCCACAGCAGCGCCGCCCGCCGCTGGAGGTTCGCGTCCCCCCTGGCGAAACGGTGCAGCAGCAGCGCCGTACCGACGAACGCCGCCGCGTTGACGACGGCCATCACGAAGACCGTGAGCCTGACCGAGTCACCGCCCACGAGGCTCGCCAGTGCCTGTACGGCGGTGGCGACCGGGCCGTAGACGCTGGTCACACCGGCCCACTCCTCCACCGCGCCGGTGACGGGGTCGCCGGACAGGGTGGCGGGGGTGATCGCGTACGGGTCCAGGCCGAGCGTGACCAGGCGACCGTACGCGGCGTAGTTGAGGTGGTCGGCCGAGCCCGAGGGCGGCAGGAAGGCGAGCACGCCCGACACGGCGCAGCCGGCCGCGAGCAGCAGGCGCGGGTCGGGTCCCCACCGTGACCTGAGCGCGCCGACGAGTCCGAGCCCGCCCAGCACGATCGCGAAGGCGCCCATGGCGACGACCAGATGAGTGCCGGGATGGACGTCCAGCGAGTACGGCGGCTGCCAGGAAGGGCCGGGCAGCCTCGGGACCATGGCCGAGGGGCCGAGCAGCCCGATCAGAACCGTCGTCGCCGCCGAGAGCCCCACTGCTGCGAACGCGGCGATGCCGAGCCTTCGCGGCGTACCGCCGACGAGGCTCCGCCTGGCGTCGACGACCGACGCATCCCGAGTCACCCGCAAATTCCAGCACACCCCGCGGGGTGCCCGGTTCGGCGTCGGTCTCCAGGCCCGCCGACCTGGTCGACCGGGTGCCGGACCCGGATGCCGGGTTAACGGCGTGCCAGGAGGGCGCGGGCGACGTCGCGGAACTGCCTGGCCCGATGGATCTGGGCCTTCCAGTCGGTACCCGTGGCCCGGTGTGCCATCTCGACCTGAACCTCGCGCACCCGGAAGCCCTTCCTGAGCAGGTCGATCGTGAGACCCGTCTCCACGCCGAAACCGCGCGCCAGGGGGCGGGCGGCCTCGAAGGCCGCCCGGGTCAGGCAGCGCTGCCCGTTGAGCGGCTGGGTGGGGGTCCAGCCGGTGGCGCGCTCGACGCCCTCACGCGCGAGTCTCACGACGAACCCGTGGCCTCCGAGCTTCACCCGGGTGACGAAGACGGCGATCGTCATGTCGGCCTCGCCCGCCGCGACCGGCTCGATCAGCGCGGTGGCCGTACGGGCGGTGTCGCCCAGATCGGCGTCGAGGAAGAGCAGGTGCCGGGGCTCCTCGCCGTCGAGCTGGCGCACGGCGTGGGCACCGCTCTCCATGGCGGCGGCCTTGCCCCGGTTGTGGCTGTGTCGCACGACACGGGCGCCGGCGGCCTTGGCCACCCGTCCCGTCTGGTCGCCGGAACCGTCGTCGACGACCACGACGAGGTCGACGCCGGGCAGCGCCAGGACCGCGGCCACGGTGGCCCCGATCCTGTCGCCCTCATCCTTGGCGGGAATGATCGCCGCCGTGCCGGCCATCGAACACCTCCAGCGTGGTGACCCCGGGCATCAGCCGTGGGGAGGACGTCATCCTTGGGAATCGGAGGTCAGCAGCTTCTCCGGCAGGGTCTCGTGCACGACGAAGACGGAGTCGAGACCCGTGACCTGCAGGATCTTGCGTACGGCGGGCCGGGGCGCCGCCACCTCCAGTGTGCCGCCCCGCTCCCGCAACCGCTTGAGCGCGGACAGCAGCACGTTCATGCCGGTGGAGTCACAGAACTCCACCGCGGACATGTCGAGGACGACACGCATGGTCTGACTCTGACCAAGCAGCCGGGTGAACTCGGCCTGCAGACGAGGCGCGGTGTATAGGTCGATTTCGCCAACGATGGTCACGACGGTGTGCCCGGCATGAGATCGAGTTGAGACTTTTAGCTCCACAGCGGGCACACTATCGGCGCGAGAGCCGCTGGTCACGTTCTCTTGAACAACCCGAGTCGTCCGGCCCTTTGTCCCCCGTTTCCGTCTCACGGAAACCCTGAGTGCGCGAAGCTTGACACTACGCAACAACGGCTTGGCCCGAAAGGGAGGAGACCCGGCACCTCCCGATCACCGCCGCGCCACGTCAGTGGCGGCCGTTGAGTCACAAGAAACGGGCTTGAACGATCAATGAACACCGACCTACCCGAAGATCTCCAGCGGAAGCGGCTCCGGGAGCACCTGGAGTCCATGATCACTCGTACCGACAAGGCCACCTCGTGGCGCGACGCGGCGAGCTCACTGCGAAACCTGGTGGACCACGAGGGGCACATCCCGATCAGGACCCGCCTGTCGACCGAGGACCTGGATTTTCTTGAGGGAGCGCGTGAGGAGCTCCTCGACTTCGCCACGCTCGGCGTCAGGCTGCTCGACCTGCACCGGCCGCGCGACGCGGGCGGCGTCACGAGCGACACCGCGCATCCGATCCTGCGTTGCCGCAGCTGCATGTGGCGCTGGCCGTGCCCGACGTTCCGGGCGATGGTGGAATCTCTCGGCACCACCAGGAGGCTGACCTCCTGCCAGCACGTCGAACGCGACACCGAGGGTGACGAGTGCGCGCAGATGGCCCTCATGGTCGCTGTGAGACCCGAGAACCTCGATGACCATGTCACGCCCGCGCCGGCCGCCGGCGGCACGGGTTCCAACGGCACGGGCGCGAACTGACCGTCCCTCGACCGTCCTGCCCCCGCACCTGGGCTCGACCGTTCAACACACGGACGCCCAGGCGAAGGAGCACCTGGCCGCCCGGACGAAGCCCGGACGAAGCCCGGACGAAGGAGCACCCTGCACCCGGCCGCTCAGGCGGAGAGTGACAGCCGGATCTCGAAGCGGCAACCGGCGTCGGCGTTGACGACGCCGATCGACCCCTCGTGGGCCTCGACGATGCCTCGCGCGATCGCCAGGCCGAGGCCCGCTCCGGCTCCGTCGGCGCTGGGGGTACGGGCCGTCTCGCCGCGGAAGGCGACGTCGAAGACGCGGGGCAGGTCGTCGGCCGGGATGCCGCCGCAGCAGTCGGCGACGGACAGGCAGGCGATGTCGTCCTCGGCCGAGGCGCGGACCACGACGGTGCCGTCGCCCGGAGTGTGCCTGATCGCGTTGACCACGAGGTTGCGCAGCGCCCGGGAGAGTTCGGCGGCGTCGGCCTGGACGGGGACCACCTGGTCGGCCTCACCGGTCAGCCGCACCCCCTTCGCCCTGGCCAGCTGTTCGACCCCGGCCAGCGCGTCGGCGACCAGATCCCCGAGGCCGATCCTGCTGCGCGACAGGCGCAGTGTCCCGGCGTGGATCCTGGACAGCTCGAACAGGTCGTCGACCATGCCCGAGAGCCGGTCCACCTCCAGGCGGATCTGCCGGTGGTAGCGGCGGACGGTCTCCTCGTCGGAGACCACCCCGTCCTCCAGGGCCTCGGCCATCGCCCTCATGCCCGCCAGCGGGGTGCGAAGGTCGTGGCTGACCCAGGCGACGAGCTCGCGGCGGGCGCTCTCCAGGGCGCGCTCGCGCTCGTGGCCGAGCCGCAGCCGTCGATACGCCTGGTCCAGGCTCCCGGCGATCGTGCCGAGCTCGGCGGGCAATCCCCTCGGGGGGGTGAACTCCCCCGAGGGCGATACGGCGTGCACGGCGTCGACGAGCCTGCGGCTCGCCGCCACGACCCGGCGCGAGAGCACCGTGGCGACGCCCAGCCCGACCAGGCCGCCCACGACGACCACGCTGAGCACGATGTCCCTCGGCGTACCCTCGATGATCATTTTCAGGGTGATGGCGACCACTCCGCCCACCGTCGCCACGACGGTCACCACGACGACCACCGCGAGCATCACGCCGATCGACCGCTCGCGCAGCAGTCGCATCGCGCCCAGCCCGGCCAGCGCGACCAGCAGGCCCAGCCCGGCGGTGACCGCGACGATCAGCAGGATCTCGGGGATCACGACTCCGCCAGCGGTTCGTAGCGGTAGCCGACACCCCACACGGTGACGATGCGCCGGGGGGCGGTCGGGTCGGGCTCGATCTTCTCGCGGAGGCGGCGGACGTGCACGGTCACCGTGGACGAGTCGCCGAAGGACCAGCCCCACACCTGGTCGAGCAGGGCGGAGCGGCTGAAGGCCTGGCGGGGGTTGCGCATCATGTGGGCGAGGAGGTCGAACTCGCGGGCGGTGAGCAGGACCTCGTCGCCGTGCAGGCGCACCTCGTGGGCGCCGACGTCGACCATGAGCTCGCCGTCCCTGAGCACGCCGGTGCCGGCGGGCAGGGAGGCGCCGCGCGCCCGCCGCAGCACGGACTGTACGCGCAGGGCCAGCTCACGCGGGCTGAACGGCTTCGTGACGTAGTCGTCGGCACCGGTCTCCAGGCCGGCGACCCTGTCCAGCTCCTCGCCGAGCGCGGTCAACATGATCACCGGGACCGGCCAGCGCTCCCTGAGTTTCCTGCAGACCTGGAGTCCGTCCATCTTCGGAAGCATCAGGTCGAGCACCATCAGATCGGGCGGGTTGGCCAGCGCGCGCCTGAGCGCCTCGGCGCCGTCCCCGACGCAGTCGACCGCGTGACCGTCGCGTTCCAGGTAGCGGGCCACGACCTCGGCCACCATCGGATCGTCCTCGACCACCAGAATCCGCGCGTTCATGGCCTCCACGGTAGGCCCGCGAGGGAACGATCCCTCATTCGTGTCATCGGTCCGTAAGGACTGGATCGTTATGACCATCGTTATGATCAAGGCCCTCGCCGTTTCCCAGGCCGACGTACGGTAGAGCGTATGAGTCGTATCGTGTTCGGGGTTCTGGGCGTCCTGCTCGCGCTCTACGTGGTGTTCGGGCTCGTGCTGCCCGCCCTCTTCGGGCTGCTGAAGTTCGCGCTCGTGCTCGGGGTGCTCGCCCTCGTGGTCGTCGCCGCGGTCACCGTGGTCGGCAAGCTCAAGCAGTGAACCTACTGCTCGCCGTCCAGACCCTGACGGTCTGGATGTTCGACGGCGGCGGTGTCCTCACGGCCGCCGCCGTGGTCGGGCTGGGCGTGCTCCTGCTCGCCTGGGCGCTGCGCCCGGCGCCCGTCACCTCGGGTACGGGGTCACGGTCACCGCTGTCCCGGCGCGACCGGGCCAGGCTGACGATGTTCGTCCGGCAGTGCGACCCCGACGCGGCCGGGAGGTCCCGGCCCAGAGCACCCTCCGCGGGCCCGGCGCCCGCGTAACCCCCGCGACCTCTCGCGACCTCCGTGCCCGACGCGCGTGATCGCCGTGTGTCCCCCGTGTGCCTGATCACCGTGTGTCCGCACAGATGTGGTCGCCGTGCGCCCACGCGCACGCGATCGCCGTGCGTCACCCGCGCACATGACCGGTAACCCCGTACATGCGTGATCGGCATGTCTCCGGGACACCCGGCCTTCGCGCGCCGCGCACGCGTCCCGAAAAGATCCTCACGGTTCGCGGGTGCCTTCTGCGCCGTCTTCACTCCGCTCAGAAGGGCCCTTCCATGTTCGACCCCGTCATCTCGTTCACCGCCGGTCTCATCGCCGTGCTCGCCGAGCCGTTGGGCTCGGCCCCGCTCGCGATCGTCGTTTTCACCCTCCTCGTCCGGCTCATGCTGCTTCCGCTCGGTGTCATGCAGGCGAGGGGCGAGCGGGTCAGGACCCGCCTCGCGCCGGAGCTCAGGAAACTCCAGAAGCGGTACGGCCGCGACCCCGAGCGGCTCCAGCGGGAGATGGCCGCCCTCTACGCCAGGGAGAAGACCTCGCCGCTGGCCGGGTGCCTGCCGTCCGTGGCACAAATGCCGTTTCTCATGGTGACGTACCAGGTGTTCGTCTCCTCGACGATCGCCGGGCAGGCCAACGCGCTCCTGACCCACGGGCTCCTCGGGGTGCCGCTCGGGCAGCAGTTCGCGGGCACGGTGGCCGGATTCGGGCTGATCAGCGGTCCGACCATGGTGTTCGCCGGACTCTTCCTGCTGCTCGTCGCCGTGGCGTGGGTCACCTCCCGCCGGATGCGGCGCACGATGAGCGAGGACCTCCAGCCCGCGGCGCTGCGCCGGATGCTGCCCCTGCTGCCGTACGGGACGGTTCTGGTCGCCATGGTGCTGCCGCTGGCGGCGGGGATCTACCTCCTCGTCTCGACGGCCTGGACGGCCGGGGAGAAGGCGGTGCTGCACCGCCCGGCGCTCGCCGGGGCGTGAGGGGCCCGTCCCCGGATCCACCGAACTCGGCACCGGCGAGGAAGTGCCGTCACACCGGTTCGGCCTCCACGAAGAAAGCGCCGTCACACCGCTTCGACGCCCAGGAAAGAACGGCCGCGACAGGGGGGGGCGGCGCCCACGAAAGAACCACCGTCACACCGGCTCGGCACCCGCGAAGGAAGCGCCGTCACACCGCTTCGGACACCCACGAAAGAAGCGCCGCGACACAGGTTCGACGCCCACGAAAGAACCACCGTCACACCGGCTCGGCACCCGCGAAAAACCGCCGTGAACGTTTCACGTTCGCCGCACGTCTCCTCGCCGGTGTCACGAGGTCAGGCCCGCTCCGCGGACCGGGACGGGGACGGTGATCTGTTTCCTGGCGAGTGCCGGTGTGATACTTCCGGTGCCGTCCGGCCCGACGGAGTGATCGCACGTCTTCGCGGAACCGCATTTCGTCCATGCCCCAGGAGGAATGATGCGCAAGACCCTGACCCTGCTCGCCTCGGCCGTGCTGGCCACCGGCCTGGCACTGTCCGTCGGCGCGGCGCCCGCACAGGCCGCCACCCTCAGGAACGTCTACTACTACGACTGGGACTGCCACCGGGTCGGAAACCTCGGCATCCAGAGCGGCTGGTGGACCTCGTACAGCTGCGTCCCCCAGTACGACAAGTGGTTCCTCTACGCGTAGAGCCCGCGTAGCCGCCCACCGAACAACGCCGCCCGGCGGGCCCCGGGTGAGCACGCGGAGATCGGGATCCCGCCCTGCCTCGTGACGTGTGAGGTGGGGCGGGACACCGTCGGGAGCGTTACCCGCATTCCCTGAGGGCGGGTTCGGGGGTGGAAACATGGCCGTTACCTACCGTGTCGACCGCCGCGACCAACGCCCACACCGTGGTGATGTCTCCCTCGTGCCTGACGCCCCAGGTGGAGGCCAGATATTCGACGATTCCGAGTCCTCGCCCTCCCAGGGAGGAGAGCGCCGGGCGTCCCGCCCGCGGTTCGGTGGCGGCGCCACCGTCACTCACAGCGACCTCGACATGCTCCTCGGTCCAGCGCCATGACACCCTGATCTGCCCTGATGGCAGGGGGTGAGCGTGACGCAGCGCATTGCTCAGCAGCTCGCTGACCACGAGCACCGCATCATCGATGGCGGACTCGTACACACCCCGTTCCTGCAGGTCAGAGCAGAGGCGTTGGCGTGCGACAGCGACGCTGGACGGTGCATACGGCAACAGAACGACGCTCGACGCACTCACCTCCCCGTATGCCTGTTCCCCCCTGAGGAACTCACCCCAGTACGACCGAAATGCCCCGTTAGATAGTCTTGGAAACCGCACACCAATTACAGCTTGTGCACATTCGACAATAGATCAGCACATCCGTTACCGGCTCGTTACCGCCTCGGCGTGTCGATCAGGTAAGAGCGCTCGGCGTGTCGGCAATACGAAGAGCCAACCTCATCCGGGTGCCGCCCGAGGGACGCGGATGCGCCGTGACCTCCCCTCCCTGGGCCCGCGCGAGGCTCCGCACGATGTAGAGGCCGAGGCCGACCCCGCCGAATCTGCGGCGGTCACCGCTGTCCGCCTGGACGAAACGTTCGAAGACGCGCTCCCGCACGGCGGGGGCGATTCCCACGCCCTCGTCGTCCACGACCAGCACCACCCGGTCGCCGTCCACCCATGCCTCGACCCTGATCAGGCCACCGTCCGGTGAGTACTTGAAGGCGTTCTCCAGCAACTGGGCCAGCAGGATGTCGGTGGCCAGCGCGTCACCGGACACCGGGGGCAGGTCGTCGGGGACGGCGACCTCGATGCGGTGCAGGTCCGACAGGATCGGCAGACCCAGCGTGGCACGCCCGACCAGCTCGGCCAGATCGAAGCTCTCGATCCTGAGCACGAGCTCGCCGGCCCCGGCGCGCGATCCCAGCAACAGGTGGTCCATGAGCTGACCGAGAGAGCGGGCCCGCTCGGCGATGGTGTGCACGGCGGCACGGCGCTCGACGTCGGTCATGCCGTCCCAGCGGCTGTCGAGCGTGCTGGCGAAGCCTCGGACCACGGTGATCGGCGTGCGCAGCTCGTGGCTGGTGGTGGCGAGGAAGAGGTCCTTGGCCTCCTCCAGCTCCTTCGCGCGGGTGACGTCGCGGAAGTCGACCACGATCTCGCCCGTCTCCACGATCTCCGCGCAGAGCACGTCCAGCCAGGTGCCCGAGGGCAGCTGGATGCCGAGCTTGTCCCCGGGCCTCGGCAGCTCGAACGGCGGCGGCCCGCCGATCACCTCGGTGGCGTGGAAACCGGTCAGCTCGCTCGCGGCCGGGTTCCACCGGACGACCCTGCCCGCGCCGTCGAGGACCGCGATGCCGTCGGCGCTGGCGTCGAACACCGCCCGTTCGTGGGCGCGCTGGCGTACGGCCTCCTGGTAGGCCATCGCGTTGCCCACGGCGATGCCCGCGTGACCGGCGAGGAGCTCCAGCAGTTCCAGCTCCAGGTGGCTCACCTTGCGCCTGGCGAACAGCGCGTACAGCGCGCCGTACGACCGCCCGCCCATGGCGGCGAGGCCGAGCGCGATGGTGTGCAGGCCGGGCAGCCGCGACCAGATCAGCTCGTCCAGGCGACTCTGGTCGCCGGTCTCCAGCAGGACGGTCCTGCCCTCGCGCAGCAGCTTGCCGACCAGGCTGGTGCGAAGGTCGGCGGTGGAGTCGCGCATCGAGTCGGGAAGGTTGTGGCAGGCCACGAGCCTGAGTTTGTCGCCCTCGATCAGCACGAACCCACCCGCGTCGGCCCCGGTCAGGTCGGCGAGGCTCGCCGCGATCCGGTCGAGCACGGCGGGCAGCTCCAGCTCGGCGTTGATGTCGGCGACCACGTCGGTGAGCCTGCGGACGAGCTGTGCCCTGCGGACGCTGCGCTCGTTCGCGGTCTCGTCGTCCTGGGCCAGGTGGTAGACGCTGACGTAGCCGAGGAGGGCGCCGTCCGGCGAGGACAGCGCGCCGGTGTCGACCCGTACGTCGATCAGGCTGCCGTCGCGGCGAAACCGCTTGGTCCTCAGCGAGACCTCACCGCCGGTGCGGACCTTCTCCAGGACCGCGTTGTGCTCGGCCGTCAGCTCCTCGGGGACCACCGGCGCCCGGCGCCCGACGATCTCCTTCGCCGACCAGCCGAAAAGGCGCTCGGCGGCGGGATTCCAGGCGAGCACCGTCTGCTCGCGATCGATGGCGACGATCGCGTTGGGCACAGCGGCGACGACCTCACGGCCGATACCGCCGTCACTGTCGGCCCTGTAGTCCACCACAGACCCATAGTGCCGTCTCAACCGGTCTGATCTTGGCACTTTCGTCCCGCACGTGTTGCCACTGGCCGGGCGATCCGTCCGATACTCTGCGGTCACCACACACCTGGATACGAAAGGGTGGGGCCATGTCATCCGGCGACATCGATGCATTGCTACGGGTGACCTCGCCCGACTACGTCGGCACGAGCCATCCCGACATCGCGTTCGGCACGCTCGACGGCCCGCTGGGGCGTCTCACCCTCGCGGTGACGGGCAGGGGTGTGGTGGCCTGCAGCTACGAGGACGAGAACGTCGTCTTCGAACGGATCAGCAGGGAGGTCGGCACGTTCATCGGGCCGGACGCCCGGCGGCTCGATCCCGTCCGCCGGGAGCTGGACGCCTACTTCTCCGCCAGGCTCCGCGCCTTCACCACACCGGTCGACCTGCGCCTGGCGACCCAGTTCTCCAGGACCGTCCTGCAGATGATGCTCGCGGTGCCGTACGGGACGGTGACGACCTACCGCGAGATCGCCGAGCGGATCGGCAGGCCGCGGGCGCTGCGCGCGGTCGGCAACGCGCTGGGCAGCAACCCGGTGTGCGTCATCGTGCCGTGCCACCGGGTCGTCGAGAGCGAGGCCGTTCTGGGCGGGTACGCCGGAGGGTCCGCCGCCAAGGAACGCCTGCTGCGCATCGAGTCCACCGCCACGGCCCGCGCGCCCGGCGGCGCGTAGACCGCCTCGCCCGTCCCTCCCCGCCCGGTCGAAGGCGTACGTTCCCGTGCGACAGGAAGCCGTACGCCCTCGTATGCCACCGACCGGAAACCGTACGGCCGGCACGGTCAGGAGCGGCGCCGGAGCGCGCCGAGGGCAAGGGTGGCGAGGCCCGCGACGAGGAACGCGCCGACGGACGCGCTCATCCACGGCTGCGGGACGAAGCCGAGCGCGTCGCGGACACCGTTCCAGAACGAGGTCCACCACGCGACCTCCGGAGCGGTCGGCAGTGCGGCGAGCATCCACCACGTCACGAAACCCAGCACCCACGCGACCACCATGAGCGGGCGCGAGGGCGCGGTCTCCGAGGTGTCCCAGCGATCGGCGCCGCCGAGCAGGAAGTAGTCCGCGGCGAGCACCGCGAACATCGGCACGAAGACCGCTCCGATGAGGCCGAGGAAGCCGGTGTAGGTCTCGGCGTTGACGAAGATCGCGAGCAGGGTGACCAGCACGCCGATGGCGACGGAGATGATCCGGCGGTCCAGCCTGGGCAGCAGGTTCTGCAGCGACATCGCGGTGGAGTAGACGTTCACGAACGACTGGTCGGTCTCGCGCAGCACCAGGATGCCGAAGAACAGCGGGCCGAGCGCCGCGGCGACGAAGGGGTCCCAGACCTGGTTCGGGTCGTTGCCGACCAGTGCGAGCGCCGCGATGCCGAGGACGAGGCAGGCCACCTGGGCGATCGTGTAGCCGCCGACGACCCCGGTGAACGCGGCCCTGCCGGAGCGGGAGAAGCGGGCGAAGTCCGCCGCGACCGGCACCCACGAGACCGACAGCGCGATCACGTAGTCGACCGCGGGGGCGAACGCCTCCCAGGATCCGCCGCCGATCGCCGGTCCCCGCTGGAAGAGCGCGATCGTGAACCAGATCATCGAGATCACCACACCGGCGGTGACGTACCTGCGGAGCAGGCGGACCGCTCCCAGCGGCCGGATGGTGAGCGCGGTGGTGATCACCCCCGCGACGATCACCCAGACCGCGTAGGGCACCTCGACACCGAAGGACCCGGCGATGGCCTGGGCGCCCTGGGCGATCACCCACAGCTCGAAGGCCCCCCAGCCCAGCATCTGGATGATGTTCAGCACGGTCGGCAGGTAGGAGAGCCTGGCCCCGAAGAGGCCGCGCAGCAGGACCATCGCCGGAGCACCGGTCCGCTGCCCGGGAATCGCGGCCAGGCCGACCATCGCGGTACCGATGACGCTGCCCACGACGGCGGCCAGGATCGCGGCCACGAAGCTCAGCGGCCGGTCCCCGAGCGGGTTGATCAGGGCGATCGCACCGGAGAACCCGAGCAGGCTGACTCCCAGGTTGGCCCAGAGCGCGCCCTGGTCGAGCACGCCGAGGGCCTTGGGAGGAGCCTCGCCGAGCGTGAGGGGCGCCTCGACCGCCCCTGAGTCCCCGGGATCGCCGGGGCCCTTGGTGGAATCAACGGCGGCAGACGTCATCACGCACACTCCCTACGCCGGCATTACCCGGACAGGTTCATGCGGTCGGCGGCGCGTCGGAGGGTTCGAGACCCTCTGCGTGATTCCGCCCTCTCAGCCCGGTTACGCCCGAGCTCCCGCGGTAGACATTCGCCCCGATTATGCCATTCATTCCTTTCCTAGCAAGGGCTCCCCCTCACATCCCGGCAAGACCTTCCCCGCACGTCCCGGCATGCCCCCTCTCGCTCCCCGGCGGAAGTCTCCCCCTCGCGTCGCTCCCCGGCGGAAGTCCCCTCGCGCCTCGCCAAGGGCTTCCTTTCGCGGCGCGGCCCGGCAAAAGTTCGCCTCACACCTCGCCGACGGCTCTTTCCTCGCGGCCCGGCCGGAGTCTCCGCTCGCGCCCCGTCGAGGGCTTCCCCTCGCGCGGTGCGTACGGCTCAGGCGACGAAGGGGTCCTGGCCGCTCTCGGCGACCATCGGGCGTCCCGCGCCGTCCCAGGACCGCATGCCGCCGCCGACGTTGATCGCGTCCCAGCCGACGTGGTTGAGCCAGGCGGCGGCGTTCGCGGAACGGCCGCCGACCCGGCAGACCACGTAGACGGGTGTGTCCTTGGGCACCTCGTCGACCCGCGCCTGCAGCTCGCCCAGGGGGATGTGGACGGCACCGGGCGCGTGCCCGGCACGCCACTCGTCGTTCTCGCGTACGTCGAGCAGGAACGCGTCTTCCGGCACGGCCTGCACCTCAACTTCAGGAACACTCATGCGCTCATTGTTCCAACGTCCCCCACCGGATGGGGCACGAAGCCGCTCGGATGCCCTCATCCGGACCTTCAATTTCCCCTGATAGCAGGCTAATTAGGGACATCCGGCCTGCCTGATCATCCGTCTCCGGCAGGGCGGGGAAGCCGTTCGCCGAGGGCGGCCGGGAGCGCCTCGCGGAGAACGGATAATCCGGCGGAGGGACCCGGCCGCCGGAGACGTTCACCCACGTCCCGCTCTCAGGGCACGTCCCAGAAGGCGAGTTCGTGAGCCATCCCCTCGGCGAACAGCCTCCCCGCCCTGCCGGGGTCCGGCGTCACCTCGTCGATCATCACCGCGATGCGCTCGGTCAGCTCGGCGAAGGCGGGGTGCGCGTAGGTGTCCACCCAGGCGCGGTAGCGGGGCTCCTCGGGCGGGTTCTCCGCCAGGACGCGGCCGAGCGTGGAGTAGCCCCACATGCAGGGGTAGAGCGCGGCCAGACCGTCGGCGTAGACGGCCGCGGAGTCGAGCAGGAAGGAGGTGTACGCCGCGCAGGCCGGCCCCTTCCTCGCGCCGCCGAGGTCGGCGTCGAACTCGGCCGACAGCGACCGGTGCAGGCTCAACTCCTCGTGGAAGGTGGCGTGCGCCAGGTCCACCAGGTCGCCCAGATGCCCGTCCGGAGCCTGCCAGGCGAGTCGCGAGAAGACACGGACGTAGTCGAGCAGGAACAGGTAGTCCTGCTCCAGCCACGACCGGAACACCGGCTCCGGCAGGTCTCCCCGTGCGATGCCCACCACCGTCGGGTGGGCGAGCTGCGCCTCGACGAGCGGGCGGCCGATCGCGTGCAGTTCCTCAGAAACCCTCATGGGTCGGAGATTGTGTCAGGTCAGGGCGGCGGCGCCGAAGGAGACGCTGAAGCGCTTGCACCAGATGGTGACGGACTTCAGGCTGTCGAGGTCGGCTCCGGCAGGAATGGCGTAGTTGGCGTTGCCCCTGTTTCCCTTCAGGTCGCCGAGTTCGAGGTGCTTGCCGTCGTCCAGGTTGAACCATCCCGCGGTGCCCTCCTTGACGGGCTGGTCACTGAGCCAGACCCGCAGGTCAGGCCCGTCGGAGGTGTTCAGGTCCTCGATCCGCAGGACCCGGCTCCCGTCGGGCAGCTCCAGCACCCTCGCCCTGCCCTCGGTCTTGTGCTCGTGGGAGACGAACGTGCCCTTGGACAGGGTCTTCGGCTCCCGAGCGGGCGCAGGGGATTCGGAGGGCGCCGAGGGCTCCGAGGACGCGGAAGACGTCGAGGGCTCGGAAGGCTCACCCTGCGGGGCGGCCTCGGCTCCGGGTGGCGCGGTCGCCACGGGCAGCGCCTCGTTCACCTCGACGACGGTGAACAGGCGCCACGGCTGGAACAGGTACAGCGCGACACCGAGCGCGACGGCGCCCAACGCCAGGACGCCCCAGGTGACGGGGTGTCGGAGCAACCTCTTGACTCTCATGGGATACCTCCGGCGTCGGGTCCCGCGGCTTCCGGCCACGAGGAGAAAGCCGAGATGTCCCTCCGGCCTCGACGCCGACGCTATCCGCGGCGCCGCCCTCGATCGATTACGGACTGCTTACAACCGCGAAGTCCTCGCCCCGCTCCCGCGTGACACGACGACGCCGACCGCCTCGACCCCGCCGCCCCTCGACGCCTCGCCCCGCTCCCGCGTGACACGACGGGACTCCCCGGTCTCCGAAGGACGCGGCCCGGTCGCCTCCGTTCGGCCTCCGGCGCCGTTGTCCGGTACGGGACGAGCGGGTCGCGAAGATCGAAAACGAGCTGGGCCGAGGTCCTCGGAAGGCCGGGGAGTCGGAAGGCCGGGGAGTCGGAAGGCCGGGGAGGAGGTCACTTGCCGAGGGCGTCCTTGGGGACGGGCTTGTCCTGGGCGAGGGCCTCGAACATGCGCAGGGCCTTCTCCCGGTCCCACTTGACGACGGACTGGCCGTCGATGGTGGGCAGGGAACCGATGGGCACGACCGTGGTGATCGGGTCGCCGCCCATGGCGAGGCCGAGGGAGAGCAGGTCGAACGCGCCGGTCTCCTCGCCGACGGTCACCGAGTCGGCCGCGCTCAGCGCGAGCGGGACGGAGGTGAAGGGGTTGATCAGGACGCCGGGGCTCGCCGCCTTCTTCACCACCGCGGAGAAGAACTGGCGCTGGCGCTGGGTCCTGTCGAGGTCGGGGATCGCGCCGGTGGCGCGGGTGCGGACGTAGCCGAGGGCCGTCCCGCCGTCCATGGTCTGCAGGCCCTTCTTCAGGTCGATCCCCGCCTTGGGATCCTTGATCGCCTGCTTGACGTTGATCTCGACCCCGCCGATGGCGTCCACGATCCCCACGAAGCCGCCGAAGCCGATCTCCATGTAGTGGTCGATGCGCAGCCCGGTGACCTGCTCCACGGTCTTGGGAAGCAACTGCTGGCCGCCCTTGAAGGCGTAGGCGGCGTTGAGCTTGTTGCTGCCGTGGCCGTCGATCGGCACGTACGAGTCACGCGGGAGGCTGACCAGGGTCGGGCGGTCGTCGCCCTCGGGGATGTGCAGCAGCATCATCGTGTCGGTCCTGCGGCCCACCGCCTTGCCCGTGGCGAGCTTCTTGCGCTGGGCCGCGGTCAGGCCCTCGCGGCTGTCGGAGCCGACCAGCAGCCAGTTGGTGCCGGGAGTGTCGGCGGGACGGCCCTCGTAGTCGGTGAGCGCCTCGACCCGGGTCAGCCGCGAGTTGACCGTGAAATACCCGACGACGACCAGGATGAGCAGCACGACGACCAGTCCGGCGAGGATCCGCACGGCGAGCCTGCCGGGGCGCTTCGGCCGCCAGGCGGGCATGCGCGACGCGAACCCGCCGCCCTGGCCGCCGGAGCCTCCGCCCGAACCCCCCGGCTGGGCCGAGGGGGCGTTCAGCGGCCTGACCGGGCCGGAACCCGATCTGGCCTTGCCGTACACCCGCCCGCCTCCCCGGGAGGGCGGCACCTCGCGCGCGGACGCCTCCTGTCGGACGGGTGTCTCCCGTGAGGAGGCCGACGCCCCCCGGACGGGCGTCCCCGGGCCGCCAGGCGAGGGGTAGGCGGGCTGCCCGGCCGCTCTCGACGGCACGGGCCCCGGCGTGGGCGATCGCAACGCGCGGGTGCGATCGTCGTCTTCGGGCCTGTCAGCCACGTCTTGTCCCGCCACTTCTCGATCTCATGGTGAAAACGTCATTATCGACGCTACGTCGTGGCTCAGGAACCTGCCGCGAGACGGCCAAGGTTTCCCTATGTAAAAGTACTCAGACAGGTGGTTAGCGACCGACAATGCGATCGTCGGCCGATCCGGAAACATTGACCCCCACCCGGATCGTTACGGTAGAGGACTACCTCTGCTCGAAAGGATGATCGTGTCCACTCCGGACTCGTGGAGTATCTGCCCGTGCGAACGCACGGGCACCACTGAACCAACCGGGAGAGTCGCCCGGTGAACACGGCTTTGGGCCTTCTGGCCATCCTCCTCCTCACCTTCGCCACCGGTTACTTCGTCGCACAGGAGTTCGCCTTCGTCGCGGCGGACCGGGGTGTGCTGCGCGAGCAGGCCGACTCCGGCGACGCGGCCGCGGTACGGGCTCTGGAAGTGACGAAACGGCTGTCGTTCATGCTGTCGGGCGCGCAGCTCGGCATCACCGTGACCGCCCTGCTCGTCGGCTTCCTCTCCGAACCCGCCATCGCCACGGTCGTCCGTCCCTGGCTGGAGGACGCGGGAGTGCCGTCGGGGGCCGTACCCGGCATCGCCGTGGCGCTCGCCGTCACGATCGCCACGGTGATCCAGATGGTCTTCGGCGAGCTGGCCCCCAAGAACCTGGGCATCGCCCGCCCCGAGCCCGTGGCGAAGTTCCTCGCCCGCTCGACGTTGATCTACCTGCGGATCGCCGGACCGGTCGTCCGGCTGTTCGACTCCGCCGCCACCGGCCTGCTGCGCCGGGTCGGCGTGGAGCCGGTGGAGGAGATCGAGCACGGCGCGAGCCCCGAGGAGCTGTCGCGGATCATCTCCGAGTCCGCCACGGCGGGTGACCTGCCTCCGAGGCTGTCGGAGCTGCTGGAGCGAGCTTTGGAGTTCGGTGACCGCACCGCGGAGGACGTGATGGTGCCGCGCCCCCGCCTGGTGCTGCTCAGGGACGACCGGCCGATCTCCGACCTGGTCGACGCGGTCCGCAGGCACGGTCACTCCCGCTACCCGGTGCTCTGCGACCAGAACGGCGACGACGTGGTCGGCGTCACCGGCGTACGCGAGCTGCTCAAGTCGGGGCTGACCGACGGCAGGCTGGAGAAGATCACCCGTCCCGCGCTCCTGGTGCCCACCTCGTCACCGCTGCCTCTCGTCCTGGAGCGCATGCGCACCGCCCGCGACGACCTGGCGTGCGTCATCGACGAGTACGGCGGCCTGGCCGGCGTGGTCACCATCGAGGACCTCGCCGAGGAGCTCTTCGGCGAGCTCATCGACGAGAACGACCCGGAGCCCGCGGGGGTCGTCGTGGGCGAGGAGGGCACCTGGGACCTCCCGGGCACGCTCCGGCTGGACGAGATCGAGCGGGCCATCGGGCTGCAGCTCCCCGAGAGCGACGACTACGACACCGTCGCGGGCCTGGTGCTCGCCACCCTCGGCCGGATGACCGAACCCGGCGACGAGGCGACCGTCACGCTGACGCCGCGGCACGATCCGCTGGAGAGCGACGACGTCGACGAGGAGGAGGCGGTGCTCACGGTGCTCTCCGTGCACCGCAGGGTCCCGGAGTGGGTTCGGCTGTCGCTCAACGCGCCGCGGGAGACCGATGGCGACCAGGACACGGAGACGAGACCCGGGAAGACCGGGGACGAGGAAGAGCCGGAGATGAACGCGCCGCGGATGATCCAGCGTGGCCCCGAGCCGCCCATGATCGAGCGGAGCGGGGTGAGGCGGCGATGAGCACCGTCTCCGCCCTCCTGCTCGGCGTGGCCCTGCTGATCGGCAACGCCTTCTTCGTCGCCGCCGAGTTCGCGGTGATCTCGGCTCGCAGGCACCGCCTGGAGGAGATGGCGGGCAAGGGTGGCCGGTTCACCCGGCTCGCCGCCCGCGCCGCCGTGCGCGGCAGCAGGGAGCTCTCCCTGATGCTGGCCGGAGCCCAGCTGGGCATCACGCTGTGCTCGCTCGGCCTCGGCATGGTGACGGAGCCGGCCATCGAGCACCTGCTGGAGCCGGTCTTCGGCGCGGTCGGCCTGCCCGAGTCGCTGCGGGTCGCGGTCTCGCTCGTGATCGCGCTGGCGTTCGTCACCTTCCTGCACATGGTGATCGGCGAGATGGCCCCCAAGTCGTGGGCGCTCACCCACCCGGAGACCGCGGCGATGGGGCTGGCCATGCCGTTCCGCGGCTTCACCTGGCTCATGAGGCCGGTGCTCGCCACGCTCAACGGCCTGACGAACGGGATCCTGAGGCTGTTCGGGGTGGATCCCAAGGACGAGCTGGCCACCACCAGGACCCCGGTCCAGCTGGCGATGCTGGTCGGCGAGTCGGGCCGGATGGGCCTGCTCGACCGCGACGAGCACGACCTGCTCACCCGGGCCCTGCGGGTTCATCAGCAGCCGGTGGAGCGGCTGATGCTGCCGCTGGAGAAGACCACCTCGGTGCCCGACGACGCGACGAGCGAGCAGATGCGCCAGGTCGCCGCACGCGACGGGCACCTGCGCATGCTGGTCACCTCCGGCAGGCCGGGCGACGTCCTGGGCGTGGTGCACGTCAGGGACATCCTCGTCCGGCCGGAGGCGAGCCCCGCCGAGCTCGCCCGCCCGGTGCCCCGCCTGGACAAGGCCACCACGATCCCCGACGCGGTCTCCACGCTCCAGGACGCCCACGCGCACCTGGGCCTGGTCACGGAGAACGGCGGCGAGGTGGTCGGCATGGTGAGCCTCACGGACCTGCTCGGCGAGGTCCTGGACGTGCGGGTGCTCGCGACCCGCTAGCGGGCCCTCCTGACTCGCGACCCGCCGAGCGGCGGGAGCCGTCGGGAGCCGTCGGGAGCCGGCAGAACCGATCTCGGGATCGGCGGGAGACGGCGCGGGCCGGGGAAAGATTCTTTCCCCGGCCCGTGTTCTCTGTCAGCGTAATCCGGACACCGGCGAACCCCTGCAAGTCATCCGAAAGTGATCAGCAAGCACGGCAGGGTAGAAGGGTGAGGCATGCCGTAGTGGGCCAAAAACCACAAGACCCATGCGTAACCCCTGAGACTTCTCTATAACGGAGCGAGCGACTATCTTGATCGATGATCCACTCGGTCCGGCACGAGACCTTACGGACGGCTCAGATGAATACGCGGTTTCCCGGAAAACGACAAGACCCCGGTCGCGATGCTCGCATGACCGGGGTAGTGATCTTGTGGGCGAGGAGGGATTTGAACCCTCACGTCCTTTCGGACACACGGACCTGAACCGTGCGCGTCTGCCGTTCCGCCACCCGCCCTTGTTGGGTGCGGTCGAAACATTAGCACGAATCAGCCGGTACCCATGAACCCGGATACGATCCTCCTAGATGCGGAAGCGGAGCAGCTGGGTGCGAGAGAGCGAGGAACGAGCCAACGAGCCCCCAAGCGGCCGCGACCAGATAGACGGAGGAGGGGAGGTACCCGATGGGAGTCCTTCAGCGTTTCGAGCGGAGGCTCGAAGGCTTGGTCGAGGGAGCCTTTGCGCGGGCGTTCAAATCTGACCTTCAGCCGGTAGAGGTCGCCAGTGCGGTCCAACGGGAAATGGACGAGCGGGCGGCGATCGTCGCCCAGGGCCGCACTCTCGTGCCCAACGACTTCGTGGTCGAACTGTCCACGACCGACAGCGAGCGGTTGGAGGTTTACTCCGACAGCATCAGCCACGAGCTGGCCAACCTCGCCAGGGAGTACGCCAAGGAACAGGGCTACTCCTTCGTGGGACCGGTCAGGGTCCGCTTCGAGACGGCCGACGACCTCGCGGTCGGCCTGTTCCGCATCCGTTCGGGCGTGATCCGCGGCGCGACGGTCGAGCAGGACGAGATCCGAACCCCGGTGAGCGACGTGCCCCCCGCACGGTCGCACGCCTTCGGCGGCCGCCCCCGCCTGCTGGTCTCCACCCAGGACGACCCGCAGGGCCAGCGGTCCTTCGACCTGACAACACCGGTGACCCTGCTCGGCAGAGGCACCGACTGCGATCTACGGCTGGTCGACCCGGGTGTGTCCCGGCACCACGCCGAGCTGCGAGTGGAGGGCCCCCTGGTCGCGCTCGTCGACCTCGGCTCCACGAACGGCACCTTCGTCAACGGCCAGCCGGTTCGCCGGGTCGAGCTCCAGAACGGCACTCGTGTGACGCTGGGGCGAACGACTCTGGTTTTCCGGCGCGATTAAAGGTAAACAGACGGTCCATGTCCGAGCTCACGCTGCTGCTGATCCGGCTCGCCTTCCTCGCGGTGCTGTGGTTCTTCGTGATTGCCGCGGTCGGTGTGATCCGGACAGACTTGTTCGGATCACGCACGGCCGCCGCCGTCCCCGCGCGCAAGGCCCCCAAGCCGGTGAAGCCCGCGGCCAAATCCAGGAAGGGGGAGCCACGGGAGATGATCGTTACCGGTGGCCCCCTCCAAGGCACCACCATTACCCTCTCGGAGACGCCCATCACCATCGGCCGGGCGAACGACGCGACGCTGGTAGTCAGCGACGACTACGCCTCCAGCCGGCACGCCCGGCTCTTTCCCCAGGACGGTCAGTGGATCGTGGAAGATCTCGGCTCGACCAACGGCACGTATCTCGACCGCTCCAAAGTCACCCGTCCGACTCCGGTGCCGCTCGGTGTTCCGATCCGCATCGGTAAGACCGTCATCGAATTGCGCAAATGACCATCGCACTCCGTTACGCCGCCCGCTCCGACGTCGGCCTCCTCCGCGAAGGCAACGAGGACTCCGCCTACGCCAGCGGCCGCCTGCTCGCCGTCGCGGACGGCATGGGCGGCCACGCACACGGCGAGGTGGCCAGCTCGGTCGCCATCGCCGCGATGTCCTCGCTCGACGTGGACGCCCAGGGGGGTGACCTGCTCAGCGCCATCGAGGCCGCGGTACGCGACGCCAACCGCAAGCTGCACGAGATGGTGGGGCGCGATCCCAGCCTCAAGGGCATGGGCACCACCCTCACCGCCATGCTCTGGTCGGGGACGAGGGTCGCCCTGGTCCACGTCGGCGACTCACGTGCCTACCTGCTGCGTGCCGGGGAGCTCTACCAGATCACGCACGACCACACCCTCGTGCAGTCACTGGTGGACGACGGCCGCATCACCCAGGACGAGGCCGCCACCCATCCACAGCGGTCGATCCTGCTGCGGGCGCTCGACGGCAGCGGTGAGGTCGACCCCGACCTGTCCCTGCGCGAGGCCCAGGTCGGCGACCGCTACCTGCTCTGCTCCGACGGCCTGTCCGGGGTGGTGAGCGCCGAGACACTGCACCACACGCTCTCCACGATCGAAGACCCGGAGGGGGTGGTCCGCACCCTCATCGACCTGGCCAACCGTGGCGGCGGCCCCGACAACATCACCTGCGTCCTCGCCGACGTGCTGGAGGTGGACGAGAGCCACGTGCCGCGCACCGACGCGGCCGTGGTCGGCGCCGCGGGTTCCAACATGCCGCGGTCGGAGCCGCCGGACACCCCCGCGGGTCGCGCCAGCGCGGTCACCATGCCGCAGCCCGTCATCTCCGACGACGACGACATCGACGAGCCGATCATCAGGTCCGCGGCCCGGCCCGCCAAACGCCGCCGGCTGTGGCCGCTCCTGGCCGTGGTGGGCGGCGTCGTCGTCGTCGGAGGCGGCCTGGGCTGGTATTTCGGCGGCCAATGGCTGGAAGACCAGTACTTCGTGGGTGCCAAGGGCAACGAGATCGTGGTCTTCCAGGGCGTGAAGACCAACCTCGGCCCCTTCGAGCTCTTCGACGTGGCCCAGAGCACCGCGGAATCGATCACCTCCCTCGGAGCGTTCCAGCAGGGTCAGGTCCGCGACGGCATCCCCGTTCCCACCGTCGAAGCGGGCCTGAAGAAGATCGAAGAGCTGAAGTCGTCCGCGGCCAAAGCCGATCGGAAGGAAGAGCCGACCGCGACCCCGAGCGCCTCCGCGTCCTCCGCGCCCGCCAGGGCCCCCGAACCCACAAGGTCACAGTAGACACATGAGCACCCCTAGCGCCGAGCCGGTCCCGCTTCCCGCCAAACGGCGGGTGGCCCAGTTGGCGATGCTCGCATTCGCGGTCGCCATCGTGATGCTGGCGTACGCCAACGTGGGGTTGGCCCTCGACAACCAGATCCCATCGGGAATGCTCACCTACGGCCTCGGCCTGGGTGGTCTCATGCTCGCCGCCTACCTGGTCCTGGCGAAGTTCGCCCCCTGGGCCGATCCGCTGATCCTGCCGCTGGTGACGCTGGTCAACGGCATCGGGCTGGTGGTCATCTACCGCCTTGAGGCCTCCGGCATGCCGGGTGCCTCGGCCACCGGCCAGCTGCTGTGGACCGGCGTCGGGGTCGTCATGTTCTCCGTGACGCTGATCGTGCTGCGCGACCACCGCGCGCTGCAGCGTCTGACCTACACCATGGGCGCCCTCGGCCTCGCCCTGCTGATCTCACCGCTGCTGCCGTTCATCGGCAAGGAGATCAACGGCGCGCGCATCTGGATCGGCGTCGGCGGTTTCACCCTCCAGCCCGCGGAGTTCACCAAGCTCGCCCTGGTCATCTTCTTCGCCGGCTACCTGGTCGCCAAGCGCGACGTGCTCGCCCTGGCCGGGCGGCGACTGCTCTTCATCGACCTGCCCCGGGCCCGCGACCTGGGACCGGTCCTCATCACCTGGGGTCTCAGCCTGGGCGTGCTGATCCTGCAGAAGGACCTCGGCTCCTCGCTGCTGATCTTCGGCACATTCATCGCGATGCTCTACATCGCCACCCAGCGCACCTCGTGGGTGCTCATCGGCATCCTGCTCTTCGTCGGCGGCGCGGTCCTGGCGGGGCTCATCTTCGACCACGTCGCGGCCCGCTTCGAGGTCTTCCTCGACCCGGAGAACCCGGCGCTGTACGACCGCGAGCTCGGCGGCAGCTTCCAGCTCATGCAGGGACTGTTCGCCATGGGGCAGGGCGGCGTTCTCGGCACCGGGCTCGGCCAGGGACATCCCAACCTGATCCCGCTCGCCTTCTCCGACTTCATCTTCACCGCCGCCGGCGAGGAGCTCGGCCTCACCGGGCTGATGGCCCTGCTGATGGTCTACGCCCTGCTGGTCGAGCGCGGTCTGCGCACCTCGATCGCGGCCCGTGAGCCGTTCTCCAAGCTGCTGGCCGGCGGCCTGTCGTTCATCCTCGCCTGGCAGGTCTTCATCATCGTGGGCGGCGTGACCAACCTGATCCCGCTGACCGGCCTGGTCACCCCGTTCATGTCCCAGGGCGGATCGGCGCTGCTGGCTAACTGGATCCTTATCGCGCTGCTGGTACGCATGTCGGATACGGCGAGGAAGCCTCCGCCCCAGGCCATCCAGGACGAAGGAATGACGCAGGTGTTCCAGCGATGAACGGTCCCCTCAAGCGCGCCGCCTTTGCCTGCCTGCTCATGTTCGGCCTGCTCATGATCAACGTGAACTACCTGCAGGCCGTACGGGCGGAGGATTTGCGCGACGACTCGCGCAACACGCGCAACTTCTTCGCACGGTACGAGGTCGAGCGTGGTCGCATCACCGCGGGTGACAAGATCCTCGCCGAGTCGATCGACACCGGCGACTCCGAGTTCCGCTTCCAGCGGCGCTATCCCGAGGGCAAGATCTACGCGCCCATCACCGGCTTCTTCGCGCCGGAGAGCGAACGCGACATGGAGCGGGCGGAGAACAGCCTGCTCGACGGGAGCAGCGCCGACCTGCTGATCCGGCGCAGTATCGACCTGTTCACCGCCAAGCAGACCAAGGGCGCCAACGTCGACCTGACGATCAATCCCAGGGCGCAGGAGGCCGCGTACAAGGCGCTGGGCGAGAGCGGCAAGAAGGGCGCGCTGGTCGCGATCGAGCCGAAGACCGGGGCGATCCTCGCCATGGTCTCGATCCCCACCTACGACCCAAACCTGCTGTCCAAGCCCAGCAAGGAAGACGTCAACAAGGCCTACAACAAGCTGGACAAGGACGAGGACAAACCGCTGGTCAACCGGGCCATCGAGCGCACCTACCCGCCCGGCTCGACCTTCAAGGTGGTCACCACCGCCGCATACCTGGAGAGCGACGACACGGTGGGCCCGGAGACCCAGGTCGACGCCCCGCAGCGGCTCGATCTGCCCGGCACCACCGCCGACCTGCCCAACTACGGCGGTGCGGCGTGCGGGGCCGGGGTGGTGACGCTGTCGTTCGCGCTGGAGAAGTCCTGCAACACCCCGTTCGGCAAGATCGCGATGGAGCTCGGCTACGACGCGCTGCGCGAGCAGGCGCTCAAGTTCGGCATCGGCGGCGATCCGATCGAGATCCCGCTACCGGTCGCGGGCAGCGGAATCGGCCCCGAGGAGGACCAGGCGGCCCTCGCCCAGGCCTCGATCGGCCAGCGCAGCAACCAGATGACCCCGCTGCAGATGGCCATGGTCGCCGCCGGCATCGCCAACAACGGCGTGGTCATGAAGCCGTACCTGGTGGACAAGATCGCGGACGCCGAGGGCGGCGAGATCGAGAGCGCCGACCCCGACGAGCTGGACACCGCGATGAGCGAGGACAGCGCGCGCAAGCTCCAGGAGATGATGGTCAACGTCGTCAACAAGGGTACGGCGAGCGCGGCGCAGATCCCGGGGGTGACGGTCGGCGGCAAGACCGGCACCGCCGAGACCGCGAGGGGCCGTGACCCGCACGCGTGGTTCATCTCCTTCGCCCCCGCCGAGGACCCCAAGGTCGCCGTCGCGCTGATCGTCGAGTCCGGGAGCGCCGGCAGCGACGCCTCCGGTGGTCAGACCGCCGCCCCGATCGCCAAGAGCGTGATGGAAGCGGTGCTGGGTAGATGACCGCGTTGCTCGGGGGCCGATACCGCCCGCTGGGGCGGATCGCGTCGGGCGGCATGGGTGAGGTGTGGCGGGCCGAGGACGAGCTCCTCGGCCGTGAGGTCGCCGTGAAGCTGCTGCGTCCGCACGTGGCGGAGGATCCGGCCTTCCGTCTGCGGTTTCGCTCCGAGGCGCGCATCGCGGCCGGGCTGTCCGATCCCGGCATCGCGCAGGTCTTCGACTACGGCGAGGGCGAGGGCGTCGCCTACCTGGTGATGGAGCTGGTGCCTGGACAGTCCCTCGCCGGCATCCTGGCACGCGACGGCGCGCTGAGCCCGGAGATCACCCTCGACGTGGTCCGCCAGACCGCGATGGGCCTGCACGCCGCGCACCGCGCGGGGATCATCCACAGGGACATCAAGCCCGGGAACCTCCTGGTGACCGAGGCGGGCGTGATAAAGATCACAGACTTCGGCATCGCGCGAGCGCTGGAGGCCGTGCCGGTCACCCAGACCGGCATCCTGATGGGCACCGCGCAGTACGTCAGCCCCGAGCAGGCGTCGGGCGAGCCGCTCACGGCCGCCACCGACATCTACTCGCTCGGGGTGGTCGCCTACGAGTGCCTGGCCGGTCGGCCGCCGTTCCGCGCCGACACGCAGGTGGCGATCGCCCTCATGCACATCGGCGAGCCACCGCCGCCACTGCCGTCGAGCGTCCCTCCCGCGGTTCGCGAGCTGGTCATGGCGTGCCTGGCCAAGGACCCGCTGCGGCGGCCTGCCGGTGCCAGGGAGCTGTCGGAGCGGGCGGACATGCTGCTCGACGCGCTGACCTCCACCGGTTCCACCGGTCTCGGCATGCTCACCGACCCGCTGGGCTGGCGCGCGGAGCCCGCGAGCGAGTGGCCTCAGGAGGTCACCTCCGCCCTCGCCGTCCCTCCCCGGCCCGAGTCCGGCCCCGGTTCGGGTGCGGGAGCGGGTGCCGGTGCGGGAGCGGGTGCGGGTGCGGGTTTCGGCGCGGGCGTGGGTTCCGGGGCCGGTCAGGGCGGGGGTTCCGGTCCTGGGCCCGGTCACGGCGCCGGCACGAACGGGGCGGGCGCGAACGGGGCGGGCACCGCTCCGGTGCGCGGGCGCCGCGGCCTGCGCAGGAAGACGGTGATCGTCGCAGCGGTCGCGGGGTGCGCCGCCGCGGTCGGGCTGGGCGCCCTCGCGGTCCACGAGCTGACGAGCCGGCCCGGTGACAACGAGCCGGGAGAGCCGGTCGTACGGTCGAGCCCGGCCACCAGGTCTCCGACCCCCAGACCGACGGAAACCAGGTCTCCGACGAGCAGACCGCCGCTCTCGCCGACGAACTCGGCCCGCCCTTCGGTCACGCCGTCGGCTACGGTAAGCACATCGGCCACGCCCACCGTAAGGCCGAGTACGTCGCCACCGCCCAGCCCCAGCCCGACGCCCAGCCCGACACCCAGCCCGACGGTGACACCGAGCCCCACACCGAGCCCGACTCCTGAACCCGGTGACACAGAGCCACCGAACGAGGAGACGTGATGCGGGAACGGGTCGATGATGGACACCGGTGGCCCAAGAGCTCACCGGCACCCAAGATGAACGGTAAGGGACAGTGCAGGAAATGACTCAGCCCCGACGCCTCGGCGATCGCTACGAGCTTGACGGCGTCGTCGGGCGTGGCGGCATGGCCGAGGTCTATCGCGCCCGAGACATCCGGCTGGATCGGATCGTCGCCATCAAGACCCTCCGCGCGGACCTGGCCAGGGATCACATCTTCCAGGCGCGCTTCCGCCGGGAGGCGCAGTCGGCCGCGTCACTGAACCACCCGTCCATCGTCGCGGTCTACGACACCGGCGAGGACGTCTCCGAGGGCGCGCCGGTGCCCTACATCGTGATGGAGTACGTCGACGGCCGCACGCTGCGCGACCTGCTGCGAGCCGACCGGCGGCTACTGCCCGAGCGCGCCGCCGAGCTGGTCGACGGGATCCTGCGGGCGCTGGACTACAGCCACCGCGGCGGCATCGTCCACCGCGACATCAAGCCCGCGAACATCATGATCACTCGCAACGGCGACGTGAAGGTGATGGACTTCGGCATCGCCCGCGCGATGGCCGACTCGGCCGCGACCATGACGCAGACCGCCCAGGTGATCGGGACCGCCCAGTACCTCTCACCGGAGCAGGCGAGGGGCGAGCGGGTCGACGCCCGCAGCGACCTCTACTCCACCGGCTGCGTGCTGTACGAGCTGCTGACCGGGCAGCCGCCGTTCACCGGTGACTCCCCGGTCGCGATCGCCTACCAGCACGTGCGCGAGGACCCGATCCCGCCGTCGCAGATCGACCCCGACATCCCGCCGTGGGCCGACGCCATCGTGCTCAAGGCGATGGCGAAGGACCCGGCGCACCGCTACCAGAGCGCCGGGGAGATGCGGGCCGACATCCAGCGGGCGATGTCCGGCATTCCGACGGACGCCCAGACGATGGCCCTGAGCGCCAACAACGAGTACGGCTCGGCCACCCGGACGATGATGCAGCCGCCCGGCCCCGGCGGCCCCGCCACCCAGCGCACCACCGCCGTCCCCCCGTACGAGTACGGCGAGGAGGGCGGCGGCGGGCGCACCGGCGGAGGCGGGGGCGGCCGACGCCGGCAGCAGAGCGGCGGGAACACCGCGGTCAAGACCGCGGCGTGGATCATCGTCCCGCTGTTGATCATCGGTGCCTTCATCGGCGTCGGCGTCAAGTTCCTCAGCTCGCCCGGTGATCCCACCGCCTCGGCCAAGGTGACGATCCCGCAGCTGGTCTCGCAGACCAAGGAGGCGGCGACCAACAAGCTGACCGAGCTCGGCCTGAAGGTGAAGACGGTCGAGGAGTACAACGACGAGATCCCGAAGGGGTCGGTGATCGAGACCGATCCCGCGGCCGACGCCGAGGTCGAGAAGGACACCGAGGTGACGCTCAAGGTCTCCAAGGGCGTCGAGAAGGTCGAGGTGCCCTCCGTGCTCAACATGACCACGGAGGAGGCCAAGCAGACCCTTGAGGATGCCGGCTTCAAGGTCAGCGTGCAGACCAAGGCCTCCAGCCGCAAGCAGGGAATCGTCTTCGAGACCGTGCCCGAGGCGGGCAAGAAGGCCAACAAGGGCAGCACCGTCCGGATCTACGTCCCCAAGGAGGCGATGGAGGTCCCGTCCGTGGTGAACCTCACGGTCGAGGACGCCACGAGAGCGCTCAAGGAGGCGGGCTTCAAGGCGAAGATCTCCGAGCAGCCGAGCGACCTGCCCAAGGGCACCGTGCTGAGCCAGTCTCCGGAGGCGGGCAGCAAGTATCAGCCGGGGACGACCATCACGCTGATCGTGTCGAGCGGGGCGCCGCCCCAGCCGACCGAGCAGCCGACCTTCCCCGATGAGCAGCCGACCGTTCCCGACGAGCAGCCGGATGAGACGCCCACGAATCCCGACGAGGGCACGATCTTCGACGAGGCGCCCAGTGACGAGTTCTGATCCGAGCAGCTGACCGGCTTCATCCGATGGAGGCCCTCGCGACCGCGGGGGCCTTCGTCGTCTCCCGTCCTCCGACTCGGCGCGGTCTCCCGCTGAGAGGCACGCGAAGCTGAGAGGCACGCGCACGGGACACGCGAACGGGAAAGGTCCTGAAGGCGGGGGCCATGGGACGGGGAGGTCTGGAAAACAGGTGAGCCCTGAAACGGGGAAGAGCCCTTCCGCCACTCGGGGGCGATGGCGGAAGGGCTCTCACTGGTCAATCGCCCAGGACGGGTTCCGCGTTACAACAATCTTTCCAGCCAGTTTCCGAGCAGTTGACGACCGTGTTCCGAGATCACCGACTCGGGGTGGAACTGCACGCCCTCGACGGGGGCGGTACGGTGGCGCAAGCCCATGATCACACCGTCCTCGGTGGTCGCGGTGACCGTGAGGACCTCGGGGAGCGTCCCTGGCAGGACCGCCAGCGAGTGGTAGCGCGTCATGGTCACCGGGGACGGCAGGCCGGCGAAGACGCCCTGTCCGTCGTGCTCGATCGCGCTGGTGCGGCCGTGCACCAGTTCGGGGGCCCGCGCCACGGTCGCCCCGTGGGCGACGGCGATGGCCTGGTGTCCCAGGCAGACGCCGAGGAGCGGGATGCCGTGGGCCTCGCAGTGGCCGACGAGCGGGACGCTCACCCCGGCGTCCTCCGGGGTGCCGGGGCCGGGGCTGATCAGGACCCCGTCGAAGCCACGGGTGTCCTCGACCGTGACCCGGTCGCGCGGGCGCACGTCGCAGGTGGCACCGAGTTCGCGGAGATACTGAACGATGGTGTGGACGAAGCTGTCGTGGTTGTCGACGACGAGGACCCGGCTCATCGGCCCACGACGGTCGAGGCGACGCGGTTCGTCGGGCCCTGGGCGGTCAGGAGGGTCCCGTTCAACGGCCCATACCGGTTCGTCGAGCCCTGGGCGGTCAGGAAGGTCCTGTTCAACGGTCCACGCCGGTTCGGCGGGCCGCGCCGGTTCGTCGGCCCGCGGTTCGTCGGCCCGCGACGGCCGGTAGGGCGCGGTTCATCGGCCCACGGTGGTCAGGTCGAGGGAGATGCGAGGTTCGATCCAGGGAAACACGACATACCAGAGTACGACGGCGACCAGCCCGACCAGCACCAGGGTGGCGAACACCCTGGTCACGAGGTTGCCGGGAAGCATTCGCCAGATCCAGCCGTACATGAGACCCGCCTTCTTTCCGATCTTGGTTACCCGGGCCGTACCGGGTGGTTCTCACGGCCTTCCAGCTCGCCGGAGACGATGAGGCGCTGGGCGGCCGAGTACTCCGGGTGGCAGGTGGACAGGGTGATCAGCGCTCTGTCCGGCTCGCGGTCCGGCCGGTCGGGGACCGGGGCGATCACGCCGATCTCGGTGGGGTCGACGACGCGCTTGCCGGTGACGCGGTAGGTGTAGCGGGTCGCGCGGGTGTCGACCAGGATGAGATCGCCCCTGCGGAGCTCGTCGATGCGGTTGAAGGGAGCGGCGTAGGTGGTCCGATGGCCCGAAAGTACGAAATTACCGATTTTTCCTGGCATGGCGGTTCCTGGGTAGTGCCCGGGGCCCATCCTCAGCCGATCCTGGTCGACGCCCTCCACGATGGCGTACCGGTAGTCGTCACCGAGCCTGGGGATCGTCAGCATCGCCACCGCACCGCCCAGCCGGACCGGCCAGGCCGCCCTGTCCCGCCGATCCCCCGCCTTCCCGCCCGGTGGGGCTTGCGCCAGGAGTTCCTCACGCAGCAGCGCCTGCTGCTCGGCGGTGTAGGAGCCGGTGCCCCACAGCAGGTAGGCGCAGAAGAGAAGGACGACCAGCCCCGCGGTGAGGCTGAGGTCGCCCAGAGCCCTCAGCGCTGCTCTCATGGGGGCAGGGTAGTGACGGGAAAGGCCGCCGCGGCGAGCCGGATCACGGGCCCGGCATAACATTTGCCACAGGATGGTGCCCTGTGGAATCGCCACGGCCCACCTGCGCCGACTATCCTTACACGGAACTTCACACGCTAGCGACCACGCTCACCGACACGGCCTGCGCACGATCCGGATCGCGCAGGGTTGACGCAGGAGAAGAACCCCAGTGCCCAAGCCCAAGACTCGTAAGAAGCCGGTCTACACCCCGCCGCAGACGTCACAGCAGATCAAGGTCAGCCCGCGCTGGCTGGCGCCGGTCATGGTGACCTGCTGGATCGTCGGCATCCTGTGGATCGCCGTCTACTATGTGGCGCCCACCGCGCCCCTCCTCGGCGACCTTCAGAACTGGAATCTGCTGGTCGGGTTCGCGTTCATCATCCTCGGGGTGGTCCTGTCCACTCGGTGGCGCTAGCTTTTCCACAGGAATTGTCCACACCCTGGGGAAGCATCAGGGTGTGGAGATCAACCGAAGATCCCGAGCTCGGCCTGGACGGCGAACGGTGGCAGACCCAACACCATCGCGACCAGGACGACCAGCATCACCGCGCAACCTCCCCATTGGATCGCGCTGCGGTTTTTGGCGGGGGCGAAGGCGAAGATCACGGCGACCAGGGTGCCGACGATCAGGCCGCCGAGATGCCCCTGCCAGCTGATGCCGGGGATCACGAAGGTGATCACGGCGTTCACGCCGATCAGCCAGAGCACGCCCTGGGCGTTGTAGCCGAGCCTCCTCGCGAGCACGAACAGCGCGCCGAACATGCCGTAGATCGCGCCCGAGGCGCCGACCGCGGCGATGCCGAACAGGTAGATCGCGACGGATCCGCCGAGCGCGGAGAGAAGATACAGCGTCAGGAACCTGGCCGACCCGAGGCGCCGCTCCAACTCGGGGCCGATGACGTAGAGCGCCCACATGTTGAACAGGATGTGGGTCAGTGCCCAGCTTGAGCCACCCAGCGGCTGGTGGAGGAACGCACCGGTGATGAGGCGCCACCACTCGCCCTGATAACCGACCTCGTAGGCGTTCATCGTGAAGTTCGCGAGCACCCAGTTGGTGTTCACGGTCTCGACGGCGTACGCCAGGATGTTGACGATCAGCAGCGTCCAGGTGACCCGGGGGGTGGTGACCGCCCGGCCGCCGAAGACCGCCTGCGCCTGCCGTATGCCCCTGTTGCCCTCGTTCACACACTCGGGGCACTGGAAGCCCACCGAGGCGTCGCGCATGCAGTCGGGGCAGATAGGACGTTCGCAGCGCTGGCAGCGAACGTAGGTCTCACGTTCCGGGTGCCGGTAGCAGGTGGGGACAACGGTGTTGGGCTCGTTGGACGGCTGGGTGGTCATGTGTGTGGCTGGCCCCTTCGAGCGTGCTGTTATCCACAGACTGCCAGCCTATTCACGATCCCGAGCGCCTGTGCACCCGCGAACGGCGACTGAGCCGCACCGGGCGAAGCCCAAGTCGAGGTGAGACGGTCTCGGACGAGCGAATCCGAGGGACGGGGCGGGTCCGAGGGACGATGCGGGTTCGAAGGACGGCGCGGGTCCGAAGGACGGGGCGGAAAGAGCCGGGCGAGGACCGAGGTGAGGCTGCACGGGACCGGCGCGTCCGAGGACGGGGCCAGCGGGGCCGGACGAGGGTGTGCGGGAACGCGAACGGCGGCCTCCGACGGAGGCCGCCGAGCATGAGATCAGCTCTGGACGCGCTCGATGGTCACCGACTCCAGAACCACGGGCTCCGTGGGACGGTCACGGGCGTCGGTGTCGGTCTTGGCGATGGCGTCGACGACGTCCTGGCCCTCGATCACCTCACCGAAGATGGTGTGCTTGCCGTTCAGGTGCGGCGTGGGCACGACCGTGATGAAGAACTGCGAGCCGTTGGTGCCGCGGCCGAACTGGACACCGGCGTTGGCCATGGCGAGCAGGTAGGGACGGTTGAAGTAGAGGTCCGGGTGGATCTCGTCGTCGAACTTGTAACCCGGGCCGCCGACGCCCTGACCCAGCGGGTCGCCACCCTGGATCATGAATCCCGAGATGACCCGGTGGAAGATCGTGCCGTCGTACAGTTTGGCGGTGGACTTCTGGCCGGTCTCCGGGTGCACCCACTCGCGGGTGCCCTCGGCGAGCTCGACGAAGTTTCTCACGGTCTTGGGCGCGTGATCCGGGAAGAGCTGGACCTTCACGCTGCCGCGGTTGGTGTTGAGGTTCGCGATCAACTTCTCAGCCATGATCGGACTGCCCCCTTCAGGTCGTAGGCAATACCTGAGCAACGTATTGCTTTTGTGGCACTTTGACGATTTCGGCCGTGGCCGCATCCCCAAGCATCCTCCCACGGGCCGTCATGATTGAGCCGCCTTCGAGCGGGAAGGGGTGGCGACGGGGCCCCAACGAATGGGGAGGTTGTTGTGCCTCTAGCACTGTTTGGAAAGCGCCACATGAAGATCGTGGCACCGGAAAGGCGGCTGCGCCACGTGAAGGCTCAGGCCGTCCGAGCCGCGGATCGGGTCGGCCCGATGGCCGTTCATGCCCGTGACGCGGCAAGTCAGCACGCACATGACGTAGCCCTTCAGGCTCGCGATGTGGCCGGTCAAGCCCGTGAGATGGCCGGCCAGGCCCGTGAAGCGGCCGGCCAGGCCCGCGGCATGGCGAGTGAGAAGATCATCGTGGCACGTGGGTGGGCGGCACCGAGGCTTGACGCCGCCGCGCACTCGATCGAGGAGCAGCTCGCGCCGAAGCTCAGCGCCGCGCTGTCCCAGGCCGCCGCGAGGATCGATCCCACTCCCGTGAAGTCCAGGAAAACACCGATGTTCCTGCTGTTCACGGGCATCGCGATCGCTGCGGCGGGCTACGTTCTGTACCGCAAGAACGCCGACCAGTGGGCGGACACTCTGAAGGAGAGCGCCTCCGACGCGTCCCAGTGGGTGGGTCAGAAGACGGAGGCGGTGGCCGGAAAGGCCTCCGGCGCGGTGGACGACGCCGTGAAGAAGGCCGAGGAGGTCGGCGCCAAGGTCACCGACAAGGCTGCCGACACCAAGGCCGAACACGCGTCGCAAACGCCGAAGAGCACCCCTTAGGGGACGGAGCGCGCCTCTCGGATGACCGGGCTCCCGCTCGGCCCCCGGACATGGCGCGCAACCGATCACGGCGTACGACGTCGGCAGAAAGTACGGCTCGCACCGCGAAGGTGCGGGCCGTACTTTCGTGTGGCGGCCCGTCGGCCGTATTTGCGCGCGGTACCCCATTGATCGAACTTCCGGGTGGCGACCCGTTGACCGATCACCAAGCACTTGTTAGAACGTGTTCCCCGGCCCAAGGAGCACCGATGACGCTGTCGCCCCTCGACGACCATCCCGTACACCAGTCGTCCGAGGTGATGCGGCACGTCACGACGTCGGACCGCAATTTCTACGACCGGTACTACTTCAACTGCCACGCCGGATCCGACGAGCTGATGCTCATCGTCGGTCTCGGCCAGTATCCCAACCTCGGGGTCACCGACGCGTTCGCCTGCGTGCGCCACCGGAACCTGCACCGCGTGGTCAGGGCCTCCCGGGAGCTCGGCGACGACCGGATGGACACGAGGGTCGGCCCGTTCAGGGTCGAGGTGATCGAGGGACTGCGACGGCTGCGGGTGGTGCTCGACCCCACGGAGCACGGCCTGTCCTTCGACCTCACCTGGGAGGGCACCATACCGGCCACGCTCGAACCCCGGCACTTCCTGCGCTGGCAGGAGCGCGTGGTGTTCGACTCCTCGCGGATGGCCCAGACCGGCCGGTGGACCGGGCACATCCTGATCGGCGACGAGCGCGTCGAGGTCACCCCCGACCGCTGGCAGGGCACCCGCGACCGCTCGTGGGGCATCCGCCCCGTCGGCGAGCCCGAGCCCCCGGGCATCCAGGCACGCAACGCGGGGACTTTCTACTGGCTCTACACGCCTGTCCGGTTCGACGACCACGCCATCCTCTGCATCATCCAGGAGGACGAGAAGGGCCGCCGAGTCCTGGAGGAGGCGGTGCGCGTGTGGGGGTTCGGGTCCGCGCGGGAGGGTGAGGAGGAGTATCTCGGCCGTCCCGAGTATCGCCCGACGTACCTGGACGGCACCCGGGAGGTGCGCGAGGCGACGATCTCCTTCTCCCCGCCGGGTGGGAAGCCCTTCGACCTGCACTGCGTCCCGATTCTCCCGGTGCACCTGATGGTGGGCACCGGATATGGCCTGGAATCGGACTGGAAGCACGGCATGTACCAGGGTTCCCACCCGGTGGTCCAGGGCGTCACCCACACGCTGCCCGAGGACGCCCAGAAGATGTGGGGCATGGTCGACGCGGTCGGCCGCTTCGAGTACGACGGCCGGATCGGCTACGGGTTGTACGAGTACTGGGCCCTGGGGCCGCACCCGTCCTTCCCCGAAGGTTGAACACCGCGTCCCCTTCGGGAGGTCTTCCATCGCTCGAAGCCCGTTCTTCCCGAGTCAGGGCACGAGCGATGGAAGACCTTACCGGAGGGTGAACCGCACCGTCCCCCGTACGGCGCGACTCCCGGGCCGGTCCTGCTGTCGCTCGCGGTCGTTCCCGGCGGCTCCGCGGTCCGGCGGCTCCGCGGTCCGGCGGTTCTGTGGCCCGGTGGCTTCGTGACCCGGTGGCTCCGTGACTCGGTGGCCACGGACCTGCCAGGCTTCCCGGATCGTCTCCGAGCAACCGGCTGCGAACCGGCCGGACCATTCCCGCACGGATGCCCCGGCCGGTTCGCAGGTCTTCACGGGGACGCCTCTCCGCTCGCACGGCGTCCCCGCGAGGTCACTTCTCCTCGGCCTTCATGACGCAGGTGACGGTGGGCACGTCGCCCTCCGAGGACTTCTGCGCCACCCTCACCTCGGTGACCGCGTCCCCATCGGGGACGGGCACGGCCGTGGAGAGCGTGGCCGCCTCGCCGGACTCCGGTACCCCTGCGGGAACGGCGGGCACGGCCATGACCGTGACGTCCTCGGGCAGGGCGGGGGGCTCCGCGGCCGGCTTCGCCGCTCTGAAGTCCTTGGTGATCGTGACGCGGCCGGCTTCGGGCTTCCTGGCCTCACCGGTCTCCCCGAGCGGCGGGGCGGGGACGGCGGGCACCGCGAGAGCGGCTCCGCCCTTCTCCAGTTCCTTGCGCTCGGCCTCGGTGAGCGTGCGCGTCGTCAGGCTTATCTTGCCGCCGCCCTCGCAGTCGATGAGCCGCGCGACACCATCCTTGGGAAGGGGCGCGGGGGTGGGGGTGTCGGCAGTGGCGGCCCCGGTCAGCGTGGCCATCAGAGCCCCCGCGGTCACCACGGCGGCGGCGAGCATGCGAATACGCATGTGTTTGTTCTCCTTGTCAGACGGATCGATGTCAGACGGATCGATATGTCAGGCGGATCGATGAACGAATCGGGAAGCGGACCGGCCCGCGGTTCCGGAGACCACAGCTTCCCGCCCGCTGCCTGAACCCAGGCTGAAGGCGCCGGAAGTCATCTTCAGGTTGGCTTTAGGCGCGGTACGGCAGTCTGAGCGGCATGCGCGTGCTGCTGGTTGAGGACGAGAAACGCCTGGCCCATCTCCTGAAGGAAGGGCTGGCAGGCGAAGGGTTCGCCGTCGACGTCGCGTACGACGGGCGCGACGGCCTGTGGATGGCGACCGAGAACCCGTACGACGTGATCGTGCTCGACGTCATGCTGCCCCGGATGAACGGCTACGCCGTCTGCGCCAAGCTCCGCGACGCGGAGAACTGGACGCCGATCCTGATGCTGACCGCCAAGGACGGGGTGCACGACGAGGCCGAGGCCCTGGACACGGGCGCGGACGACTTCCTGTCCAAACCGTTCTCCTACGTGGTGCTGCTGGCCCGGCTGCGCGCGCTGGTGCGCAGGGGCGGCGGGGCGCGGCCGGTGTCCATCGTGGTCGGCGACCTGACCGTCGATCCGGCGGGGCTCCGCTGCCGCCGGGGCGACACGGAGATCTCCCTCACGCCCAAGGAGTTCGCGGTCCTGCACGGCCTGGCGCGCAGACAGGGCGAGGTCGTCTCCAAGAGCGAGCTGCTGGCCCAGGCGTGGGACTTCTCCTACGACGGTGACCCGAACATCATCGAGGTCTACGTCAGCGCGCTGCGCCGCAAGATCGACGCTCCGTTCGGCCGCTCGTCACTGGTGACCGTGCGCGGCGCCGGCTACCGGTTGGAGGCCTGAGATGGCATCACGTCTCTCCGTACGGCTCCGGGCGACCCTCGCGGCCACCGCGATCGTCGCGGTCGCGCTGGGAGTGGCGTCGGCGGTGCTCGTCGGCGTGCTGACGGGGAGCCTCACACGCAGCGCCTCCGACGAGGCCACCCGCCGCGCCGCCGCGACCGCCGACGTCCTCGCCGGTGGCACGGTGATGCTCGACGTTCCGGCGATCGACGTCACGCGGGCCGCCGTTCCCGCGACGGCCGAGGCTCCGTCGGCCACCGTGGTGACCGTCACCGGAACGCGGGCCGGGGTCCTCCGGCATTCGGAGGCGACCCTTCTCGATCCCGACATCAAGATCTTCACGCACCCCGTATGGCCGGCTCCGGCGGTCGCGGGCCCATCGTCCGAGAGGAAGGGCTCGACGCCACCTCCGGAGGTGGCCATCCGGGGCACGGCGGACGAGCCGTCACCCCCTGCGGCGGCAGCGAAAGGTACATCGGACGCGGCGTCACCCCCGGAAGCGGCGGTGAAGGGCACCGCGTCACCCTCGGAAGCGGCGGCGAAAGGCATCCCGTCACCCTCGGAAGCGGCGGTGAAGGGCACCTCGTCGCCCTCGGAAGCGGCGGCGAAGGGCACCGCGAACAAGGTGTCACCCCCGGCGGTGGCGCTGCGGAGCGTGGCGGGCGCGCCGGCGTTCCAACTCGCCGAGCCGGCGCCATGGGCGTCCGGTGACTCCTTCGCCCTCGCCACGATGCCGGTGGACACCGCGAACGGCACGTTGTTCGTGCAGGCCAGGGCATCGATGGAGCCCACGATGGACGCCCTGAGGTCCCTGCGCGGCCTGCTGCTTCCCGGCATTCCCGCGCTGCTCCTGCTGGTCGCCGTCCTGACCTGGCTCACCGTCGGCCGGGCGCTGGCACCGGTCTCGGCCATCCGCGCCGAGGTGGCCGACATCACCGCGAACGACCTGCACCGAAGGGTCCCCGTACCGAGATCGCGCGACGAGATCGCCCGCCTCGCCGAGACCATGAACAGCACACTCGACCGGCTCGAACTGGCCGTCGGCCGGCACAAGCGCTTCGTCGCCGACGCGGCCCACGAGCTGCGCAGCCCGCTCGCCATCCTGCGGACCCGCCTGGAGCTGGCCCAGCCGGAGCCGCTCGCGGCCGAGGCGCTGACCGACGTGGAGCGGATCCAGGCGCTCACCTCCGATCTCCTCCTGCTCGCCCGCCTGGACGCCGGTGAACCCGCCTGTCACGAGGAGGTGGATCTGGGCCAGGTGACCGCCGAGGAGGCGGCCAGGTCGAGGCCCAGGCCGGAGGTCAAGGTCACGCTGGAGGTGGCGGCCGACACCGTGGTCATGGGCTCCGCCGGCCAACTGCGCCGCCTGGTGGCCAATCTGGTGGACAACGCGGTACGCCACGCGGGTTCCACGGTCACCGTCCGGCTGGCCGTGGACGGCGGCGAGGCGGTGCTCGACGTGCGCGACGACGGGCCGGGCATTCCCGCCGAGCACCACGAGGCGGTCTTCGACCGCTTCACCCGGCTGGACGAGGCCAGAGACAGGGACGCGGGCGGTGCGGGGCTCGGGCTCGCCATCGCGAGGGACATCGCGGTACGGCACGGCGGGAGTCTGCGCGTCGCGGGGAAAGATCGCGAAGCCTGGCTACAGGCCCGTTTTCCTGTGATATGAACCCCTCAGGTGATCTATCACGGCGCCCTTCACTCCCCAGGAGGCCCACCATGCCCGCCCCAACCCGTCGACTGATGATCTTCCGAGGTCTCGCGGGCGGCGCCGCCGCCGTGATCGCGTCGGCCGCCACATGGGTACGCCCCGCCCAGGCATCCTCGGAGACCCAGGAGTCCGAGGAGTCCGCCGGTCCCATCCTCGCCAGGACGAGCGGCATCCCCGTCGGCGGCGGCCGGATCATCAAGGGAACATGGGTGGTCACCCAGCCGGTGAAGGGCACCTTCCGTGCCTTCAGCGCGAAGTGCACGCATCAGGGCTGCACCGTCGCCACCATCCGCGGCGGGACCATCAACTGCCCCTGCCACGGCAGCAAATTCAGGATCGCCGACGGCTCGGTGGCCAGAGGCCCCGCCAAGCGGCCGTTGGCCCGCAGGAAGATCAAGGTCTCCAAGGGGATCATCAGGCTGAGCTGACCGCTCGGCTTCGGACGTGGCGGGCCGGACCCGCGCGAGCGAGCCAGGCAGGCGAGCCGAACGGAGCCTGCCGAGCAGGCAGGACGGGTGGGCCGGACGGGTGGACCGTGACCGATGACCTTCCCGGACGTCGGCGAAGGTTTCACGTGAATCAATACGCTTCGCCCGGCGGCCAGGACGGTCTCGGCGGATCGCACCCGCTCCCGAGGGGCAGGAGACGTCACTCCCGGGACAGGACATCCGATGACCGCCCGGCCACAGGGGAAGCGGAGACCGCCGGGAGCTCCCGCTCGGTGAGAGGTGTCCGATGTCCGCACGGCGATGGGAGACGCTTGGCTTCCGCACCCGCGACCGGACGGCCTGCCACGCGCACCCGGTGAGCGTTTTCCGAAATATCTAATTGATATCGTCACATAACGCCACCGGGGGATATATGAATATTTACCCGGGAAAATCCATCTGAGATAACCCGTGAATCGCATGCGGATGTACAAGTCTCACTCTCCGGCAAGTAATGTCAAAGGGTTGATCGCGCCTGACGGCGGATAGACGTCACACCATGCGAGGCACAGTTCGACGTTCCCTGATCACCGGCACCGTCTTCGCCCTGGCCACAACCCTCCCCTTCGGCATCGCACCCGCCGTGGCCGACCCCACCCCCGACTCCCGGCACCTCCCCCTCCCGGATCAATTCACGGTCCTCAGAACGGGCAGCAGGGGAACGGAGGTGCACAACGCGAAGAAAAGACTCAAGGATCTGGGATTTTCCCCGGGGAATCTCAGCCCTCTGTACGACTCCGCTCTGCGAATGACCGTATGGGCGTTCCAGAAGGCGAACGGATTGAAACCCGTCGACAGAATCGACCTGCCGACCTGGCAGGCTCTCCTGCGCCCTCGCCGGATCAGGCCCCTGGTGACGTACGGGGAGCGGGAAAGGGCCGAGATCGATCTGCGGCGCCGGCTCCTCGTCGCGTGGAGAGACGGGAAACCCGTGCTGGTGACCCACATCTCCACCGGCGCCCGCAGGCCGTACTGCGAGAAGGGCCACTGCGGGTTCGCCTCGACCCCGGTCGGCGACTACCGGGTGGGAGTGCGGGTCCCCGGCTGGTCCACGGGGATCCTCGGGGCGATGTTCTATCCCGTCTACTTCAACGGCGGCATCGCGATCCACGGTTCCACCCTCGTCCCCCGCTTCCCCGCGTCCCACGGGTGCGTCCGGGTCCCGCTGCACAACGCCCTCGACCTCTACCGGTTCCTTCAGCCGGGGACTCCGGTGTACGTCCGCCGCCCGGAGGCTCCCACCGGACGTGCGATGAGGGTTCGCGGGGAGCGGCGCCCGCGAATCCCGAAGGCACGACCTGTCGAGGCTCCGCACCGCTCGTCCAAGAAATCCTCGCGTCCAGGGCGCTCCACCGGCCGGCGGACGGGAGGTGACACCGGTGGCCGCCGGTGAGCGTGCGGGCGCATCGGAGCGGGGAGGTCGTGGCCGGGTGGGTGCGGGCGCCTGTGACAAGCCGGGCGGGCCTGGCCCGGCTCGCGGTGCGCCCCCCACCTGCGCGCGGACGCCTGGCGACGAGCCGTGCGGGCGCCCCGCGCCGGTTCCGCCGCGAAAATTCCGGCCTGTACGCCGATCGAGCCGATCTCGGGGGCTTAGAACCGATGCCCCGAGGTGATGATGAGGATGTCGGCTGATCATTCCGAAGGGCGTGCATCGTGATACCAACCATGATCCTGTTCGGCCTGGTCTTCGGGCGCTGGTGGCGCGCCTCCCTCCTCGCCGCCGCCGTGTTCTGGCCCGTGGTGCTCCTGGCCGGCGACGCGATCGGGCTCGACGGGTCACTCATGACGGCGGCCGCGCTGGGAGTGCTCAACGTCTCCGCCGGGGTGGCGATCCACCAGAGCGTCCTGTGGATCGTGAGGAACACGATCACGCAGCGGCCGCGGGCGAAGAATCCCTGACGCACTTCCCTGCGTGGAAGGACGCTGTCGCGCACATTCGACACACCCTCCGGTGGCCGGACGAGAACGCCCCGGCGAGCCGACGGGCCCACGGTCGAACACGTCCCCGACTCCCCGGCCACCTGGCGGCGTCCGGCGATCGACATCACCCACGGGCGTGTCTTCAGGACCTGATCCCCTCCAGGATCACCTCTTCGAGCACGATCGAGGTCATCGAGCGATCGCGCGTGTTGTACTGCCCTCCGGTGATGGCGACGACCAGGTCCAGCGCGGGCGCCACGTAGATCACCTGGCCGCCGTTGCCCGACCCTCCCTTCCACGTGTCGCCCGAATACCAGTGGTAGCCGTAGTGGAGGTCCTCGGCGATCCGCACGTGCGGGTGCAGGGCCGTCTTCAGCCAGGACGAGGGAACGACGTCGCCGCCCCCTTCGAGCACGAGCCGCCCGATCGCGAGAAGGTCGCGGGGGGTGAGCCGCAGCCCGGCGGCGGCCATCGCCGTCCCGTCCTCGCCGGACGACCACTCGAAGCGCGTGATCCCCAGCGGTTCGAACAGCCTGGTACGCGCGTAGTCCTCCAGCGCCCGTCCGGTGCCCTTCGCGATGAGCCGCGCCACCAGCGCGGAAGCGCCTCCGCAGTAGGACCACTTCGTGCCCGGCTCCTCCACGATGCGCTGCTCCAGGACGTAGCGGAACCGGTCGGGGGACAACTCCATCGCGATCTCACTGTTCGCCGCGCTCGTGTAGGGGGCGCTCTCGTCCCACTCCAGGCCGAGCGTCATGGTGAGGGCATGCTCGACCGTGAGCGCGGCGCGCCGGGGATCCTGCGGGAGGTCCGAGTATTCGGGGAAGTACCGGAGCAGTGGCTCGCGCGGCTCCGGCACCTCGCCGTCGGCCAGGGCGATGCCGTACAGGAGTCCGACGACGCTCTTGGTGATCGAGCGAAGGTCGTGGAGCGTGTCGGGCGTGAAGCGCACCCGGCCGAGCGGCTCGTTCAGCTTGAAGTCCTCGCCCTCGCCGTAGTGCTCAAGGATCACCTGGCCGCGGCGGACGGCGACCACGCCGTGGAGGTCGGGCACCCGGCCCTGCTCCACGGCCAGGGCGAGACGGTCGTTGAGTGTGTCGCTGCTCATGGTTCCGTTCTACGCCCTGCCACCGTGTCAGGATCAACCCCTCGTCGATCACGACGCGCGTGGAAAACCGGGGCCGTTCGCGCCCGCCGGCCGTGCCTTTCTCGCCTCGTTTCCGGCAGGCCCCCTGCGGGACTGCGGGCCGCGACGGGACTTCGCCGATCGAACGTGGTCGGCCGGGGCCCGACGGGTGGGTCCGCTTGCGGATAATCCGGAACGGTACCGGTTGGCTATGGTGAGGAGCATGACCGCGATGGCACCCGCCCGTACCGAGCCGGATCTCTCCTTCCTGCTGGACCACGCCGGCCATGTCCTGCGGACCCGGATGGCGGCGGCGCTCGCCGAGATCGGGCTCACCGCACGGATGCACTGCGTGCTGGTCCACGCCCTGGAGGAGGAGCGCACGCAGATCCAGCTCGCCGAGCTCGGCGACATGGACAAGACCACGATGGTGGTCACGGTCGACGCCCTGGAGAAGGCGGGCCTCGCCGAGCGCCGCCCGTCGAGCACGGATCGGCGGGCCCGGATCATCGCGGTCACCGAGAAGGGCGCGCAGGTCGCGCGGCAGAGCCAGGAGATCGTCGACGGCGTGCACAGGGCGGCCCTGGCCGCGCTGCCGGGAGACGAGGGCGAGGTGCTCGTACGAGCCATGAAGCGCCTGGTGGCCGGACATCTCGCCACCCCCGTGGAGGCACCGCAGGGAGTCCGGCGGGCACGGCAGCGCACAAAGTGAATCCATAGAGGATCGTCTACAACAAAACTATCTGCTACGGTCTCCCCTGTTCCCCCTGAACAGGAGGCGACCCCATGTCGCGTACCGCACCTTCCCCACGCCCCGCCGATACGTCTCCCTCGCGCTGGACGGCGCTCGCCGTGCTGTCCGCCGCGATGTTGATGACGATCCTGGACGGCAGCATCGTGACCGTGGCGATGCCGACCATCCAGGCGGACCTGGGCTTCTCGCCCGCCGGGCTCAGCTGGACCGTCAACGCCTACCTCATCGCCTTCGGCGGGCTGCTCCTCCTCGCCGGTCGGCTGGGCGACCTCATCGGCCGCAAGATCATGTTCCTCGCGGGGAACACGGTCTTCGCCGCCGCGTCGCTACTGGCCGGACTGTCCACAGGGCCCGGCATGCTGATCACCGCCCGGTTCCTGCAGGGCGTCGGCAGCGCGATGGCCTCGGCGGTCGTGCTGGGCATCCTGGTGACGTTGTTCACCGAGCCCGGGGAGCGCGCGAAGGCGATCGGCGTCTTCAGCTTCACCGGCGCCGCCGGAGCCTCGATCGGCCAGGTCCTGGGCGGGGTCCTCACCGACGCGCTCAGCTGGCACTGGATCTTCTTCGTCAACCTGCCGATCGGGCTGGTCACGATCGCGATCGCGATCCGGGCGCTGCCGGGCGAGCGCGGGATCGGGCTCGCCGCCGGAGCCGACGTCCTCGGCGCCGTACTGGTCACCGGCGGGCTGATGCTAGGCCTCTACACCGTGGTCAAGATCGAGGAGTACGGCTGGCTCGCCACCCACACCCTCGGCCTCGGCGCGGTCTCGATCGCCCTGCTCGCCGCGTTCCTCGTCCGCCAGGCGACCGCGAGGACCCCCCTGATGCCGCTGCGGATCCTCCGCTCGCGCAACGTGTCGGGCGCGAACCTCGCCCAGATCCTGGCGCTGTCGGCCATGTTCGCCTTCCAGATCATCGTCGCGCTCTACATGCAGCGGGTCCTCGGCTACGGCGCCCTCGACACCGGCCTCGCGATGCTCCCCGCGGCGGTGGCGATCGGCGGTGTGTCCCTGTTCCTCTCCGCCCGGCTCAACACCCGTTTCGGCGAGCGCGCCGTCCTGCTCGCGGGCCTGGTGCTCCTGTTCTGCGCGATGTGCTGGCTCACCCGCGTACCGGTGAACGCGAACTACGTCACCGACCTGCTCCCGGTGATGCTGCTCATCGCGGGCGGCGGGCTGGTGCTCCCGGCACTCACCACGCTCGGCATGTCCGGCGCGGGGGCCGACGACGCGGGCCTGGCGTCCGGGCTGTTCAACACCACCCAGCAGATCGGCATGGCCGTCGGCGTCGCGGTGCTGTCCACGCTGGCCGCCCGGCGTACCGAGGAACTGCTCTCGGCGGGAGAGAGCACGGCCTCCGCGCTCACCGGCGGCTACCACCTCGCCTTCGGTGTCGCCGCCGCCCTGCTCCTCGCCGCCTTCACCGTCGCGCTCGTCGTGCTGCGGCAACCCGGGCCGGTCAGAAGAGGGTGAGCGGCTCGGCGGGCATGGGCTCGGGCAGCGGCTCGACCTCCGGCAGCAGGGCCCGTACGTCGTCGTGGAAGCGACGGGCGAGCGTGAGCGCGTCGGCGTTGTCGGGGGTGTGCACGAACACGGTCGGCGAGCGGCCCTCGCGCAGCCAGCCGGTGACCGTGCCGATCCAGTGCTGCCAGCCCTCGATCGTGCTCCCGGTGTCGTCCCTGCCGAGGTAGCGGACGATCGGCCGATCGGTGAGGGCGACCGACCGGAGTGGCATCCGGGGCTTCCTCGACCACGCCTCCCGTTCGGTGTCGCTGGTCGGAGGGCTCCGGAAGAGCGTCGTGGTGTCGAAGGGCACCCACTCGGCGCCGACACCGGCGAGAACCCCTTCGAGAAGCCGCGCGGACCGCGCGTCGTCGAAGAACGCGCGGTGGCGGACCTCGACGGCGTACCTGTGCGAACGAGGGAGCCGGTGCAGAAAAGCGGCGAGGGTGCCGAGGTCGGTCGGGGCGAACGACCCCGGCAGCTGGATCCAGAGGGCGTGGGCTCGCGGCCCGAGTGGCTCGATCGTCTCCAGGAACGACCGGACCTCCTCGTCGACGCCGGTGAGGCGCCTCTCGTGCGTGATCGACTTGGGCAGCTTCACCACCAGCCGGAAGTCGGGCGCGGTCTGCCGCGCCCACGACTCCACCGTGCTCCTCGACGGTGTCGCGTAGAACGTCGTGTTGCCCTCCACCGCGTTGCACCAGGACGCGTAGGCCCGCAGGCGCTCTCCCGGCGGGAGCGGGTGGGGCAGGAAAGTCCCCTGCCATGACTTGAGGGTCCACATCGCGCATCCCACATGAAGCCGCATGACCTCGACGCTATCCAAGGACGGGAGCGAACCGGGCGTCGTACGTTAGATCCATCATCCGACCGGGCATCCCGATAGACCATCGCATTCGCGACAGATGGGATGTTTCCCGATGAAGGCGATATCTATCGCGGCAGGGGTCCTGACCATACTCGTGGCGGCCCCGCCCTCGGTGGCGGCCGAGATCGGAGCCGGGAACGGCACATCCCCGGCCTCCGCCTCCTCCGCGAAGCCGGCCTATCCCACCGAGTTCTCCCTTCCCGACGGTTTCCAGCCGGAAGGGATCGCCATCGGCCCGGGGCCGTCCGCGTACTTCGGCTCGCGCGGGACCGGCGCGATCTACCGGGCCGACCTGCGCACCGGGAAAGGCCGGATCATCAATCCGGGACCCGGCACCCCGTCGCTCGGTCTCAAGGTCGACCCGCGCGGGCGGCTGTTCGTCGCCGGCGGCACGGGCGGCGACGCCCGCGTGATCGACACCCGCACCGGCAAGGTGCTCGCGAGCTACCGGCTCACCACCGGCGCCGCGTTCGTCAACGACGTCGTGCTCACCCGCGACGCGGCGTACTTCACCGACTCGGCCAACCCCGTGCTGTACAGGCTGCCGTTCGGGCGCGGGGGAGCGCTGCCGTCCCAGGCGGCGAAGGTGCCGCTGAGCGGGGACATCGTCTACACGACCGGCAACAACGCCAACGGCATCGCCCAGACCCCCGACGGCAAGGGCCTGCTCGTCGTGCAGTCCAACACCGGCAGGCTGTTCCGCGTCGACCCCTCGACCGGCGTCGCCACCCTGGTGGACATCGGCGCCGAGTCCCTGGGAGGCGGGGACGGCCTGCTGCTGGAAGGCCGTACCCTCCACGTCGTACAGAACCGCCTGAACCTCCTCACCTCCCTCTCCCTGGACCGCGCCGCCACCTCAGGGAAGGTGATCCGCAAACTCGTCGACGAACGCTTCGACGTTCCCACCACCGTCGCCTCCTTCCGCGACCGCCTCTATCTCCCCAACGCCCGCTTCACCACGACCCCCACCCCGACGACCCCGTACAACGTGGTGGCCGTCAAGGGGCACTGATCGTTCTTCTCGTGCCCGCCCGCCGCTGATCGGCGTGCCCGCCCCCTTGGGCACGCCCTCGCACGTCCGCTGCAGTCCGCCCGCACGTCCGCGCACGTCCGCGCACGTCCGCCGCGCCGAGAACGCGAAGCGGGGGCGACATCCTCGCCGACCGGCTGACGGGCGGCGCCTCGGTCTCGACGCCGCGTCGGCGGAGGCCGTCCTCGCGGAGCGATTCGCGGTCGTCGACACCATCGGCTCTAGTCGGATTGGGGATGAATGAGCTATATTTCACCTGTAAGAAAATTATTACAGGTGAAGGAGCATCATGACAGGGGCCGTGCCGACCGGCGACGAACTGGTCGTGGTGCTCGCGGCACTCGCCAACCCGCTGCGGCTGCGCATCGTCGCGAGGCTCGCCGACGGGCGTGACTACGTGAGCCATCTGGCCCGCGACATCGGAATCAGCCGCCCCCTTCTGCACATGCACCTGCAGCGGCTGGAGGCGGCCGGGCTGGTCGTCGGCAGCCTTGAGCTCTCCGAGGACGGCAAGGCCATGAAGTACTACGAGGTCACGGACTTCCACCTGCACCTCACCGCCTCGACCGTGGCCGAGGCGGTCCAGACCCTCACCCGATCGGACCCCGAGAAGGGTCCCGCACCCAAGGAGCAGTCCTGAATGGACACGACGACCTGGCCGGGCACGGTCCTGATCCTGGGCCTGTCATTCCTCGCCCTGATCCTGCTCATCGGCACCGCGGCGACGGTGCACGAGTTCCGCAAGCTGAAGATATCCGCCGCCGTCCAGGAGGACCTGCGACAGCTGGTACGCCGCTACGAGCAGCTCGCCGAGAACACCATGGACGCCCAGCAGCGGATGTCGAACGAGCTCTCCGACGTGCGAGCGCGCGCGACCTCGATCGAGCAGATCCTGCGAACCGTCGAATGACCTCCTCCCCTCCCCGAAGGGAGGGGATTCCCCACGGTCACCCGTGAGGGTTCCTGCTTCACCACCAGTCGCCCGCCAGGAGGACTCCCCATGAACAGGCCCACCACCCAGAAGAAGGACACGATGAAAGCGATCACCCAGGAGCGGTACGGCTCCTCCGGCGTTCTGAGACTCGATGAGATCGACAAGCCGGTGCCCGGCGACAACGAGGTCCTGGTGCGCGTTCGCGCGACGTCGATGACCCACGGCGACCTGGCCACCATAACGGGCGTGCCGTACCTGGGCCGCCTCGTGTTCGGGCTGCCCAGGCCGAAGCGGAAGGTCCCAGGCCGCGACATCGCCGGAGAGGTCGAGGCCGTCGGCAGGAACGTGACGCGCCTGCGGCCGGGCGACGAGGTGTACGCCGAGGTCGACAGCGGAGGCTTCGCCGAGTACGTCCGCGTCCCCGAGGACCTGCTGTGCCCGAAGCCGGCCAACCTCACCTTCGAGCAGGCGGCCGCCGTCCCCTGGTCGGGAAACACCGCACTGCAGGGTCTCCGTGACCGTGGCGGGATAAAGGCCGGGCAGAAGGTCCTGATCAACGGGGCGTCGGGCGGCGTGGGCACCTTCGCCGTACAGATCGCCGCGTCGTTCGGGGCGGAGGTGACCGGGGTGTGCAGCACCAGGAACATGGAGCTGGTCCGTTCGCTCGGCGCCGACCATGTCGTCGACTACACCCGGGAGGACTTCACCAGGAGCGGCCGACGCTACGACCTCATCTTCGACCTGGCGGGAAACCACTCGCTCTCCGCCTGCAGGCGGGCGTTGAGCCCCGGCGGGACCCTCGTACTGTCCAGCTCGAAAGGCGGGCGGTGGCTCGGCCCGATAGGCCGGCTCCTGAGGGCGCTGGTGCTGGCGCCGTTCGTACGGCAGAACCTGCGCCCGTACATGGCGACGCGAAGCCGGGAGAACCTCGCCGACCTCAAGGAGCTGATCGAGTCCGGGCGGATCACACCCGCGGTCGAGAAGACCTACCCGCTGAGCGAGCTCCCCGAGGCGATGCGCTACTTCAGCGAGGAGCACGCACGATCGAAGATCGTTATCACCGTGTGAGGCCGGTGGACGCCGTTCACGTCGGGAACGTCCGCGCGGACCTCGGTCCGATGCCGGGTCAGGCCGGATTCATCCGGGTGACGATCGTCCGCCAGAGGGCGAGTTGCAGCAGGGCGAGGAGCACGACGGCGGGCATCAGGGTCCAGATCCCGACGCTCTGCCCGATGGCGCCGGTCAGCCAGGGAAGCGCCGCGCCGCCGATGACCGACACCCCGTTCATGATGCCGATGGCCGTCGGCACCAGCCGGGCCGTGGTCAGGGTGGGCACCACCGCCATCGCCGTCGGGAAAACGGGCCCGAGGAAGAAGCCGAGCAGGAGGAAACCGGCGGTCGCCACGACCACTCCCGGCGCCACCCAGGTGAGCACCGTGCTCGCCGTCACGCCGACCAGGCAGACGTAGGTCATGCCGACCGCGGTCAGCCCCATCCTGGTGGCGGCCGGACTGATCAGGAACCGCCCCAGGGTCAGCCCGAGCCAGTAACCGCTGGCGATGTAGCCGGCGGTGAGACCGGTTTGCGCGTGCTCCTCCACCAGGAAGGTGAACCCCCAGTTGCCCACGCTGATCTCCAGGCCGACGTACACGGCGAGGAACACCGAGGCGAGCACCACCGCGGGCGTGCGCAGCACGGAGGTGAGCAGACCGCTCCGCTCCGGTTCGGAACCCAGGGGACCCGCCGGAGGCACCGGGGCGTCCGGATACGGGGTCCCCTCTTTCGCGGAGGGCTCCGACGCCGAGGCGCCGGGCTGCACGGAGGGTTCGGGGGCTGCCGGAGGCACCGGCACGCCAGGTTTCACGGAGACATCGGGGGCATCGAGGGCGTCGGGGGTACGCCTGGGATAGGCGACCAGGAAACCGGCCAGCAGCGGCAGGCACGCCAACGCGAGCACCAGCCACACGGCGGTCCACGGCAGGAAGGTCAGCGTCCAGGCGGCCAGCAACGGACCGAGCAGCGCGCCGACACCGAAGAACGCGTGCAGGCGGTTGAGCAGCGTCGTGGCCGAGGGCAGCTCCGCCAGATAGGCGTTGAGCACCGACTCCAGCACGCCGGTGCCGTAACCGACCACCAGTTGCACTGCCACGAAGGCCGCGAACGGGGGACGGGTCGCCATGTACAGCGTGGATATCACGTACAGGCCGCCGGCGACGGCGAGGGAGAGGCGCGTACCGAGGCGTTCGAGCAGCGGGCCCGTGGTGGATCCGGCGAGCATGAACCCGGCGGAGGAGACGAAGAAGGTGATGCCGATCGTCGTCATGTCGACGCCGTAGTCACCGATCAGCGTGGGCAGCAGCACTCCGCCCACACCGGCGTTCAACCCGGCCAGTACGAAGGTCGCGTACGCCAGGACGACCGGCGCCCGCCAAGGGGTGCTCAAGACAGGCACATGCTCTCCAGCACGGTCATGTGATGCGGATGGTTTCCGAACCGTCCGGTGGAGGTGCGGGTCCACGGCGATCCACCGTCGGCCGACCTCTCCCGGGGGCCTCGCCACTCGGGTGATCACCCAGGAAAGCACTTTTGGGGGGGAGTCTTGCCATCCGCTTTACCTGAGGGGCTCAGCATATGACGATCTTCGACCGCGGAACAGACGCGAGGCCGCAGATTTTTTAACCTGAAATTTTCATGCTCGGCGAGGCATTTCTACAGTTCACTGTTATCCGGCCTGCGCGGTGCTTGCCCCCCGCCGAGGGCCGGGGTCAGACTCCGCCGGAGTATCACTCCTCCGCGCGACCACGTGAGCGATCCGCATTCCCGTCGCACTCGCGTGCCGGTCCACGCGAGGAAATGTTAACGCTAACAATCGTGGGAGCCGATCGACACCGAAACGACCAGGAACCATCCCGGCGGCGCCGAAGACCGGCGCCGACGGGACCGAGAAGGCGCGGATCGGCATCCACAGCCACGAGGAGGAGACATGACACAGGACCACAACGAGCCCGAGAACGGCGAGCGAAACCCGCTGAGCCGCAGGGCCGTCTTGACGACGCTGGGAGCCCTGCCGGTCCTCGGCGCGGCCTCCGTCGTCGCGGCCACGGAGGCCACCGCCGCGACGGCGGTCATCAACCCGTCCGCGCAGCGGCAGACGATCCGCGGCTTCGGCGGCATGACCTTCGCGGCCTGGATCGGCGACCTCACGGCCGCCCAGCGGGAAACGGCGTTCGGCACCGGCGAGGGCCGGCTCGGGTTCTCCGTGCTGAGAATCCCCGTCCCCGAGAACCAGGCGGACTGGAGCCGTGACGTGGCGACGGCGAAGCGCGCGATCGAACTCGGCGCCTCCGTCATCGCGTCGCCGTGGAATCCCCCCGCCAACATGGTCGAGACCTTCGTCCGCGGCAGCCAGACCAACGCGAAACGCCTCAGGTCCAACATGTACGCGGCCTACGCCCAGCACCTGAACGACTTCAACACGCACATGCGGAACAACGGCGTGAACCTGTACGCCATATCAGTGCAGAACGAGCCCGACTACGCGCACGACTGGACGTGGTGGACCCCCGCGGAAATACTCAAATTCATGCGGGAGAACGCCGGCTCGATCAACACCAAGGTGATCGCACCCGAGTCCTTCCAGTATCTGAAGAACATCTCGGACCCGATCCTCAACGACTCCACCGCGCTCGCCAACATGGACATCCTCGGCGCCCACCTCTACGGCACGCAGTTCTCCAATTTCCCCTACCCCCTCTTCAAGCAGAAGGGCGCGGGCAAAGAACTCTGGATGACCGAGGTCTACCACCCCAACAGCAGCGATTCCGCGGACCTCTGGCCCCAGGCCCTCGACGTCGGGGAGCACATCCACCGCGCCATGGTGGACGCCGAGTTCCAGGCGTACATCTGGTGGTACATCCGGCGCAGCTACGGCCCCATGCGGGAGGACGGCCAGATCAGCAAGCGCGGCGCGATGATGGCGCACTTCGCCAGGTTCGTCCGCCCCGGATACGTGCGGGTCGACGCGACCGCGAACCCGGCGTCGAACGTCTACGTCTCGGCGTACCGGGGCGGTAACTCCACGGTCATCGTCGTCGTCAACAAGAACACCTCGGCGGTGAGCCAGCAGTTCACCGTGTCGAACACCACCGGATCGTCCAGCGTCTCCTCCTGGCTCACCGACGCGAGCAGGACCGTCGCACCCCAGGGAACGACCACCATGTCGAACGGCTCCCTCACGGTCACGCTTCCGGCCAGAAGCATGATGACCTTCGTGACCGGCGTGACCAACACCCCCGACCCCACGCCCACGCCCACCCCCACCGTCAGCCCCACCCCCGGTGGCGGAACGGGACCCCGGGTCGCCTACACGATGAACTCCTGGAACAACGGCTTCACCGCCAACATCAGCATCACCAACACCGGAACCACGACGATCAACGGCTGGACGCTGGTCTTCACCCTGCCCTCCGGCCAGTCCATCACCTCGGGCTGGAACGCCACCTACTCGCCCTCCAGCGGCCAGGTGAGCGCCGTCAACGTCAGCCACAACGCCACGCTCGCCCCCGGAGCCACCATCGACATCGGCTTCCAGGCCAACCACACCGGCAACACCGGCAAACCGACCGCCTTCACCCTCAACGGCATCGCCTGCACCGTGGTCTGACCGACGAAGGTCCGTCCCCGAGACCCGTTCGGCGAGGGAACAGGTGCGGCCCCTCCGACTCCGGAGGGGCCGCACGATATTCCGCGCGGCCCCTCCGTCGGACCGGAAGACCTTGAGGGGACGAGCATGCACGTTATGGTGTAGCCATGGTGGGGCGGCTGGTCGTCGTCGTTGGTTTCGACGGCATCGAGCTTGTCGACGTCGCGTGTGTGACGACCGGTTTCGACTACGCCAACCGGCAGGGGGCCGACCCGGCGTACCAGGTGGTGTTCGCGACCCCGATGGGTCGGCCCGTGCGGTGCGACTCCGGGCTCGAGTTGCCCGGGCAGGGCCGGATCGACACGATGGACGGTCCGATCGACACCCTGATCGTCTCCGGTGGCCAGGGGCACGAGACCGCAGCCGCCAACCCTCGGTTCGTCAGCCAGGTCGTACGGCTCGCCAGGCTGTCGCGGCGGGTCGCGTCGGTGTGCACCGGGGCGACCGTGCTGGCCGCCGCGGGGTTGCTCGACAACCGCCGGGCCACCACGCACTGGTACGAGGCCGGACGACTCGCCACCCGCTTCCCGCAGGTGCGGGTCGATCCCGCGCCGATCTTCGTCCGGGACGGCAGGGTCGCGACGTCGGGCGGGGTCACGGCTTCTCTGGATCTCACGCTGTCCTTCATCGAGGAGGACCACGGGTCCGAACTCGCCCGTCGCGTGGCCATGGGCATGGTCACCTACCTGAAACGCCCCGGGAATCAGGCACAGGTGAGCCTGTTCAACAGGATTCCGCACTCCGACCAGGTCCTGGTCCGGCGGACCATCGACTACGTGGTCAGCCACTTCGACGAGGACCTCAGCGTCGCCCGCCTGGCCGCGCTCGCCGGGGTGAGCGAGCGGCATCTGAGCAGGCTGTTCGTCGAGTGCGTCGGCCGGACCCCCTCGCGGGTGGTCCGCGACGCGCGCCTCGAAGCGGCCTCCCAACTGCTCACCGCGACCCGTGAGCCGGTCGCGGCCATCGCCCGGCGGTGCGGGTTCGCCTCCGCCGAGTCCTTACGGCAGGCGTTCGTGGCATGGGCCGGGGTCTCGCCGTCACGGTTCCGGGGAAGATCATGACGCTTGGTCCCGCGGTCGCCCCCGTGGTCGCCGTGAACGACACGGGGGCGCCGGCCCGGGACCTTCCCGGGCCGGCGCTCGCGCGCGTTCGGCGTCAGCCGCCGCCGCTGGAGGACGTCGCGCCGTTACCGAAGACGGTCAGGTCCACCCAGGGGTGTGACTCCTGGATGCACTGGAAGTACGGGACAAGGCAGAAGACGCCCTGGGTCCGCTTGCGCCACTGGGTCGATCCCCGGCCACCGTTGCTCACCAGCGACTCGTGACCCTTGAACGACCAGCCCACCATGTAGACCTCGGCCCACCTGGTGTAGAAGTGGGCACTGGTGATCCGGGTGCCGTCGCGGCAGTAGTCCATCCTCTGGAAGTACTTCCAGAGCCACTGGCCGACACGGTTCTTGCCTCCCCGGTAAACGGTCGAGATCCAGCACGAGCTCGCCATGATCTGGGCCCGCTCCTCCGCGGAGACCATGACCTCGTTCTGGGCGAGCTTCGCGAGATAGTCCTCGGTGGAGACGGTCTCCAACGGCTCCTCGCCGTTCTCCACGGTGGCCAGTTCGGTGTCCGGATCCGCCGACGAGACCTTCTGGGACATCGTGCTCTCCGCTCCCGCCGCGGGCGCGAGCGTCAAGCAGGTGAGCGCCGCCACCAGCAGCAGGACAAACGCATGTCGTACGAGCGGAATACGCCTTCGCAGGCTTTTCATTGCCGTCCTCTTCCGCGATCGCGAAGAATCGCATATCGGCCTGAGTGAATGGACCTTCCACTAGTAGTACGGCCCTGGAAGGGAAGCTCGACAAATTTATTTCCGACTTCCGGCCGCACGGTTTACGGCCCGCCTCACGGGGGCCGTCGCACGGCGATACCGCATCTCGACGGCGGCGGCCGACTCACCGCGCGCGCCCCCGATCTGCCCCCAGGTCGCGCCCTCCATCCGCAGGCGGAGCAGGTGGCGGATCTCGGGGTCGAGCCGCGCGATCAGGGTTGCCGCACGCCGGGCCTCGTCCCCGTCGGCCACGGCCTCCTCGAATTCGTGGGGGCGCGGCATCAGCGCCGCATGACGGCTTAAGAGCTGGTCACGAGCTGTTCGACGGTGGTGGTCGACCACGAGTCGCGCCGTGACGGTGGCCAGGAAGGGCCACGCCCGCTCCTCCATCAGGTTGGCGAAGGTGGCGGTGCGCAGCAGCGCGTCCTGGACGACGTCCTCCGCGTCCGCCCCCGCCCCCATGCGCGCCGCCAAGGCCAGCAGCCTCGGCCGGTGCGCCATCAGGACATGCCAGCGTTGTTCTGTAACATTCATGCCACGGCCCTCTCCGATTTTCGCGCAAGCGAAGGAGCACGAAAAAAGCCGCCTGCCCCCAGCCGCCCGTTAGGTGAGTTCGTCTCCCGACAAACAGACCGGATATCACCAGGACCGACGTCGGACATTTCCTGGCCACTTCGACAATGGCCGGACAATGTCCGCCGCTGATCCTGACCCGGCTTGTCGCACGCGCCGGCCGGTCACCGACGTCGCCGCCGCCGAGCACTTCCGCTCTCGGTTCTGATCAGGATCGAAACAGTTCGATGCCGTGGCCGGAACGACGCCGGGCAGGCCGTGTCCGGATCTCTGGGGTTCCCGTCCGGTTGTCAGGGACGGAGGAGCCGTTCGACGTCGACCGTGCCGAGGACGGCCGGGTCGTCTTGAGCGATGCGGCCACCAAGCGCGTCAACGGACAAAAGATCCTCGTCGCGACCGGTACGCCGGGCGGCCTCGGGTCGGTCGTCGGAACGTGGGAGCAGGTCCGGGTGGTGAGCAAACCACCTTCGGAGGACTTTCAGATCATGAGGTCGATGCCGTCGTCGGCGAGTTCACCCGGATAGTCGCTCGGCGAGGCGGCGGCGGCGGTCACGGCGGCCTGGAGGCGCGACCCGGGTCGGAGACGTACGGGATCTCAGCTGTCGCGCTGCTTGAGGCGGAGTGCTTCCTTGCGGACCTCGGCCTGGAGAGTCTGCTCGCGCTCCAGCCACGCCGGGTTCTCCGCTTTCAGCGCGTCGATCTCAGCGGTGGTGAGCGGTTCGGTGATCCCGCCCCTGAGCAGGCCGGCGACGGAGATCCTGAGCTTCGCGGCCATGACCTGCTTGGTGTGCGGGCCGTTGCGGCGCAGATCGGCGAGCCAGGCGGGTGGCGTCGCCTGCAACTCGTTCAGCTCGTCCCTGGAGATGACACCCGCCTGGAACTCGGCCGGAGTGGCCAACAAAGGGACACCCAGCTTCTTGGCCGCGGTCGCGGGCTTCATCGTCTGGGTGGTCTTCGGTTTGGGCGAGGTCATGACGTCAAGAATAGTCAGCCGGAACAGGTTCCCCTGACATCGCTACCCTGGGGAAGTGACTGATGGAGAGACCGGCGGGACGTTTCGACTGGCGTACGTGCCCGGGGTGACACCCGCGAAATGGGTCAACGTCTGGATCGAGCGAATGCCCGATGTGCCGATCACCCTGGTCGCGGTTCCCGCCGCCGAGGTGGTGGGACTCCTGCGGAACGGCGGCGCCGACGCCGGATTCGCCAGGCTGCCGGTCGACCGGGACGGGCTCAGCGTGATCCCTCTCTACACGGAGACCACGGTGGTCGTGGTGCCCAAGGACCACGTGCTGACCGCCGCCGACGAGGTGGCCCTCGCCGACCTTGACGACGACGAGGTGTTCCACCCTCTGGACGACACCGTCGAGTGGACGGTCCGGCCCGGGCTGCCCGCGTTCACCCGCCCGGCCACAACGGCGGACGCGGTCGAGCTGACAGCATCCGGCGCCGGGATTCTCCTGGTTCCGCTGTCGCTGGCACGCCTCCACCACCGCAGGGATCTCACCTACCGGCCGGTGCCGGACGCGCCGCAGTCTCAGGTCGCGCTGGTCTGGCCCACGGACGCGACCACCGACCTGGTGGAGGACTTCATCGGCATCGTCCGCGGCCGGACGGTGAACAGCTCGCGGGGCCGTACCCCCGCCTCCCCCGCGAAGAAACCGGCGAAGCGGCAGGCACAGAAACCCGCGCAGAACGGCTCCGGTCGCCGGACCGTGCCGACCGGCCGCAAGAAGAAGGGCCACCGACCTCGGTGACCTGCGGACAGATACGCCGATCACCCTTGGTAAGGAATGAGCACCGACAGCTGTCAGGCTGAGGCGGTAAGTCGACGCTCATCGGCCTTCATGGTGTCACCGTGGAGCCGCGAAGATTCCACCCCCTGAATTCCCGCTCACCAACGGGAGCCCTTCGCGACGTGGCGGGCTCCTCGCCCTGCTCCAGAGCTGGTCGAGACTCGACCTCGTGTGCCTGTGCGAGGTGGTGCCGCACCCTCGCGAACCGTGCTTTCACGAGAACACGCAGGTCAGGTTCATCGATGAAGGGCGAAACACGACCCGCTGACTCGGAGCCGCACAAATTCTTGCCCGGGCTTGTTCGGATTCGGTAACCGAGTCAAAATCAGTTCAGCCTTCAACTAATTGGTTGGAGGGTCACTGTACGGATGAGGAGAGGCATGAAGCGCATCATCTCCATTCTCGTCGCCGCCGTCGCCCTTGGCGCCACACTCACCGGGGTCAGCCCCGCATCCGCGGCCACCTCCGCAGTCGACTGCTCCACGGGCGAGTACACCCGGGTCCTGAACAGCTACGTGCCCACCAACCTCGAGAGGGGGGCGATAGACGGCCGCAGCTACAACATCGGCGGCTCGTTGACGTACACGTTCGATATCTGCCTTGACATCCCGGACACCTCGACATTCACCATCGAGGTACGGATCTGGAACAACGGGACACAGACGTCGTTCGTGGACGACCGGCCCGGGGACAAGATCTTCCGCTACACGCTCGCTCCCAACAGCTTCTGGCAGGTCTACGGCACGCTGACCGGCCCCGGCAGCACCTACCTCTACTACACCTGGAACGAGAAGATGACCCTCTCCTGACGCAGAAAGGGCCGCCCGCCTCGCTCGGTGAGACGGTCGGCCCTACCGCTCTCAAACGGCCCAGAAGTCTACTTTACCCTGGGTCCACATTCCATCCCGATCTCTCAAGTGGCTCGGTGAGCGGCTGGATTCGTCGTTACTGTATTTATTTCACCGCCGCACGGGACCGCGAAGGCCACTTCCTGATCGTCGCCTGGCCGCCCATGCCGAAGCGAGGTCACGGCGACGGAAATGCATGAGGAGTTCAGCCGACCCCTGAGGTTCGGATCGTTCCACGATGTCTCCCGCGTGTCCTTCGTTCGGTTCCTCCCCCTTCGAGACACCGACCCGTCCCGGATCGGGGACCGGCGATCTCGAAGAGACGACCTTCGAAGAACCGCATGAAAGAGCGAGGGGGTACTTCGGCTCGGACGACAGGATGCGCATCGGCCACAGGGGAGGACCGGGGACTGTCACGGAGATCCCTGTGCGCTTTCGCACCACTACTTCCATCGCTCAGGCCCCATATCTTTTCAAGTGCCACAAAGAGATATATCTCCTACCCAAGGCGCACATCTGATCTTATTTACCATACAGAAAAAGCAGGGGAACGCCTTTTCGTCTTGACGAAGTCGTCGAATGGCATGAGCATGGAAGCGGCTGTTCATTTTCTCATGCATAGAAACAACCGATTCGGTCAACAATTATTCGCGGGTGCGGTTTCTCACCCGTGACACGAGCAGGGCGATGAGTGCCGACTCCAGTTCCAGCAACCAGCGACCCGAAGATCATGTCAACGAGCTGAACGGAACCGTGCTGGGGTCGGCGGTCCAGGCCCGGGACATCCACGGCGGGATCCACCTGCATCAGGCATTCACCCCTCTGCCGCGACCGACCCAGCTGCCGGCCGGCGGCATCCTGGTTGATCGTGCCGAGACGCTCGCCCTCCTGGACGCCGTGTGCTCCGACCGGGCAGGGACGGGGGTGCCCAAGGTCGCCGTGGTCAGCGGCCCGGCCGGCATCGGCAAGACCGCGGTGGCGTTGCACTGGTCGCACCGGGAGCGTGACGCCTTCCCTGACGGTCAGCTCTTCGCCGACCTGCGCGGGCACGCGATGGACACCCCCGTGCAACCGGCGGAGGTGCTGGGACGGTTCATCCGTGCCTTCGGGATCGCGCCCGAACGGATCCCCGGTGACCTGGCGGAGCGTTCGGCGCTCTACCAGTCGCTGGTGAGCGGGCGCCGTCTGGTCGTCGTGCTGGACGACGCCCTGTCGGCGGCCCAGGTGAGCCCGCTGCTGCCGGCATCCGCGGACAGCATCGCGATCGTCACCAGCCGGTGGCGGCTCGCGGGACTGCTGATGCGCGGGGCGAAGGGAGTCCAGCTGGGCCGGCTCAGTCCGGCCGCCGCGCTGACGCTGCTGAAACGGACCGTCGGCGACGACCGGGTGCACGGCGAGCCGGAGGCGGCCGGCGAGCTGGTGGAACTGTGTGCGCGACTACCGCTCGCCCTGTGCGTGGCCGCCGCCCGGCTGGCCACCAGGCCGCACTGGCCGCTGTCGGAAATGGTGGAGGCCCTCAGCCACGAGCGGCGGCGCCTCAGCGAACTGTCGGTGGAGGACGACATGACGATCCGGGCCGCTCTCACGCTCTCCTACAAAGGACTCACCCCCCAGGAAGCGGGACGTGTCTACCGGCTGCTCGGGCTCTTCCCCGGTGCCACCTTCGACAGCCGGGCGGTGGCCGCAACGGTGGGGCTCCCCCTTGTCCAGGTCCGTCACCTGCTGGAGGTCCTGACGGACGCCAACCTGCTCGATGACCTGCCCAGCGGGCACTATCGCTTCCACGACCTGACCCAGCTGCACGCCCGGGAACTGGCCGAGCAACTGGATTCCGTGGCGATTCGTGAGGAGGCCGTGCGAAGGGCGCTTGACTGGTTCCTGTACACCGCCTGGGGCGCGAGCCAGGTCGTGCTGCCGTACCGCCGTGTCTCCCGGGAAGCGGTGATCCACAAGCCCGCCGAACCCATCGTCTTCACCGGTCCGGTGCAGGCTCTCGACTGGCTGGAGGACGAGTTCGCCAACCTCAGGGCCACCACCCTTGCCGCGTTCGAGCGAGGTCTGTTCGACGTGGCCTGGCAACTGGTCGACGGCATCTGGCCCCTGTTCCTGTACCGCGGTCATCACGCGGAACGGCTGGAGATCGACAGGCTGGGCCTGGCGGCGGCACGCGCCTGCTCGAACTCACCGGGCGAGGCCAAGATGCTGAACCGGACCGGCCTGGCGCTGCGCACCCTCGGCCGGTTGGACGAGGCCGCCGACGACTTCCGAGGAGCGTTGGAGATCTGGCGTCGCGAAGGAAACCGGCAGCGGGTGGCCGGTAGCCTGCGCCGGTTGGGCCTGGTGGAGAAGGATCGAGGGCGGATCGACGAGGCCATCGCGCTCTTCGGGGAGGCACTCGACGACTACCGCGCGATGGGCAGGTCACGCAAGGTGGCTCTGACGTTGTGCGACCTCGCCGACGCGATGACCAGGAGGGATCGCCAGGCGGAGGCCGTCGAATGCCTGACGGAGGCGCGACGGCTCCTCGCTCGGGAACCCGACCCCTACAACCAGGCACGCGTGCTCGTCCTGCTCGGCCGCGCACGGGCCGGAGGACCCACGGTGGCAGCCGATCTCCTGAGACGGGCGCTGGAGGAGATGCGGCGGATCGGCTCGGACAACGGCGAGGCCCAGGCCCTGGAAGCGCTCGGAGACCTCGCCCTGGAGAACGGCCACCGGGACGACGCGCGCGAACGTTACCAGGACGCGCGGCGGATCCTCGTCCGGCAGGGGGCCAGGAGCGAAAGGCTGGACGATCGGCTGTCCCACCTGGGGGGAAACTGACGGTCGTGAGGTGTCCGACGGTCGAGACCGCCCCGGCGGGATGCCAGGGCGGTCCCGGCGGTCAGGCCGCCCCAACCTCCCGACGTTCCTAACCTCCCAGCGTCCCAACGCGCGGCGGGGGCCCGGTGTCCAGCCACAACATCGGAGTCCTGACGTCCGGTCACGACGTACGGAGATCCCAGCGTCCGGTCACGACATGCGGCGTATGTGCCGCTCCCAGCCTCGACAGTTCCTCACAGGTCAGCGACGCCGTCACCGGAGTGCGGGACCCGACCTTCCAGCCGGCGTGCACTACCGCCGCCCGCAGGGCTCGCACCGGATCGCCGGTGTTCCGCCAGACGTGCAGGAAGGTGGCGAACAGCGCGTCACCGGCTCCGGTGGTGTTCACGACCTCCCGTGGCGTCACGGCCTCCGCCCTGACGAGCAGCCCGTCTCTCATCCCGAGCACCGCCCCACGCTCGCCGAGCCCGACTCCCACCACCTGACAACGCGGGTAGCGCCGGAACATCTTCGCCATCCACTGCTCGGGGGGACAGGAAAGGCGTTCGTGGCTGCAGAAGACGATCCTCGCGGCCTCCAGCCACGGACGGTTGTACTCGTCGCCGAGGTCGTGGATGAGGTGGACGTCCACGGCGATGGGAATGCCGAGCCGAGTCGCGGGCCGAACCAGATCCCGGACGAACTTCGCGTTCGTCAGGACCAGAAGGTCCGCGCCACGGGCCTGCGCCTCGAAGAGGTCCGGTGGATACGCGACCCGGTTGACGGGCGCCAGGTTCGGGAAACCCATGCGACGGCCGTCGGGCGTGACGAGTGTCACGCCCGACGACGATTCGGCGCTCTCGACGATCCCGGGTCCCAGCAGGCCCGCACGGCCGAGTTCGGTCGTTATACCCGCGCCGATGAGATCGCGGCCGACCACGGTGCACAGACGCACGTGATCGCCGAGCGTCTTCAGGGTCCGCGCGATGTGGCCCGCGGCCCCTGACACGCCGGTGCATGACCAGCGTGGCGACGACGTGGGGGCGTACCGGACAGGGAACTCCCTCACCCCCACGGACATGTAGAAACTGACGGCACCGGCCACGAGGATCCCGCGGTTCATGCGGACGTCCTTCCGGTGTCGTACGCCCCGAGGCGGGCGGGGCTGACCTGCGTCCTGCCCGCCACCTCGAGCGTGCCGATCCTGGCCGCCGAGGAGTCGACGTACCGGCCCACGATCACCGAGGCGGTGCCCAGGCTCTCGAACGGCATCCCGGCGGCCCGCCAGCCGTAAAGGAACGACCCGTAGACGGCGGGCCAGGGGGCGGAGCCGCCGGAAAGGTCTCCCACCTCGGTGATCGCGGCGAGCCGTCCGTCTCGAAACCCCGCCAGGAGGCCGCCTCCGGCCTCCTGGCCGCCGACCGCGACCTCGCAACCGGGATACCGGTCAAGGAGACCGGAGATGCCTTTCTCGGGAACGTTCCAGGAGATCTTCGGGCTCACGAGGACATCGGCGACCTCGCACCAGGTCCGGTTCAGGGGGTCGTCGAGGGTGGCGACGATGTGTGTGCCGTCGAAGACGCGCCTGCCGGGCGGCAGGCCGCGGTGGTGTCTCTCCGGAGACAGGATGACGAGGTGCGGGGCGCGGAGCGGACCCTCGCGAGGGATCACCAGGATCGCCGGTTCACTCCGCCGCGATGTGGCGGTTCCGCGCGTGGTGAGGGTCCGCGGCGGGACGGTGACCCCGGACGGAGCCGCGGGTCCAGGTGGAGCGGCGGGTCCGGGTGGAGCGGGGGCTGCCGACGGGGGCGGGATCCGGCGCAGCCTGAGCGCGTGTTCCAGCCGGAAGAGGTGAACTGACACGAACGTACCGAACACGTTGATTCTCCGATCCGGATGGTCTACCTGACGAAAAAAGGCGCCGGAGCCGGTGCGGTCACCGGGATGGTCGCGGGTTGCCGCAGTTCCAGCAGCCGGTAGATGAGCCGGCGCATGTTCCGGTCGAAACGGCCTGGCTCGGAGGTGATGCCTTCCGCGACGGCCCGGTAGTGGCCGGGCCCCACCTCCTCGGCGATCCTGACCAGCTGCTCTCGCAGCGAGCCGCGAGGGGAGAGCCTGGGGGCGACGGTGGCGAGCCCGCCGAAGGCGGACGCGGGGTCGACGTCGTCCCGGGGAAAGCCGGCCAGCGCGACCGGTGCCCCGGTGACCGCCCCGTACAGGGTCGCCGATCCGTGGTCTCCGATGATCCAGTCGGCCGACGCGAGGACCGCGTGCCAGTTCGCCTCCGGTGGTACCAGGCTCAGGCCGCGCCGCAGAGAGTCGGCGAACCAGGCTCTCACCTGCCAGATGCCGTGCCCGAACCAGACGTTGGGGTGCAGGAGCAGCACGACGCGGTACTCCTGCCGGGGCAACTCGGTGACCAGGCGGTGCAGCAGCCGGGGCCATCGGCCGAAGAGCGATGTCGACCCCCAGGTCGAACTGACCACGACGAGCTTCTGATCCGGCTCGACGGCCAGCGCGCGGCGGTACAGATCTCGGTGCGGCAGTGCGGCGACCAGCCTGTCGTAGGAGGGGTCGCCGACGACGGTGGCCACGGGGAGCGCCTGCGGGCAGGTCCGGCCCAGCCGTCCCAGCTCTGAGGAGTGGGAGAGCGCCACCGCGGAAGGCAGTACGGCGCCGTCGTACAACAGGCGCTGGGGATCGAGCCCGTATGCCACACGATCGCCCACGGCACGCACACCGTCTCGTACGGCCACGAGCTTGTTGAAGCCGGCGCCGTGCGGAATGACGATCAGTGGCGCGTGAATCTCGTGGAGCGCGCCCAGGCTGGCGGCGACGGCGAGATCGAACCGCTGGTTTCTGGACTGTTCCCAGGGCAATACCACCGCCCCCAGTCCACCGACGAAATCCGCGACCCCGTTGCTGAAGACGTCCGGGGCGATAGTGAACACGACCTGGATTCTCAGGTCGGATTCCACGAGGCGTACGGTGTCCATCAGGCGTTGTCCCGATGTGACGGTGTGGACGACCACCAGCACCACTTTGCAGTTCCTGCGCGTCACCCATCGGCGAGAGTCGAGCCCGATAGGAACCCTGCTCCATTCGCGGTCGGACATTTTCCTGTCATCACCCCTGACCTGTTCCGGCGGACGGGCGAGGTTCATCGTCCTCTGTAGAGAGGTTCATCGCCCTTCGCAGAGCGTCGCCGTCGAAACTTGCGGAAACCCTTGCGGTAATCCTGTTGCCAGCCAGGGGGAATGAGGATAAATAGGTCATAGAACTAGTCGAATCACTTACTGCTCAGTCGACTCTGACCAGTTAAATGCCTCATACGGAAGACCGCTCCCGCCGGGAAGGGGAATAGAATGGAATTCCGTATTCTCGGACCGGTCGAGTTTTGGTCCCGAGGTCAACGCCGTGACCTGGGGTGGGCCAGGGAACGTCACATTTTGGCCGTCCTTTTGATGACCCCGGGAAAGCCTGTTTCCACCGAGTCGCTCATCCGCAAGGTGTTGGGTGAAAACCCACCGGACAATGCCCGAAGCATCCTGTACAGTCCCATCGCCCGGCTGAAGGGCCACCTGCACGGCGCCGGAGAGGGCGTGCGGCTGAGAGGTGGTTCGGGGACGTATTCCCTTGAAACAGACCCGGAGAACATCGACTACCATCACTTCCGCGCGCTGTGCTCGAAAGCCCGTTCGGTAAGCGAAAAGGGCGACGTCGACGGCGCTTTGCGGCTGTATGGCGAAGCGGGTCGATTGTGGCGGGGGGAGCCGCTGTCCGGACTCTCCGGCTCCTGGGTCGTCAATACCCGTAGAAAGCTCGAAGGCGACCTGCTGGCCGGCACCGTCGAGCGCGTCGAACTCGAACTCCTTCACGGCTCGAACACCAACCTCGTGCCGGAACTGTACGACCTGGTCAACCGATTTCAATTCGACGAGAAACTGGTCGAGCTGCTCATGCAGGCGCTCTATCGAGCCGGTCGGCAGGCGGAGGCCCTCGGCGCCTACCGTCAGGCGCGCAGGCGTCTCGTCGGAGAGCTCGGCACCGAACCGGGGCCGGGGTTACGGGCACTGCACCAGCGCATCCTCCAAGGCGATCCGGCGCTGCTGCCCGAATCCCGGCGCGGGGCCACGGTGAACACGCCGCTGACCAGCCTCCCTCGCGACGTTCACACCTTCGTCGGCAGGACGCCCGAGATCAACCGGCTGATCGATGAGCGGATACGGCAGGACGCGGTCACCGTTCTCGCGATCGACGGCATGGCGGGGGTCGGGAAGACGGCACTGGCCGTGCACCTGGCCCACCGGCTCGCCGACGACTACCCCGACGGCGTGCTCTATCTCGACCTGCTGGGCTACGACGCAGAGCACGCGTCGATGGACCCGGCGACCGCCCTCGAACGTCTCCTGCGCCTTCTCGGTATTCCGGTCCCTGACGGCCTGGACGAGCGGGTGGCGAGGTGGCGCACCGCGCTCGCTCGCCGCAAGGTGCTCCTGGTCCTCGACAACGCCATCGGGAATGATCAGCTCAGCCCTCTCCTACCGGGGGCACCCGGTTGCCTTGTCGTGATCACCAGCCGTCGGCGGCCGGCGGGGCTGGACGACGTTCACTCGCTTTCCCTGGAGGTGTTGCCACCTCAGGAGGGAGCCGACCTCTTCGGTCGCGTCGTGGGTTCGCGGCGCGCGCTCCCCGCGGACGACGTCGCGCGGGTCGTGCGGCTCTGCGGCCATCTCCCCCTCGCGATCCAGTTGGCCGGTAGCCGGCTCCGGCACCGGCCCGCGTGGAGCGTGGCCGACCTCGCCGAGTTGCTCGGCAGGAACGACCGGCGGCTGAGCGAGATCCGGGCGGGGAACCGCGGGATCATCGCGGCGTTCGAGCTTTCCTTCAACGGCCTGGACGAATGGCAGCAGCGGGCGTTCTGGCGGCTCGGACTGCACCCCGGGGCGGACATCACCGCGGACTGCGCGGCGGCGCTGCTGGAATCGGACCGGGCCGAGGCGGAGAGGTTGCTCGACGATCTCCTCGACCATCACCTCATCTCCGAGCCTCGGCGAGGTCGATACAGGTTTCACGACCTCATCGGCGAGTATGCCCGCCTGCTGTCGAACCGGGAGCCGGAGAGCGCGCGAGCCGAGGTGCTCCACCGGGTCCTCGATCACTACCTTCTCAGGGCAGACACCGCCGACCGGCTGCTCTACCCGCACCGCACCCGCGGCCCGGCCGAAATGTTCGACGCACCGGGTCCCGGAGCAGGTATCACCACCGAGGAGCAGGCCCTCGCCTGGATGAACGCCGAAGTGGACAACCTGCTCCTCGTCACGCGCTACGCCGCCGATCACGGGTGGACGAGGCACGCGGCGCTGCTTCCACGCGTCCTCGGCCGATATCTCGACGTGTGGGTCCGCTGGGCGGAGGCGGCCGAGCTCCACACACGCGCCGTGGAGGCGTGGCGCGAACTGGGGAATCGGTCGGGGACCGCGTACGCGCTGGCCGACCTCAGCGTGGTGCGGCGGCAGACCGGCCGGCATGAGGAGGCGCTCCGGCTGGCCGACGAGGCGCTGACGATCCAGCGTGCCCTCGACGACGAGCGAGCCATCGCCGACCTGCTCGACAACAGCGGCCTGGTGTACTGGCAACGTTCCAAGTTCGACGTCGCCCTGAACTGCTTCGAGCAGGCACTGCGACTGCGCAGGGCCCTGGCCGACCGCCACGGTCAGGCCGCCAGCCTCACCCATATCGGGATCATCCACTCGCACCTGGGGGACTACCCGAAGGCCACCGAGCACCTGCTGGGGGCGCTCGGGTTGTACCGGCAGGGCGGCGACCGGCGCGGGCAGCAGGTCGCGTTGAACAACATCGGCGAGATCGAGTTCAGGCTGGGCAACTACAACACCGCGCTGAGGCACTACGAAGAGGCCGAGTCCGTCTACCCTGACATGGGCCCGCAGAACAAGGCCATCTGGCTCAACAACGTCGCCAACGTCTACCAGTTCCTGAACCGGCACGCCGACGCTCTCGAATGCTACAGAAAGTCACTGCGGATTCACGGTGACATCGGCGACCGGCGGCACGAGGTGGACGCCCTCAACAACATCGGCAATTGTTACGCGCGCATGGGCAGGGACGGGGACGCGCTCGTCCATCACCAGAAGGCATTACGCATCTCCATCGAGATATCGGAACGTCACGAGGAAAGCCGAGCCCTTCTCAGTATCGGCGGAATTCATCATCGGGCCAATCACCACGACACCGCCCTGGCCCATTACGGGAAGGCCCTTGCCGTGGCGCACGCCATCGGGGACGTCCACCAGGAGGCCCGCACGCTCGACGAGATGGGCACCGCGCTCGCCGACGCCGGCAAGGGGGCACGGGCAGAGGAGTGCTGGCGACGGGCGCTCGATCTCTACGAGTCTCTCGGCGTGGTGGAGGCGGAGCTACTCCGGGCGAGACTTGCCAGGTAGAGCCGACGGGAGCTGCCAGGCGGCAGGTGGACCCATCCTGCTGTATGATCTTCAGGGCCTACTGGGTGCTCAAACGCATACATGTCGCCCTTATCGCTAATTCGCCACTTTTGTTCTCATATTCCCCGCAGGATGCCGCGACCCCTGCGAGATGACTACCAGTTCTGGATGTCCTATAGTGGGGTCATCGTCCTGGCCGAAATTTGAGACCAAAGATGTTTTCAATTTTTAGCAAGAAAGCGAAAAATAGCGATGAGACGACCCTTCAACGCCGTCGGCGCCATTCTTGTGACCGGGGCCTTTATGATTTACGCTATAGACCTGTTGTCGATCATTGATTCTCTGGGTGTCAGTGCCTGAAGTATATTATTGAACGGCGGGGAGTGGCATAAGCCGCTCCCCTTTTTTGTCGACCTCGACGGTCCCGCACCCACGACAATAGCGCGACCGAGCAGACGATCCGGCGACCACGCCCACCACCCGCACGGCCCGTGCCGACGCAGCCTATCCCCCGGACCGTTACCGTCCGTCATCCTCGTACCCGCCGAGGCCCGGTGAGCGGCGGCCTCAGCCCTTGAAGGCGCCGTTCATGATCCCGGCCACCATGCGCCGCCCGACGAAGACGAACAGGACGAGCAGCGGGAGGGTGGCGAGGAAGGAGCCGGACATCGCGAGCCCGAGGTCGATGCTGAAGCTGTTCTGCAACGCCTTGATCGCGATCTGGACGGTGTACATCTCCGGCGACTTCAGCACCACGAACGGCCACAGGAAGTCGTTCCACGCGGTGACGAAGCCCAGCAGGCCGAGCACGAAGGCGGCGGGGCGTACCAGCGGGAACGCGACCCGCCAGAAGATCTGCCAGGTCGACGCCCCGTCGATGCGGGCCGCCTGAAGGATCTCGTCGCTGATGGCGGACGATATGTGCTGGCGCATCCAGAAGATGCCGAAGGCGTTGGCCAGGCCGGGGACGATCAGCGCCTGGAGCGTGTCCACCCAGCCCAGCGACGAGATGATCATGTATTGCGGGACGATGGCGAGCTGGGTCGGCACGGTCATCGTCAGAACGACGACCAGGAACAGCGTATTGCGTCCGCGGAAGCGCAGTTTGGCGAACGCGAAGCCCGCCAGTGCGCACAGCACCGCCTGGCCCACGCCGATCGACCCGGCCACGATCAGGCTGTTGACGATCGACTGGACGAACGGCACGGTCGAGAACACCAGGCCCGCGAGGTGGAAGAAGTTGTCGCCCGGCACGATCTCGGGCGGCAGATTCGTCGCCGTCGCGGTGTCGGTGGTGGCGACGATGAACATCCAGTAGAGCGGGAACAGGCAGAAAAAAACGGCGAGCGCGAGCAGCGCGTAGGTCCACCATCGGACACGATCGCCGGAGCGTGGTCTCGTCGTGCTCACGATCGCCTCCTCAGCCCTTGACCGGGCGGATCCGGGTGGACAGGAAGTAGTTGAGGCCGGCGAGCACGACGACCATCACGAACAGCGCCACGCCGACCGACGCGGCGTAACCGAACTTGAACTGGGTGAACCCCTGCTCGAACAGGAAGAGGGTGAGCGTCTGGCACTGACGGATCGGCCCGCAGGTGGTGGCCGCTCCGCGGTTCACGAGCAGGGGCTCGGTGAAGATCTGCAGCCCGCCGATCGTCGAGGTCACGATCGTGAACACGATGACCGGCCGCAGGGCGGGGAGGGAGATGTGCAGGAACTGCCGCACACCTCCGGCTCCGTCGACGGCGGCCGCCTCGTAGATCGCTCGGGGAACGGCCTGCAAGGAGGCCAGGTAGAGCAGCGTCGTGTAACCGAACCACCGCCAGGCCACCATGACGGCGATCATCACGTGGCTGCCCGCCACCGACTGGGTGAAGTCGATGTGCTCGACTCCCACCAGGCCGAGCAGCCAGTTCAGCACCCCGTAGTCGCGGTCGAACATCTGGACGAACACGATGGCGGTGGCGGCCACCGAGGTGATGTACGGCACGAGCATCGTCATGCGGAAGAACACGGCGAAGCGCAGCCGTACGTGGTTGAGCAGGTGCGCGAGCAGCAGCGCGACCAGCAACTGCGGCACGGTGGACAGCAGCCAGATGCTCACGGTGTTGCGCGCCGCGTTCCAGAACCGCACGTCCCCGAGCAGCCGGTCGAAGTTGTCCAGGCCGACGAACACCTGCTCGCCGATCGGGTTCCAGTCGAACAGCGCCACGTAGAAGGTGAACAGCAGCGGGATGAGGCCGAACACCGCGAAGAGCACGAAGAACGGGGTGATGTAGGCGTAGGGGGCAACGGTCTCGGCGAAACCGCGCCGCGCCGCCTCCACCGGCGGGGCCGGGGGCAGGTCCGCCTTGGTGGGGCTGATGCTCGTCGTCACGGTCTGCTCGCTTCCCCGCCACCGGCGCGGGCCCCTTGGAACGGCCCGCGCCGGCGACGCTCGCGAAGGGGCCTAGCCACCGAGCGCGGTCTTGATGTTGGTCACCGCCGCGTCCCACGCCTTCGCGGGATCACCCTTGCCCTGCTCGACGTTGGTGATGGCGTTCGTGAACTCCGTGCCGATCGTGGTGCTGTCCGGCCCGATGAGGAACGGCTTGAGGCCGAGCAGCGAGTCGGTGTAGATCTTGCCGATCGGTGCGCCGGAGAAGAACTCGTCCTTGGCGGAGGTGAGCTTCGGGTCCTGGTAGACCGACGGGGTCGCGGGCAGCGACCTGGCCTCGGCGAAGTGGTCGAGCTGGCCCTGCGGCGACTGCGTGGTCGCGATGTAGTCCCAGGCGGCCTTCGGGTTCTTGGCGTTCTTGGGGATCGCGAGGAAACTGCCGCCCCAGTTGCCCGAGCCGCCGGGGATCGTGGCGATGTCCCACTTGCCCTTGGTGTCCGGGGCGTTGTCGCGGATCTGGCCGAGGAACCAGACCGGTGCGGCGGCGACGGCGAAGTCCCCCCGCTTCATCGCGGCGCTCCACCCCTCGGTGAACGAGCTCTGCTTGGCGGTGATCCCGGCGGCCACGGCCTTGAGCGCCTGGTCGAAGGCGGCCCTGACCTGAGGGCTCTGTTCGTACACCAGATTGCCCGCGGGGTCGTAGTACTTCTCCTGCCCCTGGTTGACCACCTGCGAGTAGACGCTCCCGCCCGCGTTGTCGATGAACGCCTTGCCGGTGGCCGCCTTGTACTTCTTGCCGATCTCGATGAAGGCGTCCCAGGTGGGCCAGAGCTTGCCCACCTCCTCACGGTCCGTCGGCAGCCCGGCCTCCTTGAACAGATCGGTCCGGTAGGCGATGGCCATACCGCCGACGTCGGTCGGGATGCCGATGATCGAGCCGTCCTTGGCCGTGGGCTGGCTGATCACCCAGTCCAGGTAGTCACCCTTGACCTTGTCGGCACCCAGTGTGCGCAGGTCGATGAAGTTCTGCGGTTGCTGGACGAACTTGGGCAGGTCGTCGCCCTGGATCAGCACCAGGTCGGGCACCTTGCCGCCGGCGAGCGCGGTGGTGAGCGCCTGCGCCGTCTCCTGCGCGTTCCCCACCTCGGTCAGCTTCACCTGCACGTTCGGCTTCTGCTTCTGGTACTCGGTGACGGACGCCTTCTGGTTGATCCCGGTGAACGACCAGAACTCGAACGACGAACCGTCCGATTCGCCGGAGGGAGTCCCGGACGACGAGCCTGAGCACGCTGCCATGCTGAGGGCCGCGGTAGCGGCCAACACGACCGCTGAGACGTTACGGAACTTCACGGCGACCTCTTTTCGCTTGCTGTGGTCAGGGATGCGATGTGCGGCCCGGCAACGCGAGGATGCGCCGCGCTCGCCGGGCACCTCCTCCGCGCGTAGGACGGTGCCGCGCCGCTTCAGGCTCCGGATCGCGAGCGCCGGACAGGTTCGGCACCGCCATGCCGACCTGCCGCTTCACCTGCGGAGCCTTCTGACATCGCTCTTGAACATGAAACTTTCGGAATGTCACACCGGTCATTGATCCAGGACATTAGGGCTCCGCTGACCTGAGCGTCAATATTCTTACGGCAATGTGTCTGAAACAATCGGACTACCAGTTTTATGTTTCGGAAGTACACCGTGCCCCTCCACCGAGACGACGGAAGTGGCCCGCCAGGAAGATCACCGGAACCGAGGGAGAGATCCTGCACCCTCGGGGCCATCTCCGGGATCATGCATCGCCGGCAGTGGCGAGCGTCTCTTCACTGAGGGCGTCTCCCTCTTCCTGTCCGGCCTGCGCTGGCACTCCACTCGTTCCTGGCCGCCGACGGGCGTCCGCGTCTCACCGTGCCGGAGCTGGATCACGCGAGGCCCAATGGAGTTCACGCAGTTCGGCGGAGGGGTCCAGGCCGAGCGACTCTTTGAGCGTCGCCTCGGCCGCACCGGTGCATCGGGCGCGTACGCGATGCGGAGAAACGGGATCAGGCGGGCCGGCCCGAACGTAGTGGCAGGCGGACGATGAAGATCGCCCCCAGGCCCAAGCCCCGCGAGGTGGCCGTGATGTTGCCGCCGTGGGCGCGGACGATGCCGCGGGCGATGGTCAGGCCGATGCCGCTGCCACCCGCGGAGGCCGGGCGTTCCGGGTGCTGGACGCGTTCGAAACGGGTGAAGATCCGTGTGAGGTCGTGGGCGGCGATGCCGATGCCGGTGTCCTGGACGCGGATCTCGACCTGCGGCTCCGGGTCGTGAATGGCGTTCACGCTCACCGTCACCCGGCCGCCGGGATCGCAGGCGACCAGGGCGTTGCCCAGGAGGTTGACCAGCACCTGGGTGATGCGGCCCGCGTCGAGCGGAGCCACAACCGGTGGACGCGGGATCGTGCTGAGCGTGATCCCGCCGTCGTCGAACTGGGGCCGCAGCCGTTCGGCGGTGCTCACCGTCAGCGCGGTCACATCGGTGGGCGCGGGGTGCAGGACGAACGCGCCCTCCTCGACACGGGAGAGGTTGGACAGGTCGTCCGTGAGGCGCCGCAGCCGGTTGAGGTCGTCGGCGAGGGAGGCGAACATGAGGTCGTCGGGGGCGAAGATGCCGTCGGCCATTCCCTCGATCTGACCGCTGAGGATGGTGAGGGGGGTGCGCATCTCGTGGGCGATCTCCGAGACGAGGCGGGCGCGGCGGCGCTCCATGTCGGCGAGCGCCGCCGCCAGCCGGTTGACGTCCTCGACCAGGGCGGCCAGCCCTGGCTCGCGGGGTACGTCGAGGACGTCGTCGTAGTGCCCTTCCGTGAGGCGGTGGGTCGCGGCGCTGACCTGGCGCAGCGGCCGCAGCAGGAACCGGGAGAACCCCAAGGACAACACGAGCGCCGTGACCAGGCCGATGGTCAGCGCGGGCCAGACCAGTTCGATGCCGACCTTCTCCTGAATGCCCCGGGCGAGCAGCTCGACCACCGCCGATTCGAGGCTGGAGAATCTCCGGTGGAGTTCGCCGTAGTCGTCGAAGCCGGCCAAGGCGTCGGCGGCGAGGTTCACCGCCATGAGCGTCACAGCCAGCACCACCACATGGGACAACGTCAGGCGGACGGTCAACGGCAGCGGCGGCAGCAATCGCCACAACGCCACGACCGGCTTCGCCGCGCGGGACGGCACTCGGCGGACGAGCGGTGGCAGCCGCCACCACAGCGCCGTGATCGCCATCGCCGCGCTGGACCGCACCACGCGCACGGCCGACGTCAGCTCCCGTGCCGCGCCGCCGACCGGGATACGCATCGCCACGGTCCGCACGACTCCCCGGCGGTTCATCCGGCGGGCCGGGCGAGGAAACGGTAGCCGATGGCCCGCACCGTGCCCACGAAGCGGGGCGCGTTCGCGTCGTCGCCGAGCGCGCGCCGAAGCGTGCGGATGTGGACGTCCACCACGCGTTCGTCGCCGAAGAAGTCGCGGCCCCATGCGTGATCGATCAGCCCCCGGCGGGTGAACACCCGGCCCGGCGCGCGGGCCAGGACCACCAGCAGATCGAAGTCGAGCGCGGACAGCTCCACCGTACGGCCGGCCTCGGCGACGACGATCCGCGCGTCGAGATCGATGATCAGCCCCTCGAAACGCAGGGTACGGTCCTCCGGCGCAGGGTCAGGGCCGTCCGCCCGGCGCAGGATGGCCCGCGCCCGCAGGGCGAGCTCCCTGGCGCTGAACGGCTTGGTGACGTAGTCGTCACTGCCCGCCGTGAAACCGATGACCCGGTCCACCTCCTCCGTTCGCGCCGTCAGCAGGATCACCGGCACCTGACTCGTGACACGGATCCGGCGCAGCACCTCGAACCCGTCGAGCCCGGGCAGCATCACGTCGAGTACCACCAGATCGGGCTGTTCGCGGGCGACCGAGGCGAGGCCTGACGGCCCGTCCGGGGCCTCCAGGACCTCGAAACCGTCCGCCTCCAGATAGCCGCGTACCGTCATACGAATCTTGGGCTCGTCGTCAACGACCAGAATGCGCTGGGTGCTCATGCCTGTCCCCGTCCCGGGCGATCCGGAAGGGCCGGGGCGTTTCGGCCGCTTCCTGGTAGAGGTTCTCGAAGGTGTCCAGGGTGTCCGCGATGTCATGCCGGGCGACGGTCTCGCGGCTGGCGTCGCCCATGCGCGTCCGGGTCACGGGGTCGTCCAGCACAGAGCCGAGGGCCGCGGCCAGCGCCGGGACGTCGCCGGGCGGGAAGAGCAGTCCGTTGACTCCCGGGCGCACCAGGTGGGGCAGGGCCATGGTGTCGGCGGCGACGACGGGCTTTCCTGCGGCCATGGCCTCCATGGTGGCGAGGCTCTGCAGCTCAGCCGTACCGGGCATGCAGAACACGTCGCAGCGGGCGTAGGCGTCCAAGACCTCCTGGTCGTCGACGAGGCCGTGGAAGACGACGCTGTCGGCGACGCCGAGCGCGCGGGCGAGATTCTCCAGTTCGCCGCGGCGGGAGCCGTCGCCCACGATCTCGGCCGTGACCGAAAGCCGCTCGGACAGCAGCGGCAGGGCGCGCAGGAGGACGTCCACATTCTTCTCCGCGTCCAACCGGCCCACGAACAGCACGCGCGGTCCGTCGTCCGCCCTCCTCGCCGGAGACTGCGCGAAGCGACGCAGATCCAGCCCGCAGGACACCGGAAGGACTGTGCCGTCCAGGCCCTGCTCGCGCAGCAACCGTACGGCGCGAGGGGTGGGCGCGGTGACGATTCGGGCGCGGCGAAAGACCCGGAGGAAGTCACGCCAGGCCAGCCTGCCGATCGCGGTGGCGAGCCGACCGGGCAGCGGGGCGTAGCCGATGAGGTTCTCCGGCATGAAGTGGTTGGTCGCCAGCACTGGCACGCCCGTGCGCCGCGCGATGGCGGTCAGCGTCCTGCCTACGCCGAAATGGGACTGTACGTGAACCACGTCGGGTGCGAGGCGGTCCAGCAACCGGGCGGCCGCTCCGCGGATCCGCCAGGGCACGCAGACGCGGAAGCCGGGATGGAACGGGGTGCCGTAAGAGGCGAGGTGGTGGACCGTCGGACCGCCGCGCATGACGCGCTCGGATACGGCGTTCTGGGCGGCGGGGCAGATGACGTGGACGTCGTGACCACGCTCGGCGAGCCCGACGGCCAGGCGGTGCGCGAAGTTCGCCGCGCCGTTGACGTCGGGAGGGTAGGTGTCCGCGCCGATGACGATGCGCTGGGTGTGGCCGCCGGGCATGTGATGCTCCTGTCGTGAAAGGCGCCGCGGGAGGGAGGTTCTTGGGGTGAGTCGGGGCCGGTGGGGATATCGCGGGAGAGGCGGATCACCCCGCCGATCGCAAGGGCGGCGCAGACCAGTCCGAGACCGGCGATCGGCCAGGTCAGGCCGGGTGCCTCACCGAGTACGCCGATGCCGATAAAGACGGCGACCAGCGGGTCCGTGACGGTGAGGTTCGCCACCGTGCCCTCGGGCGGCCCGTCGGCGTGGGCGCGCTGCACGAGCCAGAAGCCCGCGAGGACCGCCGCCGCGAGACCGATGAGGATGCCGAGCAGTCCCACGTCGGCGCCGTGCGCCGCGTACCGCTCCGTGGCGGCCCGCACGAACGTGGAGGTGCAGCCGTAGGCGACACCCCCGCCCACTCCCAGTACCAGGAACCTCGCCCGGCCGTTGAGCAGGCGGGTGGCAAGCCGGCAGCCGGCCACCACGGCGGAGACCGCCGCACCGACTGTGAGCAGCGCTCCCGTGGTGATCGGGACGACCACGGTGTTCAGCGCGGCGAGCGCCGCGAACGCCACCGTCCCGACAACGATCGCCGCCAGCGCCCACCCGGTAGTCCGGCGCAACCGGTCGCTGCGCGCCCGCAGCCCCAGCAGCACGCCCACCACGATCCCGATCACGCCCGCCGGTTCGACCACGGTCACCGGGGCCAGCCGCAGCGCGATGACCTGGAACATCGCCCCGGTCGCCAGCAGCGCCAGGCCGGTCAGCCAGCGGGGCCGCCGCGCCGCCGCCATCAGGGACGGCGCGTCCCCCGAGACACTGTGCTGCAGCCAGGTCCCGGCGGTGAAGCAGCACGCGTTCAGCAGCGCCAGGCCGATGGCGAGCCAGGTCACCGTTCCTCCCGGCTCACCTGCACCGCTTCGGCCAGTTGGAACAGCAGGCTCAGCTCCAGGGCCAGGGCCGCCCGCTCGGCCAGGCCCAGCCAGCCGCCGATCGCCCGCATGGCCGGGGTGGGCCGGGCGGCCGTGGCGGACATGTGCGTGACCAGGAAGGCGAGGCCGCCGACGGCGCTCGCCCAGGAGACGCGGCGCAGGGGCCGCGCCTTCCTCTCCCAGCCGGGCATGCCCTGCAGCCGCCGGGCTATCAGGAGCCCGACGGCCGGGAGGGTCGCGATCGCGCCGCCCGCCGCGTATCGGTGCGTCAGCCCGCGGACCGTGGGGACGCCGCCCTGCGGATCGGTCCGGAAGATCCCGGTGAGCGTCATGCCGCCGCACCACACGCCCAGCAGCGCGGTCGCCGGCGCTCCGATCGGCAGCCGGGACCGCACGAGTCCGGCGAGCAGCGCCGCCGAACCCGCCGAGAGGCTGGCAACGGTTCCGGCGAAGACCGCGGCAGTGTTCTTGCTCAGCGCGTAGTCGCTGACCGTGTGCCGCACGGTGTCCACCTGCTTCCCCCATCCGATGTGCAGGGCGGTGGCGCCGACCAGCGACCCGACCAGCCCGGCGTGGGTCGCGACCACGAGTTTTCGCGTGAGGTGAGAGCTATCCATGACCGCTAGGAAACCGGCGTGCCGTGTGGCTTGTGCGAGCGAGATCGTGAAGCTTCCGTGAAGCACTCGGGTCGTTCCGGCACCGGGATCCGCGACTACCGCTCGGTGTCCGCGTCGCCCGAACCGGCGATTCCGCCGTCTGGGCGCGGACCTGTCGTGTTCGAATGGAAACGCGTCACCGCACGGGACGGACGCCGACGCCGTCGAGGTAGACCTCGATCGCGCCGAGTTCGGCGGTGCCGGCCACGGCCGCGACGTATCCGTCCGGCCGGATGAGCGCCCACTGCTCGGGCGACAGCCCGTACGCGCTCCGGACGTGGCCTCCGGTGTCGAGGATGTCGCCGCCGATGACGTGAATGCGCAGACCTCCGCGCGGTTCCGGGACCGGGGCGTCACCGGGCTCATAGCCAAGCAGGGTCCAGTGCGGTCCCTGGAACAGGCTGAACAACCGCGTGGCGAGCCCGCCCGCGCCGGTGATGGGAGCGTCGGGCGCACGGTCGCCGGGCGCCACGCCCTTGCAGGGCTCCGTGCCGGTCAGCGACAAGGGCGAGTCCGGGTAGCCGACATCGAGCTGGGTCACCTCGCGCCCCCGGCGCATGTCGCGGTTCTTGGCCGCTTCGAGCAGCTTCTTGGACAGGCCGAGGACCGCCTCGGCGACCGGTCGGCGCTCCTCCTGGTAGGTCGCCAGCAGCGACTCCGGCGCGCCGTCGAGCACGGCGGCGAGCTTCCAGCCAAGGTTGTAGGCGTCCTGGATACTCGTGTTCAGGCCCTGCCCGCCGGTCGGCGGATGGCAGTGCGCGGCGTCCCCGGTCAGGAGCACGCGCCCATGCCGGTAGGCGTCGGCCAGCCGGGCCTGCATCGTGAACACCGATGCCCAGGACACCTCGCGGATCACGATGTCGCCTTGACCGCCGCGCTCATGGAGCAGGGCGGTGAGCCCTTCGGCCGAGAGGTCGACGTCCACGTCGAGGGGGACCGGGGCCATGTACTGGAACATGTCGGTGCCGTGGAGCGGGCACAGCGAGACGCTCCGCTCGGGCTTCTCGTTGCCCCAGCGGTGCCAGACGCGCGACGAGGCACCGTCGACCCGCACGTCGGCCACGAGCGCCCGCACGCCGAGGGACTTCCCGCGGAACTCGATGCCGAGGGCCTTGCGGACGAAGCTCGATCCGCCGTCGGCGCCGACCAGGTAGGCGGCTCGCACGGTCCGCTCCCCGTCGGGGGCGGCGAGCCGCGCGGTCACGCCGTCGGCGTCCTGATCGAAGCCGACGAGTTCGCAGCCGTACTCCGGGGCGTGGCCGAGCTCGGTCAGCCGCTCCCGCAGCCGGCGCTCGGTGAGGAACTGCGGAACGAGCAGCGGGATCTGGTACGGCTCGGCAGGCGTCGGCTCCGGCAGGATCCCGGCGTGTTTGTCGACCGGTCCGTCGTGGGTGTAGATGCGCAGGGGAGGATACTCGCCTCCCGAGGCGACGATCCGGTCGACCACGCCGAGGTCCTCGAACACCTCCTCGGTGCGCGGCTGGATGCCCTTGCCGCGTGAGCCGATGAAGGGGTGCGGCGCCTTGTCGATCAACCGAAAGGCGACGTTCCTGCGGGCGAGATCGATGGCGAGGGTCAATCCCGCCGCGCCGGAACCACAGATGATCACATCAAGGTCTTCGTTGCGTGCCACGGTTCACCTCTCCGTTGGTGACAACCGGCCAGGCAGCCCATCCCGCCTGATCCAGATTTATGTGTATTTAGCACGGAGTATGTTCCGTAGCCGAGGCGGCCGTCAAGCCCTCTCCCCTGAAGGACACGCCACCCCGACAACTTTCCGGCTATCAAAAAAAGCGTCTTGAGCTGGTCTTTTACGGCCTCCCGCACATGAAAGAAGTTCTGATCCAGGTGTTGCGACCACACTGTCACGATGATGGAAAATTATGTGTATTATGAGCATGTCTACACGGAAGGGATTGTCGTGGCCATCCGTTCCCACGCCGGTCCTGAAGTGACCGATCACCCATCGCGGGAACGGCACGGCCCCCGCCACGCCTCGCCGTCCGCATCAGCGTCCGCGCCATGCGAAGGCGGCGTCTCCGCCGGGCACCATCGGCCTGCCGGAGGCTGCCGGTATTCTCGCCTTGGCACCTCCCCGTCCGTCCGCAAGGGCACGTAAGGCATCGGTGGCGAGCATGGCTTCCCAACACCGCCGGCACATCGCGTTCCGGCGCCTGCATGAATCGCTCGTCGACCTGATCGCGCTCATGAACCTGCCGCAACGCGACGAGGCCCTCATGGCCGAAGCGAACATCGATCTCGACCGCGCGTTGTTCAAACTGATCGTCGGGATCCGGCGGTTCGGGCCGATCGGCGTGGTCGAACTCGCCGAACGGGCAGGACGCGACCACACCACCGTCAGCCGGCAGGTGGCCAAACTCGCCGAGCTCGGCTTGATCGAGCGGCGTCCGAACCCGGCGGACCGACGGGTCAGGGAAGCCGTGATCACCAGTGCGGGCCGTCGCATCACGGACGCGCTCGAGGCGGCCCGGCAGAGGCTCCTCGACTCCGCGTTCGCCGAATGGAGCGACCAGGACCTCGTTCAGTTCGAGCAACTGATGCGCAGGTGCGTCGACGACATGCTCGTGATGTCCGCGGCCGACAAGGAGGAGGGCGGCCGGTAGTGCCGCTCAGCGCTGACCGGCATCGCCTGGCAGGCCCCTGATCGGCCCCGATCAGCGTGGCGAGGATCACGCGCCGGCCGCCTTCATTTCACGATGCCACGCCCCACTACCTGGGGAAACTCGTAAACCACCCCCGTGGACGCGACCCCGTCATCCCTGGAATCGTGCCCGGATGTGACGCCGGCTGTCATGCCCTACCGCATACACAGGGAGCGACCATCGAGCATGCCGCGTGTATGCGCTTCCCATGCGAGAGCTTCCTACATTGATCCGTATCGCAGCGTTCGGCTCCCTCGCAGAGAGGAGCCGTCATGAGAAAGAAGGTCAATCGATGGTTCGAGCCGTTCGGTCGTTCGCCGACCGACTGTTGGAGAGCCTGGTGCCCAGCACGCAGGCGCAGGCGATGGCCTGCGTCGAGCAGTGGCAGCAGTTCACCTGCCCCCCCGTCGGGGGCGTCCCGTACAACACGATCGGCCTGAAGAGAGTCAAGATCTGCGACGGTGTGACGCAGGTACTGGAGACGCTGCCGTGCGGCACGCCGATCTGCGGTGGGAACAGCTCACCTTACGGGCCCTTCGTCCCCCTCCACCCGTGCCCGCCTTCCCCCTGCCCACCGTTCATGGTGTGCTGAGCCGGGCCGTCCGGTGATCCGGGCCGCCCCGGCCGGACCCGTCATGTGAGTGACCGCCTCCATCAGGGAGGGACGGGTGCCGCGACTGGCGAAGAGTCGCGGCGCCCTCTTCAGATTAGGGGTCTCCATGGAATACGTCCTGGTCTGCTGCCGGCTTCTGGTCGGTGTGGTCTTCGTGGTCTCGGCGGCGGGCAAGATGCGCACCCGCGGCGCCTACGCCTCCTTCCGCGCCGCCGCCGGTGAACTGGCACCGCGCCTGCCCCTGGTGCCGAGAGCACTCGTGCCGCCCGCGGTCGTCGCGGGTGAGCTGGCCACGGCCCTGCTGCTCGCCGTTCCGTCCACGGTCGGCGCCGGGTTCGTGATCGCGGTGGTGCTGCTGACCGCGTTCACGATCGCGATCGCGACGGCCGTGCGCCTCCGCCGGCACGTGATCTGCAATTGTTTCGGCCCTTCGTCCACGCCGGTGGGGCCGGAGCGGCTCGTCCACAACGGGGCGCTGCTCGTCGTCTCGCTGACCGGGGTGGTGCTCTCCTTCGGCACCGCCTCCGCGTCCGTCGCGCTGGAGCCGGCCGGTGTCGCGGCGGCGGCGGTCACCGGCCTGGCGGGGGCCGCTCTGGTGCTGCTCGCCGACGACATAACCGAGCTGTTCCGGCCGCTCGTCTGACCACCACAGGCGACGGCGAACGTGTAACCGTGGAACCACTAAGGATGATCATGTTGAATGTCGTCGTGGTGCTCGTCGGCGCAGTCATGGTGCTGTGCGCGTTCGACATCGTTCTCACCGTGGGAGTGGCCCGGAGGCTGCGCGCGCAGGGCGAACTGCTGGCGCGTCAGACCGCTTCGCTCCCGGCCGGTTATCCGCTGCCCGGCGGCCTCCCACCGGTCATGCGCGAAGCCGGAGAGCGGCTGGGCGCCTTCCGTACCACCGCCGCGGACGGTACGCCTCTCGATGAGGGTTTCTTCTCCGATGCCCCGACCCTCGTGGCGGCGTTCTCCACCGGGTGCCCCGCCTGTGAGGAGCGGCTGCCCGAGTTCATCAGATTCGCCCCGGCCTTCGCCGACCGTGAGCGCGTACTCGCCCTCGTGGTCGGCACCGACGGCACGGCCGAGAAGACCGCGCTGCTGGAACCGGTGGCCACCGTGGTGGTGGAGAAGACCCATGGCGGGCCGGTGTGCGGGGCGCTCGGTGTCAGGGCCTATCCGGCACTGGCGATCGTCGACCCCGGCGGCGTCGTCCGCGCTTCCGGCACCCTGATCCAGGACGCGGCGGCCGCCCTGGAAACGGTCTGACCCATGCGGAAGATCATCGTCGCGGTACGGCTGAGCTGGCAGGCCAGCCCGCTGTTCACCGCGGTCTTCGTCACGCTCACACTGGCGACCGCGCCGACACCGGTCGTGACGGCGTGGCTGACCAAACTGGTGCTGGACGACATCACCGCCGGAGCCTCTCCCGGCACGATCGCGGGGAAAGGTATCGCGCTCGCCGTCACGATCGTGGTGACCGGTCTGATACCGCATGTCACCCAGTACGCCTCCCGTGAGATCGAACGCCGCGTCGGACTCCTGGCCCAGGAACGCCTGTTCGTCACGGCCGAGCGTTTCGTGGGCATGGCTCGTTTCGAGGACCCCGTCTTCCTCAACCGGATGCAGATGGCACTGCAGCACGGCGCCACCACCCCCGGGGTGATGGTCTCCGCCGTCTTGTCGCTCGTCCGCTCCGTCGTCACCGGTCTGGGCTTCCTGGGGTCGCTGACGGTCATCGCCCCCTGGCTGCCCGCGGTGATCCTCGCCTCGGTCCTGCCGATGCTGGCCGTGGAGCTGTCGATGGCCCGCCGCCGAGCCGGTCTGTCGTGGCGGCTGAGCCCGATCGAACGCCGGGAGATGTTCTTCCGCGACCTGCTGACCAGTGCCCAGGCAGCCAAGGAGATCCGGCTGTTCGCCATCGGCACCTACCTGCGTGAGCTCATGACGGCCCAGCGGCGCCTGTCCAACAGGGAGAACCGCCTCATGGACCGTCGCGAGGTCAGCGTCCAGGCTCTGATCGGCCTGGGGAGCGCCGCGGTGTCGGGTGGGGCACTGCTGTGGGCGGTACTCGCCGCCGCCGGCGGCCGGATCAGCGTCGGTGACATCTCGCTGCTGGTCGCCTCGGTGGGCGGCGTGCAGAGCGCGAGTGTGTCACTGGTGCACACCCTCGCCCAGTGCCACCGTCAACTGCTGCTGTTCGACCACTACCTGCAGGTGGTCGCAGCTGAACCTGACCTGCCCGTCGCCCGCTCTCCCCGGGCGATCGCGCCGCTGGCACGCGGGATCGTCTTCCGCGACGTCTGGTTCCGCTACTCTCCCGACCACCCCTGGGCACTGCGCGGCCTCGACCTGACCATCCCCTACGGCCGGACGGTGGGTCTGATCGGCCGGAACGGCGCGGGCAAGAGCACCCTGATCAAGCTCCTGTGCCGGATGTACGATCCCGAGCGCGGCGCGATCCTGTGGGACGGCGTCGACCTGCGCGAGCTGGACCCCGCCGAACTGCGTGCCCGCATCGGCGCGGTCTTCCAGGACTACATGGAGTACGACCTGACCGCGGCCGAGAACATCGGACTGGGCGATCTGGAGCACCTGCACGATCGCGAGCGCGTCACCGCCGCGGCCGTCGACGCCGGAGCCCACGAGTTCGTCAGCCGCCTGCCCCGTTCCTACGACACCCTGCTGTCACGGCTGTTCCTGCAGGGAGAGGACAGCACCGAGGACACCTCCGGCGCCATCGGCGTGACCCTGTCGGGAGGCCAGTGGCAGCGGCTGGCCTTGGCCCGTGCGCATCTGCGTACCGGACACGACCTGATGATCCTGGACGAACCCAGCTCCGGCCTGGACGCCGAGGCCGAGTACGAGATCCACCGCAGGCTGCGGCAGCGCCGCACGGGCCGTACCAACGTGCTGATCTCCCACCGGCTCAACACCGTGCGCGATGCCGACCTGCTGGTCGTGCTCGACGAGGGGACCGTCGTCGAACACGGCACCCACGAGGAACTGGTGGCCCGCGGCGGCACCTACGCCGACCTGTTCTCCATGCAGGCCGAGGGCTACCTGGAGGTCCTTCCCGGACAGGCCGGTCGATGATCGCTCCGCCCGCCCTGATCCTCATGCCGCTCGCAGCCGGTGCCGCCTCGGCGGTGTTCTGGGCTCGCCGGAACCTCCTGGTGGCGATCATCTCGGGCGCCAGCATGCATCCCACCCACCGGTCCGGCGACAAGGTGCTGGTACGGCGCCTGCCCGCCGACCGGATCCGGGCGGGAGACGTCGTCGTGGCCGACATCGTGGCCGTCCCGGGGTATGTGGCGGCACCCTCGTACGGCGGGATCCGGCATGCTGCGCGTCTTGACGCGGTCGGAACGGACAGGCGGCGCGGGGCGGTTCCCCCGTGGGAACCCTCTCTCGGCTCCGCCCCCAGCCGGGTCGTCAAGAGGGTCGCCGCCGTTCCGGGGGATCCCGTCCCCGCTTCGGTACCCCGCCGGGCGGGTGAGGCCTCGGTCCCCGACGGGTGCCTCGTCCTGCTTGGTGACAATCTGGAACAGAGCCTGGACTCCCGCCATTTCGGATACGTCCCCGTGGCGGACGTGGTCGGCAAGGTGGTCGGCGCCCTCTCGCCGACAGGTAGCCGGTGAGGCGCCCGGTTGACGCTCACCGGAACCGCCGCCCGGTCCGCAGAGGATCCCGGCCGGTGTCCGGTCAGGCAGGGTGGCGGCTCATGGCCGGGGCGGCGGAGTTCGCGCCGGGCTTCCCGTCGATGAAAAGTGGCCGGCGCGGCCACGCGGGGGCGGGGTACGCCGGACCCGGTTCCTCGTTCCGGTGGCGGAAGAAGGGACCGCGGATGGCGTCGTCGTCCCGGCGAAGGACGGAAAGATGGAGTTCACGCAGTTCGGCTGAGGGGTCCAGGCCGAGATGATCGCTGAGCATCGCCGTGGCGGAGGCCCACGCCGAGATCGCTCCCGCCGCGTTGCCGCCGAGATAGTGCGCACGCATCAGGTGTGCCCATGAGGTCTCCCGGAAAGGTGCCGCGGCCAGGATGTCAAGGATCTCGGGAACGAGGTCGAGCGTGCGGCCCAGACCCAGCCTGGCTTCCACCAGGCGTTCCCGTACTGTCAGATGCAGTTCGTCGAGGGCGGCGAAGCGGGCTCTCATCTGCTCGGAAGCCGCGCAGTCCTGCCCGGCGGGCCCCTGCCACAGGCTGAGCGACTCCTTGAGCGTCGCCTCGGCCGCACCGGTGCATCGGGCGCGCAACTCGGCGAAGCCCTGGGCGGCGAGCCGCTTGAACCTGATCACATCGACCTCGTCCTGCTCGATGAGCAAGCGGTATCCTCCGCCGCCGCCCCGCAGGGTGACCAAGCGCTCCTGCAAGGAGGAGGCCGTCAACTGGCTCCGCAGCCGGGCCATGTACAGGCGCAGGTTATTTCTAGCCGAATCTGGAGATTCATCCCAAAGGGACCTCATCAACCGCTCCGTGGAAACCGATCGCCCCTCCTCCAGGAGGAGGGCCGCGAACACTCCCCTGACCGGCGCCGACTTGACACCGATGGATGTTTTCGCGTTCTCGATCCGAACGCTTCCGAGCAGGCGGAACAGCATTTCCCTGACTCCTCCGGTAATTGGTGGGACGGTTTCCCGCCCGGGCCGAAAAAAGAGGGCGGCCGTCCACACTGACGGTGGGCCCGGGACTCACCGCCGGTCCGTGGACGTCATGCCGTAGGACGCGGGCGGACGGCGGTTCGTCCATCAGGATGGGGATGTCGCCGGGGAGGAGTCATGAGTGACGATTACTCAATTTCCGGCCGGTGCTCGCACCATCTCCGGCGTTTCCCCCATATCGGCAAATTCCGGTCATCCAAAATAAAGGTGATCGTCGGCATATATCCCCATTCTTCTGCGGCCGGGTCGGCGACAGGCCAAGAAACACCTTCGATATCCTGATATTTCTGACATAGCGCCTGAACGGTGCCTGTTGCAGAGCCTGCACACCGACGAATTCATCCAGGCCGCTGGACGCAGGACTGGTGGAGGTACTACGGGATGGGCCAGGAGGGCTTACCGAGGCGATGGCCGCTCATGGGGCGTGCATCGCAATTGGACAAGTTCGACGAGTCTCTGGAAGACCCTCGGGTCAGAGGTTTCATCGTCTTGGGGCCAAGGGGAGCAGGAAAATCCCGCCTGATCGAGGAGTGCCTGAAACGGGCGGAGGGAGCCGGTCGGCGCATCGGCCGTGCGGTGGCCACCGCGGCCGCTGCCTCGATTCCCCTGGGAACCATCGCTCATCTGCTGCCCGCCGAGGCGGACCTGTCCGATCCGGTCACGGGGTTCGCATCGGTGGCGCGACTACTGTCGCGGCCCGGAACCGACCCGGCTCCGCTGGTGATCGTAGTGGACGATCTCCACCTCCTCGATGTGACCTCGGTGGTGCTGCTGAGGCAGCTGATGGACGTCGGTGTGATCTTCCTCCTCGGCTCGGTGAGCTCAGCGGAGCCGCCCGGCGCGGCGGTGGCGGCGCTGTTGTGCGGGGACTCGGTGCAACAGGTGAAGCTGGTCGATTTCGAGCGTTCGCAGGTCGAGGAGCTGCTGGAACAGGTCCTCGGAGGATATGTGGGCCGCAACACGGTCAACCAGATGTTCGCCGCCAGCGGCGGTAATCCGCTCTACCTGCGCGAGCTGGTGACCGGAGCGATGACCGGCGGGATCCTGAGCTGCGACGGCGAGCTGTGGGAGATGGCACCGGGCCGGCTACCGGGGACGCGACGCCTGACCGATCTCCTCCGCTCCCGGCTCTCCACGGCATCGTCCGAGGGCCGTGACGTGCTGGAGGCCCTGGCACTGTGCGAGCCGCTGTCCGTGGCTCAGCTCACCGCCGACGCCGAGCCCCGGACACTCGACGAGCTCGAACGGGCGGGACTGATCGTCATCGGCCGGGAACGGCAGCGCACCGCCGTCCGGCTGGCGCACCCCCTCTACGGCGAGGTGCTGCGCGCCGACATCACCACGATCCGAGGCCGGAAAACGCTGCTGCGCCACCTCTCCCTGTTGGAGAGAAGTGGGGCCCGGCGGCGCGAGGACGCGATGCGACTGGCCACCTACCGGCTGGCGGCAACCGGAACGGCGGATCCGGCACTGCTCATGCGGGCCGCGGCCCTGGCCATTCATACGCGCGCCTACACCAATGCGCTCTCCCTCCTGCGCGCCGTACCCGAAGAATGGCACGGCGTTCAATACCGGTTGCTCCTGGGCAAGGCACTGTACGAGGCGGGCGAGTTCGAGCAGGCCGAGACCGTACTGTCGCAGGCGGCCGCGCTGGCCGGCGACGAGCAGGAGACGCTGTTCGTGACGGGCCTGCGAGTACAGAACCTCATCTGGGGACTGGGGGTCTCACAGCGGACGGTCCGCGAGGTCATCGAAGCTGCCCGTCACCGGGTCGCGAGCCCTTCCGGCCACCAGGTGCTCACCGCCACCGAGGCCGCCGGCTGCTTCGCTCTGGGCGAGTTCCCGCGCAGCCTCGCCCTGTGCTCGCGTCTCCCCCTGGACTCCGGGCCAGGCCCGGATGTGATGACGTGGCTGATCGCCGTGACGACCACGTCGGCGACGCTGGCGTTCCTGGGCCGATGTGAGGAGGCGGTGACCTGGGCCCGACGCGCCACCTCCGTCAGCGCAGCCGTCGACGCCGAGCTGTACTCCATGACCACCCACGAGGCGGCGCACCAGTCCATCCTCATGCTGGCTCTGACGGAGAGCGGTCACCTGGCCGAGAGCCGGACGGTGGGCGAGCAGGCCTACCGAACGCTCGCCCAGGGCCTGCCGAGCCCCGAGCAGAGACTCCTCGCCTTCCAACTGGGACGTACCGCGTGGCTCGCGGGCCATCCCGGGCAGGCCCGCCGCTGGTACGCCGAGCTCGTCCGAGCGGCACGTCCCTACACCGCGATCCTCCTGCCGCTGGCGCTCTCCGGGCTGGCCGCCTCAGCCGCCCTGCAGGGCGACCTACAGGCGGCCGAGGCGGCCCTGACCGAGTACGACCGGCTGACGTGCGCGGTGCACATACCCGAGGAGCGGTTGGGAGTCGCCTGGTTGCACGCCGTCCGAGGCGAGCTCTCCCAGGCCCGGGCCGTCCTCACCGCGGCGGCGCAGGATGCCCGGGAACGCGGGCAGATCGCGTTCGAGTCCGTCCTGCTGACCGACCTCGTCCGGCTCGGAGGGGCGGGCGAGGCCGCGGAGCGGCTGGCCGAGATCGCCGAGGCGACCGGCGGCCGATTCCACCGGGCGCGAGCCCACCTGGCCGCCGCTTGGGCCGAAGAATGCCCCGACCGGCTGCTCACCGCCGCCGACGAGATGGAGACCATCGGCGCCGACCTCCTCGCCGCCGAGGCGGCCTGCGTCGCCGCCGGAATCCTGCGGCAGGCCGGTGACTCCCGTCGCGCCCAGGCCGCCGCACTCCGCGCTCAGCTACTCGCGGCCCGGTGCGAGGGGGCTCGGACTCCCGCCCTCACCACAGGGGGCAGCGCTACCCGGCTCACCAGGAGACAGCAGGAGATCGCGCTGCTCGTCTCGCAGGGGATGCCCAGAAAGGACATCGCCGAACAGTTGGGCATCTCGGTCCGTACCGTCGACAACCATCTGCAGCGCATCTACGCGGAGCTCGGCATCACTACCCGCCGTGAGCTGGCCACCCGCCTCAACGGTGTGGTTCCGTCGGCGCGTCATTCCACGCGTTCACGCCGTGAGGTTGGGGGACCTTGATGAGGGGACGAGTGCGCACGTATGGACGATCGGCCATCGGATGGGCCGAGCTCTACGGCGCTCTGGTTTGCGATGTGAGGGCGTGAACGTTTTCCTCGCGGACGGGAAAGCGGCGTTCCGGACGGTCTTCCACTTTCACCTGCATGTTCTCCCTCGCTTCGAGGGAGACGGCTTCCGGATCGCCGCCGACCAGGACACAAGGCCGCGCAGTCTGCTCGATCAGGAATCGAAGGCGGTCCAATCCGGCCTGGCAGCCCTGGGATTACCCACCGCGGACATGAGCACCGAACGTGATGTGACTGCCTGACATCAGCACTCTGCTCGGCGGTCACCACCGAAGCCCGTTGGATTGGGGCTGAGACATCCAATGGGCAGGGGCGTCACGTCGGCCCGGAGTGACCACCGACGCGATCGGCGAGTTGCGGGCTTCACGTACAGTGCGGCCGGGCGGAGCATCCAGGTCGTTCGTCACGCAGTGATCCTGGGCGTTCCCGTTCTCCAGAACATCGAGCCCATGAACCCGAGAAGGGCCACACCTGCCATGTCGCCGGACCCGGAACACTTCATCGTGATCACCGGGGGGCCGGGATCCGGAAAGAGCACCTTGCGCTGATCATTTCGGAACCACTCGTCCAGACGATTGTTGACTCCGCTGAAGGACATGCCGGATGGAGCTGCCGGCAGAACTGCGCGAACGTCTGACCACCATGGGGCATCAGCCACATCGACCGAACCAAATAACGCGCCCGTACCTTCGTTAGGAACGAAGTCTCAAGCCTCCGTACGAAGGAAGGACGTATGCCTTGATTCATACTGCGTCGATGTCCTACGGGGTCGCTAGAGTTTGGCCTGCGTCAATCGCGTCTCGCAAATTTTTGGCGAGCGTGCTTCCGAGCAAATTGACCTGTTCAGTGAGATTACGAAGGCCCTGAGCATCGTCGGTCTGAGCCAAGAGGTCTCGGTATTTATCGTTGCTCTTCAACAGCTCATGAGCCCGAAGTGCCGCGTCGGCCTCCTGAACGCGATTCGCATAATCTTCGAGTTCAACAACCTGTTTGACGACTGAGGCTATCGAACGATTCAGGGCTTCCCGCTGCGGGGCGAGGATCGCCGTCAACTCGGGGGTTACCACCTCACTCATCGCCTCGTCCTGCTCCGCCCGTAAGGCCACCTGGGTTCGGAGAAGGCGGGCGATGCTCCACAGTTTCTCTGGAAGAACGACATCGTTGGCTATGTCGTCAAGCATCCCTAAGCGATTTACTCTGGATGCGGACACGCTATCAATCGCTTTCCGCGCACGACGGATCAGACCCAAGGCATTGTCATCTAGATCCGCCGGAACTATGTAGCAGTCCCCATAGAGATGCTGCAGTCGCGTGGCGATACCGGGGCGTCCATTGCTGACAAAGAGGCCAGCTATGATAAGGGGCAGAACAGCCACAAAGGCTGCATACTGGGAATCGGACTGGATGGCCACACCAGCCAGAAAAGCTCCGATCACTCCAGCGATAGAACCACTGACGGTAAAAAAATTGCCTTGTTCGCGGGGAAAGCTCAGATGATCCGTGCAGGAGGACGGGAATACTGATGATCTTCTGCCGATCCGATTCCGAAACGATCGGATCAACAATCGGCTCATCGATCCAGTCCTCCATCTATGGTTCACTCCTTGTCGGGAGGCAGACATGTCGAACCTGATCATAGGATCAGATAAACACAAAAGGGTGGCAGTGCACCATCTGCCATATCACGTCATATTCCGCCGCATAGTTTGCCTACCATCAACGTCAGATGCTCTTCACCCAGCTTCGAGCCTTGTCGATTTCCATCGCCAGTTCTTCGTGAACGAGGCGGACGGCCTCCTCCTCTCGCCCCCGAACCTTGAGCTGACGGACCCGCCCTGTAATTTCCATCGCACGTATTGGATCCGTATATCTGAGCACCTGCTTTTGCCGAGTGGCCTTCACCCATGCGAAGACGAGAAAGGAAAAGAACGCGACAGGGACCCCGATTAAGCCGAAAGCTTCCCAACTAAGCATCCTCGAAGCTTAGCGGGAAAACCTCTCAACCATAAGACCAGAATGGATTAATGCGAGCAATGCTTGAAACCTGAGGATCTGCCGGGAAGGGGTGTACCTTCCCGATGATCACGTGAGATCTTAAGCATGACCGACACGCCAACGTCGGTCGGGAAGGCACGCCCGATGCCTACCATGGTCCCTGCCCCGTCCGACCGACCGGGAGGGCCACCGCATGAGTACCTCATCCCGCCCGAACAGCAGCGAGCGCTCCTGGCCCATCGACAAGCTCACCGCTCTACGGCGTGGACAGCGTCTGGTCATCGAGGTCTCAGCCACAAGGCCCGAACGGCGCGCGTTCATCGGCATCACTCCGGTCCTCACACCGGCCGATACCCAAGCCCGCCGCGAAGGATGGAAACGAGCCGACGACGCACGCGCGTTCCATCTGCAGCACTGGGACTACGACGCCGACCGCATCTCCGGCTTCGACCACGACATCGGAGCCGTGCTCATCCGGGCTGCGGCCATCGCCAACGAACAGGAACTGATCACCACGCTCGACGCATGGCACTTGCGCCCCGACCAGTTCCTCTACCCCTGGCAGACCGACGACCCCACTTAACCACGCACCTAAACCAATCCACAGGTCTTCACTATTTGTCGAGCCATTTTGTCTCTACGACGTCTAACTCAGGGACACCGTACTTAACAGGGTCTCAGTCCGTAGGAGTCGTGATGTCGGGCTTGCCTGGGACGTGGCAGGCGGGAAGATCTGATCTCACCTCAACCTTTTACGGCTCCATAGGTTCGTTCGGACGATCATCCCGGAGCCGAGTGCCTCTGTCGGAGACTGGTTTGTTTGCCTGACGGTAGATCGCCCAAGCGGCGGCGGCCATCATGAAGCCGATACCGATGATTCCGAGGGCTATCGCCTTGAGGAAGTAGCGCTCTGAGGAGTAGGTGAGGACCTGGTAGGCCGCGGCGACTAAAGCAAGTGAGCCAAGGCTCAGGAACGTGAAAAATCCAACGGCGGTGTCGTCCGACGTACGCAACGAATTGTTCCCGACATGCCTCGCATCATTGGTCATGACGAGCGATGGTAAGCGATATCCCTGGCACACGCCACACGGAATGTCGATCAGAAGATCGCCGGCGCGCTGAGCACACGGGTAGAGGCCGAAATCAGCCCGCACCACTGGCTTGAAAACAACACCTTTCATGGGATAAATAGTGGACGGCGTAGGCTAGGGTGGACCGCCTGATCACACCGATAAGGAAGAGATCATGAATTTTGGTGTCTCTGGCGTGCTCTTCGTGCTGCTCGGCGCTCTCGTTCAGTTCCTGGTCGTCTACTTCGCCGTACGCCTTGCCCTGAAGCATGATCGAGAGCATTCCGAGCGCTGACCTTGGACCACGACTCCGATATCGACAGCGACTCCGAAGAGATCCACGATGCCAAAGGCAATCTGATCACGGACGAGTACGTACGGGACGCGATCAGCGACGTTCATCGCGCGATCGACGAAGAGCGTGTACCCGTGCCTACCGGTCGCCCCAATCGTCCATAGCTCACAGGCGAGAGCACACATTCCCCAAGGGTCTCCTTCAGAGTTCCTGAGGAGTTGCGTGAACGTGCGAAGGCCCGCGCCGAGCAAGAGGGCAAGAGGGTATCCGCGCTGGCACGGGAAGCCTTCGAACAGTTCCTCAGAGCGGGATGAGCACGCGCGACGAGCTCCCCCCGCAAGGTCGACCATGTTTCCTAGTGGGCCGTCACACAACCTTGCTGGGGAAACCAGACCTGAAGAGAGCCGGTCACCCGGTCGTGATACCCGGTCAACGTCCGGAGACGGGCCACTAGATCACCTGTCGTCTATGTGTCGGGACAGAAACGTCAGTCATCTCCTGGAGCTGGGCAGGAGTGGTGGCTCTTGAACCAATAGTACGAATGACGATATATATCAGTTATGGCGCTACGTGAGCAGAGCTACCTGATCCTGCTGGCCCTGTCCCAAGGCCCGCTCCATGGATACGGGGTGATCAAAGCAGTGCAGGAACTGTCCGAAGAACGTGTACGCCTTGGCGCGGGCACTCTTTACGGTGCTCTGGATCGACTGGCGGGCGACGGACTGGTGATCGTGGTCAAGGAGGAGGTCGTTTCCGGCCGTCATCGCCGTTACTACGATCTCACCGGCCACGGTCGTCAGGTGCTGTCCGAGGAGACCGCCCGCCTGACGCGCTTGGCCGCCACCGCTCAGCGCCGATTGAGCCTCCAGCCCGGGATGGGGATGTGATGCCCCCCGAGGTCACCTCTACCTACGAGCGTCGCTGCCGACTGCTGATGCGTCTGGCCTACCCAGCCCGCTTCCGGGAGTTCCGCGGTGCCGAACTGCTGAGCACCCTGATGGATCTGGCCGAACCGGGGCGGAGCAGCCCGACCTTGCGCGACGGCCTGGACGTGCTCCGCGGCGGACTCATGCTGCGCCTGCGCGAACACCCGCCGGTGTGGCACTGGCTGCCCTATCGGGCATTCGGCTGGCGACTGCCCTGGAAATATCGCTGGTGGGCCAGAGACGATATCCAAGGCCGATTTTTCCTTGAACGGCATGTGGTCTTCGCCGTGCTTGGCTGGATCCTGTTTCTCACATTGATCCAGTCTCCTATGCCGTTGCCGTACTGGCCCCTGCTGAAGGCATTGGGAATTGCCTACCTGCTTCTTCTGCCGTTCAGGGCCCGCCTGAGACGTCTATTGCTCGCCAGACACGAGTTCCATCCTGATGGCGCCTCTTACGTAAAATCAGCGCTCCAATCATAAATCGTTGCCTTTCGGCTGGAGCGCCCTCGTGTGTACCGGATATCAGGACGCCCTGGCCGCTTGGAGCGGCGGTTACTATTCGGCGGCCGGATTCAGGGGGACGGAAGTCTCGGGCATCGACCAGTGCGAGGGGTCTATCACATCATCGGCGGAAGGCGCGGCGATGTCGGTTTCGGCACCCCAGCCGGTCAGACGAGCATCAACGACGTATGAGACGTGGGTATCACCGTTCCGGGAAAACGGTTCGCTCCACGAACCCCAGGCCCTGCGCACCAGCTGGTCCTCACCGAGCCAGAGCCTCCAGGCTATCTTGGCCTTTGCTTCCTTTTCGGTGGGCTTCACCACGAGTCCGAAGGGGGAGCCTGAAGAGGCCTTGTAAAGCTGACCAACGGTGATCGTGCCCTGGTAGAGCGTGGTACCTGTGCCCTCGTAAACGCCTGCGGGGCGCTTGACCCTGGTAGTGGCCAGCACCGCCTTCAGCATGGCTGGATCGGCGAGCTGGATCCAGCCGGCGTCCAATTCCGGCCGGACCTCGTCGTCCTCGTTGAGGAGCCAGCTTTTGCCGTCGGGCAAGTAGTCGTTCTGGACATACTGGCGGCCCTCAAAGATGATCTGCCGTACGGGATCGACCCGTTTTATGCGGTCGGAGTCATGTGTCATATCGACGGCTACGATCTTGCCCTTACCGAACTCGGCGACGGCCTTGGTCCAGACGTAGCCCTTGTCCTTCTGCTCCTCCGTTACGGTGCGGACCATCGACATCTTCACACCCCGGTTCTCGACGAGCCGGCGCTTGAGAGCGTCGATCGGGTCGGCTGGAGCTCCCTGGGTGCCTGCGGTGGTACCGAATCCAGCCACCATCGGGACGACCAGCATGACGGCCGACGCAGCGATCCATCGCCTCATCTGAGAACGTCCTTCCTGCTCGTGACCCACACCGTTACGCATCGGGTGTCGCCATATCGCCGTCGTATCGAACAGGATCATGGCCACTCGACACGGATGACGTACACCTCATGCTGCTCATCCAGAACCATGTACGTCGCGAGCCCTCGCTCGCCGAACGTGTGAGTGAGCATGTTGGCCTTGGGGTTGGCCTGGTTGTACGGCTGGCCGCTCCACGGCGCGACTTCCAGAAGTGTGAACAGTTCGGCGAGTGGACGTAGCGCTTCCGAAGGAATCCCAGCGATCTGCTCCTCGGCGAGGGGATCGAGTGTGATCTGGTACACCTACAGGTCGACCCCACGAGCGCCGAGAACCTCACGCCACGGCCTTCCCGAGAGGGTCGGTTCGCCGGTAAGCACCTGCTCGGCTCTGGCATGCATTCGGCGGCGCCCTTCCGGATCACGCACCGAGTCGCACGCGGAGATCCACCAACGGTGGACGAAGGCGTTCAGCGCAGCGAGGTCCAAACTCACTCGAACCTCATCGAGCACTGCTTTGAGCCCCGCGTCGAACGCTTCCCGATCCTGCGGCACGACCAGGACGGAGCGGATAGCCCGCAGGTTCTTCTCGGGCATCGGTGAGCCAGGAGGTACGAAGTCCTGCGGCTGTGCGGTCATGCTGGAATCTCCTCTCCCTGCTCATAGAGCCTACAGACTTCCGACGGGATGGCTTGGAGATCCAGCCACACGAGCATACGAAAACGAGGTGATGTGCCACGGCGTAGCACCTGGCCGCACAATCGGGGCGAGCTTGGCCGTCTATCCGGAGATCTTGTCTTGTTCGATCTGCGAAACGCGCCCCTTGGTGACCCCCATGCGCTGCGCGATGTCCTGCCGGGTCATCCCCCGACTGCCGCGGATGGGGGCTCGCCCCGAAGTGTGAACACCGGTTGTTATGCGGCGAGCAGCACCTTGTCGGGGGTCTGCTGCTCGTAGTCGATCGGGCTGAGGTGGCCGAGGGTGGGATGCCTCCTACGGGTGTTGTATCTGGTGATCTACGTGAAATATGCCCCCAACCACCAAATGTGGCTGATCCCTGGATCGCATTGAACATCCGCCGTACAAATCATGATCTTTCCGATAGGAAGGCGTCGTGACCAACGATCAGCGGCATGGCAGTCGATGGCAGGACTTCTCGCGTGTGACCCGTCCCGTAGAGATCCTGGTAAGTGCCCTGGCGGTCGGAGCGGGATTCGGCGCGGCAATCTCCCTCGTGAACGCTCTCTCCCACAGCTACGCCGACCTTGAAAGCCGCGCCTACACCACCAGCGGGTGGTCAATCGCGGAAATCATGAGCGTGCTGCTCGACTCCGGCTGGGCCTGGGCGGGTTTGGCGGTCGCAGTGGGGTGGCTGGTCACACGCGCCGGGAAGAGCTGTCCCACAGCACTGGCGCAAGCCGGTGCTGCCGGTGCACTGGCCCTGCTTGCGGCCACAGCCGCCTACAGCATCGTGGACACCATCCGTAGCGGCGGGCAGTTCCCCTGGTACGAGTCCGAACCGCCCCTGTGGTGGGTCGCCAGTGTCGTCTTCGGAGCGCCCTTGGGCGCCGTCGGTGCATGTGTCAAGCGATCGGGAGCGATCGGTTTGCTCGCAAGGTTGACCGTGCCGATCGGCGCCGCCGTACAAATGGCTGTGCTCCCGCCCGGCAGGAACGAGGTGGTCGAAACCATAGGGAAGACGATCGTATGGACGGTGGCTGCCGCGAGTATCGGCTTCATCGTCGTCCGTTTCCTCCTCGTGGAGCGACGTCGGCGCTCTCTGGCAGCTACGGAGTCCGTAAGACTCGGCGACCGTCCTGATCAGGCGCACGACCAGCAGTAGAGATGCTGGCCATGTTCCTTCGCACGGCGGGACAACCCGATGAGATTCTTGGCTACGGGCATCAGATACTTCAGATCGGCCGAGCTGAAGTGTGAGAACTGCTCGCTCTTCGCCCAGCGCTCCACCACCCTCGGCAGGTGCGCGTCGTCGGCGTCGGCGAGCAGGTCACGCACGTTCACCGAGAGCTCCTCGATACCAATGTCGCTGAGATAGGGCGAGTCCTCGGGCAGCGCGTCCCACTCTTCGTCGGTCTGCGGAGTCGGGGCTGGGTACGAGGAGGGGTACAGGCTTACTGTGGTGTCCACGCCTGTGGGCAGGTCGACGTCGCCGATGAGAGCCGCCAGTTCGTTCAGGGTTATCCACGGGTCGAGCCACTTGGTCTCCACGGCGTCGAACACGGGGACGCTGTACTCAGGGTCGGCGATCACCCGGGAATGCTCCGGCTGGATGATCGCCGTCTCACGATCCGCAGCCCGGTAGTACTCGTAGAAGCCCATGCGAGTGATCCTGATCCGGCACACGCAACGGGGCAACTCTCGTCAACGACGACATCGTATTCCTGGCATCCTGCTTGCAAAAACGGATGCCGATCTTGTTTGACCTGCGTCTTTGCTGCTGGGACCACTGATCGCAATCCCCCTGGGTCCCTGCTGCTCCCCCTTGATCACCACTCCATCGGGCACGCAACGGGCGCGGTGGCTGATACGGCGGGTACGGCCGGGACACTTGACCAGCGAGGAGGAGCCTCCCAAGGGTATTAGGCGTCTCCGAAACCACCTCATTGGCAGCCCGCGCCGACCTCCATCGCGGTACCTATCAGCAGCGAGGAGCGTCAGGTTGCAGCGCGAACGCGCGCACCTCCCCGCCCGATCATCCCGGAGCCGGAGTTCCCCTGCCGGAGGCGTCTCGACTTCACACTCGATGCCTTGCCCCACTCATCACATTCGGACAAATAGCAGGTAAGGGAATTTAGTGCCTCAGATTTATATTAGGTGTCCCAATTTTCATGTTTAGGAAGTGCCTGGAAGAACTCTAGAAAATCTCCTAAGAACCACATATCCTTCGCTATGGAGCGATCCAAAAGGATCGTTTACAAACGGAGAGAAACGAAGGGAGTAGACATGCCGGATATCGACCTCGGGGTGGCCACCGACTGGGATGAAGGTGACACTCACGCCCGAATCAAGCTGCGCCAGAACCAGATCTACCCGACCTCTCCGAAGAAGGACGTTCTCATAAGCTCACCGGTGAGCATCGAGCTTTCGGTGAACACAAACCTTTCCAGCTCTCAAGAGGCGGACAAGATTTACTTCACGACCCACCACGGGTCGCAGAAGAAGATCATCGCGATCCTGGACTCCAGCGGGAACCTCCACATCGCCGGCCAGGTGAAAACGGGCCAAACGAACATGACCTACGAAACGGGCATGTAGCGCCTCGTGGTGCGTGGGCACTGGTTCGTCGGCTGGCACAGCCCTGACCAGGCGACGGCCAGCGCGGCCGATAGCGTCCGTCAGGGCGACAAAATGCTCGCGGCCGGCAGCGACGCACCAGTGCCTGTGCGCGACACCCGATCGGGGTCGGCGGAGTTCCCATCGGCCCCGATCAGTAGAAGGAAATGACCACCTCTGCTCGGACAGGGCCCGCCGCTTCGAAGAGACGTGTTGTGTCCATCGCAAGATGTCGAGCAGTTGTTGACGCGGAAGATGATTGCACTCCGAATGCTCCCCCCGCAAGTTCTCGATGGATTTGCACTATCAACGTCAAAGTCCATCGAAATGGTCAAGCTAATTGGGTAATACGCCGCTTCTTTAGCCTCCTGAGGGAACTCCCGGGCTGCTCCTGCTGAAGTCGTCGAAATCGACATCTCCGCTAGCCGCCGCCAGCCATTCGAAAGTTGTCGCTCATCCCATCCGTTGCCATCTCGAAGGCGGGCACAGTCGCATGCAGGAACGTTCATCGCGTTCACGCCTACCGTTAGCGCTTCGAAGCGATGTGCGGCCACGCCCGGCAGTGAGCCAATCACACCTGCGGTGAAGTCATGGGAACGCTTGCGTGCGCGGTCCGAGCCACCGGGACCGGGCCCAGGCCGCATGCTCGACCGCCGAGCGGGCGACGGGCCGCGAGGCGGCGCGGAGCGCCGCCCTTGACCGCGGCGGCGTGACCGTGGGCGGGCCGCGAGGTACGGGCGGCTTGGCCTGTGAAAATAGAAGGCGGCAGGTAGGAGGCCCACGTCAGGATGGTCGCTCTGTGCCCGATATGAAAGGAACTGAGCGACCATGCCTAGCGCCATCACTTTGATCCGCTCTGCTTCTCTGTCCGACATCGCCGAGTACGCTTACGCAGCCACGGCGCCTGCCGAGTCACGACTCATCTTCCTCGCCGGAGCGTGTCCCCTGAACGAGGACGGCTCGACGGCAGCGATTGGGAACTACGCGGGCCAAGCAGCGAAAGCCATCGAGAACATGCGGGCGGCTCTCACTGCCTCTGGCGCATCATTGCAGGACGTCATCAGCACACGGGTTCTCGTCGCGTCCACCCGGCGGGAGGATTTGGTGGCTGCCTGGCAGGTAGTCCGGGACTCGTTCGGTGCCCATGACGTACCGAGCACCTTGATGGGAGTCACCGTGCTTGGTTACGACGGCCAGCTCGTTGAAATCGAAGCCGTCGCCGCCGTACTTGATTCCTGAGCAGTAAAGCCCTGTCTGGGCGGCGGCGTGACCATGGGCGGACCACATGGTCCAGGCGGCGCGGCCGGCGTACGGCGACGGCCCAGGGTCCTGCCCGCGCGCCAGGACCGGCCCCCAAGCCGCATGCCCGGCGCGCGCCGCACACCAAGGTCGGTTGAGAGGTGTTTTTTGCTGGTGGAGCCTAGGAAATTCGAACTCCTGACATCCTGCTTGCAAACGGGAGCCAGTCTCCTCGTGGAGGGCCCCATCCCTGGTCAAGCGGTAGATGAGGGTCGGGAACGTATGATCGTGTAAGCCGACGTTGCTGTATTCCGCTGCTGTACACAACGCTCTGCCCGGCGACCTGACCTGCCTTGAGACCGACGCCCGCCCTCTCCTTCGATCAGCTCGGTAGCCTGCTGCAGTGAACCTTGCGCGGCCCGTCGCACACGCCGACGAGCAGCAGTACGGCAGAGACAAGCCATACCCGCGAGATCATCGCGCGTTTCTACCATGAGTTGACCTTGCGCCGCCGGACGGCCCACAGTGAGCGCATGAACAGGGCTCTGGCTGTGCTGACCTTCGGCGCGCTGCTCACGTTGCTGATCGGGGTCGTCGCATCTGGAGATTCCCTGCCGTCGCTCGTGCTCGGCGCGGTGTTCACCGGATTGGCCACCGCCGGCTTCTCGTGGGTACGTGCGCGTAATGAGCTGGCCTGGTCGCTCGGGTACGTTGCCGTGCAGCTACCGATCGCGTTCGTCGTGTTCTCGCTGAACGCAGGGGTCGCCGCGACGCTTCTGCTCGTCGTGCTGGTCAGCCAGTGCGTGCTGCTACGGTTGCCGATCGCCGCGACGGCGGTCGTGGTCGGGCTGGTCCCGTTCGTCCACCTCGGCATGTCGTGGGGCGAAGGGCTGCGGGAAGGACTCGGAATCCTTCTCGCCGCGGTGTTCGCCGCGATCGTGACGGAGTTGCTGCAACGCGAACAACGCGCCCGTGTCGAACTGTCTGAGGCCCACGAACAGTTGCGTGACTACGCCGCGCAGGCGGAGCGGCTCGCAACCGTGCAGGAACGCAACCGGGTCGCACGCGACATCCACGATGGACTCGGGCACTCACTCACCGTCGTCCAGATGCAGGTCAAGGCCGCTCGTGCGGTCCTGCCGACCGACACCGCCAAGGCCGACGAGGTACTCGCCAAGGCCCAGGACCAGGCCGAGGCCGCACTCGCCGAGGTACGCCGCTCGGTCAACACCTTGCGCGAACCACGCGAAATCCCTCCCCTGCCCGACGCCTTGCAGGCGTTGGCCGAACTGACATCCGCCGCGGGCGTGACCACCAGCGTCGCGATATCCGGCGAGCAACGACCGTTGCCCGACGAGACGCGCGAGGCCTTGTTCCGTGTGGCGCAAGAAGGTCTGACCAATGTCCTTAAGCACGCCCAGGCAAACCGTGCCGACGTGGTCCTGGACTATGCTGACGCCGCCGTCCGGCTGGCCGTCCGCGACGACGGCGCCGGTTCCGCTTCGACGCCTGCGTCGGGTTTCGGCCTGGTCGGGCTCCGGGAACGCGCCGAGCACCTGGGCGGATGGTTGAGCGTCGAGTCGGCACCGGGGGCGGGCTACACCTTGAGCATGGAGGTTCCCGGATGAGCCCGGTCCGCGTCCTGTTGGTCGACGACCAGGCTCTGTTCCGCGAGGCCCTGGCCACCCTCCTGGCCACGCACGACGCCATCGAGGTCGTCGGCGAGGCGGGCAACGGCGACGAAGCGATCCGCCGGGCCGCCGAGGTCACCCCGGACGTCGTCCTGATGGATCTGCGCATGCCCGTCCTGGACGGCGTCGCCGCGACCCGCCGCTTGCGTACCGACCACCCTGGCATCGGCATCATCGCGCTGACGACGTTCGACGACGACGAGGACGTGTTCGCCGCCCTTCGCGCCGGAGCTTTGGGCTACCTGCTCAAGGACGTCTCCTCGGCCCAGCTGATCGAGGCCGTCCTGGCCGCCGCCCGCGGCGAGTCGGTGTTGCAGCCCTCCGTCGCCGCGAAGGTGGTCGCCCAGTTCGCCCGCCTGCCCTCGACCGGCGCCCCGGAACCGCAGCCATTGGTCGTGCCGCTGTCCGACCGCGAAATCGAAGTCCTCCGTCTCCTCGCCACCGGCCACAGCAACCGCGAAATCGCCACGACGCTTCACCTGGCCGAGGGCACCGTGAAAAACCACGTCACCAACGTCCTGTCGAAACTGAACGCCCGCGACCGCACCCAAGCCGCACTACGCGCACGGTCGCTCGGTTTGCTCTGACCTTTCCGCCCAGGAGTCATGACCACAGCATGACCTCGGACATGACCTCTGGCACATGGCAGGACGGCGGCCCGCGGCGACTCTTGTCGGTGTCAGTCGATGCCGAATCCGAGGGGACGTCATGAGGACCGTGGAAACCACCCGGAGTACTAATCGCAAGCTGGGCCGGTTCGTCTGGCACTACGTCGAGATGGTGATCGCCATGCTCGCCGGGATGTTGGCGCTGGCGCCGCTGTGGCCGGACGCCTGGTCGGCGCGGCCGGAGGTCGACGCGCTCGTCATGGCGACCAACATGACCATCGGGATGACCCTGGCGATGGCCTTGCGCAGGCATTCGTGGGCGCGGATCGGTGAGATGGCGGCCGCGATGTACCTGCCGTTCCTCGTCTTGCTGGTGCCGTTCTGGCTCGGGGCGCTGTCCGCCATGGGGTTGATGATGGCCGGGCACGTGATCATGTTCCCGCTCATGCTGGCCGCCATGGTGTGGCGCCGCGACCACTACTGGCACTGAGGGTTTTCGATGCGCACCTTCCTACGCGGCGCGCTCGCGGTGATCGCGGTCATCCTGATTCCGGTGGCTGGCGGAGCGATCTCCGCCTTCGCCACTTTCGACGCCGAGTACGCCCCCGGTCCGGACCGGCCCATTCCCTCCGCCATTGCCCCGGCTTTCGACCCCGCCAAACCGACCGCGGTCGTGGTGATCGGCGACAACGGGGCCGTCGTGTCGGATGCCCTTGCCCCATACGAGCTCCTGGCCGCCTCGGGCCGGTTCAACGTCTACACCGTCGCGTCGCGAAGGCGTCCGCTGCCGTTGACCGGCGGTCTGGACCTGGTGCCGGATCTGAGCTTCGCGGATCTTGCCGAACTCACCGGCGGTGCCGCGCCGACGCTCACGGTCATCCCTGCGATGCCGGATGTCGGCGAGCCCAGTACCGGTCCGGTCACGGCGTGGCTGCGTGATCAGGCGAGCCGCGGCACGCTGTTGCTGAGCGTGTGCAACGGCGCCGGTGTCCTCGCCTCGGCGGGTCTGCTCGACGGCCGGCCCGCGACCGCGCACTGGATGCGGATCGGCTCGCTCGAGTCGGACTATCCCGCGGTGAACTGGGTGCACGGCAAGCGTTTCGTCGACAGCGGTACCGTCGTCACGACCGCGGGCGTGTTGTCCGGCATCGACGGAACCCTGCACATGATCGAGCGCTTGGCCGGTTCGACGGTGGCGGTGAACGCGGCCAAGGCCGTGGGCTGGCGGTACTACGGCAACACGCCGCCGGTCGTGACCGGCATCGCCATGCCCGCCCCGGCCGCGATCGTCAATGCGGGTTGGACGTGGGCGCCGCCGACCGTCGGTGTGATGCTGACGCCGGGCGTCGGCGAAATCGACCTGGCGTCGGTGTTCGAAACGCACGACAAGTCGCTCGCAGAAAGGACGTTGGCCGTGAGCGCGGACGGCGGCCCGATCCGGTCACGGCATGGCCTGACGTTCCTGCCCCGCGCCGATCTCGCCGACGCGGCCCCGGACCTGGATCGCTTGCTCGTCCCCGGAGCAGGCGTTCGCCTGGGCCAGGTCCCCGACGGCCTGGAGCCGGTGTACGTCCATTCCGGACAGGACTTCGCCTACAACGACGTCGTGCGCGACCTGGCCCGAACAATGGACGTGGCCACCGCCCGCTGGACCGCCGAGACCATGGAACTGCCGATCGACGGCCTGCGACTGGAAGGCCCGGCGTGGCCGTGGCAGCAGACGGGGTTGCCCATCCTGTTGATCCTTTTGGGTATTGCCGCGGTGATCTGCCTTCCGCGCCTTCGGACCACTGTGGACACTCTTGTCCGTCAGGGACAAGCCATGCACGGTCCGGCAGATCATCCCTGAGCCACCAGGCAAGACCACACCCCCGCCGGCACCAGGTCGGGAACCGCGGTCACGTTGTCACGCCTGATGACCTGATGTAGACAGCCGATCCAGAACAACGCCTCAGCCTCACCGCGCGTGTCGCCCAGCGCCCGGTACAACTCGATCGCGCACTCGAATAACGGCAGTTCAGCCGGGTCCTCGACGGGTCACGAGCCGGCGCTGGCGCGCTCGTTAAGAAACCGCGCATGCAGGATCCGCCCACGGGCCAGCGCGGTGTCGGCCTCCACCGCGTCCAAGTCCCGTTCGGCACTGGTCAGCACGCCGGCGTCGCCGCTGAAAACCGCCCGTTCATAAAGCGTCTTGGCTCGTTCGAGCCGGTCTTCGGCGCTCATCGCCGCTCCCGCCCTGGCAACGCCACCACGTGTCAGATCAGCAGCAGAGTACTCCGGTGCAGGACCCCGTCATGGACGGTTGGCGACGAGTGAGTCTGGCCGGTCTGGTCCGCACAGAACACGCCCTGCCCGTCGTCGGCATAGGGGCGGCGACGAGCACGCGTCGTGGGCTGGCCTGGCGGCATTCGGCACAACGGCCCAGACCGTGCCGGCCTCCGGACGCGGCTGCCCACGATGCCCATGCGTAGAGATATGACACTATTTGTCACGTGCCAATGAAGCGAGCAACGGTGACTTTTCGGATTGAACTCTTCGGTGGTTTCCGGGTCGCGGTGCAGGGACGTGCCATAGCACCGGAGGCCTGGTCACAGCGGAAGCCGGCGGCTCTGGTGAAGCTGCTCGCCCTGGCACCCGGACGCCGCCTGCGGCGCGAGCAGGTGATGGACGTGCTCTGGCCCGAACTCGACCCCAAGGCGGCGGGAGCCAATCTGCGCAAAGCATTACATTCAGCGCGAAGAAGCCTTTTCGTCGATAAAGGCACCAACCTAATTCTCTCAGCCGGGGATCTGCTGTGCCTGCCCACCGACGACGTCTCGGTGGACGTCGACGACTACTGGTCGCTCGTCGCGGCCGCCCGCCGGACCCGCGAGCTCGACTCCTACGCCGGGGCGATCGAGCTGTACCGGGACGGCCTGCTCCCCGAGGACCTTTACGAGGACTGGGCGGCCGCGCCCCGCAACGAACTGCGCCTGGACTGGCTGGCCGTCGTCGAAGAGTACGCCGGGCTGCTGGAAGCACGCGGCGACCTCAACGGCGCGGCCCGCGCGATGCAGCGGCTCGTCGCCGCCGAACAGCTCCGCGAGGACGCGCACGCCTGGCTGATGCGGCTGTACACACTGGCCGGACGGCGCGACGAGGCGCGGCGCCAGTACACACGGCTGCGGGAGATCCTCGAAGAAGAGCTCGGCACCGAACCGCGCCCGGAGACCCAGCGCCAGTACGCCGAGATCAATAGCGAGCAGACGTCCGAGCCGGATCTGACGACCGAACTGTGGGAGCGGGTCGGCGACCTGCGCGTCCAGTCGGGCGACCCGGCCGGGGCGGTTAAGGCGTTCGACCGAGCACTCGCCTCCGCCGCGGGCTCGGCCGCCGCTGGACCAATCCACCGCAAGTGCGCCGGCGCGTGGCTGATGCAGCACCTGCCCGACCAGGCCGAACCGCATCTGACGGCCGCGTCCGCGCTCGCGCCCGACCGGGCCGAACAGGGACGGCTCGCCTGCCTGGGCGCGAACCTGTCCTGGGAGCGCGGCGACTTCGCCACCGCGCGCCGCCTCGCCGACGAGGCCCAGGAGATCGCTCGCGCGTACGGCGACACCGGCGACGTCGCGGCAGCGCTGGAGGCGCTCGCGTTCATCTCGCATGTCCGAGGCGACTGGCGTCCTGGACTCCAGGCCCAGATCGAGGGGCTCGCGGGCGTCGAGCTGGGCGTTCGGGTCGCCCGATTCTGCGACTTCAACCACTGCCTGTCGCAGTACCAGCTCTACGGGGACGTGTTCGCCGGGGACGTCGGCGACTACGCCCGCCAGACGCTGGCCGTCGCTGAACGGACCGACGCCATCCCGGCGCAGGCGTTCGCCTGGTGCCTGCTCGGCGAATCGCTGCTGCTCCAGGCCGAATGGGACGAGGCGGCGGCGTGCCTGGAACGCAGCTGCGAGCTGTATGAGCCGCTGGGCAGCCGCTCGGTCGCGCTGCCGTGGCTGCGCCGCGCGGAGCTGTCAGCCTGCGGCGGCTCCCACGACGAGGCCAGGGTCTACCTCAAGCGTGCCGCCGCGATCGCGACGGTCACCCCGATGGCCCGCCACGCCTGGTCGCGGCTGCACGCGACCGCCGCGCTGGCGGCCATGGAGCGGGGCGAACCGGAGGACGCCATCCGTGCCGTCCGCGCCACCCAGCGGGCCGCCGCCCGTTACGGCGACTGCCTCACCTGCAGTGCCCTGCTCAACCCGGTCGGCGCGCAGGCCTTCGCCTTGGTCGGCGACGCCGAGGGCGCGCACGCCCTGGCCACGGCCGCCGCCCAGTTCGCGGGTTCCTTCGCCAGCTCGGCCTGGAGCGCGATGGCCGAGGAGACAGCCGCGAGCGCCGCCGTCGCCGACGGCGACCACACCGCCGCCCGGGACCGGTTCCAGGCGGCGGCCGTCCTCTACGACAAGGCCGGCCACACCTTCTGGGCCGACCGGGCCAGGGCCCAGCGGGACGCCCTTGAGCGAAGGAACGCTCAGGGAACGCGCTCTTCCTAACGTCTTCCATGACAGCGAGGCCGACCCCGCCCGAGGGGCCGGTCCGCCTATCGAATGGAGACCTGTGATGAGCCTGACCATCGGCGACACCGCCCCCGACTTCAGCGCCCTGACCACCGACGGCGTGATCTCGTTCCACGACTGGATCGGCGACTCCTGGGCGGTGCTCTTCTCGCACCCCAAGGACTTCACCCCGATCTGCACCACAGAGCTCGGCTACATGGCCGCGATCAAGCCGGAGTTCGACCGCCGCGGCGTGAAGATCATGGCGCTGTCGGTCGACCCGGTCGACAAGCACGACGCCTGGGCCGCCGACATCGCGGAGACCCAGGGCACCGCCCCGAACTACCCGATGATCGGCGACGCCGACTTCACCGTCTCCAAGGCCTACGGGATGCTCGGCGCGGACGTGAGCGGCGACCCGGCCGACCGAACGGCCGCCGACAACCAGACCGTCCGCGGCGTCTTCGTGATCGGCCCCGACAAGAAGATCAAGCTGATCATGCTCTACCCGATGACGACGGGCCGCAATTTCAACGAGATCCTGCGGGTCATCGACTCCCTCCAGCTCACCGCGAACCACAAGGTCGCCACCCCGGCGAACTGGCGGCAGGGCGACGACGTCGTGATCGCCGGCTCGGTCTCCAACGACCAGGCCAAGAACATCTTCGGCACCTGGGCCGAACCCAAGCCCTACATCCGGATCGTCCCCCAGCCGAACTGACCTGAAGCCGCACCCGAGCGAGTGGAGAAGACCATGCGAGTTCTCGTCCTGGGCGCCGGCTTCGGCGGCCTGGAGCTGTCGTCCCGGCTCTCGGAGGAACTGGGCGACGACGCCGACATCATCCTCATCGACAAGTCCGACGGATTCGTCTTCGGCTTCTCCAAGCTCGACGTGATGTTCGGTCGCACCACCGCACCGGCGGTGGTGCACCGGTACGCCGGGGTGGTCAAGCCGGGCGTGCGGTTCGTCCAGACGACGATCCGCGCCATCGACCCCGTCAACCGGCGGGTCGAAACCGACGAGGGGGCCTTCGAGGGGGACGTCATGGTCGTCGCCCTCGGCGCCGACCTCGACCCCGCCGCCAGCCCTGGCCTCGTGGAGGCCGGCCATGAGTTCTACACCGTCCCCGGGGCGTTCGCGACCCGCGACGTCCTGTCCACCTTCCAGGGCGGGCACATCGTCATCGGTGTCACCTCGACCCCCTTCAAGTGTCCGCCCGCCCCCAGCGAAACCGCCTTGATGCTCCACGACTACCTGGTGGCCCGCGGCCTGCGTGACTCCTCCCGGATCTCCCTGCTCATGCCGCTCGGCACCCCCATCCCCCCTTCGCCTGCCGCCTCCAAGGCCCTCCTCGCCGCCTTCGCCGAACGTGGCATCGCCTGGCACCCCGACACCCTGGTCCGCTCTCTGGACCCGTCCCGGCGCGCGGCCGTCCTGGCCGACGGCACTGCCATCCCCTTCGACCTCTTCCTGGGCGTCCCCGTCCACCGGGCCCCCGAGGTGGTCCTCGCCTCAGGTCTGTGCACCGACGGCTGGATCCCCGTGAACCCCGCGACCCTGGAAACCGCCTACCCCGACGTCTACGCCGTCGGTGACGTCACCAGCGTCGGCACCCCCAAAGCTGGTGTCTTCGCCGAAGGCCAGGCCTCCGCCGCCGCCGACCACATCCTCGCCCGCCACCACCGCCGCCGCACCGCCGTCCCCTACAACGGCACCGGCACCTGCTACATCGAATTCGGCCACGCCAAGGTCGCCCGCGTCGAAGTCACCTTCCTCCCGGGCCAGCCTCCCAACGGCCGCTTCGACCCTCCTTCCACCACCCTCACCACCCACAAAACCGCCTTCGCCACCACCCGCCTCCACCGCTGGCTCCCCCGCCCCTGACCGTCCCGATCCGGACCCGGACCCGGATCGAGGAACGACGCATCACCTTCGTTCACATCGGCCGCATGGTTCGCATTCCTGAGTCCGCGCTGGAGGACTTCATCCGGGCCGGGATCGTGCAGCCCATCATGACGAGCAAGGGGAGGGCTGCCTGATGGCCAACAGGGAGGGGAAAAGCCCGATCACCTTCGCGACTTCGTCGGCGCGAATGAGGATGCGTTCGTCTTCCTTGGCGTCCGTGGCGGCTTCCTGCGAGGCGGCGACTTCCGGCGTGAAGCCAAATGGGCTGAGGCGCTCAAGGAGATGGGAATCAAGGGCCTGCACTTCCACGATCTTCGGCACACGGGTAACACGCTGGCCGCGCAGTCGGGCGCGAGCTTGGCGGACCTCAAGGCGCGGATGGGACACGACAGCGGCCGGGCCGCTGATCTACCAGCACGCCACACGCGACGCAGACCAGAAGATCGCCCGTGCGCTCAGCGCGCGTTGAGGCGGAGCGGAAGGACAAAGATGACGGCCTGGCCGGCGCGCTGGTCCCTACGAGCTAATGGCACGTTAATGGCACGAACACCGCTTTCCCTGAGTGGGAAAGCGGCGTTTTAGCTGGTGGAGCCTAGGAGATTCGAACCCCTGACTTCCTGCTTGCAAAGCAACCCAGGTGGGGGGCGGGACCATGGGTAACACCCGCTCCCACCTGCGCATACGGTCCACGGTGGTCCACCGTCGTCCGGTCTTGTCCAGGGGCGTTGTCACCCAGTTGGTCACTCAGTGATTCGCCTGTCGGAGCCGGTAGAGCGCGCCTTCCCTGGTTCTCGCTCCGGCGTTCCCATCGAGCACATCTCCCGGCTGGTCGGCCATGCCAACACCGTGGTCACCGAAACGGTTTACCGTCTCCAGATCATGGATGCCGAGCCGGACGGTCAAGCTCGGTACACGCCTGGTAAGCGATCACGGCACACTCTTCCCCTTGGGCCTGCGGGATTCCTGCGAGTAGTTGAGATCAAGACGTAAGCTGACAGCGTGAAAGGTGGTGTCATGAGCGCTCAGCCTGTCCACGGTGGCACACCGGGCCACGCCAGAGTGCCGCGGACGATCGGCGGCATCTCCAGCGCGCTGCGTGGCGGCCGCCGTGCGCAGTTCTTCGCCGAACTTCTTGAAGCTCAGCAGGGCGCTGAACTGGATGGCGTGCTCAACGCCTGGTGGGGGCGGGCCATGCTGGACACCGACCCGGACCGTGACCGTATCCGAGCGGCAGCCGAAGCCGGGACTCTGCCGACCACGACCATGGAGGAAGTCCTACGTCGCCGACAGGCGCGTGGCGCTCAGTGAGCGAGGAGGACCTATGGCCGGTCGTACCTTCGGAGGTCGTGGCTGAAACACTCGCTGATCCATCGGTCTCGGCGGAAGTGTTCTCGACCGTGGCCGCGCTCACAGTCGCCATTTGCGAGGACCCGTGGCTGACGGCAAGCGACCAGGTCGGCACCGATCCCGATTGGCGTGAGATCCTCATCCCCAAGGGATTCGGCATCGCGGAGTATCGGATCGACCGGAAGAATCAGCAGGTGCTGCTCACCCGAATCGTCTTGTTCTGACGGGGTGAACCTGACCCTACGAACAGGCTTGATAGTGAGTTCTTCTCCCACCTCCTCCAATACGCTCCGCAAGGCTCTCAGGAACGCCGTCCTGGTCGACGAACTAATCCCTCAACAACCCGGCTGTACGCACAGGTAAGGGGTCAGGAAACAGGATTGGTGTTCACTACCGCCAGCGGGCGCCCTGTGGAGCCGTCGAACCTCCGGCGGAGCTTCACCAATGCCTGCGCCAAGTCTGGCGTTCGCAGGAGCCACGTGCACGCGCCACGGAAGACCTGCGCGTCTCTCCTCATCGCGCTCGATGTTCACCCGCGCGTGGCAATGCAGATCCTCCGGCACAACCAGATCACGGTCACCACAAACATCTACAGCGAGGTCTCGTCCACCAAGACGCGCCAGACACTCAAGAAGCTCGGTGACCGGCTGGATTCGTAGCCGTTGCTGTATTTCCATGCCGTATGGCTCTCAGAACGTCGGAAGCCCAGGTTGAGGGATCTTGAAAGATAGTCCCTGAACTAGGCTTTTTGGGTGGTGGAGCCTAGGAGATTCGAACTCCTGACATCCTGCTTGCAAAGCAGGCGCTCTGCCAACTGAGCTAAGGCCCCGAGATCCAAGCGGGTACCTCAGAGGGGACCTGCTTCAGTCGTACACGGTAGCAACAGGAGCCGCTCCGGCGCCAATTGGATTGGCAGGACGCCGGCATGTCGTACCGAGCGAAACAACCGGAAGTCGTGGGGTTCCAGGGCACGGGACCGGCCATGAACCCGTCTGGCGGACCGGTATGGGCTTGAGCCGGAGCGAGACAGTGCGTCGGGTACGTCGTGGACGGCACGGCGACCCCTGGGACCGGGAAAAGGATGGGGTCGCCGTGCCCGTTCGTCAGAAGTGGCCGATGGTGACCGAGCTGGAGGTGAGGGCCCAGCGGTGGAGGACGGTCGTTTCGGCCTCGTACATCTGGGTTTTCAGCCCCTCCAGGGTCTGGTCGCAGATGATCAGCGGCTCCGGGGTGGGCCAGGTGGCGATGGCGTGGAACAGACGGCTGCCGGTGCCGTAGAGCACCGACCAGCCTGGGCGGGTGGCCTGCAGCATCGCGGCCTGGGCGCGGGCTTCATGGTCCCAGGTGTAGTGCGGGACCGCGATGAGGGCCTGGCCGTCGCGGTGGCGGCCTCGGGCGGCGGACAGACAGTGGCGGATCATGAGATCACCTGCCCGGCCTGCTCCCGCTCCGGTATCTCCCGTGCCACCTGTTCGTGTGCTGCCTCCTCCACCTCGCGGGCGAAGGTCTCCTGCCGGTCGGTCTCGGCCCGCAACGCCTCCAGGTCGTCGGCGTCGACGGTTCGCTCGGCCCCGGCGTGGGTGGCCACCTCGGAAAAGGGCCGTTCGCGGCTGGCCCACAGCCGTCCAGCGTCGCTGAGGATCAGCCGCCAGCCGGGAATCGTCGTCGTGGGGCTGGTGGGCTCTGGGTGGGTGGAACTACCATCTGTCACTGATTGGACCTCGATCCGATCAAAGGCCCGCCCGGTCGTTCGCAGCGTGGGGCGGGCCTGCCTCATGAAATGGAGGGGTTCGCCGTACCGGCCAGGTGACCGGCACGAAGACGGAGTGACCGCTGAGCGGTCCGGTGCGCAGGTGGTTCTTCGCCCGAAGCGGGACACCAGGTGGCGTCCACCCCCGAGTCGGGGCAGCCTGGTAGGAGCGGTCACTGACGGCGACGCCGGACGCGAGCGACAGAGCCTCCGCCGAAGCGGTGCCGGTACGGGCGGTTCGGCGGCCACACTCCGCTCAGGACGGCGCTGTTCGGAGATCGGCGAAATCCCCTCGGCGGATCGCTGAGCGGGAACCGCACCGGCCGGGGCTACGAGGGCGGGCTCGAAGCACGGCAGGGAGCGGTCTCCGGTACGACGAACCCGCAGCCGGATGTCCATCAGGTCGCCGGAAGGCTGGACGTACTCGTGATCGGCGGGCCGATCGGGACAGCCGTGCGCGTAAGGGGCATGCCCGCAGGTCGCACACCCCATCGGCATAGGCGGCACCTCGGCGAAACAGCCGCAGCCACTCATCATGGCCCGGTCGAGAACCGGGGCACTAGGGTTAGGCATCGGGTCAGGACTACCTTCCTGATCAAGGGCCCGTTCAGTCGTTGCAGCGCTGGACGGGCTCGTTTTTGATCTTACTTCACTACCCTTAACAACTATGAAGTATGAACATCTATTGTCGTCAGTTCTTTACAGCTACTCACGGTGGGTATCTCGGGGCAATAAGAGATGTCTACGGTGATCAAGTGACGATAGTGTGGCGCGCAAACCAGCCGAAATGGGTACAGATCGCCAATGTGATCAAGGATCGCATTCGTAACGGCACTTACGTAGTCGACGAACCCGTCGCCAGCGAACACCTGATCGTCCAGGAGTTCGGCGTATCCCGGCCGACGGCTCGCAAGGTGCTGGTGCGCCTTCGCGGGGAAGGCGTCGTCTACGCCGTCCGAGGTTTGGGAACGTTTGCGCGATCTCCCGACGATTGGGAGCCAGCCGAAGATTGAGGTCTCCGGCGCATAGACACAAGCAGCCATTTGTTCGATTTTGTCACCAAGCCATCACTCTCCGCCCCGGACCACAGAAGCATCATGCAGTCACACTGTGCAGCAAAGCAACTGCTGTACGTATAGTTTTTTCGCCAAATCCCCAGCACACTGAACAGCACGACGAAGAGCCTGCGGTTCGGCATCACCCTTGGGCCATGAACTGCGACGGCCAGTGCACGGAGATGCACATTCGCCCGTGGGAGGAGCGGTCAAAGGCTGATCTCTGTTCGGCCCTGTTTTCTCAGCCGTCGAGCCGGACTACTTTCCCGTCAGCGGGACGCGGCGGCCAAGGGCGCTTCGGCGGGAACGCCGCCTAGGAGGCCGGGCAGGCACGTGATGGAGTCGAGGATGTGGGTGGCCCCGCCGTTGAGGAGGCGTTCCCTGCTGTGGACTCCGGTCATGATGCCGACGACCATCGTCGCGCCGGCCCGGCGGCCGCTGAGCATCTCGCTCTCGGAGTCGCCGACGACGGCGACCTGGCGTACGTCCTCGATGCCGAGGCGCATGACCGCGTTGAGGATCATGTCGGGCATGGGGCGTCCTCGTCCGGCGTCTTCCGGGCACAGGGCGAGGTCGAGCCGGTCGGACCAGCTCAGGACGCTCAGCACGCGGCTGAGGGTGACGCGGCTGAAGCCGGTGGTGAGGCAGATCTTGACGTCGGCGCCGCGGAGCCTGTCGAGTGCCCCGACGATCCCGGGGAGCGGGGCCAGGCCCGCGCGTGCGATGGCGCCCTCGTAGGAGCGCTCGAAGGTCAGGTTGGCCGCCTGGGCCTGGGCTTCGTTGTCCGGGAAGATGCCTCGGAAGACATCGATCGTGGGACATCCCCGGGACCGGTGCACGTGCACCATGGCACGAGCGTACGCACCGGTCCCGGGCACGATGCCCTGAGTGGCGATCGCCTCGGCGAACGCCCGCTCGACCATGGCGACATCACCGATCGTGGTGCCTGCCAGATCCAGGCAGACAAGCCTGATGGGTGTTATTCCATCTTGGGCAAGGACCATGAAAGCACCCGAATCGGTAGCCGCGTATGTCAGTTTTCGCTGCCGGTGGCTTCGGTCCACAGGTCGAGCTCGGCGCGGTCGGCCTGCACCTTGCGCCAGACCAGCAGCCCCCCGAGGGCGACGAGCGCCAGAACGAGCAACTTCTTCACGGTGTGACCCCACTTCTTGAGAAGTCTCACCTGCCGGGGTGAGACAACGCCCGGTTCGAACGGTTCCCTGCAGCCTAGCAAGGGATCGGGCGGTGATCCGGTCCGTACGACAGGCTCAGGGCCGATCTACACCAACCGGGTGATTTTCAGCATCATGCCGTACGGAACGCGTTCCGACGATCACGATCTACCGTGAGTCTTGTCGCGAAACCATCCTGGTTCTCACGATAACCCCGGTGAAGCGGCCACTTTACCCGCCCGGAGGTTCCGGCCCTCGGCCGCCCGGGAATGGTGGCGCCCGCCACGGGCACGACCAGCGCGTTCACCCGCTCCGACCCGATTACCCGGAGCGCGAATGACACAAACCCGCTCGGTATGGGGCGCTACAGGCGACGAGACGCCCGGGGAGGTTCAGGTGTTTTCGACGAGATCGGCGTAGTCGGGGTGGCGGTCGATCCACTCCCGCACGAACCAGCAGAGGGGGACGACCTTCGCGTTCTCCGCACGGGCCGCGTCCAGTGCGGTACGGACGAGCGCGGCGCCGATCCCCTGGCCCTCGTACTCCGGCTGGACCTTGGTGTGGGGATAGACGATGACACCATCGCGCCGGATGAGGTCCAGCCGTCCGGCCGGCCTGCCGTCCACCTCGGCCACGAAGGAATCACCGCCGGGAGAGAGCTTGACGTCCGCCTGCATGGGGTCCTCCTTCGCCGGGCCGCCATACGGTCGTACGACGGTCTCTTGGTCAGCCGTTCCCGCGTGGCGTTCATTCCCGGCCCCGGCTTACCCTCAACAGAACCGGACATTCGCCTTGAAAGGCCGAATTTCCCCATAAGGGAGATCCGTCGCGGAAAGCAGCCGAACGGACACGGCAGATCATTGATCTCGCGAGCGGGGGTTCGTCGGTGGCGGTCTCTGTCGCACGCGCTCCGGGTCGTCGAACCGTGCGACCGGACGGCGGTGCCGACCGCGGGTCCTGGCACCGTAACCACAGTGGGATAACGCCTGGTTGCTCCTCAGTTGTACCGTAAGGGTTCTCTAGAGGAATTCGGAGGATCGTACGCTGAGAGTGACCGGATCGGCCCCTACCCCGGCTCCCGGGGCGATCATGCTCTCCCATTCCGATACGGGCATCACGCCCGGCTGCCGTCTCTCGGCCGTTCTCTCCTCCCATCGACCGTCTGCAGAGGTATATCCGTGAGCGCTACCGTCCGCGTGACCGACGTGTCCGACCCCGCCGCGCAGGAGACACTTCTCCTCGCGCTGGCCGGCGAACTGGACTACAGCAACGCCGAGCGCTTCCACCACGACCTGCAGGACGCCATCGGTGAGAGCAGGGGCGACCTCGTCATCGACCTGACCGAGCTGACCTTCTGCGACTCCACGGGCATCCAGAGCTTCCTGAAGACCCGCCAGACCGTCCAGGACCGCGGCGGCAACATCGTCCTGACCAACCTGCATCCCCGCCTGGAGAGGCTCTTCCACCTGACCGGCCTCGCCCAGGCCTTCGGCATCCAGCCCACCGTGGCCGACGCGCTCAAGGCACTGCGACCGAGTCAGCCGTCGTAACCGATCCCGGCCCCGCCCGGCCACCGCTCACCGAGAGCACGACCGAGTGAACATCTGTTGGTCCCGGCGGTCGTAAGTTGGCAATGAGCGGGCAGGTGTCTAGCATCGTGTAACTCGTCAGCAACGCCCTGATTCTGGAGCAAGTCGGCGCGCCCCCCGGTGACTGCCAGATAAGGCGATCTCAAGGGGGTGCCGTGACCGGCGACCACGGCCAGCACTGGCCGATCGACGAGGACCTCAGCGGTCTGCGGGAGCGTCTCCAATATCACGCCGTTCAGGCAGGCATGCGGGGCGAACGGTTGGACGACCTCCTCCTCGTCACCAACGAGGCGGTCATCAACATCCTGGAGCACGGCGGCGGCAAGGGCACGCTGGCCATCTGGCAGAACGAGACCCACCTGACCGTCGACGTCACCGACACCCTGGGGCTCCTGACCACCCGGTTCGTTCCCAGCGAACGTCCCACGGGGACGGTCCGCGGGTTCGGCCTGTGGCTGATGAACCAGCTGTGCGACGAGTTCGCCATCGACCAGACGGAGCAGGGGTCACGCGTCCGCCTGCGCATGCGCCTCGTCCCTCCGGCGGAGGGCAACGGGGCCGGTGATCCGGCCGACTCCGCGCGGTCCACCCTCACCTCCGGTGCCACCGACTCCGGGCGGTCCACTCCCATCTCCGGCGCCACCGACTCCGCGCGGTTCACTTCCACCCCCAGCACCATGGACCACGTACGGACCGGCCCCATCTCCAGCGCCGCCGATCCCAGCCGGGGTGTCTCCGATCCCGCATAGGACGATCCCGCACGGGACGATCCAGGCCAGGACGAACTCCAGGTCTCGCTCTAGGGGCTCCGGGTCTCGTTCCAAGAGTTCGGTCTCGTTCCAAAAGAACCCGGAGAATTTCCGAAACGCCGTTCAGGGACGGTCTTCGCGGTCCGGCGGCCGCGGCGAAGGGATCACCTGTCGCGCCGCCCCCGGTCCGCCCCTTCTCCGTACGCAATCCTTGACCGTCATCTGGCGGGAGATCGACGTACCGGACAAATGCCCGCGATATGATTATCCGGCCAGGTCAGCGCCTTAATAGGTGACCTCGCGGAGAAAACATCCGCGATGCCCGCAGGGCTTTTCCGGAACACCGGCCTCCCCCTGGAAAGCGAAACCAGGAAACCGACACCACTCCCACGGCGTCCCGGGCCCCCTGGGCCTTCCGGAGCGGCCTTCCGGAGTTCACCGCGTCTCCGGCGGCGCGCGAAACCCACCCGACCCGGTCAACCCCCGCCGGAACGATGCCGAGACCGCCCACCTCAGAAGTCGACCCCCGTTCTCCCGGTTCTCTCCGTCTCACTCAGCCGTACGCAGGTTCGGAAGGGATGGTCAATATGAGGGTTGTCGTCGATCTGGCGCGGTGCCAGGGATACGCGCAGTGTGCCTTCCTGGCCCCGGACACGTTCCGGATGCAGGGCGAGGAGGCGCTCATGTTCCACTCCAGCCCGGACGAGGCGCAGCGGGAAGCGGTCCTGCGCGCGGCGGCCGCCTGCCCGGTCCAGGCGATCCTCGTCGACCTGCTGGACACCGTCGCGATCCCGCCCGTGACCGCGGCGACGGCCGCGACGAGCGGAACGAGAACGGTGTGACCGGCGGGCGGAGCGGGGAGACGTTCCCGCACGACGGCCGCATCGTCATCGTCGGCGCCTCCCTCGCGGGACTGCGGGCCGCCGAAGCGCTCCGCGACGAGGGCTTCACCGGCTCGCTCACCCTCGTCGGGGACGAGGTGTGCGAACCCTACGACCGGCCTCCGCTGTCCAAGCAGGTCCTGACCGGCTGGGTGCCCGCAGACGGCACCGCGCTACCGCGGCGCCGTGAGATCGACGCGCACTGGCTGCTCGGCGTGCCCGCCTCCGGGCTGGATCTCGCGGGCAAGCGGGTGGACCTCGCGGACGGGCGTGAGGTCCCCTTCGACAGGTTGCTGATCGCCACCGGTGTGCGCGCCAGGCCCTGGGCCGATGAGTCCGAGGCCGCCCTGGACGGCGTGTTCGTGGTACGCACGCGCGAGAACTCGGGCCGCCTGTGGGAGCGGCTCGCCGCCGGGCCCGGCCGGGTGCTCGTCGTCGGGGCCGGTTTCGCCGGTTCCGAGATCGCCTCGGTGTGCCGTGGGCTCGACATACCGGTGACCGTCGCCGAGAGCGCCGAGGCCCCGCTGGTGGGAGCCCTGGGAGGCATGGTCGGATCGATCGCCGCGAACCTCCAGCGTGCCCACGGCGTCGACCTGCGCTGCGGCGTCAAGGTCACTCGACTGGAGGGGGACGAGCGGGGACGGGTGCGCCGCGCCCACTTCTCCGACGGCGACACGGTCGACGCCGACGTGGTGGTGGTCGCCCTCGGCGGCGTGCGCAACACCGAGTGGCTGCGGGACTCCGGGCTGGCCGCCGGTGTCTGGGGTGTGGCCTGCGACTCGGGCTGCCGTGCGTTCGATGTCAACGGCCTCGTCACCGACGACGTCTTCGTCGCCGGGGACGTGGCACGCTGCCCGCACCCGGTCTACGAGTATCGCTTCCTGTCGCTGGAACACTGGGCCAACGCGGTGGAACAGGCCCAGGTCGCGGCCCACAACATGGTGAGTTCACCGACCGACCGCTGGCCGCACCTGTCCATGCCGGCGTTCTGGTCGACGCAGTTCGGCGTCAACATCAAGTCCGTCGGCGTCCCTGTCCTGTCGGACGAGGTCGTCGTGACGCAGGGATCGGTGGAGGAGCACCGTTTCATCGCCACGTACGGTTACCGCGGCCGGGTCACTGCGGCGGTCAGCTTCGACAACGCCAAGTGGCTCGACCACTACCGGCATCTGATCGAGACCGCGGCCCCCTTCCCGCCCTCCTGTCTCACCCCCGACCAACCCGTCGACATGAAGCCCGTTCCCGCCCACTTCCCCGACCGGGAGATCATCACCCACGGGGCGACGGTGGTGGTCACCGGTTACGAGCCGAGTGAGCGGCGCGTGGCGTTCGCGCGGCCGGGCGGTTGATCCGTTGAACCGGGCCGTCGACCTGTCCTGTCAGACGGCTCACCCGTTCGAACCGGCCGACCCGCCCGGTCGGAAGGCCGCCCCTGTCGACTCGCCCGGCCGGATGACCGACCCGTTCGAACCGATCCGGCCGGGGCGGCGGGAACCGGCGACACCCTAGGAGAAGCGGCCATGACAGTCACCCATTCGTCCAGCGTCTTCCAGCGCATCCTCGACCACTCCAGCCGGGCCGATCCGTACCCGCTCTACGCCGAGTTGCGCAGGACCCCGGTGGCCCGGCAGGAGGACGGTGGCTACATCGTCAGCACCTACCGGGAGATCACCGCGCTGCTTCACAACCCGCATCTCAGCTCCGACACCGACAATCTCGACAACCCCGGCCCCGCCGCCGGCGGCCGCGAGGACCCACCGGCGTTCATCGGCCTCGACCCGCCGCGTCACGACCGGCTGCGCCGCATCGCGATGCGGTACTTCGGCCCCCCGCACTCGCCCAGGCTGGTGGACGACATGCGCCCCGACCTGAAGGCCGTCGTCACGAACCTGATCGACAACCTGGTGAGCAAGGACGAGATCGACATCGTCGACGACTTCGCCTACCCCTTCCCTGTCACCGTGATCTGCCACCTGCTCGGCGTACCCCGCGAGGACGAGCCGCGGTTCCACGGGTGGGTCGAGGCGATCGTCGCGGTGCTCGACTTCAACCCCGCGACGGACCCCGAGGAACGCGTACGGGAGGGCATCCAGGCCCGCAAGGACCTCAGGGCCTACCTCGCCGAACTCCTGGAGAGCCGTCGTGGCCGGCCGCCGGGCGACGACCTGCTCTCCCGGCTGGCCAACGACGAGGGGCCCGACGGGCGCATGACGGACGAGGAGATCGTCAGCACCGCCAACCTGCTGCTCATCGCGGGCCACGAGACGACCGTCAACCTGATCACCAACGGTGTGCTGACGCTGCTGCGCCACCCCGACGTGCTGGAACGCCTGCGCCGCGAGCCCGAAATGATCATTCGTACGGTTGAGGAACTGCTGCGCTACGAGCCTCCGGTGCATCTCATCCCCTGGCGGGCCGCCTACAGCGACCTCACCGTCGCGGACACCGTCATCCCGAAGGGCTCGCAGATCACGCTCGTGCTCGCCTCCGGCAACCGCGACCCCTCCTGCTTCCGCGACCCCGACCGGTTCGATCCCGACCGGCGGGACAATCAGCACCTCGGCTTCGGCGGGGGCGTCCACCTGTGCTTCGGCGCTCCACTGGCCCGGCTGGAGACGCAGATCGCGCTGACCGAACTCGTACGCAACCTGGAGAACCCCCGGCTCGTCGCCGATCCGCCCCCGTACCGGCAGAGCGCGGTCCTGCGCGGCCCGCGCCACCTCCTCGTCAGGCAGGGATGACGGACGGTACGGTCGTCCCTCTCCGGCAGAGGTCACCTCAAGCAGGGGTCACCTCAAGCAGGGGTCACCTCAAGCAGGGGTCACCTCAGGCAAAGGTCACCTCAGACAGAGGTCACCGCGGCCCGGGTCACGCCACGCCCCCGGGTCCGGGCGGGAGGGCCCGCGTCACCGGGTCCGCCGAGGGGAGAGCCCGCGCGTCACCGGGTCCACATCCCGATCCGTACCGGCACCCCGGGAGAGGCGTGCAGTACGGGAGCGTGATCGGGTGCGTCGAGACCGCCCGCCTGGAGCAGGTCCTGGTCCAGATGGACCAGCCGGGCGTGGCGCAGCGGCCAGTCGGGGTGCTCGACCTGGGCGGTAACCGTTTTACCGGCGATCGTGGTGAAAAGCCGATAGCGGGCGGTCAGGAAGTGCGCCAGTTCGTCACGCTCGGGCTCGGTGAACGGCGGGCCGTGCTCCACGATCGCGTCGCACCGCGCGCCCACCGGCCCCGGCAGGCGTCTCCGGCAGCGGTAGCCGCGCCGCTCGCCGACGGCACTCACCGCCATCCGGGACCAGAAGTACGGCAATCCGTACCCGACCCGCGCGCCGAGCACCGCGAGCAGGCGCCCGGCGTCCAGCGAGAGGAACCAGATGCCGTCGCGACCCTGCTCGTCCCGTACGTAGGTGCGCACGTTCGTCTCGGGAAACCGCGACAGCCACGGCAGGGCGGGCACGCCCGGTGCCCGTACGTCCTCCATCAGAAAGGTGGTGAGGCCGACCCAGGCCGTGCCGTCGAAGGTCTCGGCCGTGAGTCCGGGAGGCAGCAGCCGCTGGATCACGGCGGGTGGGTACCGCCAGTGCATGAAGGTCATCTCGGACCAGCGGTGGTACATGACCGGGTGGGACAGGTGAGGGGACGGCGGAGCCTGCATGATCCGCTCCTTCTCTGGTGGTGGCGGTGCCCGGGCGAGGGTGTCCGCCACTTATCTTGGCCATGACGCCGGGTGTCGTCCCCGGCGACATCCGTCTCGACGTAAACAAGGCCAGACTTCCAACGAAACAGATTCCCAAACAGAGCCGAAGGGGCCAATTCGTGATCTTCATCGCCGTCAAGTTCACCGTCCGTCCCGAGCGAGCCGACGAGTGGCTCGCACTCGTCGACGACTTCACCCGGGCCACCCGCGACGAGCCGGGAAACATCTTCTTCGAATGGTCCAGGAGCGTCGACACACCCGACCAGTTCGTTCTCCTGGAGGCGTTCGCCTCGTCCGCCGCCGGTGCGGCGCACGTGGGATCGGAGCACTTCAAGACCGCCATGAACTGGATGCCCGATGTGGTGGCGGCGACGCCGGAGATCATCAATGTCGAGGTGCCCGGCGAGGGCTGGTCGCGGATGGCGGAGGTGACGCCCCGGGCGAGCCAGGACCATCCGTAGGGAAATTATTGGTTCGCCTTCCGCTCTCCCACGCCCCTCGGATGGATTTGTCGCGCCAAAAGGGTAGGGCAGGCCGGACACGAGGGGAGAGAGAACATGGGTGATCATCAGACGATGCCCGAGCTGATGGGCGAGAACGATGTGGTGGATCTGCTGCTGGCCCAGCACGCGTTGATCCGCGACCTGTTCGACGAGGTGAAGAAGGCCTCGCCGAGCGAGCGGCCGGAGGCGTTCCAGCGCCTGGTGCGGCTGCTGGCGGTGCACGAGACCGCCGAGGAGGAGATCGTCCACCCGTACGCGCGCCACAAGATCGAGGACGGTGACGCGGTGGTGGACGACCGGCTGGCCGAGGAGAACGAGGCCAAGCAACTGCTCATGGAGATGGACAAGGCCGGCACCGACGATCCGCGGTTCGCGGAGAACCTGGCGGTGCTACGGGCGGCGGTGACGGCCCACGCCCGCAGCGAGGAGCGGTACGAGTTCACCCGGCTGCGCGCCGAGACCAACGCCGCCGAGCGCCGGGCCATGGCGGTGGGGGTGAAGGCGGCCGAGGCGATGGCTCCGACCCACCCGCATCCCGGGGTGGAGTCGGCGACCAAGAACCTGCTGGTGGGCACACCGGTCGCGATGATGGACCGGGCCCGTGACGTGATCCGCCAGGCCATGGGCAAACAAGGCTGAACGGGTCGTCGACCCGGCCCGCGTTCCCCGATCGGGGAACGCGGGCCGCACGCGTGGAGCGAGATCTCACCCCTGGGTGCCGGATGCCGGAGCCCCCTCCCCGGCATCCGGCATCCAGGACTACACCGGTCGGCGCGCAGGACGGCGTCTCGCCCGGGTTCACCAGCGACTCGTAGTGACGTGCTCCTCCTTGGTCAGCCCGATCTCCTTGTAGAGCCGACGGGGGATCGGCTCCGTCTGAGCCCTCAACCCGGTGGCCGCCTCATGCTGGACGTCGACGTCGATTCCGCTCCGGTGACGTCCCTATCCGGGTATGTACCGGCGAGCCGGGCCCGCGGCGTCGGCCGGTGATCGCCCTTCCACATGGATGTTTGCCCCATAGGGAGCGGGTAAGGGCCAATTTGGGACAAAAGCGCCATGGACTGGAAATGCCAGCCATGAGGTCCGACACCCGTACGAGACGCTCACCTGACGCCAGAGTCCGTCCCGAGAGGGGACGAGCTTCATGGTCACATCGAGGGAGAACGATATGACACCGACATCGCGAGCGCCCGGCCACGAACCCGGCACCCCGCAGGGCATCACCCCGCAGGGCGTACAGGCCCGCAGCGAGCTGGCCCGGTGGATCAGCGGCGCCGACGCCTTTCCCGCCGACCGCGCCACCCTGCTGGCGCGAGCCGAGGAGCAGGGCGCGCCCGACGCGGTGCTCGGGGCGGTGCGGTCACTGCCGGAACAGACCTTCGACACCCTGGCGGACGTGGCTCAGGCACTCGGATACGGCAAGGAAGAGACCGGACAGGGCTGAGGCCGAAGGGTGATCATGGCTTTGCCCCGCGAGAGCCGTGATCACCCTCGGCCCGGATCACGGAGGACGGAAACATGAGTGCTGTCGCGGTGGTCGTGGTGGACATGCTGAACCCTTATGACCACGAGGACGCCGAAGCACTGCAGAAGAGCGTCGAGCAGATCGTGGAGCCTCTGGCGGAGTTGATGAGGCGTGCCCACCGGCATCGGGACGCCCGGCTGATAGTGGTCAACGACAACCACGGCGACTTCGCCGCCACGGCCGAGGACCTGCGGCGTCGTGCCCTGGAAGGACGACGCCCCGACCTGGTCGAGCCGGTGCTTCCACCGACCGACTGCGCCTTCATGCCCAAGGTGCGCCACAGCGCGTTCTTCGGCACGCCGCTGGAGTATCTGCTGCGCCGCGAGGAGGTCGAGACCGTCGTGCTGGCCGGCCAGGTGACCGAGCAGTGTGTGCTCTACAGCGCCCTGGACGCCTACGTGCGCGACTTCTCCGTCCGGGTGGCCTCCGACTGCGTGGCCCACATCCATCCCGACCTCGCCGACGCGTCACTGCGGATGATGGAGCGCAACATGCGCGCCGAACTCCTTCCCGCCGAACGCTGTCTGGGATGACCTCCGGCTCGACGCACCCCGCACCGGCTCCGGCGCCCGCTGACCGCTGTCACCTGGGATGACGGTGTTCACCCTGATCGCTCCTCCCCTCGGCCGCGACTCTCCTCACGGCTTGCACCGCCGGGAGGTTAGCTCGGTAAAGATGAGGGCATCAGGAACATATGGTACGGGTGTTCGATAAGTCGATATACGCCCACATACCTACAGGCGGTCGCATGCACATCGGGACCCATTCATCCACCGGGCCGGAGAGCCCGCCGCGCGGCCTCGCGGGGAGAGCCCCCTCGGGAACCTGAAGCTCCACCGATCCATCACCCGCCCTTCCACCCGCAGCCTTTCGCCGACACGGGAGATCGTGATGCAGCTTCCCACGCCTCGGGGTCCCCTTACCGCCGCGCTCTTCGAACGGCTGAGGCGTCCACCCCATCCCTTCGCCCCACCACTGGCACCGGCACCGGCCGAAACTCCCGCCATCGCCGACGAGGATCTCCAGCTGGCGCTCTTCACCTGCTACGAGCTGCACTACCGGGGCTTCGAGGAGGTGGACGAGGAGTGGGAGTGGGAACCGTCGCTGCTGGCGATGAGGAAGGTGCTGGAGCGACGGTTGGAGAACGGTCTCGCGCGAGCCGTACCCCGTCCGCAGTGCCCGCCGGACGTGCCCGTGCGACGCGCCCTGGCCGAACTGGTGGCCGCCGACGACGGCCCCTCCCTGTCGGCCTTCCTCGCCAGGCGAGCCGATCTGGAGCAGTTCCGCGAGTTCGTCGCGCACCGGTCGATCTACCACCTCAGGGAGGCCGATCCGCACACCTGGGCGATCCCCCGGCTGGACGGCCGCCCCAAGGCGGCGCTGGTGGAGATCCAGGCGGACGAGTACGGCGGCGGGCGCGTCGAGAAGATGCATTCCGAGCTGTTCCGGGCCACCATGCGCGGGCTGGGCCTGGACGACTCCTATGGCGCCTACCTGGACCGAGTCCCGGCGATCACGCTGGCGATCTCCAACACCATGTCGCTCTTCGGTCTTCACCGGCGCCACCTCGGGGCGCTGCTCGGCCACCTGGCGGCGTTCGAGATGACCTCCTCGGCCCCCAACCGCCGCTACTCCACCGGACTGCGCAGGCTGGGCGGCGACGAGGCCGCGAGGCGCTTCTACGACGAGCACGTGCAGGCGGACGCCGTCCACGAGCAGATCGCCGCGCACGACATGTGCGGCGGCTTCGTCCGCGAGCACCCCTCGCGGGCCGGCGACGTCCTGTACGGAGCGGCCTGCGCCCTCACCCTCGATCGGCTCTTCGCCGAGCACGTCATGGATCACTGGCGGTGCGGTGCCTCCTCACTGCGCGAGACGAACGTGATGGCGGAGAGTCGCTGACGAACCCCGACACGGAGACGGACCCCGACATGGACCCCGATATGAACCCCGGCGTGGACTACGTGCTGCCGCTGCGCTGGAGTGACGACGCCGGTCTTGAGGAGCTCACCGCCTACCTGCGCCGGCTGCGCCCGCTCGTCCGCGTCATCGTCGTCGACGGCTCACCCGCCGCGCTGTTCGCCCGGCACGCCGTCCGCTGGGAGGGCCTCGCGCTGCACGTACGGCCCGACGGTGACCTCGACTTCGCCAACGGCAAGGTCAACGGGGTGATCACCGGACTGCGCCTGGCCCGCGCGGAACACGTGGTCATCGCCGACGACGACGTCCGCTACGGCGAGGGCGAACTGACCAGGATCGACGCCCTGCTGAGGAACGCCGACCTGGTACGCCCGCAGAACCACTTCGACCCGATGCCCTGGCACGCCCGCTGGGACACCGCCCGCACCCTGCTCAACCGCGGTTTCGGCGCCGACTATCCCGGCACGTTCGGGGTGCGCCGCTCGACCTTCCTCGCGATGGGCGGCTACGACGGGGACGTCCTGTTCGAAAACCTTGAGCTGATCCGCACCGTCCGCGCCCACGGAGGTCGGGAGGATCGCCCGCTTGATCTCTACGTTCGCCGCCTGCCGCCCGATCCGCGCCATTTCTGGTCCCAGCGGGTTCGCCAGGCCTATGACGACCTCGCGCAACCGGCCCGGATGGCCTTCTTTCTCGCCATCGCACCCACTCTCGCCGTCGCGCTGCTACGACGACGCCCCGGACCGGCCCTGGCCGGGGCCGGGCTGGCGGTGGGCCTGGCCGAGATCGGTCGTCGCCGCGCGGGCGGGCCACAGGTCTTTCCCTTCACCGCCGCGCTGTTCGCCCCGGTATGGCTGCTGGAACGGGCCGTCTGCAGCTGGCTCGCCCTCGCGACCCGATTTCTGCGCGGCGGCGTCTTCTACGCCGGACACCGGATACCGGCCGCCGCCCACCCGTCCCGCCTGCTCAGAAAGCGCGCTCGGACGCGTGCTCAGACGTCTACCCAGACTCAGACGTCTGCTCAGGCCGCCGCGTCCGGCTCGCTCGCGGCCCGGAAACCGGCCCGCTTGTGCGAGCCGTCGCAGAACGGCTTGGAAGCGGACAGCCCACAACGGCACAGCGCCACCGTCGCCCGGCCGGGATCGATGACGGCCCCGTCCTGAGTGAGCAGGGTGAACGGCCCTCGGATCAGCAGCGGCCCGTCCTCACAGGAGGTCACTGTGACCGAATCATCCATTTTTGAGCGCATATCGCCCCTGTGCCCACCGCGCCCCGGAGAAAACACCGGTTCCGCGCCCTGACGGAGCCGCCCCGATCGTTAGCCGATCGCCTTCTCCAACTGGGCCTTCGTCATCTTCGAACGCCCCTTGACACCGCGGCGCTTGGCCTCGGCGTACAGCTGGTCCCGCGTCCGGCCGCCCGCACCCGAGTGCGAGCGCAGCCCGCCGCGCCGGGAGGAGGAGATGTCCTGGGTCGAGGTACGGCTCGCGGTCCGCGACTCACCGGCTCTCGCCCGCTCCTTGTTCACCGTGCGGGCCGCGATCTCGGTCGCCCGCTTCTCGCTCTCGCCGCGCTCGCGTGCGCTCTCCTTGATGTGCTTGTACTGTCGTTCCCGCTTGGGACTCGATCCCCGAGGCATGACGATCCCCTTTCCTTGGTCCTTTCGTCGTTCGTGCCCTTGTTCGGTCCGTGCCCCAACGCCTCCCGGACATGCGGACACCGGCCGAATTCGGCCCACCACCACCGCTGTGGGTGACGAACCTTCCAGGCGCGAGCAGCCGGGCTGTTTCCACCGACCGGCCCATACGCCGCCGGAACCCCGAATCACGAAGCAGATATCCACAAAAGAAGCCCATTGGGTTATATGTCAGGCTTTGTGGTGGTTTGGCGCTAGTCGGGGTAAGGGAGCAGGAAAGGTGACCGACGGCACCACTGGCCGGGAGGAGGGTCATGAGGAAACCGCTGAACGCCCGGCTGATCGTCTCCTGCATCGCTTTCATCGTCTTGCTGGCGCTCACCCTCGGGGCCGGGATCTCCCAGAGGTGGCCGCTCTTCCTGGCGGGCATCGCGCTGACCGCGCTGGCCGCCGCCTACGCGCTGGTCACCGGGGAGTGGCTGGCGACCCTGCGCAGGGGCGGCCCCACCAGGTCCGGACCTCGGCCCCGCTGAGCCCCGACGGGCGGCGGCCGGCAGGAGGGCACGGATCTCGCGGGAACCCCGGGATGGCCGGCCGACTTGGAGCAGACCGACGGGGTGGGCGAAAGCGAGGTGAGAGCGGTCGTTCGGCCGCCTGTATCCCAACCGAGGGGGAATGACCGATGACTTCGACGACCGTTGCCGACTATGTGCTGGAACGCCTGCGCGAGTGGGGGGTCCAGAGGATTTTCGGCTATCCGGGCGACGGCATCAACGGCCTGCTCGCCGCGTGGGGACGGGCCGGGGACCGGCCGGTGTTCGTCCAGGCGCGGCACGAGGAGATGAGCGCGTTCGAGGCGGTCGGCTATGCCAAGTTCGGCAAGCGCCTCGGAGTCTGCGCGGCGACCTCGGGACCGGGCGCGATCCACCTGCTCAACGGCCTCTACGACGCCAAGCTCGACCACGTCCCGGTGCTCGCGATCGTCGGCCAGACCAACCGCAGCGCGATGGGCGGCTCCTACCAGCAGGAGGTCGATCTCCTCTCGCTCTACAAGGACGTGGCCGGCGAGTACGTGCAGATGGTCACCGTGCCCGAGCAACTGCCGAACGTGCTGGACCGGGCGATCCGCGTGGCACTGGCCGAGCGGACCCCGACCGCGATCATCCTGCCCGCCGACGTACAGGAACTCGAGTACACCCCGCCGGGCCACGAGTTCAAGATGGTGCCCTCCAGCCTGGGCATCGACTGGCCGAAGATCTTTCCTGACGACGCGGCGCTCCACTACGCCGCCGACCTGCTCAACGCCGGTGAGAGAGTCGCGATCCTGGCCGGTTCCGGCGCTCGAAGTGCCCGTGCGGAGCTCATGGAGGTCGCCGAACTGCTGGGGGCGGGCGTGGCCAAGGCACTGCTGGGCAAGGACGTGCTCTCGGACGAGCTGCCGTACGTGACCGGCTCCATCGGCCTGCTGGGCACCCGGCCGAGCTACGAGATGATGAAGGGCTGCGACACGCTGCTCACCGTCGGCTCCAGCTTCCCCTACACCCAGTTCCTGCCCGACCTGGACCAGGCGCGGGCGGTGCAGATCGACATCGACCCCAAGCTGATCGGCATGCGCTACCCCTACGAGGTGAACCTGGTCGGCGACGCCGCGACCACCCTGCGGGCCCTCATCCCGCTGCTGAAACCCAGGCAGGACCGCTCCTGGCGCGAGAGCATCGAGGCCGGCGTCGAGCGGTGGTGGGAGACCATGCGGATGGAGGCGATGGTCGAGGCCAAGCCGGTCAACCCGATGCGCCTGTTCCACGAACTGTCCCCGCTGCTGCCCGCCGACGCGATCGTCACCGCCGACTCCGGCTCGGCCGCCAACTGGTACGCCCGCAACCTGCGCTTCCGTGACGGCGTGCGTGGCTCGCTGTCGGGCACGCTGGCCACCATGGGGCCGGGCGTGCCGTACGGGATCGGCGCCAAGTTCGCCCACCCGGACCGCCCGGTGATCGTGTTCGCCGGTGACGGGGCGATGCAGATGAACGGCCTGGCCGAGCTGATCACCGTCAAGCACTACTGGCGCGACTGGTCCGACCCGCGGCTGATCGTCGCGGTGCTGCACAACAACGACCTCAACCAGGTCACCTGGGAGATGCGCGCCATGCAGGGCTCGCCCAAGTTCCCCCAGTCGCAGACCCTGCCGGACGTGGACTACGCCGCCTTCGCCGCGAGCCTGGGCATGGGGGCGTTCACCGTCGACAGCCCCGAACAGGTCGCGCCGGCCTGGGAACGTGCGCTGGGTGCCGACCGGCCCGTCCTCCTGGACGTGTACGTCGATCCTGACGTGCCTCCGATCCCGCCGCACGCGACCTTCGAGCAGATGAAGGACTCCGCCGAGGCGCTTCTGCGGGGTGACGAGAACCGTTGGGGCGTCCTGCGGGAGGGGATCAGGACCAAGATGCAGGAGTTCCTGCCGCACCGCGACGGCGGCGGGTGAGCGGCCCGTGACCGGCCCACCCGTCGAGGCGGTCGAGGCGAGCGCCTACACCGTCCCGACGGACGCGCCCGAGGCCGACGGGACGCTGGCCTGGGACACGACCACGATCGTGCTGGCGCGGGTGCGGGCCGGTGGCGGCACCGGACTTGGCTGGACGTACGGGCCGGCCGCCTGCGCCGTCGTGATCGGCGACCGGCTCGCCCCGGTGGTGCGGGGCCGCGCGGCGCTGGACATCACCGGCGCCTGGCAGGCCATGGTCCGCGCGGTGCGCAACGACGGCAGGCAGGGGGTGGCCGGGTACGCGCTCTCCGCCGTGGACGTGGCACTGTGGGACCTCAAGGCCCGCCTGCTGGACCTGCCACTGCACCGGCTCATCGGCGCGGCCCGCGAGGAGGTCCCGGTCTACGGCAGCGGCGGCTTCACCACCTACGACGACCGCGCGCTCACCCGCCAGCTCGCCCACTGGACCCAGGAGCGGCGGATCCCCCGCGTGAAGATCAAGATCGGGGAGTCCTGGGGCGCGAACCCGGGTCGCGACCTGGAGCGGATGCGCCTGTCCAGGAGGATCGTGGGTGCGGACGTCGAGCTGTTCGTGGACGCCAACGGCGGCTACACCGTCAAGCAGGCCGTCCGGGTGATGGGGGAGGCGGCCGGGCTGGATGTGCGCTGGCTGGAGGAGCCCGTCTCCTCCGACGACCTCGACGGGCTGCGCGAGGTCCGCGCCGCCGTGCCGTCCGAGGTCACCGCCGGGGAGTACGGCGGTGACCTCACCTATTTCCGGCGGATGTGCCAGGCGGGGGCGGTGGACTGCCTGCAGGCCGACGTGTCGCGCTGCGGCGGGATCAGCGAGTGGCTGCGGGTCGCCGCCGTCGCCGCCTCGTACGGCCTGCAGCTGTCCGGACACTGCGCGCCGCACCTGCACGCGCACGCCGCCGCGGCCGTTCCCAACCTGCGCCACCTGGAGTGGTTCCACGACCACGCGCGGATCGAGACGATGTTCTTCGACGGCGCCCTCGACCCGGACGACGGGCTGTTGCGGCTTCGCCGGGACGCGCCGGGACACGGGCTGAGCCTGCGCGACGCCGATGCCGAACCGTACCGGGTCGGCTGACGGCGTGCCGCCCGGTGGCCGACCAGGTATGGCTTTCAGCGGCGGTAAGGTCCGAGGGCACGCCCCGATCCCGGCGGAAACGAAAGAACTCCACGCTGGAAAATTACCTTTTTTCACCCTAATGTGAATTAGGTCGGGTATGTAGCGATTCGTGTCTCTTTATCGCAACCTCAGTGCCCGGGTGGACGGGGAGGTGCGACGCGACGAGGGGTCGCTGGCCGCCTATGCCCACGATTCCTCGAACTACCGGCAGACCCCGTCCGTGGTCGTGGTGCCCCGCACCGTGGAGGCCGGGGCCGAGGCCGTGCGCGTCTGCCACGAGCACCGGGCTCCGGTGCACTCCCGGGGCGGGGGAACCAGCCTGGCCGGACAGTGCTGCAACGAGGGCGTGGTGATCGACTGGTCGAAGTACTGCACGCGCCTGCTGTCGGTGGACGGCGAGCGGGCACTGGTCGAGCCCGGCATCTGCCTGGACGATCTCAACGCCGAACTCGCCGGCCGGCACCTGATGGTCGGTCCCAAGCCCGCCACCCACGACACCTGCACCATCGGCGGAATGATCGGCAACAACTCGTGCGGCGCCTCGGCGCAGGCGTACGGGAAGATGGCCGACTCGGTGATCCGGCTGGAGGTGCTCACCTACGACGGCCTGCGGATGTGGGTGGGGGAGACCTCCGAGGAGGAGTACGAGCGCATCCTCGCGCTGGGCGGGCGCCGGGCGGAGATCTACCGGGCGATGCGAAGGCTGCGCGACGAGAACCTCGCGCTGATCCGGACCCGCTACCCGAAGATCCCGCGCCGCGTCTCGGGCTACAACCTGGACTCGCTGCTGCCGGAGAACGGCTTCAACGTGGCCCGCGCGCTGGTGGGCAGCGAGTCGACGCTGATCACGGTGCTGCACGCGGAGATCAGCCTCTTCCCGGTGCCCCGGTTCCAGTCGCTGGCGGTGCTGGGCTACCCCGACATCGCCACGGCGGGCGACATGGTGCCGAAGATCGTGGAGCACCGGCCGCTGGCGCTGGAAGGGCTCGACCACGAACTGATGGACCTGGCCAGGCTCGAACACGCCGCCGGGCAGGAGGTACTGGACAGGCTGCCCGAAGGCGCGGGGTGGCTGATGGTGCGGTTCGGCGGCGACACCCGCGAGGAGGCCGACGAGCGGGCCAGGAGGCTGCTCGACAAGACCACGGGCGCGCACACCACCTATCTGGACGACCCCGCGGAAGAGGAGCGGGTGTGGAAGGTTCGCGAGGCCGGGCTGGGCGTGACCGCCTACCCGCCGGACAATCCCGACACCCACGAGGGCTGGGAGGACGCGGCCGTCCCGCCGGAGCGGCTCGGCGACTACCTGCGCGACTTCCAGACGCTGCTGAATCGCTTTGACTACCGCAACTCCTCTCTCTACGGGCATTTCGGGCAAGGGTGTGTGCACACCCGGATACCGTTCGACCTGGACGCCCCCGAGGGAGTGGCGAAGTACCGCGGATTCGTCCAGGACGCCGCGCGCCTCGTCGCCTCCTACGGCGGGTCGCTGTCCGGCGAGCACGGCGACGGGCAGTCACGGGGCGAGCTGCTGCCGATCATGTTCGGCCCCGAGGTCGTCGAACTGTTCGGTGTCTTCAAGCGGATCTGGGACCCCGAAGGGCGGATGAACCCCGGCAAGATCGTCGATCCGTACCGGCTGGACGAGAACCTCGACCACTTGGACTATCACCCGGCCGAGCCGAAGACGTACTTCGACTACCCGGACGACCACCACCGGTTCACCCACGCCGCCGCCCGCTGCGTCGGCGTCGGCAAGTGCCGCTCCGACACCGGCGGGGTGATGTGCCCCAGCTACCGGGTCACCCGGGAGGAGCGGCACAGCACCCGGGGCCGGGCCCGCATCCTGATGGAGATGATGCGCGGCGAGACGGTCACCGGCGGCTGGCGCTCCAGGGCGGTGCACGACGCGCTCGACCTGTGTCTGTCCTGCAAGGGCTGCCGAGGTGAGTGCCCGGTGCACGTGGACATGGCCACCTACAAGGCCGAGTTCCTCTCCCATCACTACCGGGGACGGCCACGGCCGGTCGCGCACTACTCGATGGGCTGGCTGCCCCTGTGGGCCAAAATCGCCGCCCTCGCGCCCGGAGCGGTCAACGCGCTCACCCACGCGCCCGGCCTGAGCGGGCTGATCCGGCTGGCCGGGGGTGTCGATCGGCGTCGCGAACTGCCGCGCTTCGCCACCGAGCGCTTCACCGACTGGTTCCGCGACCGGCCGCCACGAGATCTCGACGGGGGCGAGCCGGTCGTGCTGTGGCCGGACACCTTCACCGACAACTTCCGTCCCGGCGCCGCCATGGCGGCGACGCACCTGCTGGAGGCGTACGGCTACCGGGTCGAGGTGCCGCCGGTGCCACTGTGCTGCGGGCTCACCTGGATCTCCACCGGCCAGCTCGCCACCGCCAGGCGCGTGCTGCGCCGGACCGCGGCGGCGCTCGCCCCCCGGCTGCGGCGGGGGGTGCGGGTCGTCGGGCTGGAGCCGAGTTGCGCCGCCGTCCTGCGCTCCGACGCGCCCGAACTGCTGTCCGCCGACCCCGATGTGGAGCTGCTCGGCCGCCGGATCAGGTCGCTGTCGGAGATGCTGCTCGACCGGGTACCGGTCGCCCCGCCGCCGGGTACGGGAGTGCGCGCGCTCGCTCAGCCGCACTGCCACCAGCACGCCATCTGGGGCTTCGAGGCCGACACCAGGCTGTTGGAGCGCGTCGGGATCCAGGTCGAGGTGCTGGACGTGGGCTGCTGCGGACTCGCGGGCAACTTCGGCTTCGAGCGCGGCCACCACGAGATCTCGACCGGGGTGGCCGAGCTGGGACTGTGGCCCGCCGTGCGGGCGGCGGACGAGGGGACCAGGATTCTCGCCGACGGCTTCTCCTGCCGTACCCAGATCGAGTCAGGCACCCACGCGAAACCGGTTCATCTGGCCGAGCTCCTCGCCGAGGTGCTGTTGCGGTCGCCACCGGCCCCCGCGCACCGGCAGCAGGAACGGGTGCGCTCGGGCGTCCGCTGAACCGTCTCGCGCCGACCCGGCCCCTCGCGCACCCGGCCGAGAAAGCGGGCTGTAGCGGCCTTGACACCCCGACAGGGGAGGCCGGCTCCATGCGGCCCTGACACGCCGAGAAGGGAGGCCGGCTCCATGACGAGCGAGGACGCCGTGGGCTTCGTTCCGCATGTGCTGCGGCAGTACGCCTTTCTCGCCGACGGGTATCGCGGTGCCCTGATCGGCCCGATGGGGGACATCTGCTGGCTGTGCGTGCCGTGTTGGGATTCCGACGCCGTGTTCACGAACCTGCTCGGCGGTCGTGGCGTGTACGCCATCACGCCCATCGGTGCGCGGTTCGTGTGGGGCGGGTTCTACGAGAACGGCTCGCTGATCTGGAACAGCCGGTGGGTGACCTCGCACGGCATCGTCGAGTGCCGCGAGGCCCTCGCCTTCCCCGCCGATCCGGAACGTGCCGTGCTGCTGCGCCGGATACAGGCTGTGGACGGCCCCGCCCGGGTGGCGGTGATCCTCGATCCGCGGGCGGGTTTCGGCAGGCGGTCCCTGCGCGAACCGCACCGCGAGGCGGGAGTCTGGAGCGGGCGCACCGGCGACCTCCACCTGCGCTGGACGGGTGCCGAGCACGCCCACCAGGGAACCGGGGGAGAGCTACGCGCCGATCTGCGGGTGCCCGAGGGAGGGCATCACGACCTCGTGCTGGAGTTGGCCTGCCGGCCGTTCGACGTGGCACCCGTCGATCCGGTGACGGCATGGCGCACCACCGAACAGTCGTGGCTCGTCACTGCGCCCTCCCTGCGGGGGTGCATCGCCCACCGCGACGCCGTACACGCCCACACGCTGCTGCGGGGCATGACGACACCGGGCGGCGGCATGGTCGCCGCGGCCACCACCTCGTTGCCCGAGCGCGCCGAGGCAGGCCGCGACTACGACTACCGCTACACCTGGGTCCGCGATCAGTGTTACGCGGGCCGCGCGGCGGCGGTCGCCGGTCTCGACGATCTGCTGGACGCGGCGGTCGCGTTCGTCACCGCACGGCTGCTCGCCGACGGCCCTCATCTGGCACCCGCCTACACCACCGGCGGCGACCGTGTGCCCGAGGAGCGCCCGCTGCCTTTCCTGCCCGGCTACCCGGGGTCGTCGGTCAAAGTGGGCAACTGGGTGACCGGGCAGTTCCAGCTGGACGCGTTCGGCGAGGCGCTGCTGCTCCTCGCCACCGCCGCGCGCCGGGATCGGCTGGACATCGACTCCTGGAACGCCCTGGAGAGCGCGCTCGACACCATCGCACGACGGTGGCGGGAGCCGGACTCGGGAATCTGGGAGTTGCCCCCGCGGCAGTGGGTGCACTCCAAGCTGATCTGCGTCGCCGGGTTGAAGGCGGCGGCCGACGTCGCCCCGGCCAGGCAGGCCGCTCGCTGGAGCGCCCTCGCCGATACCGTCCTGGCCCACACCTCACGACACGGACTCCACCCGTCCGGCCGCTGGCAGCGCGCTTTCGACGATCGACGGGTGGACGCGGCCCTGCTCATCCCGGCCATCCGCGGCGCCCTCGCGCCGGATGATCCGCGGACCGTCGCCACGCGTACGGCCGTACACACCGACCTCGAACGTGACGGTTACCTCTACCGCTTCCGGCAGGACGAGCGGCCTCTCGGCGAGGCGGAGGGCGCCTTCGTGATGTGCGGGCTGATGGCCGCGCTCGCCGCCTACCAGAGCGGAGACGAGGTCGAGGCGGTCCGCTGGTTCGAGCGCAACCGTGCCGCGTGCGGCTCACCGGGCCTGTACACCGAGGAGTACGACATCGGCCAGCGGCAGTCGCGTGGCAACCTGCCCCAGGCGTTCGTGCACGCACTGCTGCTGGAGTCGGCGGTGACACTCTCGGCGCGAGGAGCCGGGCGAAGCGGTGCGCGTACCCTCCTGTGACGCGGCCGGCGTCACGACCTGCCGCTGTCGCGCAGTCCGGCCAGGCTCCAGGCGAGGGCGACCCCCGCGTCGGAGAGCGCGACATGGCGCCAGCGGCCGTCGACCACCCCGAGCGCCACGGCGGTGCCGGCGTGCACCAGGTCGATCACGGCGCCACCGGCGAGCACCGACCGGCTGGGGCGAAGGCCCGACCAGGCCGCCTGGCCCAGCTGCCTGGCACCCAGCAGGCGGGCGACGACCTTCGCCCCGCGACTCCTTCTCCCCCCGAGGACGCGGAGCACCTGCGAGGGCGCCAGCAGCAGCGCCAGGCCCCATACCGCGCGCGTGACCTCGATCGCCCGCACCGGTGGCATCGACCGTTCCTCGAACGGTCCGCGCCACCTCGTTCCCTTCGCCGTGCGCCGGTGCGCCCACGCCAGAGCGCCCAGCCCGGCCGTCAGGGCCGAGGCCCCCGCGAGCAGTCCGTGATGCTGGGAGGCCCAGAGCTGAGGACTGCGCGTTATCGCCTTGTCGTCGAAGGAGCCGTGCGCCCCCTCGTCGGTACCGGGTTCTTCGTCGGCCGGACGCCACAGGTTGGGAGGGGTCCGGTGGGTCACCTCGGTGGTCTGCTGGGAGGCGTAGCCCGTCCAGGCCAGGTATCGGTCCAGGAGGCCGGGGATCACCGCGTTGGCGAGGAGCGTCGCCGCGGTCGAGACTCCCACCCAGTATTCGCGCCGCCGCGGGTGCTCCGCCGCGTAAAGGATGGCGTCGGCCGGGATCTCGGGCTCGTAGATCGGGGGAACGGGCTGGGGATGGCCGGGCAGGCGCGACAGCACCCAGTCGAACTGCGGCGTGTTGACCGCCGGCATCTGCACCATGGTGACCCGTACACCGCTTTTGTCGTGCAGCAACTCGCAGCGCAGCGACTCGTTGAATCCCTGGATGGCGTGCTTGGCTCCGCAGTACACGCTCTGCAGCGGAATCCCGCGGTATGCCAGTGCCGAGCCGACCTGGACGACCACACCGTGATCGCGGGGAAGCATCCGCTTCAGCGCGGCGCGTGTGCCGTTGACGAAGCCGAGATAGGTGACCTCGGTCGCGCGGCGGAACTCCTCGGGTGTGATCTGCGTGAAGGGGGCGAACACCGACGCGAAGGCGACGTTCACCCACACGTCGATGGGACCGAGTTCGTCCTCTGTCCGCTCCGCGGCGGCGTCGATCTGATCATGATCGGCGGTGTCGGCCTCGATGACCAGCGCCTTTCCGCCCGCCTCACGCACCTCACGCGCGGCCCCCTCCAGGCCGTCGGCACCTCGGGCGATCAGCGCCACCGCATCGCCCCGGGCGGCGAAACGGCGGGCGGTGGCCCGGCCGATGCCCGCGCTGGCTCCGGTGATCACTACGACGCGTCGTCCATCTGGTGTTGTCATGGCTCGACTCCCATCGTGCAGAGTCGATTTACCCTGACAAAAACGACATAACACGCTAAAAGGATTAATGTTCTCGTGGTCGACGCGCTCCCCTGAGGCGGCGCGCCCGGAGATACGGCGTCACCGGCGCGCGGGGAGAGGCCGCCGTGATCGCGCGCGTTGATGTCGAGGTTGACCGGCGTCACCGGCGTTCGGGGCGAGGCGGTGGCCGTCCGTGGGCCGACGAGCCGGAGTACGCGCCCGTCGGCCCACGAGGCCACCGCCTCGCCCCGAGCGTTCCCGTCAGGCGATGTCGATCGCGGTGGGGAAGCGTTCCCAGACCCGGTGCTGCCCCAGCAGCCGCACGACCTCCCCGAGCACGCCGTCGCCGCTCTCGCCGACGAGCACGCCGGGTGCCGCGGTGTCGATCCCCGCGGCGGTGAGCGCCCGCTCGGCATCTCCCCAGCCACCGAGCGGCTTGGCATGGCGGAACGCCTCGCCGAGCATCAGCAGCACCCGCGGGTCGATTCCCGCGGCGAGCGTGCCGGTGCCCGCCTTGGCGTCCCGGGCACCGTAGGCGTCCTTGCCCGGTGCGGGCGCACCGGCCAGCAGCAGGGCGTCGAACTCCACCGACCGGGCGGTGGCGAAGGTGCGCTGCACGGTGACGGGATCGGCTCCGTCCGCTCCGAGCGCGCCACCCGCCGGGGCGACGACCAGCGGCACCATGCCGCCGTCCAGGATCGCCTGGCGAACGGCGCGCACCGTCTCCAGGCCGCTGTTCTCACCGACGACGATGCCGACGATCCGCCCGGTGGTGGGCCAGGTCCGGCCGAGCTGGGAGAGCGCGGGGCTGGGCTCGACCGGAGCCGGCGGCCCCGTCGGCTCCGGCACGGGGAGACCCAGTCCCGCGGCCACCTGCGCGCACAGGTACGAGTCGATCTCGGCGAGCACCCGCAGGGTGCGCTCCTTGATCGGCTGCTCGTAGACCTTGCCGAGCTCGAAGGTGTACGCGGAGATGACGTGCTCGCGCTCGACCGGGGTGAGGCTCAGCCAGAACCGGCGGGGCTGGCTGAAGTGGTCGGCGAACGACGCCGGAGCCTCGCGCACCTTCCGGCCCTCGACCTGCACCGGCCTCTCCACGTACCCGCCCTCCTGCTGCCCCGCGAAGAAGGGGCAGCCGCCGTCGAGGGAGTTGGGCTTGTAGGGGGCGACGCCCGCGTGCACCGCCGTCTGGTGCAGGCCGTCACGCAGCATGTCGTTCACCGGGGCGTGCGGGCGGTTGATCGGGATCTGCGCGAAGTTGGGGCCGCCCAACCGGCTGATCTGGGTGTCCAGGTACGAGAACAGGCGCCCCGCGAGCAGCGGGTCGTCGGTGATGTCGATACCGGGTACCAGGTGACCCGGGTGGAAGGCGACCTGCTCGGTCTCGGCGAAGAAGTTGGTCGGGTTGGCGTTGAGGGTGAGCAGGCCGATCGGCTGGACCGGCGCCAGCTCCTCGGGAACGATCTTCGTCGGATCCAGCAGGTCGATGCCCTCGAAGGTCTGCTCGGGGGTGTCGGGGAATGCCTGGATGCCCAGCTCCCACTGCGGGTGGGCGCCCGCCTCGATCGCGTCGGCCAGATCGCGCCGGTGGAAGTCCGGGTCCATGCCGTTGATGATCTGGGCTTCCTCCCACACCAGCGAGTGCACCCCGGCCTTGGGCTTCCAGTGGAACTTCACCAGCGTCGTCGCCCCTTCGGCGTTGACGAGCCGGAAGGTGTGGACGCCGAAACCCTCCATCGTCCGGAAGGAGCGGGGGATGGCCCGGTCGGACATGTTCCAGATGGTGTGGTGGGTGGCCTCGGTGTGCAGGGACACGAAGTCCCAGAACGTGTCGTGCGCGCTCTGGGCCTGGGGGATCTCCCGGTCGGGATGCGGCTTGGCCGCGTGGATGACGTCGGGAAACTTGATCGCGTCCTGGATGAAGAACACCGGGATGTTGTTGCCCACCAGGTCGAAGACACCCTCGCCGGTGTAGAACTTCGTGGCGAATCCCCGCGTGTCACGCACCGTGTCCGCCGATCCCCGTGACCCGAGGACGGTCGAGAAACGCACGAAGACCGGCGTCTCGACGCCCTCGGCGAGAAACGCCGCCTTCGTCACCGTCGAGGCGTTGCCGTAGGCGCGGAAGACGCCGTGCGCGGCGGCGCCGCGGGCGTGCACGACGCGCTCGGGAATGCGCTCGTGATCGAAATGCATGATCTTCTCGCGCAGGTGATGGTCCTGCAGCAGCACCGGTCCGCGGGGACCGGCCTTGAGCGAGTGGTCGGTGTCCGCCAGCCGCAGGCCCTGCGCCGTCGTCAGGTACTCGCCGCCCTGCGCCCGCGCCGCCGGCGGCACATCAGTGGGTTGCCCGGTCGGGGTGAAGGGATCGGGGCCGCTCTGGTCGGGCTTGGGCGGCAGAGGCGCCCGAGGCTCGGTCGGCTCATCCAGCAACGGTGTCCCGCTGCTCGGCCGGCCGGGGACCACGCCCGAAGATCCATCGCCCGACACGGCGTCGACCACCTTGTCGACGACCTTGTCGACCGTTTCCTTCATCGGATGAGACTTCTCCATCGTTCCCCCTCAAGGTGTGGCGGCACCGTGTGAGATCACGTCCGGTCCTCGGGGTCCGACGCGCCCAAGGCGCGGTCGGACCGTCGAGAGCCGGCGGCGCTACGCGATGCCTCCGGCTTCGACACATGACCTGATCACGGTTATGGGATCCCGCTGCTCACGACCCGGAATCCCCGTTCTTGACCGGCTCCGCGACACGGGGTACGGACATCGTTCGTTCGGACGTGTGCCCTACCCGGCGACTCCGCACTCCATGAGCGGCGCTTCTTTCCACGTGAGGCCAGGTCTTTACCCGCTCCCTCGTGGGCAAACGTCCAACCGCCACTCGCCCTCGCCATCCCCTACCTGCGAAAAGCCACGCACCACCCGCGAACACCTCGTGGCGCCCGCACCCATGATCAGCCGAGGTCACGAACGTGGATCGCTCTGTCCTCCGCCATCGGCAGGTTCGACTCCGACATCAAGGTCGTCGGCCCGGCCGAGCCAAAGAACGCCTTCCCACTTCACCCTCCGCCTCGCCAGAGCATGTGACACGACGACCACCGGCACGTTCTCGCGACGAGGATGACGCCGGGGCAACGTGGTCACTCACCTGATCACCCGGAAGATCAAAAAGGCCACTCCCCTTATCGGGAAATGGCCTCTGAGCTGGGTGGGGCTACCAGGACTTGAACCTGGGACCTCTTCCTCATCAGGCAAGCCGGTAGGGTGCGGAACCATGGGCTATACCCGTCTTCACCTGCGCATACGGTCCATGGTGATCCACCGACGTCCGGCCTCGTCCGTGGTCGTTGTCACTCGGTTGGTCACTCACCGCCGCATCTTCTGAGGCGCTGCCAGTACCCCCATGAGCAGCGGCACCACCCTTGTCGGTGACGAGTGACATCATGACGCGCAACTGATCATGGGAGTCACAGTGACAGACCTGCACGAGGAATTCGGCTGGCTTTCGGAGTTCGGGCCGTTCCACGACGTCTCCTGCGTGTCCTTCGTTCGATCCCTCTCCCCTGTCGAGGCGCTGACCCGTCTCGGAGCGGAGACCGACGGGATCGAAGAGGCCACCTTCGAAGAACTGCAGGAACGAACGATGAAATGCATCGACTCGGACGACAAGATGCGCACCGGTTACGTAGGCGCACTGGAGACAGACGGCTGGACAGTGCTCATCCAGTTCTGGGCGGCATCGATCGCGGTCGACCGTCCTCTGCTGAAACGGCTTTCCCAAGCGACCGAGGTCGTGTCGATCAATCGCAACCTCCACGCCACGGACTTTTTCGTCTACGCGGCCGATGGCGAAATGGTCACTTGGTTTGACCTGCTGGGTCCCGACGCGCGCGCAGGCAGCGATCCCGATCGATTTGTCGACATGATGCGCGAAGTCGGACTGGACCCCGATCTGGATTCCGACCTAGATCTGGACGAAGACCTAGAGGACTCTGACCCCGGAGAATTCCCGCGTGCTTTCGCCCTGGCAAGAAAGATCACTGGTTTCCCCTTCTCTCAAGACATGCTCGACACGCGGCTCCTAGGTGCCGTGATCAACAGCAGGTGATCACGATCAGGCAGGAACGTGGCAACGAATCTCAGAGGGCTCGCTTCATCCGATGTAGGGCGTCGGCATCCCTTGACGGAAGTGCTCTATCCGGAGGCGCTGCGTGTCGTGCATCGACAGTTCCTCGAACTCATCGGGGCTGATCCAGCGGACGTCGGTCGACTCGTCGCTGACCGCGAGCGTTCCGCCAACGACGCGGGCTGTCAGGCAGACGTTGAACTGGCGGCGTACCTCCCCATCGCTGTACGCGATGATGTGCCGGGCGTCGGTGTAGAGGCCCACCATCCCGGTCACCTCGACGTCGTAGCCGGTCTCCTCCTTCACCTCCCGTACGGCCGCCTGCGGCACCGACTCGGTGAGGTCCATCCCGCCTCCGGGCAGTGCCCACAGCCCGTTGTCGGTGCGCCTCTGCATGAGAATGCGTCCCTCGTCGTCGACGACCACGGCGGACACCCCCACGACCAGGCTGTTCGGCTCGGGAGCGTCGGGATCGTCGTAGTACTCGGTGCGGGCCACTTACCGCTCCTCGCCGGGCAGTCGGGACTGTTTCCACACGGCTTCGAAGCTGGTGGCGTAGGCGTCTAACAGCCCTTCCTCGCGCATGCGGCGCAAGTGGTAGACCGGTGCGCCATAGGCGTTCATGCCGAAGCCGTGCGCGTTGACGATGTCGCCACGCTTACCAGGGTCACCATGCAGCCCCCTGGACGAGATCGACTTCACTAACCGGGGCAGCGGTGTACTCATCGCCTCACCACCGGATCTGGGGCAGACCAGAGCCTCCATCAGACCCGGACCGCTTCACTACTCCTGCTGCTGTACTCCCCGGCTGTACACCAAAGGGGGTGGGTGAGTGGCATCGCCGTTCATCCCCAACCGTCTTCGTTCCGTCGGATGCGCCACTCAAGGTCGTAACGGGCCCTCTCGTCGCTGGTCGCGTTGTCGAAGAACACAGTGCATCCGACTCGGCAACCTTCCCAGAAGCCATAGGCAGCACAGCAGGTCTTGATCATGTCGGCAGGCACGCGGCGCGGTCCTATTCCATTTGCTCTCCCAGCGGCGAACCCGATCGCCGTGCCCCGCGCCACTGCAAGGGCGTTGTGCCAATGGGGTCCGGTCTTCGCCTTCTCCGCGAATCTCCGGATCTCCTCGTCACTCTGTCGATCGCTGAAATCGCCCGCCCGGAATCGGTATCCCTTACGGAACCCGTACGTCAGGCAGCAGTCGTTGATAGTTCGCCAACTGTAGGTCTCGTACGCGGGCACCGAATCCCACCGCCTTCGCTTCTGTTCTTGTCGCCAAGTGGGCTGCCCGAACCAATACCCGATGCTCGCCCCACGCGTGACTCCGAAGGGGGAATGCGGCCCCTCATGGTCGTACCAGTCAGAGGTTTGCAGCAATTTCTCAGGGTCTGTCATGGACTATGACCCTAGCCGCCGACTTTCGTCCTGTCCTCAAACTCTCTAGAGCCCCGTACCTCTAGACCTAGTGGGGTCTGTCTAGTTAACGGTGTATCTCGATTTTGATTGGTTCTATCGGGAGGGCGAGGTCAGACGACCTTCGAAGGTGATCGCGAAGGCGTTCAGTGCGGCCTTCCACCGGGTGACAGCGTTTGCGGCCCTTGCCGGTGGGGTCCAGGCTCATGATGGCCATGTAGACGCACTTGAGCGCGGCCTGCTCGTTCGGGAAGTGGCCACGAGCCTTGACCGCCCGGCGAATGCGGGCGTTGACCGACTCGATCGCGTTGGTGGAGCAGATGACCCGGCGGATCTCGGCGTCGAAGTTGAGGAAGGGCACGAACTCGGCCCAGGCGTCTTCCCACAACTTCACGATGGCCGGGTATTTGCCGCCCCAAGCCTCGGCGAATTCATAGAACCGCTCCAGTGCGGCGGCCTCGGTCGGCGCGGTGTAGATCGGCCGCAGTGCTTTGGCGATGGCGTCCCAGTGCTGACGAGCGGCATAACGGAACGAGGCGCGCAGCAGGTGCACCACGCAGGTCTGCACGATGGCCTGCGGCCAGACGGTCTCGATCGCCTGCGGCAGCCCCTTGAGTCCGTCGCAGACCACCATCAGCGCATCGGCCACGCCTCGGTTCTTGATCTCTGTCAGCACGTGCAGCCAGAACTTCGCGCCCTCGCCGCCCTCGCCAGCCCATAGGCCGAGGATGTCGCGCTCGCCGTCGACGGTGACCGCCAACGCCACGTAGATGGGCCGGTTGGCGACCTGACCATCGCGGATCTTGACATGAATGGCATCGATGAAGATCACTGGATAGACCGGATCCAGTGGCCGGTTCTGCCACTCGGCCATGCCCTCCAGCACCTTGTCGGTGATGGTGGAGATGGTCTGCTTGGAGACCTCCGCGCCGTAGACCTCAGCCAAGTGCGCGGAGATCTCCCCGGTGCTCAACCCCTTGGCCGACAGGGAGATGACCATCTCATCAACACCCGACAGCCGCCGCTGGCGCTTGCGCACGATCTTCGGCTCGAAGCCAGGCTGTGCGTGGACGCGCTGCGCGGGCACCGTGAGCGGCAGGCGCTCGCACGGGAGAAGGCGGGGGACCTGTGGCAGGAGAACGATCTCGTCTTCGCGAGCAAGTACGGAACCGAACTGGACGCGGCCAACGTCCGCAGGGCCTTCCGGGTGATCCTCAAGAGGACCGACCTGGACCCCGACGAGTGGACTCCTCGGGAGATGCGGCACAGCTTCGTCTCGCTGCTGTCGGACTCCGGCATGGCCCTGGAGAACATCTCCCGCCTGGTCGGCCACAAGGGGACCGTGGTGACGGAGAAGGTCTACCGCAAGCAACTCCGGCCGGTACTGCTCGAAGGGGCTGAGGCAATGAACCTGATCTTTCCCGGTGAGACCAGGGGAGCGTAGTCACTCACTTAGTCACTCGGAAGATCAAAAAAGGCCACTTCCCTGCTGGGAAATGGCCTCTGAGCTGGGTGGGGCTACCAGGACTTGAACCTGGGACCTCTTCCTTATCAGGGAAGCGCTCTAACCGTCTGAGCTATAGCCCCTCATCACACAGACGAACGGTCCCGTATCCGTTTGGCGGAGACGAACCCGTTCGCTCGAACAGGGAAAAGCTTACCCTGTTTCGGCACCTGCTCGCGCCATGTCCCCGCCCCGGAAAGAGGGCGGGGACACTCGGCGGGACGACTACTCGGCCTCGCTGAAGGTGACCTCCACGCCACCGACCAGGTCGGAGGCGATGTTGTAGATCACGGCGCCGAGGGTGGCGAGAGCGGTGATCAGCACGACGTTCACCGCGCCGATCAGGGCGGTGTAGCCCAGGATGCGGACCGGCTCGAACCAGGAGGCGATGTCCACGCCGTTGGTCGCGTTGCCGTCGGCCGTCGTGAGCTGGGTGACCGTCTGGATGATGTTCTCGAACACCCCGAGGCTGGACAGCACCATGTAGAGGGCCGCGACCGCGATGAACAGCACCACGAAGCAGACCAGCGACACGACGAAGCTGAACTTCATCGCCGACCACGGCTCGACCCTGCGCAGCACCAGGTGCGCCTTGCGGGGCGACCTCGGGCCGCCGACGTCCGCGGCCTTCCTGTCGGCCGCGTCGGCCGGAGCCTGGGGCGACGACAGGCTGCCGGGCGACCACGAGGCACGGTTGTTCTGCTGCCCGGCCGACGGCCGGCTCTGCTGTCCCGGCGGCGGGGCGGACGGCCCGGGCGAGGCGGACGGGGAACGGCCCTGCTGTCCCCCCGGCGAGGACGCGGACGAGGAACGCCCCTGCTGCCCTCCCTGCGGGTGTGAGGACTGCGGTGGCGCGGATGGTGGTGGAGATCCGCTTGGACGGATCCGCACCGTGGTGTCGGCTTGCTTGCCGTCCTCTGTCGTCGTCACTTTTTGCCTGCCCTTGCGATTGTCGGATACCGATCCATCGGTTTCCGGCGCGGGCACGCTACCGTTAACCGGTGACGAGGCCGCCTCGACGTCCTTCGTTCCAGCGATCTTGTCCATCTTCTCCGTCGCCTGATCGCGTGTCGACGAGGAGGCGGGGCGCGATCCCGGCTTGCCCTGAGCATTCACGGATTCTCCCCTTCCCCGTTCTCACCGGTCTCCACCTGCGTCTCGGCGCTTTCCCCGGTCACCGGGTTCTCCCCGGTCTCCAGCGCCTCCGCATTGCGGGCCAGCGCCACGACGCTGTCCCCCTCCGCCAGATTCATCAGCCGAACCCCCATCGTCTGGCGGCCAGACTGCTTGATCTCCCCGGCACTCGTCCGGATAACCCCTCCGGCGGACGTGATGGCGAAAACCTCGTCCTCGGGTCTGACCATGACCGCGCCAACCAGCTTGCCACGGGCGCTTACGATCTTGGCGGTCAGGACTCCCTTTCCGCCCCTTCCCTGAAGAGGGTACTGATCCACGGGGGTGCGCTTGGCGTATCCGCCCTCGGTCGCGACCAGAACGTTGTCGCCGTCGGCGATCCGGTTCATCGCGAGGAGCTCGTCCCCGTCGAGGAATCGCATGCCGATCACGCCGCTCGTCGCCCTGCCCATCGGGCGCATGGCCTCGTCGGACGCCGTGAAGCGGATGGACTGGGCGCCGCGTGAGACGAGGAGAAGATCGTCGTCCTCCGACACCAGTCTGGCAGCGATCACTTCGTCATCTTCGCGCAAATTGATCGCGATGAGACCACCCGTGCGCGGCGAGTCGTACTCGGAAAGGCGCGTCTTCTTCACCAGGCCGCTGCGGGTGGCGAGCACGAGGTACGGGGCGACCTCGTAGTCTCGCAGGTCGAGGACCTCCATCACGACCTCGTCCGGCTGCATGGCCAGCAGGTTCGCCAGGTGCTGCCCGCGCGCGTCGCGGCCGGAGTCGGGCAGTTCGTACGCCTTGACCCGGTAAACACGGCCCTTGTTGGTGAAGAACAGCAGCCAGTGGTGCGTCGTGGTGACGAAGAAGTGGTCGACGATGTCGTCCTGGCGCAGCTGCGCGCCCCGCACGCCCTTGCCGCCGCGCTTCTGCGCCCGGTAAAGGTCTGTGTTGGTTCGCTTGGCGTAGCCGCCGCGGGTGATCGTGACGACCATGTCCTCCTCGGCCAGGAGGTCCTCGATCGACATGTCGCCCTCGTAGGCGATGATCTCGGTCTTGCGGTCGTCGCCGTACCGTCCGGTGAGCTCGGTGAGCTCCTCCTGGACGATTGAGCGCTGCCGCTCGGGCGAGGCGAGGATCGCCTGATACTCGGTGATCTGCGCCATCAGCGCGTCGTACTCGTCGGTGATCTGCTGGCGCTCCAGGGCGGCCAGCTTGCGCAGCTGCATGTCGAGGATGGCCTGCGCCTGGATCTCGTCGATCTCCAGCAGCGCCATCAGGCCCCCCTGCGCCGCGGACGCCGAGGGCGACCGGCGGATCAGGGCGATGACCTCGTCCATCCGCTCCAGGGCCTTGAGCAGCGCGCGCAGGATGTGTGCCCGCTCCTCGGCCTTGCGCAGAAGGTATCGGGTCCTGCGGACCACGACGTCGATCTGGTGCGCCACGTAGTGGCGGACGAACTGGTCGAGCCTGAGCGTGCGCGGCACGCCGTCGACCAGGGCCAGCATGTTGGCGCCGAAGGTGGTCTGCAGCTGGGTGTGCTTGAAGAGGTTGTTCAGCACGACCTTGGCGACCGCGTCGCGCTTGAGCACGATCACCAGACGCTGGCCCACCCGCGAGGAGCTCTCGTCGCGGACGTCGGCGATGCCGCTGATCCTGCCGTCCTTCACCGCCTCGGCGATGGTCAGCGCGAGGTTGTCCGGGTTGACCTGGTACGGAAGCTCGGTGACGACGAGGCACTGGCGGCCCTTGGCGTCCTCCTCGACCTCGACGATCGCCCGCATGGTGATCGAGCCGCGACCGGTGCGGTACGCGTCGTCGATGCCGCGCCTGCCCACGATCAGCGCGCCGGTGGGGAAGTCGGGCCCCTTGACGCGGGCGATCAGCGCCTCGAGGAGCTCCTCGTCGTCGGCGTCGGGATTCTGCAGGCACCAGATGACACCGTTCGCCACCTCCCGCAGGTTGTGCGGCGGGATGTTGGTGGCCATGCCGACCGCGATGCCCGCCGCCCCGTTGACCAGCAGGTTGGGGAAGCGCGAGGGCAGGACGAGGGGCTCCTGGGAGCGCCCGTCGTAGTTGGGGACGACGTCGACGGTGTCCTTGTCGATGTCGCGCAGCATCTCCATCGCGATGGGCGCGAGCTTGCACTCGGTGTAGCGCATCGCCGCCGGCGGGTCGTTGCCAGGGGAACCGAAGTTGCCCTGCCCGTCGACCAGCGTGTAGCGCAGCGACCAGGGCTGCGCCATCCGCACCACGGTCGCGTAGATCGACGTGTCGCCGTGCGGGTGGTAGGAGCCCATGACGTCACCGACGACGCGGGAGCACTTGAAGTAGCCGCGGTCGGGCCGGTAACCGCCGTCGTACATGGCGTACAGCACGCGGCGGTGCACCGGCTTGAGGCCGTCGCGGACGTCCGGCAGCGCACGCGAGACGATGACCGACATCGCGTAGTCCATGTAGCTGCGCTGCATCTCGGACTGGATGTCGACCGGCTCGACGCGGTCGGTCGGAGGGCCGGGCGGAGTGTTGACTTCCGTCACAGGTCAGGATCCTTTTCTGGTACGGCTACCGCTACACGTCGAGGAAACGGACATCCCGGGCGTTCCTAATGATGAAGGAACGACGGGCTTCGACGTCCTCACCCATGAGCACGCTGAACAGCTCGTCGGCCTGGGCCGCGTCGTCGAGGGTGACCTGGAGGAGAAGGCGGGTGTCGGGGTTCATGGTCGTCTCCCAGAGCTGGCCCGCGTTCATCTCGCCCAGTCCCTTGAAGCGCTGCACGTTGTCGCGCGGCCGGGGGTCGGGCTTGCCCGCGTCGATACCGGCCTGGATGACCGCGTCACGCTCGCGGTCGGAGTAGGCGTAGGAGGCGTCCTCGCCCTTCCGGTCCCACTTGATCTTGTAGAGGGGCGGCTGGGAGAGGTAGACGTGCCCGGCCTCGATCAGGGGCCGCATGAAGCGGAACAGCAGGGTGAGCAGCAGCGTCGTGATGTGCTGGCCGTCGACGTCGGCGTCCGCCATCAGGATGAGCTTGTGGTAGCGGAGCTTGGTGATGTCGAACTCGTCGTGCACACCCGTGCCCATGGCGGTGATCAGCGCCTGGACCTCGTTGTTCTGCAGGACCTTGTCGATCCGGGCCTTCTCGACGTTGAGGATCTTGCCGCGGATCGGGAGGATCGCCTGGAACTTGGAGTCGCGGCCGCCCTTGGCCGAGCCGCCCGCCGAGTCTCCCTCGACGATGTACAGCTCGCACTTCTCCGGATCGCTCCACTGGCAGTCGGCCAGCTTGCCGGGCAGCCCCGAGCCCGACTCCAGCAGCGACTTGCGCCGGGTCAGGTCGCGGGCCTGACGGGCCGCGAGGCGGGCGCGGGAGGCCTGCAGGGACTTCGTGATGATGTCCTTCGCCTCGCCGGGGTTGCGCTCGAACCAGTCGCGCAGGTGGTCGTTGCAGGCCTTCTGGACGAACGACTTCGCCTCGGTGTTGCCCAGCTTCGTCTTGGTCTGTCCCTCGAACTGGGGGTCTGTCAGCTTCACCGAGATGATCGCGGTGAGCCCCTCGCGGATGTCCTCTCCCGCGAGGTTGTCGTCCTTGCCCTCCTTGAGGAACTTCTGCTCGCGCGCGTAGCGGTTGACGATGGACGTCAGCGCCGCGCGGAAGCCCTCCTCGTGGGTGCCGCCCTCGGCGGTGTTGATCGTGTTGGCGAAGGTGTAGACCGACTCGCTGTAGGAGTTGTTCCACTGCATCGCGATCTCGACGGCGATGCCCTCGCCCTGCGCCTCGAAGTCGATCACCGAGAGGTGGGCCGGCTCCTTCTTGGAGTTGAGGTGCTTGACGAAGTCGGACAGGCCGCCCTCGTAGTGGTAGGTGACCTCCCGGGGCTCCCCCTCCTCTCCGTCGACGAAATCGGGGCGCTCGTCCCTGATCGAGATCGTCAGGCCCTTGTTGAGGAAGGCCATCTCCTGGAAGCGACGCGCGAGGGTCTCGAAGTGCCAGGTCGTGGTCTCGAAGATGCTCCCGTCGGCCCAGAAGGTGATCGAGGTGCCGGTCGAGTCGGTCTTCTCCCCCTTCGCCAGGGGCGCGGTGGGCCTGCTCTCGACATAACTCTGCCGCCAGTAGTGCCCGTCGGTGCGGATCTCCACATCGAGCTTGCTGGAAAGGGCGTTGACGACGGAGACACCCACGCCGTGCAGTCCGCCGGAGACCGCGTACGACTTGTCGTCGAACTTGCCCCCCGCGTGCAGCACGGTGAGGACGACCTCGACCGCGGGACGGTTCTCACCGGGGACGATGCCGACGGGGATGCCACGGCCGTTGTCGACGACCCGAACGCCGTTGTCGGCGAGCAGGGTGACCTCGATCCGGTCGGCGTGCCCGGCCAGGGCCTCGTCGACGGAGTTGTCGACGACCTCGTAGACGAGGTGGTGCAGACCGCGCTCGCCGGTCGAGCCGATGTACATACCGGGGCGCTTACGGACCGCCTCAAGCCCTTCGAGAACGGTGATTGAGCTAGCGTCGTAGGACAAGTGCGAAATCCTCCTGCCGCGGACACGCGGCAGGGAGACAAGATGTAGCCCCGCCGTGCCCGTCACCGTCGTGAATGCCCCGATGCGCTCACCCAGGGGAGCCGACATGCTCGCCGGGGGGGTGGCACGCAAACGGACGTGTCCGGAATTCGATTTCATTCTAGCGGCTCAGAACACATCATGTGGCATTGACAGCCGCTGGAATGGCCTGTCGCGCGACGATCATCGTCTTGGACATCCCCCTACGCGGAGGGGGTTCGTCGCGCCAGAAGAGCCGCTGATCCGTTTTTCAGGCCCGTGTCAGCCGTACGTGTCGCCCGGACCGCGGCTCCCGGTGACACGCAGACCGCCGCTGGAGCGGGGACCGTTCTGCGGGCCGCGAACCTTTACCTTTTGTACCGTTCCGTCCCCGAGTTCCTCGTTCAACCTCCGGACGAGCGTCCTCGCCAGGAGACGGACCTGGGTGGCCCATGCGGTGGAGTCGGCGACCACCACGACCTCGCCGTCGGCGAAGGTCTCCGGCTTGGTGTGGGCCGCCATGTCGGCGCCGACGATCTCGGGCCAGCGGCCGAAGACGCCGCCGATCGCGGCGGGCTGCTCCCAGCCTCGGTCCGACAGCAGGTCCGCGATCGCCCTGCCGAGGAGCTGGGGGTCGCCGGCGTCCCTGCGCGCCCCCGACGCCCTGCGCCGCGGCTCTCGGCGGGGCAGCTGCCCCCGTCTGGCGGCGTCCGACTTGGCCTGGGCGAGCTTCTCCCTCGCCAGCGCGGCCCCCTTGGCCGCCGCGCTCCTCGCGGAACCGGCGGCCGCCCCGTCCGCACCCGTGCCCGCCGGGTCCGCCGAGCCTTTACCGTTACCGGCCGAGCCCGCCGGGCCCTTACCGACCGGGTCCGCCGGGCCTCGCGAACCCGGGGCGGGCCCGGCCGCCCGGCTCCCGCCTCCCCGCTCCCGGCCTTCCCCCGCCGCCGCGCGCCCCCTCGGCTCCGGGGCCCGCGGCACGGGCACCGGGCCGCTCGCGCGCCCCCCTGCGTCATCGGACACGGGCCACGCCTCCCTCGGTCACGTCGAAACGGCCTCCGGCCAGCTCGGCGGGCACGTCGTCGGACACCGCCGCGGTGATCAGAACCTGCTCGGCGGGGGCGACCATCTCGGCCAGGCGGCGCCTGCGCCTGCTGTCCAGCTCGGCGAAGACGTCGTCGAGGATGAGCACCGGATCGCCGCCGTCGGCCCTGAGCAGGTCGTAGGCGGCCAGTCTGAGCGCCAGCGCGAACGACCACGACTCGCCGTGGCTGGCGTAGCCGCGCGCGGGCAGCTCACCCAGGCCGAGGAACAGGTCGTCGCGGTGCGGGCCGACGAGGGTGACACCGCGTTCCAGCTCCGAGGCCCGGACCTCCAGCAGGCCGGCGCGCAGCCGTTTGGCCAGCTCGGTGCGATCGGTCCCGGCGTCCGCGGCCAGGGTGCCCCGGTATTCCAGCGCGGCGGCCGCGGAGTCCGGCGCGAGGGAGGCGTACGAGGCGGCGACGAGCGGGCGTAGCGTCTCGACCAGCTCCAGCCTGGCCGCGAGCAGCTCGGCGCCGTGCGTGGCCAGGTGGGCGTCCCAGACCTCCAGGGTGCTCAGCGGGTCTCCCGCCCCCGCCTCGGCGAACGCCGCGTCGCTCTCCGCCCGCCGCGTGCTCCTGCCCCGGCCCCTCCTGGCCTGCGCGGCGGTGCGCAGCAGGGCACCGCGCTGCTTGAGCACCCGGTCGTAGTCGGCGCGCACCCCCGCGAACCTGGGCGTCCTGGCCACCAGGAGGTCGTCGAGGAACCGGCGCCGCTCCGAGGGATCGCCCTTGACCATGGCGAGGTCCTCGGGGGCGAACAGGACCGTGCGCAACAGGCCGACGACCTCGCGGGGACGGGGGACCGGGGAACGGTTCAGCCTGGCCCGGTTGGCCCTGCCCGGGTTGATCTCCAGCTCGATCAGCGCGCGCCGGTCGTCGCGTACCACCGACGAGCGGACGACCGCCCGCGCCGCGCCCTGCCTGATCAGCGGCCCGTCGTTGGCGACCCGATGGCTGGCCTGCGTCGCCACGTAACCCAGCGCCTCGACGAGGTTGGTCTTCCCCATGCCGTTGGGTCCGACGAAGGCCGTGACCCCCGGCTCCATGCCGAGGTCGACGTTCTCGTAGGACCGGAAGTCGGTGAGGGAGAGATGGGCGACATGCACCCCAGGAAGATTAGTCGGCCTCGTCCGTCACCGCGGCCTCCCGTGCCCGTACGGCTCGCACCCTGTGAAAAAGGTCGTGGCGCGAGCCGCCGGAGACGGTGGACCGAGGATGGTCCCGCAGTGGGCCCGCAGTGGGCCCGCAGTGGGCCGATGCTGGGCCGGCCTGGCTATCCGGCCGTCTCGACCGGGGGCGTGACGTCGGCGCCGGGGGAGTCTGCGCCCTTCTCGGTCGCGCCCGCCTTGGAGGTGACCGCGTGGCCGCCGAACTGGTTGCGCAGGGCCGCGACGACCTTCATCGCCGGCGAGTCGTCCTGGCGGGAGGCGAACCTGGCGTACAGGGCGGCGGTGATGACCGGCAGCGGGACCGCCAGCTCCACGGCGGCCTGCACCGCCCAGCGGCCCTCGCCCGAGTCCTGCGCGTAGCCCTCCAGCTCAGCCAGGGTCGGGTCCTCCTCCAGCGCGCGGACCATCAGGTCCAGCAGCCAGGAGCGGATGACAGTGCCCTGCCGCCAGCTCTTGAACGAGCCGGCCGCGTCGGTCACGATGTCGGAGGCCTGAAGCAGCTCCCAGCCCTCGGCGAACGCCTGCATCATGCCGTACTCGATGCCGTTGTGGACCATCTTGGCGAAGTGGCCGGCGCCGACCGTGCCCGCGTGGACGAAACCGTCGTCGCCCTCGGGCTTGAGGGTCTCGAAGATCGGCATGACCCGCTCCACCTCGGCCTTGTCGCCGCCGACCATGAGCGCGTAGCCGTTCTGCAATCCCCAGACGCCACCGCTCACGCCGCAGTCGACGAAACCGATGCCCTTGGCCGAGAGCTCGGCGCCGTGCTTCTGGTCGTCGACGTAGTGCGAGTTGCCGCCGTCGACGAGGGTGTCGCCGGGTGACAACAGGTCGCCGAGTGCCCTGACCGTCGCCCTGGTCGGCTCACCGGAGGGCACCATGACCCACACGGTGCGCGGCGCCTGGAGCCGCTCCACGAGCTCCTCCAGGTCGGCGACGTCGCTGACCGCGGGATCACGGTCGTATCCGACGACGTCGTGACCTCCTCGGCGCAGGCGCTCAGCCATGTTGCCGCCCATCTTGCCCAGCCCGACCATGCCGATCTGCATACGAGCACCCCCTTCAGGGTTTCGTGTTCACCTACGCCAAGCGTGCCCGCGCAAGTCTTACCAGCTCGGCGTTCCCGCCGACAGGGCCACCCACAGGGCTGTGGATAACGTCCTCCAGGCCGATGCGCGTGGCGAGTCCAGCCTGCCCTGCTTCGTCCAGGAGAATCCAGGTCGGGTCCCCCTCCCCGTGGAGCAGCCTCGGGCCGGGGACGCCGAGTTCGGCGAGACGAACCAGGATGGCACGCGCCCGCGGGAGGGCGGTGTCCGCGGGGCCTCCGATGATCTCGACGAGCACCCGTGCGCACTCCAGGCCGGTCGCGGCGAGGGCGTCGGCGTCCTCCACCGACCAGACCCCCGCCTCCACGTCGACGCCGAGCCGCCGCAGGTCGTGCCACAGGGCCTCGAATCCGGGCTCGGAGAGGTTCGCCGACGCGAAGTCCGGCAACTCGCCCGGGGCGAGCCCGGCCCAGCCGCGCACGGCCTCGCGCCGCGCGTCCACATCCCAGCCGGTTATCCACAGCCCTGTGCTCACCCCGACGGGGAGACCGGGGCACGCCTCGCGTACGGCGCGCACGGCCGCCCCGATGTGCGCGGCGCTGAGCGACTCGCTGCCCGCCTCGTCGCGCGGATGTATGTGAACGGCGTCCGCACCCGCCCCACGAGCCTCACGGGCCGCCTCAGCGAGCTCCAGAGGGCTCAGAGGGAGGGCCGGGTGCTCGCCGGGCCTCCTGGCGCCGTTCAGGCACGCCTTGAGCCATGTCGCTCCCCCTCCGGCCCCGCCGGACGGTCCCGAGTCCCCACCCGTCACCGTGTCCACCCCGGGGTCGCGTTCCCCGCCGGTCTCCGGTGCCGCCGCGAGATCCTTTTCCCGGTCCGTCCCATGGCCTGTGGAGGGATCCGCCGCGCCCGGCCTTCGCGGGCCCCCGTCGGGTGGGCGGGCATCAGCTCGACAGGCGGATGGGCATGATCAGGTAGCGGTAGTCGGGAGCACTCCCGTCGTCCGTGGGTTTGCCCCCGGTGAGGATGGCGGGCTTGGTGGACGTGGTCATCTGCAGGCGGGCCACGTCGGAGTCGATCGCGCCGAGCCCTTCGAGCAGGAACTGGTGGTTGAAGGCGATGTTGATGTCGTCGCCCTCGAAGTCGACGGGGAGCACCTCGACCGCCTGTGCCTCGTCGCCGCTGCCCGCCTCCAGGACGACCTCGTCGCCGCGGAAGGCCAGCCGTACGGGCGTGTTGCGCTCGGCGACCAGGGCCACGCGCTTGACGGCCTCGACGAAGGCGGCCGTCGGCAGCTCGGCGCGGGCGGAGAACTCCGTCGGCAGCAGCGAGCGGTACTTGGGGAACTCGGGGTCGAGCAGCCGGGTGGTGGTGCGGCGTCCCGCGCTGGAGAAGCCGATCATGCCCTCGCCGGTGCCGCCGGCCGAGCTCAGCGCGATCTCGACCTCGGCCCCGGTGCCGCCCAGGGCCTTGGCCGTGTCGGCGAGGGTCCTGCCGGGGATCATCGCGATGGCCGAGAAGTCGGGCTGGCCCGGCTGCCACTTCAGCTCGCGTACGGCGAGGCGGTAGCGGTCGGTCGCCGCGAGGGTGACCGTGTCGCCCTCGATCTCCACACGTACGCCGGTGAGCATCGGCAGGGTGTCGTCCTTGCCCGCGGCCACGGCGACCTGGCCGACGGCCGAGGCGAACACGTCGCTGCCGATCCGTCCCGCGGCGGGGGGCATGGTGGGCAGGGAGGGGTAGTCCTCCACAGGCATGGTGAGCAGGGTGAAGCGGGCGCTGCCACAGGTGACGACGGCCTTGGCGCCCTCCACCACGAAATCCACAGGCTGTGCGGGAAGCGCCCTGGTGATCTCGGCCAGGAGCCTTCCCGACACGAGCACCACGCCCGCCTCGCCCGTCTGCAGTTCGAGGGTCACCTCCGCGGAGACCTCGTAGTCGAAGCCCGAGAGCTTGAGCTGCCCGTCCTCCGTGACCTCAAGACGCATGCCGGCCAGCACCGGCACGGAGGGACGCGCGGGCAGGCTGCGCGCCGTCCATGCGACCGCCTCAGCGAGCACGTCTCGGTCGACCCGGAACATCACGTGGATCCGCCTCCTGTGTGTCGAGCGCCATCCGCTCGGTGCCTGGGGTTGAAGTGTTCACTCTCGCGCACCCGCGCTCCCTCGGAACCCCTCTTATGGCTCTTGGGTTTCCTAGTTAGAGATACAAGTGGCCTTCGTATTAGGGGCTGTGGATACTGTGGAAAGCCGTTGTTTCCGCAGGTCAAGTGCTGTTTTTTCATCCACCGGGGTTGTGGGTGGCCGCTGTGGACAACTCTTGGGGCTGGGGAGAACTCCGGAGTACACACAGGCCGTCCCCAGATTCGGTGCCCTCTGTCCCCAAGTTTTCCACGAGGTTTCCCCAGGTTATCCACGGGGTAGGAGGTCGTTTTGTCCTTGTGGAAAACTCTCCCCACAGGGCGTCCCCAGGTTATCCACGAGTTGTCCCCAGGTTGTCCCCAGGTTCTCCCCAGAGTTGTCCACAGACGCCGAACAGCGTTCGGACCAGCGGGTTTCCGGATGATCATGGTTCGGCGCCCCCGAGCTCCCGAGGTCCGCGCGAACCGTTGATCCACAAGGTTTTCCACAGCCTGTGCATCACGGGGTGAAAAACCTCATCATCCATTGCGGGACTGCTGCTTGATCCGGGTCGTCAGCTCGTTGACCTGGTTGTAGATCGAGCGTCGCTCGGCCATCAGGGAGCGGATCTTCCGGTCGGCGTGCATGACCGTGGTGTGGTCGCGGCCGCCGAACTGCTGGCCGATCTTCGGCAGCGACATGTCGGTGAGCTCCCTGCACAGATACATGGCGATCTGGCGGGCGGTGACCAGGACCCGCGAGCGCGACCCGCCGCACAGGTCGTCGATCGACAGGCCGAAGTAGGCGGCGGTGGAGGCCATGATCGTGGCGACCGTTATCTCGGAGCCCGCGTCCTCGGTGATCAGGTCCTTGAGCACGACCTCGGTGAGCTGCAGGTCCACCGACTGCCGGTTCAGGCTCGCGAACGCGGTCACCCTGATCAGGGCGCCCTCCAGCTCGCGGATGTTGGTGGAGATGCGGCTCGCGATGTACTCCAGCACCTCGGGCGGCGCGGCCAGCCCTTCCTGGATCGCCTTCTTGCGCAGGATCGCGATCCGGGTCTCCAACTCGGGCGGCTGGACGTCGGTGATCAGACCCCACTCGAACCGGTTACGCAGCCGGTCTTCCAGCGTGACCAGCTGTTTCGGCGCCCGGTCGCTGGAGATGACGATCTGCTTGTTGGAGTTGTGCAGGGTGTTGAAGGTGTGGAAGAACTCCTCCTGCGTCTGCTCCTTGCCCTCCAGGAACTGGATGTCGTCCACCAGCAGGATGTCCACCGCCCGGTAGCGGCCACGGAAGTTGTCGGCCTTGTGGTCGCGGATGGAGTTGATGAAGTCGTTGGTGAACTCCTCCGAGCTCACGTATCTCACCCGCGCGCCGTCGTAGAGGCTCTGGGCGTAGTGGCCGATCGCGTGCAGCAGGTGGGTCTTGCCCAGGCCCGAGTCACCGTAGATGAACAGGGGGTTGTACGCCTTGGCCGGCGCCTCGGCCACCGCGACCGCCGCCGCGTGCGCGAACCGGTTGCTGGAGCCGATCACGAAGGTCTCGAAGGTGTACTTCGGGTTCAGCCGGGCCGGCTCGCCCTGCGTCCTGCTCCCGCGCCCGTCCCATCTGTTCTGAACCCCTCCGGCGCCGCCCGCGCCGGGCACGGGTGGCGCGCCGCGGTCGAAGGAGTCGGGCTCGGGCCGGGGCGGGGACGGCTGGGGGTTGTAACCACGGCCGTATCCGGGACTCTGCTCCCCCTGCGAGGAGCTCTGCGAGGGCTCCGCGGGGAGGTACGGCTGGGGCGGCTCCTCGCCCTGCTGGTACGGATAGGAGAACGCCTGTGCCTGTGGATAGTCGGTGGACGACTGCGAGGCCTGGTTGCCCCCCGGATAGGGGTGCTGCGGCCCGGAACCCCCGTGGTGCTGGCCCTGAGAGGGTTGTGCATAACCTTGCTGGGCCCCGCCAAGCTGTGTATAACCCTGCGGCTGGGCCTGGGGATAAGTGTCCTGGCGGGGGGTGAGCCCTGGCTCGGGGCCCGCCGCGCTGGGGTCGACCATGACCGCCACCCGCATCGGGCGGCCGAACTCCTGGGAGAGCGCCTGGCTGATGAGCGGACGAAGCTTGTTTTCCAGGACATCTCTGGCGAAATCCGTGGGGGCGGCGAGGACCACGGTGTCGTTCATGAGGCCGAAGGGCCGGGTCATGTTGAGCCAGACCCGCTGCTGGGACGGGACGTTCTCGTTCAGGGAGTTCTCAAGAGCCCTCGCCCAGACAGCGCTGAGGTCCGTTTCGTCCATGGTCCGGCTCCCCTCCTCCCGACGCGGCCCCCGCTGGCCTACCGCGATCTGTTTATCCACAACGGTGGCCGCCGGGCGCACCGGATCTCGTCGTTGTCCACATGCCGGGAGTCCCGTGGCCCCTTCGTGGGCGCCATACGAAATCCACATCGAATCCACAGGCTGTGCACAGCCCGTTACCTGCGGTCCGACGCGTCCTCGCAGCGGAGAGAGGGTCTGGAAGGGCCGACAGTAGCCCTGTCCACAGCTGTGTACAAGACGTTGTCCACAGCCTAGTGGCGTACGAGGGGGACGGAGCGCACATCCTGTGGACGGCGAGGCGCCGGTGGATAACGTGCCTGTGGAAACGTGGATAACCTGTGTCGGCGTGCTTGGGAAACAGCCTCTGGTTTGACCTGGGACACGCCTGACCCGTAACGTACGACGGTCGGCTTGTCACGCGGCGGCTATTTCGCATGCCCCGCATCCGGCAGGTCAGCCATTGTCGAGCGTCCCCATGTGCTGGGGATGCGTCTTGAGCCTGGAGCCCACTCGTGAGCAAGCGTACTTTCCAGCCGAACAACCGCCGTCGTGCGAAGACCCACGGCTTCCGGCTCCGCATGCGCACCCGCGCCGGCCGCGCCATCCTTGCCGCTCGCCGTCGCAAGGGCCGCGCCGAGATCTCCGCCTGACGCATCCGTTGCGCCCGTTCGCCGGGCCGAGGCAGTAGCGTCTGTCGCCCACCGGCATCGCTGCCGGTGGGCGACAGGCGTACCTGCCCAGGGTGAACAAGATCTCTCGTGCTGCCGTCAGGGTCCCGCATGCGCCGGGGCGACGAGTTCGCCGGCGCGATCAGAAGGGGAAGCCGAGTAGGCCGCCCCACCCTGGTCGCGCACCTCGGCATGCGCTCTGACAGGGATGCTCCCCCCCTGGTGGGATTCGTGGTGAGCCGTGCCGTGGGAGGCGCGGTCATCAGGAATCGCGTCAAACGTCAGTTGAGACACCTCATGCGAGACCGTCTCGACCGGCTTCCGAGAGGTAGCCTGCTGGTGGTACGCGCCAATCCACCGGCCGCGTCCGCGCGAAGCGAGCGCATCGCCGCCGAACTCGATGTCGCGCTGGATCGTTTACTCAGGCGGCTGGAGCCCTCAGGGGCTCGCATGGATGGGCGATGATGACGGCGCAGCAGACCGCTGGAATTTCTCCGGCTGCCAGGATCCTGATGGCTCCGATCCGGTTCTACCGGGCCTTCGTGAGCCCTCTGCTGGGTCCCCGTTGCCGCTTCCACCCCTCGTGCAGTGCCTACGGCCTCGAAGCCGTGGCCGTTCACGGCGCGCTGCGCGGCACATGGTTGACGATCCGGAGAATCGGGCGTTGCCACCCATTCCATCCCGGAGGCCTTGACCCGGTGCCCCCGCGCCCGGGCCGGTCCGACGAAACGCAAGGGAGCTAGCTCGGTGGAGCTGTCCTGGCTGAACTGGCTGTACACAGCCGTCGCCCAAGTAATCACCTGGATTCACGAGGGCTACAGCACCTTCATTCCGAGGAACAGCGGGCTCAACTGGGCGCTGACCATCATCACGCTCACCGTGCTGATGCGACTGTTGATCTTCCCGCTCTTCCTCAAGCAGATGCGCTCCTCGAAGAAGATGCAGGAGCTGGCCCCCAAGGTCCAGGAGATCCGCAAGCGGTACAAGAACGACAAGCAGCGCATGAACCAGGAGGTCATGGCGCTGTACCAGGGGCAGGGCGCCAACCCGCTGGGTGGCTGTCTGCCGATCCTGGCGCAGTTCCCGATCTTCATCTCGATGTTCACCGTGCTGCAGGCCATGGCCGGCGGGCACGCCAAGTTCGGCATGACGCAGACCCTCGTCGACAGCGCCCGGGCCGCGCACATCTTCGGCGCCCCCATCCCCGCGACGTTCTTCACGAGCTCTGCCGACATCGTCCAGCTGGACGCCGACCCGATCATCACCAAGGTCGTGCTCGCGATCTTCGTGGCGGTCAGCTCGCTGACGACCTTCCTCACCGTCCGGCAGAGCGTGACCCGCTCGATCGCCCAGATGCCGGACAACCCGATGGCGCAGCAGCAGAAGATCCTGATGTACGTCTCGCCGCTGTTCGCGATCTTCTCGCTGAACTTCCCCCTCGGCCTGATCCTCTACTGGGTCACCACCAACGTCTGGACCCTCGGCCAGCAGCACTGGTTCTACAGCCGCAACCCCTCCCCGGTGGTCGACGCCAAGGGCAACGTCACCACTCCCGAGCCCAAGCCGAGCCTGCTGAGCAAGGTCAAGAAGACCGCTCCCGAGCCCGAGGCGCCTGCGGTACCGGAGACCAAGGTGATCCGGCAGCAGCCCACCCGCCAGCCCCGCAGTAAGCGGACCGGCAGCAAGAAGTCCTGACGTCTCATCCCGACAGCACGAAGGAGTGGCCGGACGTGACCGAGGCCGAGGCCGAGAAGGAGCCCGCGAAGGCGGTTCCCGATCTCGCCGCCCTGGAGCAGGAAGGCGAGATCGCGGCGGACTATGTCGAGGGTCTGCTCGACATCGCCGACATCGACGGTGACATCGACATGGATGTCGAAGGCGATCGCGCCGTGGTGTCGGTCGTCGATATCAAGGGCGGCGACCTGGTCGGCCCCAACGGTGAGGTGCTGGAGGCCATCCAGGAGCTGACCCGCCTCGCGGTCCACCGCCAGACGGGTGAGCGCTCACGCCTGATGCTCGACATCGGCGGCTACCGCGACCGCCGCAGGAGCGAGCTGAGCGAGCTCGGCACCAAGATCGCAGCGGACGTCAAGCGGAACGGCGAGCCCAAGTCGCTGCAGCCGATGACCCCGTTCGAGCGGAAGATCGTGCATGACGCCGTCGCCGCGGCGGGCCTGCGCAGCGAGTCCGAGGGCGAGGAGCCCCGTCGTTTCGTGGTGGTCCTTCCCGCCTAGCACCCCTTGGCGCGAAGCTACGCGCTGACAAAAGGCCGCTGCCCCCGTTTTTTCTGGGGGCGGCGGCCTTTCTCGTGATTCCGCACCCTGCGCCAGGAGGGCGACGTCACCTGTTTTCGTGACGCCGCCTCCCGATCCACAGCGGCGATGTCATTCGTTCTGGTGACGTCACACCCTGACCTACGGCGGCGATGTCACTCGTTCTCGTGACACCGCCTTCCGATCCACCGCGGTGCCGTCACCCGTTCTCGTGACGTCACATTCCGACCCACGGTGGCGATGTCACTCGTTCTGGTAACCCCACGCCTCGATCCATCGCGGTGCCGACGTCCGTTCTCGTAGCCCCACACCCCAACCCACGGTGGCGACGTCACCCGATGCCGAGGCGGGCCATTAGCCTTGAGACCGGCCTGAGCCCGATTTTTCCGAGGGAAGAGTGAGCGTCGAGTGAGTGACCAGATCCCCGAACCGCCCGAGGTCGCGCGCGAGGTGTTCATCGGCGACGCCTGGGCGAGAGCGGAGGCCTTCGCGGAGCTGTTGGCCGGTCCCGGGGTGGTGCGCGGGCTGCTCGGCCCACGGGAGGTACCGCGCATCTGGGACCGCCACCTGCTCAACTGTGCGGTGATCGCCGAGGTCGTGCCCGCCGACGTACGCCTGGTCGACATCGGTTCCGGTGCCGGTCTGCCGGGTCTGGTCCTCGCGATCGTGCGGCCCGACATCACCGTCACCCTCCTGGAGCCGCTCCTTCGCCGGACGGTCTTCCTGGAGGAGTGCGTGGAGTCGCTGAAACTCGGCAACGTCGAGGTGTTGCGCGGCCGGGCCGAGGAGTTCGCGGGCAGGCGGGAGTTCGACGTCGCCTCCGCCCGCGCGGTGGCGCCGCTCGACCGCCTACTGAAATGGTCACTGCCCCTCCTGCGCGAGGGCGGTGAGCTACTGGCCATGAAGGGCGAGCGTGCCGCTGAGGAGTTGGCGGACGCAGAGGCGCAATTACGGTCGAGTGGGGTGCAAACCGCCGAGCTCGCATCGGTTGGGCGCGGTAAGGTCGAGCCGCCCGCAACTCTCATCCGAGTGGTCGCCGGTCGAGCTCCCGAGGGAGCGCGGAAGACCTCTCGCCGGAAGGATCGTGCCTCGCGCGGCAGGTAGCGCGAGGCCCCCAGATAGACCGAGCAAAGCGAGTACGAGGCCAGTGGAAGACCATTCGAGTGCGATCGCCAGCGCGAGGAGCGGTCTCGGCTGGCCCGAGGTTCCTGCCGTTTTGCCCCATGGACGGCTTTCCGGTCTGGGCTGGCCGGCACCGGCTCCCGGTGCCGTAGTCAGGCCGGTTGAAAGGAAGACGACCGTGACCCAGACCCCCCTTAATCCCGGCGACTCGCCGCTGGTACGAGAGGCACTCAGCTCAGTGGTTTCACGTGAAACATCGGCCCAGAAGACCGCCACCGCTCCCGGAGGCTCCACCGGGGTCCGGGATGGGGACTGGCCGCGTCCTGCCAAAACCCGGATTTTCACCGTCGCGAACCAGAAGGGCGGCGTCGGCAAGACCACCACGTCGGTCAATCTGGCGGCGGCGCTGTCCATGCACGGCCAGCGGGTGCTCGTGGTCGACCTCGACCCCCAGGGCAACGCCTCGACGGCTCTCGCGGTCGAGCACCGTGGCGACGTACCGGACATGTACAAGGTGCTCGTGGAGGATCTGCCGCTCGCGGAGGTCGTGAAGGCGGTTCCGGACATGCCGGGCCTCTACTGTGCCCCCGCCACCATCGACCTCGCCGGAGCCGAGATCGAGCTGGTCTCCATGGTCGCCCGTGAGGCACGCCTGCAGCGCGCGCTGACCGCGTACGACGCCGTCGAGTTCGACTACATCCTCATTGACTGCCCTCCCTCGCTCGGCCTGCTCACGGTCAACGCGCTGATGGCCGCGAACGAACTGCTGATCCCCATCCAGTGCGAGTACTACGCGCTGGAAGGCCTTGGCCAGTTGCTGAGAAACGTGGATCTGGTCCGCGCGCACCTGAACCCCACACTCGACCTCTCCACCATCCTCATGACGATGTACGACGGACGCACCCGCCTCGCCTCCCAGGTCGCCGAGGAGGTTCGCTCCCACTTCGGCGCGACGGTGTTGAGCACCCTCATCCCCCGAAGCGTGCGCGTCTCCGAGGCGCCGAGTTACGGTCAGTCGGTCATGACGTACGACCCGGGCTCCAGCGGTGCGATGGCCTACATGGACGCCGCCCGCGAGATCGCTTATCGCGGTGCGGCCGTATGAGCGCCGGGAATCTCGTGGCCGCGGTCACGGGCCTGTCAGTGAGTGCGACACCTTGAGTCTCGGGAGGGGCAAGTGAGCAAGCAGCCAAGAGGGCTGGGCAGAGGGCTGGGGGCGCTCATCCCGACGGGCCCGGCCGTCGTCGCGGAGCCACCCGCGTCGATGACCGCGACCATGGTCGCCCCGGAGCCGGTGACACCGGAGCGGCCGGGGCCCGCCCCGGTCGAGGGCGCCTACTTCCTTGAGATCCCCGTCGACGACATCGCGCCCAACCCACGTCAGCCGCGAGACATCTTCGACGAGGACGCCCTGAAGGATCTGGCGACTTCGATCGGCGAGGTCGGCCTGCTCCAGCCGATCGTGGTGCGCGCCACGGGCGAGGGACACTACGAGCTGATCATGGGTGAGCGCCGCTGGCGCGCTTCCAAGCTCGCCGGGCTCTCCGAGATCCCCGCGATCGTGCGGGAGACCCAGGAGGACAAGCTCCTGCTCGACGCGCTCATCGAGAACCTCCAGCGCGAGCAGCTCAACGCCCTGGAGGAGGCGGCGGCCTACCAGCAGCTGCTCGACGACTTCGGCGCCACCCACGAGCAGCTCGCCGCCCGCATCGGCCGTTCCCGCTCGCACGTGACCAACACGGTGCGCCTGCTGAAGCTCCCGCCCGGGGTGCAGCGCAAGGTGGCGGCCGGAACGATCAGCGCGGGCCATGCCCGAGCCCTGCTCCGCCTGGACGATCCCGCCGCCCAGGAACATCTCGCCAACCGGATCTCGGCCGAACTGCTGTCGGTCCGCGCGGTCGAGGAGATCGTCGCCGTGGGCGATGCCAAGGCGGCCCCGGCACCCGCTCCGCGAGCTCCTCGGGCGAAGCCCGACGAGGAGCCGGCCCTCCGGCATCTGGCCGACCGTCTCTCCGACCGCTTCGAGACCCGCGTGAAGGTCGATTTCGGCCGCCGCAAGGGACGCATCGTGGTGGAGTTCGCGACCATCGACGATCTGGAGCGCATCATCGGCACGATGGCTCCGGGGTCGCTGCAGGCGATGGAAGGGTGATCTCGCCGATCCCGGAGACCTGGGAAAGCGAACCGATGGCAGTGGCTCCGGGACGGTGAGCCGGTGAGGGCGAACCGGTTGCGGTGAGTCCGGGAAGGTACGCCCACCGCGAAGGTGGGGAAGCGGTCCCGCGCAGTGCACTCGGCGAGTCGGTGAATCCACCCCGACACCATTCCGGAGTCTGGATGCCCTCGACAGCCTCGACTTTCTCGGGGTGCTTCCCCGGGAGGTGAGAGCGGCCTGCGAAGGCCGACTCGCCGCGACGGCTCGACCGGAGCGGCACCGGCCACCTCTGTGATGAGACGGCATCGTTTCACGTGAAACACAGAGGGGCGACCATGTGGACTGAGCTCGGAGACGGGACGACGGGCCTCGCCGAGAAGGGCGGGAGTGGCGACGAGGAGCGAGAGTCGGACTCTCGTCCCCCGGAGGTCGGGCTTGTCGCCGAGAGCCGGACTCTCGCCGTCAATGGCAGGGCTACCCGTGGCGTGTGGGCGGCCCACCAGGACGCGCATCGCGCACGAGACCAGGTCCGAGACGCCCTTACCCGTGGCGTATGGACGACGGCCCACCAGGACGCGCATCGCGCACGAGACCAGGTCCGAGACGCCCTTACCCGTGGCGGGTGGACGACGGCCCACCAGGGCGGCGACCGGTGTTTCACGTGAAACAGCCACCCCTTCCGGGAGAAGGCTGTTTCACGTGAAACAAACGCCCCTCAGAAGCCAACGGCTTCTTGGACGGCGAGACGGATATCGGCGACGAAGGTGTCGACGTGCTCGGGAGCGGTGTCGAAGGCCGTGACCCAGCGGACCACGTTCTCCGCCGCGTCCCAGACATGGAAGAGATAGCGCTGCTGCAGTTCCGCGATGGCCTTCTCGGGGAGTACGGGGAAGACGGCGTTGGACTGCACGGGGTAGCGGAGCGAGACCTCCGGAAGGCCGGCGATGCCGTTGGCGAGGCGGTGGGCCATCGCGTTGGCGTGAGCGGCGTTCTCGCGCCAGAGCTCCTCGGTGAGGAGGGCGGTCAGCTGGGCGGAGACGAAGCGCATCTTGGAAGCGAGCTGCATCCCCTGTTTGCGGAGGAACAGTGCGGCGGGGTCCAGCTCCGGGCGGAGGACCACGAGTGCCTCGGCCCCCATCGCGCCGTTCTTGGTACCCCCGAAGCTGAGCAGGTCCACGCCCGCGTCCGTGGTGAGGGAACGGAGCGAGCAGCCGAGCTCGGCCGCCGCGTTGGCGAGCCGGGCGCCGTCCATGTGCAGGAAGAGGTCGTGCTCGTGGACGAACTCCGCGAGCTCCGCGATCTCGTCGACGGTGTAACAGGTGCCGCACTCGGTCACCTGGGAGATGGAGACGACCCTGGGCTGGGAGTGGTGCTCGTTCCCGAGCACGGACAGTTGGCCACGGATGTCGTTCACGGAGAGCTTGCCGTCGTCCGTGGGGAGGGTGACCAGCTTGGCGCCCAGCATGCGTTCGGCGGCGCCGCACTCGTTGGTGTTGATGTGGGCGGTGGTGGGGCAGAGCACCGCGTCGTACGCCCGGAGTACGAGTCCGAGCCCTACGACGTTGGCGCCGGTGCCGTTGAACATGGGATATGCGGTCGCGCGGGCGCCGAACTCGGCGCGGAAGGCGTCCTCCATAGCGGTGGTCCAGACGTCCCCCCCATAGGGGAGGGCGTCTCCGGTGTTCGCTTTGAGGATGGCGGTGAGAACCGCAGGGTGCACGCCCGCATGGTTGTCGCTCGCGAAGCTCTTGGGGAATCTCTTGGGGAATGGGGTGGAGGTCAGCACACGGTCAGCGTATGGGCAAACCCGGTCCGTTACCGGGCTCGCCCCGCTCGTCGGCTCGACTTTCGTCTGGGAAATCCTGATTTCACCGTGTGGCCCTCACCTGTGCAAGACCTTCGCGGGAGGGAACTCCGCGAGCGACGGCGGTTGTTCCAGGAGGGTGCCGAGGTCTTCCCCCGCCATGGGGAGGAGCGACGTCTCGGTCATTCCCATCGCCGTCGAGGTGGAGAGGACCTTCCCCGGCTGCCTTCCGCGAAGGAGCCCGTGAAGGTCAGGATCCGCGGATGACGGCCTGTTCCAGGAGGGTCCGGCAGAGGGTGCCGAGATCTTCCCCCGCGGCCTCGGCGGCCATGGGGAGGAGCGACGTCTCGGTCATCCCCGGGGCGACGTTCACCTCAAGGAAGTAGGGCAGGCCGTTCGCGTCGACGATCAGGTCGGTGCGTGAGATGTCCCGGAGACCGAGGGCGGTGTGCGCGGTCACGGCCATCTCGGCACATGCGGCCGACACCTCGGGCGTGAGGCGTGCCGGGGCGAAGAACTCGGTGTGCCCGGCGGTGTAGCGGGCCGCGTAGTCGTACACGCCCTCGTCGGCGACGATCTCCACGGGGGGCAGTGCCACGGGCCCGTCCCCGAGGTCGACCACGGAGACGGCGACCTCGACCCCCTCGATGCAGCGCTCGATCAGTGCGGTGTCACCGTAGGCGAAGCAGCCGACCATGGCGGCGGGGAAATCCTCCGCGCTGCGGACGATCGACGCGCCGAGCGCCGAACCGCCGCGGGACGGCTTGACGAACAGGGGAAGGCCGAGATGGTCCACGATGCGGGCCAGCACCGCGGAGGCGCCGAGGTCGTGGAAGGTCTCCTTGGGCAGCGTCACCGAGTCGGGGGTGCGCAGCCCGACGGAGCGGACGACGGTCTTGGCGGTGGGCTTGTCGTAGGCGACCCGGCAGGCGTCGGGGCCGGCGCCGACGTACGGGACGGAGAGGAGTTCGAGGACCGAGCGGATGGCTCCGTCCTCGCCCGCTCCGCCGTGCAGGGTGACGAAGACCGCGTCCGGCGGGTCCGCGAGCACGGCGGGAACCAGGGACGCGTCGGTGTCGCGGGTCTCCACGGAGACGCCCGCTCCCCGCAGCACCTCGCTCACCCGTCGGCCCGATCGCAGCGAGACCTCCCGCTCGTAGGAGAGCCCGCCCGCCAGGACGAGCACATGGCCCAGGTCACTCATCCGACATACCTCTCGTCATGGCCCGCTCCGAGCCTGTCCTGTCGCTTCGTCCCGCGTGCGCGGTCGTCCCGACGGATCGGGATCGATCACCGCGCACCGGCGCAGGAAGTCACCGTACGGCACCGAGGGGGAGGAACTCATGCCGGAGGTGCCCCGTGGCATGGGGCACCTTACGGGGGCGAGGTTACGCGAGGTCGGGTCCCGGGGTGTCGATGCCGACGCGTTCGGTGGGCGAGCCGGTCCCGAAGGTGTCGCGGAGACGGAGCTCCTGCCCGATCACCCCTGCCAGGCGGCGGACGCCCTCGCGGATGCGGTCGGGCTCGGGATAGCAGTAGGAGAGCCGCATGTGCCGCGCGCCGCCGCCGTCGGCGAAGAAGCCGGTGCCCGGCACGAAGGCCACCCGCTCCGCGACCGCGCGGGGCAGGAGCGCCTTGGAGTCGAGTCCCTGGGGAAGGGTGGCCCAGACGAAGAACCCGCCGTCGGGGCGGGTCCAGGTGACGCCGTCGGGCATCAGGGCCTCCAGCGAGGAGAGCATGGTGTCGCGGCGCTCGCGGTAGAGCTCCCCGAACGTCTTGATCTGCTCGCGCCAGGGCTGGGTGGCCAGATACTGGCCGACGGCGAGCTGGGTGAAGGAGGAGTGCGACAGGACCGCGGACTCCATCGCCAGCACCAGCTTCTCGCGGATGGCGTGCGGGGCGAGGGCCCAGCCGACCCGGAAACCGGGGGCGAGGGTCTTGGAGAACGAGCCGAGGTAGACGACGCCCTCGGGATTGTCGGCGCGTAGCGTCCGGACGGGGTCGCCGTCGAAGCGGAGCAGGCCGTACGGGTTGTCCTCGACGATCAGCACGTCGGCCCGCTGGCAGATCTCCAAAACCCGCTGCCTGCGCTCGGCGCTGAGCGTCACGCCCGCCGGGTTCTGGAAGGTGGGGATCGTGTAGAGGAACTTGATCCGATTGCCCGCGCTCTTCAGGGCGTAGACGGTCTGGGCGAGCGACTCGGGGATGATCCCCTCGTTGTCCATCGCGATGTGGATGACATTGGCCTGGTAGGCGGAGAACGTGCCCAGGGCTCCGACGTAGGAGGGTCCCTCGGCGAGCACGACGTCACCCGGGTCGATGAAGATCCGGGTGATGAGGTCGAGGGCCTGCTGGGAGCCGACGGTCACGACGACGTCGTTGGAGTTGGCCTCGATCCCCTCCAGCCGCATGACGTCACAGATCTGCTCGCGCAGATGCGGGTCGCCCTGCCCCGAGCCGTACTGGAGCGCGACGGGGCCGCGCTTGGCGATCAGGTCGGCGACCAGCTCCCCCACCACGTCCAGCGGGAGGGCGGTGACGTACGGCATGCCGCCGGCGAGCGAGACCACCTCGGGCCTCGACGCGACGGAGAAGAGAGCTCGTACCTCGGAGGCGACCATCCCGGTTGCCCGTGCCGCGTAACGGTCGACGTAGGCGTCGATGCGCGAACCGTGGGCCGGGGTGACGGCCTGACCGTGATCATGGTTCTGGGGCACGGTCCACCTCCTAGGTTGTGTGGAGCACACAAAGCGCTCATACCAGAGAAACCAGCGTACGTCAGGGGTCGCAGTTCGTCTGCGTGTAGGGAGAGGACCTCCTGAAAGCAGGACCCGCACTGGGCTACGATGCCAGCTGGAGACGCCGTTTTCGCGCGTTTTTCGCCATGGCTTGCACTCGTCTCGCCAGGATTGGGGCCAACAGGTGTCGCGTCGGCTGGCAAACGTCACCCTCGACAATCTCGACGACCTGCCGCGCCGCTGTCGCCGGTGCGTCTTCTGGGAGCTCGATCCCGTCAACGCGGACCGGGCGATGAAGGCCGGCGACCCGGGACTGGAGAAAGAGGCCTGGATCTCCTCGACCCTGCTGGAGTGGGGAAGCTGCGGAAAGATCGTCTACGTGGACGGGGTGGCCGCCGGATTCGTCCTCTACGCGCCGCCGCACTACGTGCCGCGCTCGGTGGCCTTCCCGACCTCGCCGGTGAGCGCGGACGCGGTGTTGCTGATGACCGCGCACATCATCCCGGAGTTCTCCGGGGGCGGTCTGGGCCGGATGCTGGTCCAGGGCGTGGCCAAGGATCTGACCCGGCGCGGGGTGCGTGCGATCGAGGCGTTCGGCGATCTGAAGTGGGAGCAGCCGGGCGCGTGCCTGATGCCCGCCGACTACCTGCTCTCCGTGGGGTTCAAGACGGTGCGCCCGCATCTTCGCTTCCCCCGCCTCCGCCTGGAGCTCAAGAACGCCGTCTCGTGGCGTGAGGACGTCGAGGTGGCACTGGAGAGGCTCCTCGGGTCGATGAGTCCCGAGAGGGCGCTACGGCCCGTCTGAGACCTTCTGGAGCCCGTACGGCACGCTCTGGGGCCGAACGCACCCTTCCGAGGCCCTCCGGAGCCGCACCGGCCCTTCCCGCGGGGGCCGGACTTCCGAGGTCGAACGCGTCGGTCGAACATCTCTTCTCCCCGGCCGAACCCGTCCCCGGATCCGTCGGCCCGTCCCGGCACGGTGGGAAGGCCCCGCGCATGTGCCCGCTCATGTGAAGGCCCCCCGTGGTGAGACGGGGGGCCTTCAGCGGGTGGGTGTGCCGCTCGGAAGCGGGTGATACGGCCGGACGCCGTGGGGGACGGCCGACCGCAGGGGGCCTAGATGATGCCCTCAAGCTCGCGAAGCAGCATGGCCTTCGGCTTGGCGCCGATGATCTGCTTCACAACCTCTCCGTTCTTATAGACGTTCAGGGTAGGAATCTGGAGTACGCCGTAGTTTGTGGCCGTTGCCGGATTTTCGTCGACGTTCAGCTTGACGACGGTCAGCTTCTCGGCGTTCTCGCCGGCGATCTCCTCCAGAATGGGCGCGACCTGGCGGCACGGGCCGCACCACTCGGCCCAGAAATCGACGATCACGGGCTTGTCGCTCTTGAGAACGTCGGCCTCGAAGCTGGCGTCGGTCACGTGCTTGATGGTGCCCAAGGTTCCTGCTCTCCCTCTTGCTCTTGCCTGAGGACTGCTGCTGTTGACTTTCCCCCCTCGTGAACGAGGGGGGTTCCCACGGTCGCCCGCGAGGGTGTTCCCGCTTCGTCGCCGGTCACCCGCCGAGGAGAACCCTCCCCGGGGTCTCGCACGGCCCGACACGCGTTTCACCTCTCCGCCGACCCGGCGGCGAGGACGATACCGATGGGATCACCGGCATGGCGACCGGCGCACGCCCGACGCGCCGTTCGACGGTGCGCGACGTGTGCCCGGCGGGGCGAGAGCCCGGCCGACCCGTGACGATGCTCACGGCGCCTGAGGCCCGCCCTGACGGACGGGGCGACGGGCGGTGCGGGCACCGCCCGTCGCTCTCTTCCGCCGTCATTCGCCCGGGGGTTACGCGTTCTCGTGCTCGGCCAGCCAGCGCTCGGAGTCGAGCGAGGCGGCGGCGCCGGTGCCGGCGGCGGTGATCGCCTGCCGGTAGATGTGGTCGACCACGTCGCCCGCGGCGAACACACCGTCCAGGTTGGTGCGGGTCGAGGGCGAGTCGACCTTGATGTAACCCTCGTCGTCCAGGTCCACCTGACCCTTGACCAGCTCGACGCGCGGGTCGTGCCCGATCGCGACGAACAGGCCGGTGGCGGCGAGCTCCGCCTCCGCGCCGGTCTTGAGGTTGCGCACCCGCACCCCGCTCACCTTGGACTCGCCCAGCACGTCGACGACCTCGCTGTCCCACAGGAAGCGGATCTTCTCGTTCGCGAACGCCCGGTCCTGCATGATCTTGCTGGCGCGGAGCTCGTCGCGACGGTGCACCACCGTCACCGAGGCGGCGAACCGGGTCAGGAAGATCGCCTCCTCCATCGCGGTGTCGCCGCCGCCGACGACCACGATGTCCTGGCCGCGGAAGAAGAACCCGTCACAGGTGGCACACCACGACACGCCGTGGCCGGAGAGGCGCTTCTCGTTGGGCACACCCAGCTCGCGGTAACCCGAGCCCGTCGTGAGGATGACGGACTTGGCGTAGTAGGTGTCGGTGGCGGTCTTGACGACCTTCGGGGTGACGGTCAGGTCGACCTCGATCACGTCGTCGGCGACCAGCTCGGCGCCGAACCGCTCGGCCTGCTTGCGCATCCCGTCCATCAGGTCCGGGCCCATGATGCCACCGGGGAAGCCGGGGAAGTTCTCCACCTCGGTGGTGTTCATCAGGGCGCCACCGGCGGTGACCGAGCCCTCGAAGACCAGCGGGTTGAGGTCGGCACGCGCGGAGTACACGGCGGCCGTGTAACCGGCGGGACCCGATCCGATGATGATCACATTCCGGACGTCCATCAGTGCTCGCGCCTCTCCTCTGTCGTTGCCACCGGCGTCAACAGATCCTAGGCGCCGCTGATTCCCACCGGGCGCGGTGACGGATCCGCCGGTGGAACGGGAAAGCCCGGCACGGACGAATCCATGCCGGGCGCAGACGAAGGGTACGGAGAAGGTGCGAGGGCTTTGGGAGCGGATTACCCGCCGCCGATCACCCCGTGTATCTCCCCACCGATCGTTCCGCGCGGCCTGCCGAGGTCCCCCGGGGCCGCCTCCTCCCGGTCACCAACTCGCGAGACCTGGCTTGCGCACGTCGTCACACTGCGGACCCACGACGTGGACGCGCACCGTGTTCTTGGCCTTGTTCTGCCAGAAGAGCAGGATGTTGGCCTCCTGCCCGTTGTAGAACCCCTGGTCCACGGCGAAGGGCGACGTGCCGACCCGCGCCGAGATCTGCCGGACGCATTTGTCGATCCCGGAGTTGTCGGTCGTTCCGACGATGGTCCCGGGGCCGATGTAGTCGAGCAGCGAGCCGCGGAGCTCGGCGTCGGTGTAGTTGTAGTTGCTGTCGGTCAGCGTGTACTGGATCGTGTCCGTCGCCGGCGTGGGCTGGGCGATCACCGGCAGGCGGTCCGGGCCGGACGCCGTCAGCGTCCCGGTCGCCAGCGCGGTCGCGCCGATCACCGCCGCCGCCACGCCCGCCGCGGCGGTGGCGGGCATCGCCCACCGGCGCCGTCGGTTCGCGCCGCGACGTCTGGTGGGGACCACCGGGACCACGGTGCCGTCGTCGTCGACGACCCCCAGCCGCACGGCTGGTTCGAGCTCTGGCTCCTTTTCGGGGATCGGGTCCCGGTGAGGGGTCGTCTCCCATGGCGCCGGTTGTGCGGGAGAGGACGTCTCCCACGGCGCGTCGCGCATTATGTCGTCCCAGGCCGGTGCTTCCACCAGGCCCACTCCACCTCCACGGAAGCTTTCCGCCTCGGCGGCCAGTGCGCGGTCGATCCTCAGCGCGACTCCCATCGGCATCGCCGGTGTGGGGGTCGCCGCCAGGACCTCACGGACCGCTGCGAGATCGGCGAGGCTTTCGCCACAGGGGTCGCAGATCGCGAGATGCTCGCGTACCCGCATGGCGGTGGCGGCGTCGAGGAGCCCCTCGGCCAGTTCGGCCAAGATCTCCAGGTCGTAGTGCGTATCACCCGTCACGAAGTTCTGCTCCCTTCGCGGATGAGACGCGAGACAGGTCTGATCGGTTCCGTAAATGGGAAAGAATCGGGGCGAGTTTCGCCCTTCCGCGCGCGCACCGGCTCTTCACCGTGCCGCTCGGCACCTCCAGCACCTGGGCCGCGTCTTCGATCGAGTAGCCCATCATGTCCACGAGCACCAGCGCGGCGCGCTGGTCGGAGGGCAGCAGCTTCAGTGCCGCGGAAACCTCCATGGACACTTCGCGCTCGGCCGTCTGGTCGAGCACCGGGGTATCACGCTCCGCGGCCTCGACGAGCTCGTCGTCGGCCACCGGGCGCACCGATTTCCTGCGCATGCGGTCGAGGCAGGCGTTGACCACGATGCGGTGCAGCCACGTGGTCACGGCCGCCTCGCCGCGAAAGCTCCCGGCCTTGCGATAGGCCGAGACGAAGGCGTCCTGAACGGCGTCGGCCGCCTCGTCGGGGTCGCCCAGCGTACGCAGGGCGACCGCCCACATGCGGTCTCGATGTCGCTTGACTATTTCACTGAAGGCGTGCGGATCCCCGGCGATGTGCCGGGTGAGCAGGTCGGCGTCGGACACGTGGGCCTTCGCCGTCTGCTCGTCCGCCGCTGGCGGGGTCTCGGGTGGGGAATTCACAAGGAGAGTCCTGCTATACCGATCCGGGGAGAACACCTCTACGGGATAGATGGTGCCACGAATTCTCCGATGATCTGCAAGAAGCCATGCAAAACAGATCAAATCGGAGCAGTGTCACTTGGTCGCGAAGACCTTGATCTCCTGCACCTGCCCGCGGAACTTCCCCTGGTAGGTGGGCATCTTGGTGAACCAGACGAGCACGTAGCGGCCCTTCTTCGGGGCCTCCGCGGTGAACGTCTTCTTGCCGGAGACTCCGTTGACCTTCTGGAGGACCGAGAGGGACTCCAGTTGCGGGGAGTCGCCAACCCTGAGTTCGGCGGTGCCTCCCGAGGTGCCGCCGAAGTCGACCGTCACCTGCTTCACCGGGACGCTCTCACCCATGTCCAGCAGGAGGCCCACACCCGTCTTGAGCCGGCCGAAGTCGGCGGAGTCGTACGACTCGGAGTGCCAGTCGGTGGAATCCTTACCGTCGATCGCGAAGCCGGCGAGCTCGCCGCGCTCCTCCCTGTCGCCCAGCGGGTCGAAGCCGATGGCCGAGGAGGGCTTCACCTCGCGGATCTCGACGGCCGCGGTCGGCGTGGGCGTGGTGCTCTCCTCGCCGGGCACCGGGGTGCCGGCGTTGCCGATGCTGCGGCCGAGGGTCCAGGCGCCCAGACCGACGGCGACCATCACCAGCAGCACGACGACGGTCATGGCGACCTTGTTGACCATGCCGCCCCCCTGCCGGGGCATCGGGCGGTGCTGGTGCTGGGTCTGATGCTGCGAAGGCGGTGTGTGGCGCTGGGGAGCCGCGGTGTCGACCCCCTCGGAGCGCGAGGCCGCCACCGGCAGCGCCGTCATGGGCATCGGCGTCGGCATCGGCAGGGGACTGGGCCGCGACACCGAGGCCAGGGCCTCGGCGACCTCGGCGGGCGTGGTCAGCGGTTCGAGCCCGCGCCTGGTCTCCGGCAGTATCGCCCGGCAGACGATGGCGTCCAGGTAGCCGGGAACGCCCGCGGTGACCTGGCGCGGCGTGCAGAAGTGCCCGTCGGTCACGGGCGCGACGGGCAGGCCGCCGCTGCTTCGCTCGTCGCCCGGCCAGTGGCCGGTCAGCCCGGCGTACAGCAGGCGGCCGAGGCCCTCGGCGTCCTCGCGGGCGGGGTCGTCGCTCATCACGTCGTCCAGGACGGCGTCGACTCCCAGGCCGAGCAGTTTGACCGTGCTGCCCGCCGTCCAGACCAGGTGCTCGGGGGTGAGGCAGAGATGGGCGAGGTTCGCCTCGTGCGCGTGCGCCAGGGCCTCCGCGGCCTCGGCGACCATCGCGGCGGCCCGCTCGGGGTCGAGGGGCCCGCCCGCGATCATGTCGCCGAAGGACTCGCCGCTCACCCACTCGCTGACGACATAGGAGTGGCCGTCGTCCTCGGTCGCGTCGAAGACCTGGGTGAGACGGGGGTCGGTGAGCCGGCTCGCCACCCTGGCGGCCGTGACGACCTCGTTCAGGCGGGGAAAGTCGGGATCGAAGGTGTGGACGGCGACGGGCCTGGCGAGCACCTCGTCGATGGCCTTCCACAGGGTGGCCCCGCCCGACTCGTGGACGCGGTCTTCGAGCCGGAAACGCTCGGCCAGCTTGGTGCCGGGCTCTACGGCGGGGGAACTCACGAGGACCCCGTACCTGAGAACACGACAACACCATGCCCGGTCAGCACATCAAGACACATCACATGATGCTGGGTGGATCCGCCCACGCCCTCCTGCTTCCATTAGCCGCATGTCACCACACGCGTCGCACCATGGTAGTCCCGCACCGGTTCCGCCCGTGTTCGTCTTGTCAGACGTTTGAGACAAGTCTTTGGCTTACCGGCCTACCCGTCCTGCGACCATTCCAACGATCGAACTCACCTCGGGGATGCGCATCCGGTGGGCGATCGCCAAGTAAAGAACCATACCGAGTCCGCCGCCCGCCGCCAGCATGACGGCCGCACTCAGCGCGTCCAACGCGGTGAGTTCCTGCGTGAGCCACAGCACGCCGAGCGCGAACGCGGCCGCCGGGAGGGCGGCCAGATACATCCGGGACAGTCCGGCGGCCACCGTGCGTCCCGCCAGGCCCCCCACGCGGCGCGAGGCCATCGTCCAGGCGATCGCGGCACCGGCCACGTAGGCGACGGTGAACGCGAGCGCGAGGCCCATCACGATGTACCTGGCGGGCAGGGTGTAGTAGGCCACGAGGCTGAGCGTGGCGTTCACCGCCACGTTGCCGAGGGCGAGGAACGCCGGGGTGCGGGTGTCGCCGAAGGAGTAGAAGACGCGCAGCAGGAGCTGGAAGATCGAGAACGGCACCAGCGCGAGCCCGAAGACCTGCAGCACGTTGCCGATGTAGACCGCCGAGCCGACGGTCATGTTGCCCCACGAGAAGATCAGCACGGTCACCGCGGGGCCGAGCACCATCAGCAGCAGCCCGGCGGGCACCAGCAGCACCGACACCAGCCGCACCCCGGATGCGAACTCCTCGCGGACCGTGTCGAGCTGGCCGTCGGCCACCCCCCGGCTCATCCTGGGCAGCATCGCGGTGATCACCGAGACCGCGATGATCCCGTAGGGGAGCTGGAAGAACTGGTAGGCGTAGGAGTAGGCGGCGTTTCCCGCACCGGGGGCACGCTGTCCCGCGCCGGTCGCCAGCTTGGTGGTGATCAGGAAGCCCAGCTGGCTGATCCCCACGTAGGCGAAGGTCCAGACCGCGGTCCTGCTCATCTCGCCGAGCCCGGCGTTGCGCAGGTCGAACCTGGGCCGGAAGCGGAATCCCACCCGGTGCAGCGCGATGACCAGCACCGCGCACTGCGCCACGATGCCGGCCGTGGTGCCGAGCCCGAGCAGCGCCAGGTCGGCGTCGGCGATCGTGTCGACGTCGGTGCCCGCTCCGCCCAGCTTCACGTAGTAGACGATCGCGACGCCGATCATCACGATGTTGTTCAGCACCGGTGCCCACATCGGCGCGGCGAATCTGTCGCGGGTGTTGAGGATCGCGCCGGCGATCGCGCCGATCCCGAAGAAGGCGATCTGCGGCAGGATGAACTGCGCCAGCCTGACCGCGACCTCGGTCTGCCTGGGCCCCCAGTCGGTGCTGTAGAGGCTGATCAGCGGTCCGGCGAGGATCACCGCGACCAACGCCAGCAGGGTGAGCGTGATCACCCCAAGGGTCATCAGACGCTGCTCGTAGGCCCGGCCGCCGTCGGGGTCGGACTTCTGCCGCCTGATGATCATCGGAACCACGACGCTGCTCAGGATCCCGCCGATGAGCAGGTCGAACAGGATGAGCGGAATCGTGTAGGCGACGTTGTAGGCGTCGCCCAGCGCGAAGGTGCCGATGGCCGCCGCGAGCACCGCCGTCCGGACGAAGCCGGTGACGCGGGAGACCATCGTCCCCGCCGCCATGATCGCGCTCGCGCGCAGAACCCTGCTCATGCGCTTTCCTCCGCTACGTGCTGGGAGCGCCAGGCGCTCAGGACTCGGTGCCGGCGGGCTCGTGCAGGCGCTCGGGCGGGGGAGCGGCCGCGGGGCGGCGGCCTCCCCTGCGGCGCAGGACGCGCAGGACGACGGCGGCAAGCATCACCACGAGGGCGGCTCCGACGATCACCAGGGCGACCCCGGTGTAGCCGGTGGTCCGCACGGTCAGCTCGACCGGCTTGCCGTACTTGCGGCCGTCGTCGGTGGTGAGCTGGACCGTCACGGTCGTCTGGCCGCTGGCCGTGGAGGTCGAGGTCATCGGGATCCGGATGGTCTGGTTCTGGCCGCCGAGGATCTCCAGTTTGTCCTCGTACGGCTCGATCTTGAGCAGATCCGGCTGGTCGGAGGTCACCCTGAGCCGGACCGCGATCCGGCTGGCCTCGCCGCTCAGATCGTTGCGCACGCTGATCGGCACGTCGCCGTTGCTGCCGGCCAGGGTGCGCAGCCGCGACTGCTCGCTGCCGGTGATGTTGACCATGGCGATCCGGCCGTCGATCGCCCCCGCGACCTGCTGGACGTACGGGGTCGCGTTGCCCGTCCTGCCCCGCCACGCCGAGGAGGTCAGGCGCAGCAGCGCCAGGTCGAAGACGTCGAGGTCCTGGGCGGTGGTGATCGCGGAGGTCAGGTCGGCGCGGGCGCCGACCTTCCTGACGCCCGTCATGTACTGCTTGGGAAGCTCCAGCTTGCGGTCGGCGTCGGTGTAGGTCAGGCCGGACCTGGGAACCGGGGCGCCCTTGCCGCGCTTGATCGTGTCGAGCGTGACGGGTGCCAGCCAGGGCAGGGCGGCGGCCGTCTCGACCAGGTCGGTGACGTAGGCGGGATCGGGGTCCCAGCGGCGGTGCGGGACGGCGATCACCGTTCTGGCGGTGGTGACGGGCTCCGAGCTGATCATCGCCGTCTCCGCGATGAACCGCTGGCGGTTCGTCAGCGCCGCGCCGGGGGTGGAGGTGTCGGCGCCGACGGTCTCGCTCAGCGTCGCGTCGGCGACGAGGGCGGTGAGCGGGCCGTTCACGCTCTCCAGGGTCGCCGAGGCGTCGGGGGTGGTGACCGGGGGCGTCGTCGGCGGCAGGTTCAGCACGTTCAGCAACACGGTGTCGACGCCGCCGGTGGCGAGCAGGTCAAGCCCGTCGTAGTCGATCAGGCCGCCCACCGGCCAGTTCACGTTGGTGATCACGTCGCGGCCGAGGGTCTCCCTGGCGACGATTCCGGCCGCCGAGATCCCGGTCCGGGTGGCGTCGTCGAAACCGTTGTGGGCGAGCGCCACGACGTCGGGGTCGGCGTAGGGGGTGGCGACCACCGGTTGGTCGGCGACGGCCTCACGGAAGTCGCTCAGCCACCGGGCGGCCTCGGGGGCCGCGGGGCGCCGCTGGCCGCGGTCCTTGACCCTGACCGTGTGCGGCTTGCCCATCGCCCGCGCGTCGTCGAGCAGGGCGGGATCGACGATCCAGGTGAGGCCCTTGGCGGACGAGGTGTCCTGGGCGATCTTGAGAAGGTCGCCCAGGCGCTTGCCGGGGGCCATCGCCGCGGGCAGGTTCCCGTCGGCGAAGGTGGAGTCCTCCGACCGGCGCGGCTGGTCGACGATGGGCAGCACCATGGCGAGCCGGGTGCGGGGCACCCTGGTCTCCCTGGGCATGTAGGTCACCATGGTCCGCAGGGTGGAGACCTGCTGCCCGAAGGCGTCGCGCACCTCGACCATGATCGGATAGACGCCGAAGCCGGAGAACTTCAGCTCCTGCGGCGTGAAGGCGAACTGCCACGGCAGCTTGCCCGAGGGCGCGATCGACGCCTGGACGAAACTCTCGCAGCACCACGAACTCGGGAGGGTCTGCCCGGCCAGGTACGCCTCCATGTCGGCGCGCCTGGCGAACGGCTGCGGCGAGAAGTGCATCCGGATGCGCAGCCCGCTCATGGGTTCGGCGCCCGAGTTGACCAGGGAGCCCGACAGTTTGATCTCGGTGGTCGGGTCACGGGGGGCGTCGGGACCGATCGCCTCCATCACGACCTGAAGGCCCGCCCGGCTCGCCGAGGTCGTCCGGGCGCTCGCCATACCCGGAACGACCACGGCCGCGGGAACGAGCAGCGTGGTGACGAACAGGGCGAGCAGCGCGGCTTTGCGGATCACGTGCCGGCCAGGGGTCGAGTACGGCGCACGCCGGTAATGCTATGGCCTAACCGGCGCCTAACCGGCGAGCGGAAAGATCGTCGGCTCCCCGCGGGAGCCCTGCCGGGTCAGGTCGACGATCTTTCCTGACACCAGTGTGAGCAGGTGGTCCGCACGGATCTGGAGTGCCGTCCTGCGCTCCCCGGTGGGCACGTAAACGAGTGTGGCGCCGTGGGTGAGTCGCTCGTCCACCAGCACGGTGAGCGTGTCGGGCAACAGCAGCGGGCAGACCAGCCCCGAGGCGTAGTCGGTGGCGGAGTTGACGGTGAAGGCCGGAGCCACTCGCACCCTTCTCGCCCCCAGGATGCCGCCGATCACGCCGGGACGCGGCGGGGAGCCGACGGAGGTGACGACCGCCACGGGATCGCGGCCGAGTCGTGTCGTGACCTCGAAAACCGTGACCCCCACGCATATCTCAGGGCTCACCGACAGCACCTCGGGGAGTTCGTCCGAACATGTCATCGCGCGCGGAAGGCGTACGATCTCATGATGGACCTGGTGTGCGAGGAGCCAGCGGTGGATCGCGAGCGCATCCTTCATGTGTGCTCCTTGCCTCGACGCACAGTCCCCGAGGTTTCCTGACCGACCGTAACCTGGTGATCGCTTCAGGTGTATCCCCGCAGGGAACATGTTCCGTAACCGAAGGACCTACCCGGCTTGTCCCTTTCAAATCTGACCCAGAGCCAGCGCCACGGCATGAGCGAGCTGTTCCGGAAGATCGCACCCGTGGCGGACGAGCTCGGCGAGCTTTTCGCGGCCAGGGGCTACCAGATCGCCCTCGTCGGCGGCTCCGTCCGCGATGTCTTCCTCGCGAGGATCGGCAACGACCTCGACCTGACCACGGACGCGAGGCCGGAGACCATCCTGGAGCTCGTCCGCGACTGGGCCGACTCCATCTGGACGATCGGCATCGACTTCGGCACCGTCGGCGTCCGCAAGGGCGGGTGGCTGCTGGAGATCACGACCTATCGCAGCGAGTCGTACGACCCCAAGTCGCGCAAGCCCGACGTGGCCTACGGCGACACGCTGGAGGGCGACCTGGCCCGGCGCGACTTCGCGGTCAACGCGATGGCGCTGCGCCTGCCGTCCCGCGAGTTCGTCGACCCGCACGGGGGCCTCGACGATCTGCACGCCAAGGTGCTGCGCACCCCGGGCCCTCCCGAGCGCTCCTTCGGCGACGACCCGCTGCGGATGCTCCGCGCCGCGAGGTTCGCCAGCCAGCTCGGCTTCTCCGTCGATCCGGCGGCGCTCGCCGCGATGGGCGCGATGGCCGACAGGATCGACATCGTCTCCGCCGAGCGCATCCGCGACGAGCTGGACAAGCTCATCGGCGGTGACCACCCCCGCGAGGGCCTGCGGCTCCTCGTCGAGTCGGGGCTCGCCGCCCACGTGCTGCCCGAGCTGCCGAAGCTCCGCCTGGAGATCGACGAGCACCATCGGCACAAGGACGTCTACGAGCACTCGCTGATCGTGCTGGAGCAGGCGATCGACCTTGAGGAGAACGGCCCCGACCAGATCCTCCGCTGGGCCGCGCTCCTGCACGACGTGGGCAAGCCGAAGACCCGCCGCCACGAGCCCGGCGGCAGGGTCTCCTTCCACCACCACGAGGTGGTCGGGGCCCAGCTCGCCAGGAAGCGCATGACGGAGCTGAAGTTCCCCAAGGACGTGGTGGCCGACGTCTCCCGCCTGGTGGAGCTGCACCTGCGTTTCCACGGGTACGGCACGGGCGAGTGGACCGACTCGGCCGTGCGCCGCTACGTCCGCGACGCCGGACACCTGCTGGAGCGCCTGCACAGGCTGACCCGCGCCGACTGCACCACCCGCAACCGGCGCAAGGCGCTGGCCCTGTCGCAGACCTACGACCAGCTGGAGGAGCGCATCGCCCGGCTGGCCGAGGAGGAGGAGCTCGGCAAGATCCGCCCCGAGCTCGACGGCAACGAGATCCAGGAGCTCCTCGGCGTTCCGCCGGGGCCTGTCGTGGGCCGCGCCTACAGGTTCCTGCTGGAGATGCGCCTCGACAGGGGGGTCATCGGCAAGGAGGCCGCCGCGGACGCCCTCCGGGAGTGGGCGAGGGCCGACGAGGCCGGTGACGCGGGAGGGGTGAGCGAGGTGGGCTCTGAACGGCGCCTCTGAGCCGGACGATCACGTCACCCCCGGCTCCCGTCCCGGTGGTGACGCCCTTGACGGTCTCGACGAGGCCGGGATCGTCCTGCTCGACCGTGAGCACGTGTGGCACCCCTACGCGGCCGCGCCCCAGCCGGTGGCGCCGCACGTGGTCTCCCGCGCGGACGGGGTGCGGATCACCCTCGCCGACGGGCGCGAGCTGGTCGACGGCATGTCGTCCTGGTGGGCGGCGATCCACGGCTACAACCACCCCCGGCTCAACCGGGCGCTGAAGGACCAGCTGGAGGACATGGCGCACGTCATGTTCGGCGGGCTCACCCACGAGCCCGCCGTACGGCTGGCCGCCACGCTCGCCTCCATGACCGGGCTGCCGAGGGTGTTCCTCGCCGATTCCGGGTCGGTCGCCGTCGAGGTCGCGATCAAGATGGCGTTCCAGTTCACCGGCAGGGGACGGCTGCTCACGGTGAGGGGCGGCTACCACGGTGACACCTTCGGGGCGATGTCGGTCTGCGACCCGGTCAACGGCATGCACCACCTGTTCTCCGGTGTGCTGACCGAGCACGTGTTCGCCGACCGGCCGCCGCGCGAGTACGACGAGGGTTACGCGGCACGACTGTCGGACCTGGTCGCCCGGCACGCCCACGAGCTGGCCGCGATCATCGTGGAGCCGGTCGTCCAGGGGGCGGGCGGCATGCACTTCTACCACCCGGCCTACCTGCGGCTGCTCCGCGAGCTCGCCGACGAGCACGGCGTCCTGCTGATCGCCGACGAGATCGCCACCGGGTTCGGCAGGACCGGGGAGCTGTTCGGCTGCGACCACGCCGGGATCAGGCCCGACATCATGTGCCTGGGCAAGGCCCTGACCGGCGGCTACATGTCGCTGGCCGCGACGCTGTGCACCGAACGGGTGGCGAGGGGCGTCGGGGTGCTGATGCACGGGCCGACCTTCATGGGCAACCCGCTGGCCGCGGCCGTCGCGAGCGCCTCCCTGGAGCTCCTGCGGGAGCGCCCGTGGCGCGAGGAGGTCGGCCGGATCGAGACCGGTCTCCTCGCGGGCCTGAAGGGGGCCTCGGGGGCGGCCGGGGTGAGGGACGTGCGGGTCCTCGGCGCGATCGGGGTGATCGAGGCCCGTGAGCCCGTCGACGTCCCCGCCGTCCAGGACCTCGTCATGCGGCACGGCGTCTGGCTCCGCCCGTTCGGACGGCTGATCTACGCCATGCCGCCCTACTCGATCGGCGACGACGACCTGGAGAGGGTCACGACGGCGATGACGGCGGCGGCCCGCTCACTGTGACCGGTGTGAGGGCGACGGCGGCCGCCCGGTCGTCGTGAGGGACCCGACGGCGACGGTGGCGGTGGTGCGGTCGTCGTGAAGGGCACGGGGGCGACGACGCCCGCTCACTGCGAGGGCTGCGACGGCAGCGGTTCGGCCACCCGGGCCGGTGTGACGACCCAGTAGATCACCGCGCCCGCGACGTATCCGGCGGCGATGAGCACCAGCACGAGCAGCGACCTGCCGTCCGGCGGCAGCAGTGCCGCCGCCAGTGCCGCGGCCAGCACGTAGCTGCCGTTGAAGAGCATGTCGTAGATGGAGAAGGCCCGGCCGAGGTAGGCGTCCTGGAGATCCCGCTGGACGGCGGTGTCGGCGCAGATCTTGATGCTCTGCCCGGCGATGCCGAGGACGAAGCCCGCGGCCGCGAACCCCCACTGCTGGAACGCCGCGCAGAACGCGAGCGTCAGCACCCCGGAGGTGATCAGCATGGCCGGGACCCATCGTTCGATGGTGAAGCGCTCGGTGGCCCACGGCGTGACCAGGATGGCCAGGAAGTAGCCGACCCCCGAGGTGGCGACCACGACGGAGACCGCGTTCAGCGCGTCCTCGGCGTTCTCCGCGAAGTAGTAGCGCGACAGCAGCACGAGCATCGCGGTGCACATGCCGTACATGAACCGGTGGGTGGCCATCGCGCCCATCGCCGCCGCGGCGGCCCGGTGCCGGACGAGGTGCCTCGCGCCGTCGGCCAGGCCGGTCAGCACGTGGCGTACGGCCTCGCGGGCCTGCGGCCGGTCGGGGTCGTCGGCGGGACCGAGCAGACGCCTTCCCATGGTCATGGCGATGAGCGCGCTGAGCCCGAAGACGAGACCGGAGACGACGAGCAGCACGGCCGTACCCGGGTGGCCGGAGCCGAAGACCGCCCGGAGCAGGTATCCGGCGCCTATGCCCACGAAGGTGAGCACGGTGCCCGAGGTCGGGGTGACCGCGTTGGCCACCATCAGCCGGTCGGCGGGCACGACGTGCGGGAGTGAGGCCCCCAGCGCGGCGAGGAAGAAGCGGTTCACCCCGAGGACGCCGAGCGCGGCGACGTAGAAGATGCCGTCGGGGGCGTTCGCGGCGACGAGTGCCGCCGCCACGAGCAGCAGCGCCCCGCGGACCATCGGCGCGATGACGAGGATCTGCCGCCGCGACCAGCGGTCGATGAACACCCCGACGAAGGGTCCCAGGATCGAGTACGGCAGCAGCAGCACGGCGAGCCCCGCGGCGATCTCCACCGCGCTCGTGCTCTTCTCCGGGCTGAAGAACGCGAATCCGGCCACGGCGAACTGGAAGATCCCGTCGGAGAACTGCGAGACCAGGCGGGTCGCGTACAGCCTCCGGAAGTCCCGACCTTCCAGGACCACGCGTAGATCGGATGCAAATGACACGCGCTCAGCCTATGCGTGGGCGGCCTGGACGGGCATCGGGAACCTCCCTGATTGTGTTAACGGGCATTTACCACCTTTGCCTACGTATCACTTAGGGGGCGCGGTAAACCAACATGATCACGTACCCTCGTTCGAGTGACACCTGATGAACACGTTGTGCTCGTCGACACAGAGGGAAACGCGATCGGCACGGCGGCGAAGGCCACGGTGCACGGTCTCGACACTCCCCTCCATCTGGCCTTCTCCAGTTACGTGTTCGACGAGCAGGGGCGGGTCCTGCTCTCCCGCCGCGCCCTGCACAAGACGACCTGGCCGGGGGTGTGGACCAACAGCTGCTGCGGCCACCCCCTCCCCGGGGAGCCGCTCGCCGAGGCGGTGACCCGCAGGCTCTCCCACGAGCTCGGCCTCGCGGCCGACCGGGTCGACCTCCTCCTGCCGCGCTTCTCCTACCGGGCGGTCATGGACAACGGCATCGTCGAGCGGGAGCTGTGCCCGGTCTACCGGGTGCTCGTGACCGCGGAGGCCGCGCCGAACCCCGACGAGGTCGACGACGTCCGCTGGATGCCGTGGAAGGAGTTCACCGACGGGGTGCTCGGCGACCGCCTGGCGATCTCCCCCTGGTGCCGCGAACAGGTTCCCCAGCTGGTCGAGCTCGGCGCCGACCCGCTCGCCTGGGGGGCCGCGGACCCCGCCGACCTCCCGCCCGCCGCCCGCTGACGCGCCGGCCTCCCACCCGCCTCCCACCGAGACCTTCCGTTCCGCCGGTGTGGGTGCCTCTCACACCGGCGGTCGTTCAACGGCGAGAGCCCTCGGCCCACATGGGCCGAGGGCTCTCGCCGTTCGATGCCGGAAGGCTCGGGAAGGTCAGCGCTCGACCTCACCGCGGATGAACTTCTCCACGTACTCGCGTGCCTCGTCGTCGGAGTACTGCTCCGGCGGCGACTTCATGAAGTAGGAGGAGGCGGACAGGATCGGCCCGGCGATGCCCCGGTCAAGAGCGATCTTGGCGGCGCGCACCGCGTCGATGATGATGCCGGCGGAGTTGGGGGAGTCCCATACCTCCAGCTTGTACTCCAGGTTGAGGGGAGTGTCGCCGAAGGACCTGCCCTCCAGGCGCACGTACGCCCACTTGCGGTCGTCGAGCCACGGCACGTGGTCGGAAGGGCCGATGTGCACGTCGGCCTTCTGCATCTCGTGCGGGATCTGCGAGGTGACCGCCTGGGTCTTGGAGATCTTCTTGGACTGCAGGCGCTTGCGCTCCAGCATGTTCATGAAGTCCATGTTGCCGCCGAAGTTCAGCTGATAGGTGCGGAGCAACTCGACGCCGCGGTCCTCGAACAGCTTCGCCATCACGCGGTGCGTGATGGTCGCGCCGACCTGGGACTTGATGTCGTCGCCGACGATCGGGACACCCGCGTCGACGAACTTCTGCGCCCACGTGGGGTCGGAGGCGATGAACACCGGCAGCGCGTTGACGAACGCGACCTTCGCGTCGAGGGCGCACTGCGCGTAGAAGCGGTCGGCCTCCTCCGAGCCCACCGGCAGGTAGGAGACGAGGACGTCCACCTTGCTGTCCTTGAGGACCTGCACGACGTCGACCGGAGCCTCGTCGGACTCCTCGACCATCTCCCGGTAGTACTCGCCAAGGCCGTCGAGGGTGGGGCCACGCTGCACCGTGATGCCGAGCGGCGGCACGTCGCAGATCTTGATCGTGTTGTTCTCCGAGGCGACGATCGCCTCGGACAGGTCACGCCCGACCTTCTTGGCGTCCACGTCGAACGCCGCGACGAACTCCACGTCACCGATGTGATAATCGCCGAACTTGACGTGCATCAGGCCCGGCACCCGCATACCGGGGTCGGCGTCCCGGTAGTAGTGCACGCCCTGAATGAGCGACGTGGCGCAGTTGCCTACACCGACAATGGCTACGCGCACCGAACCCATGGCACTCGCTCCCCTTTTTGTTCTCTCAATGGTCAGTTTTCTTCCGGGGTGGCGTGCCGCCCCGTCGTGCCCGTCCCTGGCGCGGGCGCCCTGGACGTCTCCTCTCGCGCGGGTCGCCGCTCCCCCTCCGGCGGCGATGCCTGCCGTTCGGTGGCGATCAGCTCATTCAACCAGCGCACTTCGCGTTCGACCGACTCCAGGCCGTGACGCTGAAGCTCAAGGGTGTAGCTGTCCAGCCGCTCGCGCGTACGGGCGAGTGCCGTGCGCACGCTGTCCAGACGTTCCTCAAGCCGGCTGCGGCGACCCTCGAGAATGCGCAGGCGCACCTCGGCCTCGGTGTGCCTGAAGAAGGCGAAGTGCACGCCGAAGCTCTCGTCCTCCCAGGCGGAAGGGCCCGCCTGGGTGAGGAGCTCCTGCAGGCGCTCCTTGCCCTCCGCGGTCAGCTTGTAGACGATCTTCGAACGGCGGCCGGGGAGCACGATGGCGCTGTCGGCGGCCGTGGTGGCCGCGGCGGCGTCGCCGTCTTCGACGATCAGTCCGTCGGTGAGCAACTGGCGGAGGCACGGGTAGAGCGAGCCGTAGGAGAACGCCCGGAACATACCGAGCAGGGCGTTGAGCCGTTTGCGCAGCTCATAGCCGTGTAGAGGGGTCTCGTGCAACGACCCGAGCACGGCCAGCTCCAGCACGCCGCCACGTCCGCCGGCCACTGGAAACCACCACCTCTCGCGTCGATGTATCGAACCGATACATCGACAGGATACGTCCATTCAACATAAGGCTGCAATCAGCGACTTTCCCAAGAGGTTGGGAGCAAACGCCAAAAAGCCGTAGTCTGGCGCCTATGTGGTCACAGCAGACGGTGGTGGGAGATGGCCCCCACGTGGCGTGGGCCGCTTTTCAATACCGGGAATCCCACCTCAATGTGGGAGAGGTCTGCCAAGGTTGTTGCCGGAACCACCTGACGATCTCGTTCGTCCCCGGGAATGGAGATCCACCCGAATGGGCCGGCCACCAGTGAGCCAAGGCGACGAGATCTCCGGTGATCAGGAGGTAGTCTCGCCCGCCTGCACGCCGTCGTAGACCCCGATGACCGAACGAGGACGCGTGAGTTACAGCAACAGCAATGACCCGGAGCCGGACGGGCGCCGTCAGGGCGCCGACGAGTCGGCTCGCCAGGGGCGGCGCCGTCGCTCAAGCCCAGGAGCCGCTTCCCGTGCAGTCCCCCCTCCGCAAAACGTTCAAACCGGTGCGGGGTGGGATTCTCCTCGACAAGCACCGCAGGCGGGAGCCGATCCCCGGACCGCGATGATGCCCCAGCACGGCGGCATGCCCTACTCCGGCGGCACGTCCCAGCAGCCCGGTGGACCACCCCGGCGCGACGCGGGCGCTCCCGGCGGCGTGCCCCCGCGCGGCCCCGCGGGTCCAGGCGCTCCCGGCGAGACACGCCGCCGTGACACCGACCCGACAGGCCGCCGCGCCGAGGCCGCCTTCGAGGACACCCAGGCGATGCTCGCAGCCCAGTCGGGCGGCGGGCGTTCCGCGGGTTCGAGGCCGGGCGACGGCGGCCGCAGGCGCCGAGGACGCGGTGCGAGCGCTCTCGCCGCGGAGGGACCAGGAGGCCCGGAAGGCCCCGAGGGCCCCGGCGGAGACGGTTTCGACGGCGACGACGACCCCCCGAAGAGGTGGACGCGCTTCCTGCCCAACTGGAAGATCGTGATGGCCAGCTTCGTGGTCCTCACCGCGGGCGTCTTCGGCATGATCGCGGTCGCCTACGCCAACACGCCTGTCCCCTCGTCCCGGCAGGCCGGCGTCGACGACCGGGGCAGCGTCATCTACTACGGCGACGGCAAGACCGTGATGGCCCGCTACGGCACCAAGCGGACCCCGGTGAAGCTCAAGCAGATCCCCGTCCACGTCCAGGACGCGGTGATCGCCCTGGAGAACAAGACCTTCCGCACCGACAGCGGCATCGACGTCGCGGGCATGGCCCGCTCGGTCTGGAGCACCGTGAGCGGCGCCCAGCTCCAGGGCGCCTCGACCATCACCCAGCAGATGGCCCGCGGTTACTACGAAGGTCTCAGCCAGGAGGTCTCGATCCAGCGCAAGATCAAGGAGATCTTCGTCGCGGTCAAGATCAGTAAGACGCTGGAGAAGGACGAGATCCTTGAGGAGTACTTCAACCTCGTCTACTTCGGGCGCGGCGCGTACGGCATCCAGGCCGCGGCGAAGGCGTTCTTCGGTAAGAACGTCGGCGATCTGACCGTGCCCGAGGGCGCCTACCTCGCCGGCCGGATCCAGAACCCCACCGTCTTCGACATCCAGGAGACGGAGAAGAAGAACTACGCCGCGACCAAGGAACGCTTCCAGGCGGCCCTCAGGAACATGGCGGACATGAACCCCGCCGAGTACGGCAAGTATGCGAACAGCTCCTTCGAGGACCTGAAGTTCGAGGACGTCAAGGTCACGGAGATCTTCAAGGGGCTCAAGGGCTACATGCTCAACATCGTCTTCCGTGAGCTCAACGGCCGGGGTATCACCCGCAAGGACCTGGAGACCGGCGGTTTCAAGGTCTACACCACGTTCAACAAGAACATGATGAAGGCCGCCAGGGACGCGGTGAAGGCCAGGACCGCGGGCCTGGACCCGACCATCCACGCCAGGCTGGCCTCGGTGAACCCGAAGAACGGCCGGGTGCTCGCCTTCTACAGCGGCGACGACTTCGTCAACGACTTCAACAACCGGGCGTTCGACTCCACCAAGCAGGCGGCGTCGGCGTTCAAGCCCTACGTGCTCGCCGCCTGGCTGGAGAGCGGCAAGTCGCTCGACAGCTATGTCGAAGGCATGGCGTCGATCAAGATGCCGAACACCACCCCGATCAAAAACTCCGGGAACCAGCCGTTCGGGCCGATCAACATGGTCAAGGCCATGGCCAGCTCGGTCAACACCGTCTTCGCCCAGATGGGCAAGGAGGTCACCCTCGAAGAGGTGGCGAGGATCGCGAGGGAGGCGGGGGTCGGCGAGACGGCGAAGCAGAACCCGGCCTACGGCGACAAGAACGCGGTCGACTGGGCGGTCGAGCACCAGAACTACCTGACCACCATCGGTGTGGCCTCGGTGACCACGGTCGAACAGGCCGCCGGTTATTCGATCTTCGCCAACGAGGGCAAGCACGTCGACTGGCACACCGTCGTCAAGGTGACCAAGCACGACGGCACCGTCGTGCTCAAGGAACTGGCCGACGAGCGGCAGGTCATCACCCCCGAGTCCGCGGCCGACGCGACCGTCGCGCTCCAGGCCGTCGTCAAGAGCGGCACCGGTGGCGCGGCCAACATCGGCACCCGGCCGGTGGCCGGCAAGACCGGCACGAACAACGACTACAAGGACGCCTGGTTCGTCGGTTTCACCCCGCAGATCGTCACCGCGGTCGGCATGTCCAAGGACGTGCCCTACAACAAGGCCGGGACGCGCAAGCTCAAGGTCGACAAGTACGGCCTGCCGAGCAGGAAGATCAAGGACGAGAACATCGTCTGGAAGGAGGAGCCCATGCCCTCCTTCATCGGCGGTGGCGGCACCCCGACCCAGATCTGGCACGACTTCATGCAGACCGTGACCGCGAAGGACGAGGTCGTGCAGTTCCCGCCGAGGGCCAACACCGGATCGCTGCACAACCTGGCCACGCCCAAGCCGACGCCCTCGCCGACGCCGACGATGGAGGACACCAACCCCTTCCCCGACGAGAACGGCGACGACGGCTGGCCGAACGAGAACCCCGACGACGGTGGCGATTTCGGCGGCAACGAGTGCCTTCCCGGGGACCCCTCGTGTGACGCCGGCGATGACGGCGGCTGGGGTGGCGACGGGCCGCCGAACGGCGTGATCGAGCAGAACGGCGCGCCAGGCGTGGTCGGCGCACCGGGAACACCTGCCGGGGCCCTCGTGCCGACACCCACAGCGAGCGGACGACGTCCCTGATGAAGAATCTTCTGCCGCAGCGGGAGTCGCTGTCCGAGTTCGGCAACCGGGCCATTCCGTACACGCCCCTCGCCCTGTTCGCAGGGCTGGGGGCGGTTCTGGCCTGGTTCTGGAAGTGGCCGTGCCGCGTCGACGGGGCGTGGAACGACGGGACCCTGCAGTTCACGAACTTCTGTTACACCGACATCTATCCCCTGTGGTGGAACGAGAAGCTCAACGAGGGGATGGTCCCCTACTTCGACTATCCGGTCGAATACCCCGTCGGCATCGGCGGGATCATGGAGTTCTTCCGCCGGATCGTCACCCCCATGAGCGATCCGGGGACGGCGTTCTACGACCTCACCGTCATCCTCATGGCGCTCTGCCTGGTCGTCGGCGTGCTGCTGATGGCCGCGCTGGCCGGTCCCGCCAGGCGCTGGGACGCGCTCTGGTACGCCCTCGCCCCCGCGCTGATCCTCACCGCGTACATCAACTGGGACCTGGCGGCCAACGCCCTCGCGCTGGGCGCGCTGCTGGCCTGGTCGAAGCGGAAGCAGTGGCTCGCGGGCATCCTGCTGGGCCTCGCGATCGCCACCAAGTTCTATCCGCTGATGTTCCTCGGCCCGCTGTTCCTGCTCGCGCTGCGAACCGGTAAGTGGGTGCCGTTCCTCAAGACGATCGGCGGTGCCGCGGGCGCCTGGCTCGTCGTCAACGTGCCGATCATGATCTTCGCCTTCGAGGGGTGGAAGAGGTTCTACGTCTTCAGCCAGGAGCGACCGGCCGACTGGGGCTCCATCTGGTACTTCTTCAACCAGAAGCAGTGGCCGATCCTGGGTGACGCCGAACTCCTCGACAGGCTGGGCGTCGTCTCGCTCGCCGCGTTCTGTCTCGCGATCGCCGTGATCACGCTGACCGCGAAGACCCGTCCCCGCCTGATGCAGCTGTGCTTCCTCACCCTGGCGGCGTTCATGCTGACCAACAAGGTGTGGTCGCCGCAGTACGTGCTCTGGCTGATCCCCTTCGCGGTGCTCGCCAGGCCGGGCTGGAGGCCGATCGCGCTCTGGCAGCTCGCCGAGTGCTGGTACTTCTTCGCGATCTGGCTGTATCTGGTGGGCATCCAGCCCGGCAACGAGGCCCTGGGCATCGCGGGCGACACCTACTTCACCGCCGTGTGGGGCCGCGCGATCACCATCCTGATCATGATGGCGTTCGTCGTGCGGGACATCTTCGTCCCCGACAAGGACGTGATCCGCCAGGACGGGACCGACGACCAGGCGGGTGGCGTCTTCGACGAGGCACCCGACCGTTTCCGGCTCGCGCTCTCCTAGGGAGCCGGTCAGGTAACCGCACAAAGTGTTGATCAACACCGAATGCGGCCGGGCCGACCTGTTGCGACCTGCGGTTCAGCCGAAGGCCGAACACCGCGTGGGCTTTACTTGACCGGTGCTCCGACGTCGGGGCCGTTCGGCGAGCCGAGCTCTCTCGGGGTGACAGGGGCAGAGGGAGAGGCCGGGGCGTCCGGGGCTCGGCCGGGGTGACAGCCAGGGTGACAGGGGGTCGGATGGGCCTGTTCGGTGAGCGTTCACATCTGGCGGTTCGCCCAGATGATCCGGGACAATTCGACTTTGTGACCACTTCCCCCGCTCCTCCGCGAGACGCGCCTCCCGCGCCTTCCGCTCCTGGGCGCGATGTCGCGACGGAAGGGCTGCTGCTCTGGCTGGCCTCCAGGTTGGGAATCGTCGTCCTGGTCGTCATCGGCTCCCAGGCGCTCATGGAGGGGGATGCCCTACCGGCGCCCTTCCTGGAGCGCTGGCGCAACTGGGACGCCAATCTGCTCATCACCATCGCCGAACACGGGTACGGCGGGCCTCCGGGCAGCGAGCCCGACAGGGGGTTGCCCGCCTTCTTCCCCGGAATGCCGCTGATGCTCCGCGCGGTGCATCTCGTGATCGACGACTGGACGCTCGCCGGGCTGCTCATCTCCCTGGTGGCCGGCGCCGTCGCGATGACGGCGCTCGCCAGGCTGGCCGAGTTCGAGGGGCCGCGGGGAGCGGGCCGGTACGCGGTGCTCGCGCTGCTGCTCTGGCCGATGGCGGTGTTCCTGTTCGCGGGCTACAGCGAGGCGCTCTTCCTCGCCTTCGCCATCCCCGCCTGGCTCGCGGCGCGTCAGGGCCGCTGGCCGCTCGCCGCGGCCCTGGCGGCGGGCGCCTCCTGCGTGCGCATCACCGGCCTGTTCCTCGCCATCGCGCTGATCGTGGAGTTTCTCGTCCGCAGGCACCCGCTACGGCAGGTGGGGTGGCTGCTCCTCCCGTTCGTGCCCCTGGCCCTCTACTCCGCCTACCAGTACTCCCGTACGGGTGACTGGCTGGCCTGGAAGACCGCGCAGGAGGCCGGTTGGGGACGTTACATGGTGTGGCCCTGGGAGTCGTGGAACACGACCTTGGGCGCGGCGATGGGCGAGGGGCGGATGGCCTGGGCGTTCCGGCTGGAGATCGCGGGGGCGATCGTCGGGGTCGCGCTCGTGCTTCTCCTGCTCTACCTGCGGAGGTGGAGTGAGTTCGTCTATGTGGGACTCCAGGTGGGCGCCCTGGTGTGTTCCGCCTACTACCTGTCGGTACCGCGCTCGGCGCTGCTGTGGTGGCCGCTCTTCGTCCTGATCGGCAGGGCGAGCAGCGGTCCTGAGCCGTGGCGACGATGGATCATCCTCGGCTACGCCCTGGTGCTGGGACCGTTGATGGCGCTCAACGCGTTGATCTTCGCCGACGGCGCCTGGGTGGGCTGAGCCGTAGGGGTTGCCCCCTTACCCACTCTCCGGAAAAAGTAATCCCATGAAGTTATCCACAGGCTGTGGACCAACAGGCTGTGGATCGGCTTTCGCCCACCGGCGAGACGTTCTCCGCGGTGCCGCCGTCCGGCGGCACCGCCACCCGGGCCCCGGAACCTCGCCTCAGAGCTTCGTCCGGAGGAAGGCGATGTCCTCGGCCTGGCCGTCGAAGGGGGTCTCCACCACGATCGGCGCGTTCGCGCTCCGGCACACGCCCAGGATGAGCTCGGGGTCGATCTGACCCGCGCCGAGGCTCGCGTGCCGGTCGGCGCCGGAGTCGAAGGCGTCGCGCGAGTCGTTGCAGTGGACCAGGTCGATCCTGCCGGTGATCGCCATGACCCGCTCGACCACGTCCGCCAGGTCCTCACCACCCGCGTGCGCGTGGCAGGTGTCGAGGCAGAAGCCCACGTCGAAGCCGTCGAGCGCGTCCCACAGCCGGGCGATGCGCTCGAGCTTGCGCGCCATCGCGTTGCCGCCGCCCGCGGTGTTCTCGATGAGGACGGGGACCCCGTGCTCCTCAAGGCGCTCGAACACCTTGCGCCAGTTGTCGAAGCCCTTCTGCGGGTCGTCTCCGGCGCCGACGTGCCCGCCGTGGACGATCAGACCCCGGGCGCCCAGCTCGGCCGCCGCCGCGAGGTGCGCGCTCAGCAGCTTGCGGCTGGGAATGCGCACCCGGTTGTTGACGGTCGCGACGTTGATCACGTAGGGGGCGTGGACGTAGACCTCCACGTCCGAGTCCTTGATCTCCCGGGTCTTCTCGCCGATGACCGGGGCCTTCCACCCCTTCGGGTCACCGAGGAAGAACTGCACGACCTGGGCGTCGCGTGCCCTGGCGTGGGCCAACGGGTCGTCCTGGTCGACGTGAGCTCCGATAAGCGGCATGTATCCGAGAGTAGCCGTTTCAACGCCCAGGGCAGGGGCAGTCGCAGGTCGCGCCCCACCGCCCGCCCCCACGGGCCAACCCCAAGGAGTTCCAAGTGGCTGCTCGCTATCGCAGAGGGATCAGTCTCATCGGTCTCATCTACATCCTGATCGGCATCTACGTCGCCTGGTTATACGACTACATCACCCCCGCGCTCCTGAAGGACATCGCCGAGGCACTGCTCGCCGTCTTCCTGTGGTTCCTCATCCTGCTGGGCGTGGATCTGCGTCTCGGCTGATCCCGCGTCCCGTACGCGCCCCCCGATCGCATCGGATCGGGCACGGCCGCCGACCCGCGGCGAGGCGGCACGTACCGAGGACGGGGCCGGTCGTTCCCCGCTCACGTTCGAGATCTTTCAGGGCCGCTCGCGGCCCGGTCCTCGTTGGTGTGGCCCTCGTCAGGTTCGGGACCCTACGGGAGGAAACCCCCGTTGCGGATGCCGAAGGCCACACCGACGAACGAGGCCACGATGCCCACGATGTTCAGCGCGCGCTCCGGTGTCGTGGCGGAGACGTACTGGGAGTAGAGACCTCCGCAGAAGCCGAGCACCCCGAGCCACGACGCGACGGGATGCGCGGAGGGGATGAGCCCGGCCACGAAGGCGACCAGCCCGCAGAGGATCGTGCAGACGCTCAGCACGTTCTCCAGGGGATGACGCCGCCCGTCGCTGTTCAGCCTGAACCGGAAACGCCCGCTCGGGCTCCGTCCGGACACATGAGGCACCTTCATCGCCCCCTTTCCCATGAGGGCGTGTCCTGGAGAGGACGAACCCGTTTCCTGTGTGGGGACGTGCCCGGCGAGGCGACGGCCCAACCCTTGACGGGCTGGTAGGCTGGCACGGCTACGTCGAATGGGTGTGTCATGGCCCACCCTCCACCCCGAGCGCCGAAATGGGAGTTCCGGGGTGAAGCACGTCAGCGTCCTCCTGTCACGGCACGGTGTCGTGACCGCAAGAGTCCAGAGGAGGTTGGAAGTCAGCATGCGCCGTTACGAAGTGATGGTCATTCTTGACCCCTCGCTCGATGAGCGTACGGTCGCCCCTTCCCTCGACCAGTTCCTCACGGTCGTCCGCAACGACGGCGGCACCGTGGAGAAGGTCGACGTGTGGGGTCGCCGCAAGCTGTCCTACGACATCGCGAAGAAGCCCGAGGGCATCTACGCCGTCATCGACCTGAGCGCCGAGCCCGCCACGGTCAAGGAGCTCGACCGGCAGATGAACCTCAACGAGGGAATCCTGCGCACCAAGGTCCTGCGCCCGGACGTGCACTAATCTCCGGCATTTTGTCGGACGGCAGCCGTACTCTGAGCCGATAACCAGCGAAGGCCGCAGGAAGGGCAGCGCTAGCCATGGCAGCAGGCGACACCACGATCACCATCGTCGGCAACCTCGTCGACGATCCGGAGCTGCGCTTCACCCCCACGGGTCAAGCGGTGGCCCGGTTTCGCATCGCGTCCACTCCGAGGTTCCTCGACAAGACGACCAACGAGTGGAAAGACGGCGAAGGCCTGTTCCTGACCTGCAACGTGTGGCGGCAGGCGGCGGAGAACGCCGCCGAGAGCCTCCAGCGCGGCATGCGGGTCATCGTTCAGGGACGGCTCCGCCAGAGGTCTTACGAGACCAAGGAAGGCGAGAAGCGCACCGTCTACGAGGTCGAGGTCGACGAGGTCGGCCCCTCCCTGAGAAACGCGACCGCCAAGGTCAACAAGACCGCCCGTCAGGGCGGTGGCGGTGGCTTCGGCGGCGGTCCCGCCAACGACCCGTGGGCCTCCGCGACGCCGGCCGCACCGCAAGGTGGCGGCTTCTCCGGCGGCGGCGGCAACAACTACGGTGGCGGCGGTCAGCAGCAGCAGGGTGGCGGCGGCTTCGGCGGCGGCGACTTCAGCGACGAACCGCCTTTCTAGGGACGCTCCTCCGGGACGGTCACGACCGCGCCCGGCATGCCAGGCGTCCCAGTCCATATCCGCAGCGACCATTCCCGCCTGACGGCGGGGCTCTGAAAGGAGCACCACGATGGCCAAGCCGGCACTGCGCAAGCCCAAGAAGAAGGTTTGCCTGTTCTGCCACGACAAGATCTCCTACGTCGACTACAAGGACACGGGGCTGCTTCGGAAGTTCATCTCCGACCGCGGCAAGATCCGTGCCCGCCGGGTGACGGGCAACTGCACCCAGCACCAGCGTGACGTGGCGACCGCTATCAAGAACGCTCGTGAGATGGCGCTCCTGCCGTACATGAGCACCGCGCGCTAAGGAGGTCCGGACAGATGAAGCTCATTCTCACCAGTGAGGTCACCGGCCTCGGCGCCCCCGGCGACATCGTCGAGGTCAAGAGCGGTTACGGCCGCAACTACCTGCTTCCCCGCGGCTTCGCGATCCTCTGGACGCGCGGCGGCGAGAAGCAGATCTCCTCGATCAAGAAGGCCCGCGACGCCCGCGAGATTCGCGACCTTGGCACCGCCAAGGAGGTCGCCGGTCAGCTGCAGGCCCTCAAGGTGGTCCTGAAGACGAAGGCCGGCGAGTCCGGTCGCCTCTTCGGCTCCATCACCACGGGTGACGTCGCCGAGGCCGTGAAGGCCGCCGGTGGCCCCCTGCTCGACCGCCGTCGCATCGAGATCGCCTCCGCGATCAAGAGCCTCGGCTCCCACCGGGTCAGCGTCAAGCTGCACCCGGAGGTCTCCGCGTCCCTCGATGTCGAGGTCGTCGCGGCCTGACAGGCCCCGTGAGACAAGGGCTCCTCTCCGTTCGCGGGGAGGAGCCCTTGTCCTTTCCCGGTCCTCCTGCGGATCCGGGGAGCGCTCTTCCCGTCCTCCGGGGAGCCTGGGGGACCGATGAAAGTCCCCTTTCCCGCCGGGAAAAGTTCATATGCTGGTACCCCGTTACCCCAGGTCACTGCGAATACATACAATTCGGAAATCGTTGCTTCGCCCTGGAGGTTTTGTCATGGTCCGTCCCTCGATGCTGTTCGCGCTCGGTGCCCTCGCGGCGACCGCGGTGGCCTGTGCGCCGGCTTCGGAAACGGCGACCCCGGCGAGCCCCGCATCCTCGACGTCCGGCGACGCCTCCGCGGCCCCCAGCGCCTGCGCCAAGGACAGCCCCGCGCTGAAGACCCCCGGCAAGCTGACCATCGGCACCGACAAGCCCGCCTACGACCCGTGGTTCAGCGACGACGACCCCACCAACGGCAAGGGCTTCGAGAGCGCGGTCGCCTACGCCGTCGCGGACCAGCTGGGCTTCGCCAAGGATGACGTCACCTGGGCCACGGTGAAGTTCGACTCCGCGTTCGCGCCGGGCGCCAAGCAGTTCGACTTCGACGTGAACCAGGTCTCGGTGACCCCCGACCGGGCGAAGGTCGTCGACTTCAGCAAGGGCTACTACACGGTCAAGCAGGCCGTGGTCGCGCTGGACGGCTCCAAGATCGCCTCCACCACGGACCTCGCGGGCCTGAAGGACGCCAAGATCGGCGTGCAGATCGGCACCACCTCGCTGCAGGCGGTCAAGGACGTGATCAAGCCCTCGTCCGAGCCCAATGTCTACAACGAGCAGATCGACGCCGTCAACGCGCTGAAGAACAAGCAGGTCGACGCCGTGGTGGTGGACCTGCCCACCGCCTTCTACGTGACCGCCGCACAGGTCGAGAACTCCAAGATCGTCGGTCAGTTCGGCGCGGCCTCCGGTGAGCCCGAGGTCTTCGGCGCGGTCTTCGAGAAGGGCAGCCCGCTGGTGAGCTGTGTGAACGAGGCCATCGACAAGCTGACCGCCTCCGGTGAGCTGGCGAAGATCGAGACCGAGTGGCTCGGCTCCGCCGCGGGCGCACCGGAGCTGAAGTGACCCTGAAACACCCTCCGACACCGCCCGCGACCGGACCCGGCCCCGGAGCCGACGCGGACGCCCGGGTCTCGCCGCGGACGCGGCGCGCGTACGGTCCGCGCCACGGCGGCGCTCGATGAAGAACGACGAGCGCCTGCGGGTTCCCGTCGACTGGCAGAAGAGCGAACGGCAGCTTGAGCGCGAGCGGCTCCGCAGGAGGGCGTCGATCCGTTCGAGCTCCGTCGCGACGGTCTCGACGATCCTCGTGATCGTCCTGCTGCTCTGGCTCTTCACGGCCTCCCCCGGCTGGCCGAGGGTGCGGGAGACGTTCTTCGACCTCGACCAGTTCACCGGGGCGCTGCCGGACGTGCTGAGCGGGTTCCTGCTCAACGTCAAGATCTTTCTGATCGCCGAGCCGCTCATCCTCATCGTGGGACTGCTCGTCGCGCTCGCCCGCAACCTCACCGCGCCGGTGTTCTTTCCGCTGCGTGCCCTGGCGGTGATCTACACCGACGTCTTCCGCGGCGTGCCCACGATCCTCATCATCTATCTCGTCGGTTTCGGCCTGCCCGCGCTCGGCCTGCAGGGAACACCGACGGACCTCGCGACGCTGGGCATCATCGCGCTCACCCTCTCCTACGGCGCGTACGTGGCGGAGGTCTTCCGTGCGGGCATCGAGTCGGTGCACCCCAGCCAGCGGGCCGCCGCCCGGTCCCTCGGGCTGAGCCACGGCCAGACCATGCGCCACGTGGTGGTGCCGCAGGCCGCGCGCAGGGTGGTGCCGCCGCTGCTCAACGACTTCGTCTCACTGCAGAAGGACACCGCGCTCGTCGCGACGATCGGCCCCCTGGAGGCGCTGCGGCAGGCGCAGATCCACGTCGCCAGCACCTTCAACTACACGCCGTACCTCGCGGCGGCGCTGCTGTTCATCCTGCTCACCATCCCGATGGCCCGCTTCACCGACTATCTGGCGGCTCGCTCGCAGAGACGGCGGGGCCAGTGAGCGTGCGTACCCCGGCGTACGGCGGCATCCCGTCGCCCGGCGAGACGGTGACGGCACGGGAGGAGAGTGCATGAGCCTGCTCACCATCGAGGGGCTGTGGAAGAACTACCACGGCCACAACGTGCTGCGCGGGATCGACCTGGAGGTCGAGCCGCACGAGGTGGTCTGCCTGATCGGCGCCTCGGGCTCGGGCAAGTCCACCCTGCTGCGCTGCGTCAACCTGCTGGAGACCGCCGACGACGGCACGATCACCCTGGACGGCGAGGAGATCACCGACGCCAGGGTCGACCCCGACGACGTGCGCAAACGCATCGGCATCGTCTTCCAGGCGTTCAACCTGTTCCCGCACATGAGCGTGTTGGACAACATCACGCTGGCCCCGCGCAAGGTCCACAAGGTGAGCGGGAAAGAGGCCGAGGCACAGGCCCGCGACCTGCTGGCCAGGTTCGGCCTGGGGGACAAGGCGGACGCCTACCCCGACCAGCTCTCCGGCGGCCAGCAGCAGCGTGCCGCCATCATCAGGGCGCTGGCCACGCGGCCCCGCCTGATGCTGCTGGACGAGGTCACCTCCGCCCTGGACCCCGCGCTGGTCAAGGAGGTGCTCGGGATCATCAGGGAGCTCAAGGAGGGGGGCATGACCATGGTCCTGACCACCCACGAGATGGGTTTCTGCCGGGAGATCGCCGACACCGTCTGCTTCCTCGACGGCGGCGTGCTCCTGGAACGCGGCACCCCCGAGCAGATCTTCACCGATCCTCGTGAGCCCCGCACCAGGGAGTTCGTGCAGAACGTGATCGACGCCCGGCGTCTCTGATCCCCTCTCGCCCGCGCGTCCCCGAAGCCGCGCGAGGTCGTGAGGCCCACGGGCGTCTCGGGGGCCCGGCGGGCCTCATGGCCCGCGCGGTGGACGGTCCGCTCAGCGCCGGTGCCTGCCGCGAGGTCCGGCCGTGGGCCCGGGGCCACCGGGCCGGCCGGGAGGGCCCTGTGCAGGGTCGTACCGCCCCGGAGGGGGGTCGGCGGGAGCCTCGGGGACGGGGCGCGCCATCGTGGCGAGCACGCTGTTGCGTCTGCCGTACACCAGGTAGACGAGCACACCGAAGGCCATCCAGATGATGAAGTACAGCCAGGTGATGAGCTGGAGGTTCACCATGAGCCACAGGCAGGCGAGGATCGTGGCGATCGGCAGGCCGGGAGAGAGCGGGGTGCGAAAACCTCTCGGCAGCTCCGGCATCGTCTGCCGCATCCGGATCACCCCGCCGGCCACGACGATGAACACGAACAGGGCACCGATCACGACCAGTGGTTCGAGCGTCAGCACGTCCACGAGCTCGGCCAGCAGGATCGCGACGAAGCCGATGACCAGGGTGACCCTTGTCGGGCTGTGATAGCTGCGGTTGATCTTGGAGAGCGGGCGGGGAATGAGCCCGTCGCGCGCCATGGAGAACATCACCCGGGTCAGGCCGACGAGCAGCACCAGGATGACGGTGGTGAGGCCGAGCACCGCCCCGATGTTGATGACGTGCACCATGAAACCCACGCCCGCGTCGCGGAAGGCGCTGGCGAGCGGTGCGTCCGTGTCGATCTCGTCGTACGGGATCATCCCGACCATGACCACCGCGACCGCGATGTAGATGACCGTGGTGATCACCAGCCCGCGGATGATTCCCTTCGGGATCGAGCGCGGGGCGTCCTCGGCCTCCTCGGCGGCGGTGGCCACGACGTCGAAACCGATGTACGCGAAGGTGATGGCCGCCGAGGCGGCGAAGATGCCGAACCAGCCGAACGCGCCCGTCTGGCCGAAGAGGAGACCGAGCAACGGGGAGTGCAGGGCGTCCTCGGCCTTCCCCCCGGGCGTCGCCGGCACCGGGATGGCCGCGAGGTTGCGCCGGTCGAAGTGGAGGGCGCCGATCACGATGACCGCGCCGATGGCGAGCAGCTTGGCGATCACGATGATCCACAGGGTGCGCAGTCCGACACGGGCGCCCAGGGCCACCACGGCGGTGAGGATCACCAGAATGAACAGCGTGAACAGGTCGAAACCCATGCTCTGGCCGACCATGCCCGCGACCGCCCCGGGAAGGTTCACCCCGAGGTCGGCGAGCATCTGGGCGGCGTAGAGCGACCAGGCGCGGGCCACCGCCGCCGCGGCGAGGAGGAGCTCCAGGATCAGCGCCCAGCCCACGACCCAGGCCCAGACCTCACCGAAGATGACGTAGGCGAAGGTGTAGGCGCTTCCCGCGGTCGGCATCGCGGAGGCGAGCTCGGCGAAGCAGAAGGCCACGAGCAGGCTGGTGATTCCAGCGATCATGAAGGAGAGGAACACGCCGGGTCCGGCCATGCTCGCCGCCTGGCGGCCGGCGAGGCCGAAGATTCCCGCGCCGATCATGACACCGATGCCGAGGACGATGAGGTCCGCCCCGCGATAGGCCGTGGGGAGGCCGTGGCGCGCACCGGTCCACCGGTCGGTGGCATGGCCCGGCGGCATGCGGCGAACGATCGAGGGGGAAGGGCCTTTGGGCACGACGTGACCAATCGTGGTGGGCTTTTAACCCTGTATCGAGGGACTTGTCTCACAGTGCCGCAGGAGAGTTTCGCAGGTCAAGGGCTATCCCATCACGTGGTGGATACCACAGTGTCACGCCCGGATCACCTGTTCGGCGGACACGGTGCGTCACCGGCGAACCACTTTCGGGCGCTCGGACGTCTCAGCCGCCGACCACCAACCACGCCGTGCCGTACGCCCGCGTCGACAGGGTCACCAGCCGGGCCGCCATCCACAGCCCGAGCGCCAGCCAGAGCGCGACCAGACCGCCGCCCTGGAGATCCACCAGGAACGCGGCGGGCAGATAGGCGAGCGTCGTCCACACCCCCGCCCAGGCGAGGTAGCGCCGGTCTCCGGCACCGATCAGCACGCCGTCCAGCACGAACACCACCCCGGCGACGGGCTGCAGGGCGGCCACCACCCAGAGCAGGCCGAGCAGTTCGGCGGAGACGACGGGGCCCGCGTCGAACAGCGAGGGCACGAACGGCCTGGCCACCACCACGAGGAGGCCGAGCAGCACGCCCGAGCCGACTCCCCAGGCCACCATCCTCCTGGTCGCGCCGCGGACTCCCGCCACGTCACCGGCGCCCAGCGCGCGGCCGGTGATCGCCTGCCCGGCGATGGCGATCGCGTCCAGGGCGAACGCCATCAGGGTCCAGATCCTGATGGCGACGGTGTGCGCCTCGATCTGCTGCTCCCCCATGCGGGTGGCGACGGTGGTCGCGACGGCCAGCACCACCTGAAGGCACGCCGTGCGGATGATCAAGGCGACCCCCGCCGAGCCCGCCGCCCGTACGCCCGCCAGGTCGGGGCGGAACGGCGCGCGGTACCGGACGAGGATGAGGAGGAGGTAGACGGCGGCGGCGAGCGACTGGGCCAGCACCGTGCCCCAGGCCGAGCCCGCGATCCCCCAGCCCAGTCCCAGGACGAAGACGATGTTGAGCACCGCGTTCAGTCCGAAGGCTCCCACCGACACCAGCAGGGGGGTCGTTGTGTCCTGCATGCCGCGCAACACGCCCGTGCCCGCGAGCACCAGCAGCATGGCGGGGACGCCCAGCAGGCTGATCCGCAGGTAGGTCACCGCCTGCCGGGCGAGCTCGCCCTCGGCGCCGATCAGGTGGACCAGCGAGGGCGCGAGGGGCCAGACGACCACGATGATCGCCAATCCCACCCCCGCGGCCAGCCAGAGGCCGTCCACCCCCTGCCGCAGCGCCCGGCCGGTCTCGCCCGCGCCGATCTGCCTGGCCACCGCCGCGGTCGTGCCGTACGCGAGGAACACGCACAGCCCCACCAGGAAGGTCAGCACCGTGCTCGCCACTCCCAGGGCGCCGAGCGCGGGGGCGGGCAGCCTGCCGACGACGACGCTGTCGGTCAGCAGGAAGAGCGGTTCGGCGACCAGGGCGCCGAACGCGGGCAGCGCGAGCCGCAGGATCTGCCTGTCGTGGTCGCGACCGGAGCCGCCGGGCCGATCGGCCTGGTCGGCCCGATCGGGTCGGCCGGATCGAGGGGTAAGAGGCACCTATTCATTGTGCCTCTTACCTCCCAGCGGATCTCCGGTGGGATGAACCTCTCAGGACATGCCATCTGGGGCGACTTTCAGCGTGTCGCCCCAACTTTCTTTTCTCCACAGGCGGTGGATGAAGTTTTCCCTGGTCAGAGCGTTATCCACAGCTGTGGACAAGAGTTATCCACAGAACTGTCCCCAGGGTGCCCACACCTCTGGGGAAGAAGTGCACAGCTTATCCACACCTCTGTCGACAGGTCGCGTTGCCAGCCGGGCGTGGAGCCGCGAAACTGTCACAGCGGTCCGCTACAAATAGAGATAACGTAACTGTGTTCGAAAGAGGGGGTGTGTGGTGAGCGTCGCGGAGCCGCCGGTCTTCGAGCCGAGATTCGAGCGCACCCCACCGAACAACATCGAGGCCGAGCAGTCGGTCCTGGGCGGCATGCTGCTGTCCAAGGACGCCATCGCCGACGTGGTCGAGATCCTGCGGTCCGACGACTTCTACCGCCCGGCCCACCAGATCATCTACGACATCGTCACCGACCTCTACGGCCGCGGCGACCCCGCCGACGCCATCACGATCCTCGACGAGCTGCAGAAGCGGGGCGAGGTCGCCAGAATCGGCGGTGGCGCCTACCTCCACACGCTGACCGCCATCGTCCCGACCGCGGCCAACGCCGGTTACTACGCGAGGATCGTCCGCGAGCAGGCCATCCTCCGCCGCCTGATCGAGGCCGGCACCCGCATCGTCTCCTACGGCTACGGCGGTCAGGACGAGGAGGTCGACGACCTTGTCGACCGCGCCCAGGCGGAGATCTACAAGGTCACCGAGCGCCGCACCTCCGAGGACTACGTCCCCCTGGCGGACATCATGCCGGGCGCCCTCGACGAGCTGGAGGCCATCGGCGGCCGGAGCGGCCAGATGGTCGGGGTCCCCACCGGTTTCCAGGACCTCGACTCCCTCACCAACGGCCTGCACCCGGGCCAGATGATCGTTGTGGCGGCCCGGCCCGCCATCGGCAAGGCGCTCGCTCTCGACACGCCGCTGCCCACTCCCGCCGGCTGGACGACCATGGGGGAGGTCGAGCCGGGTGACCACCTGATCGGTGCGGACGGCAGGCCGACACGGGTGGTCGCGGCGACCGAGGTGATGCACGGACGGCCTTGTTACGAGGTGGAGTTCAGTGACGGCACCGTGATCGTCGCGGACGCCCGGCACCAGTGGCGGACGACCACGCGCGCGCGTCGCCGGCAGGACTCGGAGAGCCACCGGCCCGCCGAATTCATCGAGCACGTCGGGAGCGCGTACGAGACGTCGACGGCGGAGCCGACGAGCGCCTCCGCGACCGCCGCCCACGAGGACGTCGTGACGACCGAGGAGATCGCCCGCACACTGCGCTGCGCCTCGGCGGACAGGCGACCGAACCACGCCGTCGCCGTCGCGGCGGCGTTCGACCTGCCCGAGCGGGATCTGCCGTTGCCCGCCTACGCGCTCGGAGTATGGCTTGGCGACGGTCACCCCGACGGTGCCGGGTTCACCACCGTCGACTCGGAGATCGCTCTCAACCTGGAGGCCGAAGGGGTGCGGGTCACCCGTACGAGCTCCGACCTCCCCTACGCACTCGGTCTGCCGCATTCGTCGCCCGTGACGGACGTGACGGAGCGGCCCTGCACGGTATGCGGTGCCCTGTTCGTGCCCCGGACGTCCCAGGCTCGGACGTGCGGTCGCTCGTGCGGCGGAAGGGCCCGTCCGGTTCCGGCGACCACGTGTCCCGACTGCGGTGGTCCGTCCAGCGGTGTGCGGCAGTGCCAGGCATGCCGGAACGGTCATGACACGGTGCGGGCCATCCTGCGCACCCTCGGTGTCCTCGGCGACAAGCACATTCCCCAGATCTATTTGCGAGCCTCCGAGAAGCAACGGCGTGCCCTGCTCGCCGGTCTCCTCGACACCGGCGGACACGTCGGCCGCGACGGCCGGATCCAGCTCGAGGTCACCGACAGGAGACTGGCCGAGGACGCCTGCGAACTGGTGCTGAGTCTCGGCTACCGGGCGACGACGAGGACACGGACGGTCCAAGGCGGAAGCGTCGGCTCCTCCACCTTCTACATGATCGACTTCACGGCGGCGGACAAGGTGTTCCGGCTGTCCGGCAAGGCCGTCCGGCAGGTGACCACACCCCATCCGTCGACGCTCGTTCGATACATCGTCGACGTGCGGCCGGTGCCCTCGACGCCGGTGAGATGCGTGGAGGTCGACAACGCCGACCACATGTACCTTGCCGGAAGGACCTGCATTCCGACGCACAACAGCACCCTTGGCCTGGATTTCGCGAGATCCGCCGCCATCAAGCACGGCATGACCACCGTGGTGTTCTCGCTGGAAATGTCGCGCAACGAGATCACGATGCGCCTGTTGTCGGCCGAGGCGCGGGTGGCGCTGCACGCCATGCGGTCGGGCACGATGACCGATGACGACTGGGCGAAGCTGGCCCGGCGGATGGGCGAGGTGGCCGAGGCGCCGCTGTTCATCGACGACTCGCCCAACATGTCGATGATGGAGATCAGGGCCAAGTGCCGTCGCCTCAAGCAGCGCAACGACCTGCGGTTCGTCATCATCGACTACCTGCAGCTGATGTCCTCGCCGAAGAAGACCGAGAGCCGCCAGAACGAGGTCTCCGAGATCTCCAGGGCCATCAAGCTCCTCGCCAAGGAGCTGGAGGTCCCGGTGATCGCGATCTCCCAGCTCAACCGTGGCCCCGAGCAGCGAACGGACAAGAGGCCCATGGTGAGCGACCTTCGCGAGTCAGGGAGCATCGAGCAGGATGCGGACATGGTCATCCTGCTGCACCGGGAGGACGCCTACGAGCGCGAGTCGCCCAGGGCGGGCGAGGCCGACCTGATCGTGGCCAAGCACCGTAACGGTCCCACCGCGACGGTCACCGTGGCGTTCCAGGGCCACTACAGCCGTTTCGTCGACATGGCTCCCCACTAGACCTCGCCGTAGGGGGCCGCGACCGGTGAACCGTTCCGCGTGGCGTGCCCCTTCGCGCCGGAGGAATCTGGAGGGATCCGCCCCAGACGGCGGCATTCTCAAATGGCGCGCAGGCCACGGTCGGTGAAGGCGATCAGCCACTCGAAGCTTTCCTCGATGTCCGCGCTCATCTGGAAGCCGTGGGCCGCCTGCAGGGTGGCGAAGCCGTGGCAGAGGCTGCGAAGCATGCGCAGGGCGTGATCCATGTCGGCCTCTCCGATCTCGTAGCCGCGCAGCACCGCCCTGAACGTGCCGAGCGACCGCTGAGCCGCGGTGATCAGCGGATCGTCCGGATCGGACGGTTTCAAGCCGATCGTCGCGGCGTACCGGCCGGGGTGATTCAGGACGAAGGCGCGGAAGGCGTGCGCCGCGGCCGCCAGGGCGTCACGACCCGCGTACCCCTGGATCGCGCCGCCGATGGCGTCGGCGACCTCGTTCAGCGCCAGGACCGCGATACGACGGCTGAGGTCTTCCTGTCCGCTCACGTGCTTGTAAAGGGAGGGGGTGCGCACGTTCAGTCGTTCGGCCAGCAACCCCATCGTCAGGTTGGCGAGGCCCACCTCGTCGGCGAGGGCGGCACCGGCCGCGACCACGGTCGCCGGGTCCAGACCGGCCCTAGGCACGAGCGGCGTCCGAGCGGAGGAAGGCGAGCGTGAGCGAGACCACCTGGTCGGGGAACTGGTCGTGCGGGTAGTGCCCGGCGCCCTCGATCATCTCAAGGTGGCCGAGGCCGGAGGGCAGGCCCTCGATGATCGCCGAACCTTCGGCGTGCGGATCGGCCCAGTCGGGGTCGAGCGTGCCCATCACGACGAGGACCGGGCAGCGGACGTTGCCGAGCTGTGCGCCGGCGTCGGTCGGGGCGCTGCGGCCCATGGCCTGCAGGGCCTTCATCCGGCCCGGCTCGCGCATCAGGGAGTCGACGCGGCCGATCCGCTCGGCCCAGTGGGCCGGCTTCGCGCCGGGGTAGGCCACCTCGAGGTACGAGCGCCAGAGCCGCACGCTGCCGAACACAGCGGTGCCGAGCAGCCGCAGCATGCCCTGCCGGAAGCGTTTCGTCCGCAGGTCGCCGACGCGGATCGACTGCTTGCGGGTGAACGGCGCCAGCTCGACGACCGCGGTGATCAGCGATGGCTCCTGCGCCGCGGCGATGGTGGCGGCACCGCCGGAGAACGAGTGGCCGACGAGCACGGCCGGACCGCCCAGGTGACGGATCACGGCGAGCAGGTCGCCGGCGGCGGCGGTGCGGCTCCAGGACGGCCAGTCGACGCCGGACTCGCCGCAGCCGCGCAGATCGACCGCGGCGACCCGGTATCCCGCCGCCACCAGCGACGGGATCATGGCGCGGTACGCGGCGCGGCTGTCGCCCATGCCGTGAGCGAGAACGATCAGCGGGCCGGATCCGGTCACCTCGTAGGCGATCGTGCCGCCGTCGACGGCGAGGTGTTCGGTCATGACATCCTCCGAGTTTGGCTAATGAAGTTAGCTAAAAGCTAATATGATTAGCCGAACTTGTCAATGACGAGACCCTGGAAGCCTGTTCGACCGGTCTCCGCCGGCATGTCGCGTGCCGCGGCTGCTGGGGTCCAGGGCGCGGGCGATGCCTCGCGAGCCGACGGCCTACCCGGTGCCGATCGACGGCGAGCCTGGTCGTCTTCTCCGGACCTCCAGGCCTCCGGACCTGCTCGGGCCGGAACGGGCACGCACTCTGACCCGCCGGGACGGTTCGCCGCACCGTCCGGCCGAGCTGCCGGGCGACGTCCGGCTACCGCCGATGCCGATGGGTGCGCGGTTCCGGCTTGACGTGAACCAAGGTTGAGGTACGAATCTGTTCGTACGGCGCCGCGAGGGCGCGGACAGACCCACTGTGACCAGCAAAGGACCGTCATGCCCGAAGAGCAGATCCGGTTAGCGGTGATCGTCGGCAGTGTCCGCGAAGGGCGGCTCGGCCCGACCGTCGCGGAGTGGTTCGCGGGCCGGGCCCGGCGGCACGAGAGCCTGGACGTCGATGTCGTCGACCTTGCCGAGACCCCTCTGCCGATGGTGATGCCCCGCTTCGGGACCGCGCCCGCCGCGGAGGCGGCGCGGGCTCTGGGGGTGCTCACCTCACGGCTGGCCAGAGCCGACGCGTTCGTCGTCGTGACGCCCGAGTACAACCACAGCTTTCCGGCCTCGTTGAAGAACGCCATCGACTGGCACGACCGGCAGTGGCACGCCAAACCAGTTGGTTTCATCTCCTACGGCGGCATCTCCGGCGGCCTTCGAGCGGTCGAGCAGCTCCGCCTGGTCTTCGCGGAGCTGCACGCGGTCACCATCCGAGACACCGTCAGCTTCCACGGCGCCCGGAGGAATTTCGACGACAAGGGGGAGCCGATCAACCCGCAGGGCTGCGACGGTGCGGCCAAGGTCCTGCTCGACCAGCTGACCTGGTGGGCGCGGACGCTGCGTGAGGGAAGGACCGCCCGCCCTTACGTCACCTGATCCGAGGGGAGCGGAAGATCAGGGGATCAGGACGATCTTCCCGGTGGTGCGGCGGGTCGACAGGAGTTCGTGCGCCTTCGCCACCTCGGCCAGCGGCACTGTCTGATCCACGTGAACCCTGAGCCGTCCCGACTCCGTCAGCGCCGTCAGCCGCGACAGGTCGGCCGCCGAGGGACGCACACTCACCACCGTGAGCCGTATGCCCAGCTCGGCCGCGCGTTCCCGCGTGATGCCGAGGTTGCGTCCCAGCGCTCCGACGAGCAGGCCACCGGGCTTGAGCGTGGCGGCGGAACGTTCTCCGTACTCGCCCCCCACCAGATCGAACACCACGTCCACCGGCTCGGTCTCCGTGACGAAGTCGACGGCGGTGTGGTCGATCGGGGTGTCCACGCCGAGCCCGCGCAGGAAGTCGTGCTTGGCGGCACGGGCGGTGCCGGTGACGTGCGCCCCGAGGTACGCGGCGATCTGGACGGCGAGGTGGCCGACCCCTCCTGCGGCGGCGTGAACGAGCACCCGCTGCCCCTCGTCGAGGCGGGCGATGCCGACCAGCGCCTGCCAGGCGGTGAGCCCGGCGAGCGGGAGTCCTCCCGCCTGCTCCACGGGCAGGGTCGCGGGCCTGTGGACGATCTCGTTGGGCGAGGCGAGCACGTAGTCGGCGTAGGCGTTGCCGGCGTCGGGGAAGGCGAGCAGGCCCAGAACCTCGTCACCGGGGGCGAACGCGGACACGCCGGGTCCCGTGGACTCGACCGTGCCCGCGACGTCCCAGCCGAGGGTGAAGGGCGGCGGGCCGAGCAGTGGGAAGAGCCCGGCGCGGACCACTTCGTCGACCGGGTTCACCCCGGCGGCGCCGACCTTGATCAGGACCTGTCCGTGATCCGGCTCCGGCCGGTCGACCTCGGCGACATCGAGTACGGAAGGGGCGCCGACGGCGGACTGGGTGATGACACGCATCGTGATCTCCTCTGAAGGGAAGTTTGTCGAGATCAATCTCCCTGGAGTCGGTATCTATATGGAAGAAGGCACCTTTTAGCGATATAGGTACCTTATGGAAACCACTTCCCACCTGCGAGATCACGGCGCCGTCAACGCGTACCTGAAGGAGTGCGGCTCGCGGAAGGTCCTGGAGGCGATCGCGAACAAGTGGACCTGCCTGCTGGTGGACGCCCTGCGGGACGGTCCGGTCCGGTTCGGCATACTTCGCCGCAGGCTCGATGGGATCACCCAGAAGAGCCTCACCCAGACACTGCGGAACATGGAACGCGACGGGATGGTGATCCGCACGATCTACCCGACGATCCCGCCCCGGGTGGAGTACGAGCTCAGCACGCTGGGGCACAGCGTGGTCGCGCTGATGGAGGGCATCAAGAGCTGGTCGGAGAAGCACGTGGCCGAGATCATGACCGCTCGCGAGCGCTACGACCTCCGTGCGGCCGAGGAGCCCAGACCGGTCCGGACGGGCTGAGCGGACCCGGCGTTCGTCCGCGGGTCGAGCGTGCGCGGCCCCTGGACGAACCGAGCGGATCTCGGCCCGTCCAGGACCCGGGCGTGCCCGGTCCCCGTCCGGGATCCGGGCCCGCCGCCGGTCACCACGCGCGGCGGCGCCCGCCACGCGGAACGAACTCCGTGTGGCGGGCGCCGTCGTCTCCGGGGTCACGGATGGCCTGTGACGACCGTGGATCCCCTCCGCGTCCCGGACTCACCGCCGCGGCGCGATCCCCGGACGTCGGTTCACCAGCCGCCGCCGGACCTGTAGAGCTGACCGCGCACCGCGCCGCCGCCGAACTCGGTGGTGTGCAGGTTGGTGTACCAGTTCTTCGGGTTCTTCTTGATGCCCCGGGCGATGTCGGGCTTCACCGACGCGGTGCCCGCGATCCCGGTGACGCCCTTGGGCAGGCCGTTCGAGTCGGCGAAGAAGTCGATCACGACATCGCCGTTCTTGCCCTTCTTGCCCCGGTGGATGTGCCCGTTGGTGGGGGCGGCGAGCTTCTCCCAGATGGTGGCGTAGTAGACCTTCGAGCCCTTGATGCCGACGAGCCATTCGGCGCGGCCGTTCGGGTCGCCGACCTTCTTGCCGGGGACCGGGACCTCCTGGCGGCCGTCGGCGTTGGAGTGGTAGACGGGACGCACGCCGGCGGCGAGCACGTTGGACAGGTTGGTCGGGCTGATCCTGTGCATCTGGGCGCGTACCGCGCCACCCGGGAACTCGGCGGTGTGCAGGTTGAGGTACCAGTTCTTCGGGTTCTTCCTGATCCCCGCCAGCAGGCCGCCGTCGTTGATCCTGACGCTGCCGAGGATGGCCTTGCTGCCGCCGGGCAGGGCCTCCATGAAGAAGCCGACCTTCACATCGCCGTTCTTGCCGGCCTTGCCCTGGTGGATGTGGAACGCGGTGGGGGTGTCCGTCCCTTCCCACCGTACGGCGTAGGAGACCTCGTTACCGCGGATGCGGACCACGGCGACGGCCTTGCCGTCCTTGTCGCCGACGGCGGGACCGCCGCTGGTCGGCACCTCGTTCTTGCCGAGCAGGGTGCCCGCGAAGTAGGCGTCCGCGGTGCTCGCGGTGCCGGACGGTGTGGCCGCGGTCGTGCCGGCCTGCGCGACCGGGGCGAGGGTCGCGGAGAGTGCCGAGAGCATGGTCGCGGCGATGGCCACGCCGGAGACGGTGAGGGTGCTGCGCATGGACCGCTTGGACATGGTGGACCTCTCGTAGCTGTAAGGGGCTGCTGCGTTCTTCAGCCGGTTGTACGGAGCCACGTCCGACGATGGTTCAATATTCAAGTACGTAAAAATACGCAGAGGGAAACGGCCGGGAAAAAGCCCTCCCGCAGAACGGGAGGGCTAAAATGCCCGGTCAGACCGCGACGGTGAGCAGCGTGTCCCCGCCGTTCGTGCGCACCTCGAAGTGGTCTATCCCCGCAGGTCCCCAGGCGACCCCGCCGTGCACGTAGAGCGGTTCCGGGGAGCCGGGAACCCCGTATCCCCGCTCGGGCACCGCCCATCCGGTGACCACACGCCGCTCGCCGGTCGGGGAGACGGCGACCAGTTCGCACTCCAGCGGTCCCTTGACGCCCTTGAGCTCCAGGACGGCGTGGGTGCCCCAGCCCTTCGTCTCCAGCACCAGACCGCCGGTGACCCCGGAGGCGCCCTTACCGGCGAGCGGGGTGCCTGTCCGATACGCCTCTTCCGCAGGACCGTGCGCGGAGTGACCGACGGGGACGTTCCCACTCTCGCCGGAGATCGCGGTGCCCGCCGCGATCCCTCCGGCGACGAGGGTGACGGCCGCGGCGGCGCCGATCACGAACGTGCCCCTGCGGGCACGCCGGTCGGCCGTCCTGCGGCGGCGCAGCAGGTTGACCACCTCGGCGGGATTTCCCTCGCCGGCACCCGCGGCGTCGTCCCTGAGGGGACCGATGCCGGCGAGCGCGTCCGCCACCCCCGACAGCTCCCGGAGCTCCGCGGTGCAGGACGGACAGGTGGCGAGGTGGTCGGAGAAGGCCGTCCGGTCGGGCTCCCCGAGGATGCCCAGGGCGTACGCGCCCACATCGGTGTGCTCCACCCGCGAGGTCATGCCGTCACCCCTCTTTCCTCAAGGGCGACGCGCAGCGCGCGGAGGGCGTAGTACGCCCTCGACTTCACCGTGCCGACGGGGATGCCGAGCGCCTCGGCGGCGTCGTTCACCGACCGGTCGCGCAGGACGGTCTCGTTGAGGATCTCGCGATGGGCGGGGGACAGCGAGTTGAGCGCGTCCGACACGACGACCTGTCGCAAAAGATCTTCCATCTGATCGGGCATGGGCACACTCTCCAGTGGTCCCTCACCCGCCTCGTGGGGACGCGCGTCCTTACGGCGTTGGTCATCGATCACGATATGTCTGGCGACCGTCGCGAGCCAAGGCATCAGGGACGACGCGTCGGCGTCGAACCGGTCCGCGCTGCGCCACGCGCGCACCATGGTCTCCTGCACCACGTCCTCGGCCCACTGCACGTCGCCACGGGTGAGCCGTACGACGAAGGAGAGCAACGGCCGACGGTACGTCCGGTACAGCTCCGCGACGACCAGTTCGTCGTCGGGGGCGTCGACCGGTCGCAGGCGATGGGAGCGGCGCGGCCGGTCACCGGACCGGGAGGAGGCTTTCACGATGGGGTCTTCTCCGGGGGAATCGGCCGACAGGGAGGTACAGGCGCCTTGCCGGGTCACCACGCGCTTCCCGCGGTTCGCGCCGGGCGGCCGTGACCGGAGCGCGGGGTGGCGTCGCCCGCCGCTTCGCGGTCGCGGATGCCGGGCTGCGGTTCCGCGATCACGGCTGTGCTCGCTGGAACGGGCCGCCACAGGGCGTCCATGATCACGCTGTGCCCTCCCCGGTTCGGGCGCCGGACGTTTTCCGGTGTCGGCAGGCAGTACGTCGCCGGATCCCCGCGGGTTCAACGGATCATGTGGTTTTCCGATTATCAGCCGAAAAACCTTCACACCAGGGGTGAAAGCAGGCTGATTTCCGGTCGCGGCACCTCTCCGACAGGACATGCGTGCCGGCCGCTCTCCCGAGGCGTACGAGCCACCGGGGGACGGATCTCCCGATGGGAAAGTCAGATCTTCCACGACATACGGCCGTCAAGTGGCCGGGTCTCCTGGAGCGTGCCGCTCAGGCCGCGGCACGCCGTGAGGGCGGGCCGCGGCGATGTCACAGGACCGGACGGACGTGGGTGACGAGACGGCCACCGTCGAAGACGTGAATGGCGATCTGCGGCGGCAGGTCGTAGTCGACGGGGATCGGGATGTCGAGCTCCTGGCTGAGCCGCAGCGTGGAGACGACCCCCGGCGCCACCGAGAGCGGCAGGCCCGCGAAGACGGTGCTCGCCGCGGTGTGGGCGTGGCCGGTGATGACGGACACCACCTGCGGGTGCCGTCGCACGACCGCCTCCAACCGCTCGGGGTTCCGCAGCCGGATCCCGTCGACGTACGGGATGCCCAGGGACACCGGCGGGTGGTGCATGCCGACGAGGGCGGGGGTGTCCGGAGCCTCGGCGAGCACGCCGTTCAACCAGGTGATCGTCTCGTCCTCCAGGAAGCCCTCGGGCCGCCCGGGGACGCTGGAGTCGCACAGCGCGACGGTGAGCCCGTTGAGCCTGAGGACCTGGTTGACCGGCCCGTCGCCGCCCTCGTCGAGGCCGAGCAGGGCCTTGCGGAACGCCGGACGGGCGTCGTGGTTACCGGGGCAGACGATCGTCGGATGGCGCGTGGTCAGCAGCTCACGCGCGATCTCGTACTCCTCGATCAGGCCGTTGTCGGCGATGTCGCCGGTCACCACGACCGCGTCCAGGGGACCGGGGAGGTTCTCCAGGTGTCGCATGACGGATCGGGTCCTGTCGATGCTGCGGGGAGAACCGTCGATGTGGACGTCACTTACGTGCGCCAGGATCAGCATCAATCAAGAGTGACATATCCGGCTTCCCATCGCTGGGCATCCGGAGCGCCGAGCAGGAACGCACCGGGCGGGGAAAGCCGGTGTGAACAGGAGAAGCCGGGGTCCGTCCCTGCCCCTCGCGTGGGACGGACCCCGGCGGACCGTAGGCCGCACCGGCTACTCCCAGCGAAAGAACCGCGCCGCCAGCCCGCCCATGACCAGCACGGTCGCCACCATCACCACCAGGTGCAGCGGCTGCGGCGCGTGTCCCGCCCACGTGGCGCGGAGCGCGTCGGCGAACGGCGCCATGGGCAGGAAGTCCCCGATCCGCCGCACCAGGTCGGGCATCAGCTCCCGGGGAATCCACATTCCCGCCATGAACAGCAGCGGGAACATCAGCAGCGAGCCGATGCCCGGCGCCACCTTCGCGTTGGGCGCCACGGCGGCGATCAGCAGTCCCAGGCTCAGCATCGAGGCCGTGCCGAGCACGAACACCCCCGCGAAGGCGAGCGGGCTCCTGGGCAGGATCGACCCCAGGACGAGATGGCCCGCGCCGACCAGGAGGACGGTGGCGACGATCGCCACCACGAGGTTGTTGGCGAGCTGGGCGACCAGCAGCCGGATCGGGTGGACAGGGGTGGTGGACATCCGGCGCAGCACGCCGCTCTCCCGGTAACTCACCAGCGTCGCCGGCAGGACGGTCAGCGCCATCGTCACCACCGCGAGGATCACCATCATGCCGGGCAGCTGGGTGTCGATGACCCGCTCCCCGCCCAGCTCGGGGGTCGCCTCCCGGAAGCCGGGGATCTGTCCCAGCGCGATCAGGAGGGCGAGAGGCAGCAGCATCGCGAAGATCGGGCTGCCCGGGTCCCGCAGGAAGAGCTTGGCCTCGGTCAGGAGCATCTTGTTCATGAGGAGATCTTCTTTCCGGTGAGGCTGAGGAAGGCGTCGTCGAGGGTGGCCTGCTCCACGCGCAGGTCGGTGGGTACGACATTCGCGGCGGCGAGGGCTGTCGTGACCGCGAGGAGCAGGTTGCCGGTGCCGGTGACCGCGACCTGCCCGCCGCTGCGGCTCACCCCGGTGACCTCGGGAAGGGCTTCGAGCCTGGAGTCGTCGAGCGGCCCGGACAACCGGAACCTGACGGTCTGCCGCCCGCCGACCCTGGCGATGAGGCCGGACGGGGTGTCCATCGCGACCACCCGGCCGGAGTCGATCAGGGCGAGCCGGTCGCAGAGCCGCTCGGCCTCCTCCATGAAGTGCGTGACGAGCAGGATCGTCACGCCGTCCTCGCGGATCCGCTCGATGAGCTCCCAGGTGTCGCGGCGGGCCTGGGGGTCCAGGCCGGTGGTCAACTCGTCCAGGATCGCCACGCGGGGAGTGCCGACCAGGGCAAGCGCGATCGAGAGCCGCTGCTGCTGGCCGCCGGAGAGCTTGCCGTAGGGGGTGTCGCGCTTGTCGGCGAGCCCGACGCGCTCCATCAACTTCACCCAGTCCGCGGGCCTCCGGTAGAAGGAGGCGTACAGGTCGAGCGCCTCCCACACCTTGAGTTTCTCCGGCAGCGCGGAGCTCTGCAGCTGGACCCCCAGCTGTTCCCTGAGCTCGGTGCGGTGCAGACCTCCGAGCACGTTGACGGTGCCGGAGTCGGGGACGCGCAGACCCGCGACGCACTCCACGGTGGTCGTCTTGCCGGCGCCGTTGGGGCCGAGAACTCCAAAGATCTCGCCCTCCTCCACGGTGAACGAGACGTCGTCCACCGCGAGTTGGTCGCGGTACCGCTTGCGGAGGTTGCTGACCTCGATGACCTTCATGCTCACCGACGCTACGAGCCGCGCCGCACGCGGAGAATCCGTCTACACCCCCGGCGGGGGCGGGCCAGGCACCCGAGGGGGGTGTGGCTACCCCCACCCCCGCAGGGCACCCTCCACCACTGGGCACATATTGGACGTATCACCGACACTTGACCCATGAAGACGTACGCGGTGACGGTCGGCAGGGCACTCGTCCTGGGAGCGATGGCGCTGCTGGACGCGGCCCTCGTCGTCGTGATCCTGGTCACGTCCTTGCTGACGTTCGGGCTGGGAATGATCTTCTGCTTCCCGCCGATGGTCCGGCTGCTCAGGTTTCGCACGGGGGTGGCGAGGAGGCTGAACGACACGTGGCTCGGGACCGCGGTGCCGGTCCCCTACCTGCCACCCCCGCTGCCGGTGCGTCCCCAGCCCGACGGCTGGTACCGCTACGAGCGCCAGCTCTACAAGACACCGCGGTGGCCCGACTGGAACAACCGCCTGAAGTGGATGTTCGGTGACCCGGCCACCTGGCGGGACGGGCTCTGGGTCTTCTTCAACCCGCTGGCCGGCACCATCCTGCTGCTGCCCTTCCTCCTGGCCGGGTACGCCCTGCTCACGCTCCGGTCCGATCTCCCCGCGGCCGGCTCGCCGCTCCTGGCGATCGCCGTGGCCCTCACGCTGCTCACGACGCCCGCCTTGCTGCGGGGGTACGCGCGGTGGAACCACCTGCTGCTGTCGCCCACGGCCAAGGCCGTGCTCGCGGCGCGGGTCCAGCGACTCGACCAGGCCCGCCTGGCGACGGTCGACTCCCAGGCCTCCGAGCTGCGAAGGATCGAGCGCGACCTGCACGACGGGGCGCAGGCGAGGCTCGTCGCGATGGGCATGACGCTCGGCGCGGTCGAAGAGCTGATGGACAAGGACCCCGCGGCGGCCAAGGCCCTGCTCGGCAAGGTCAGGGAGGCATCCTCCACGGCGCTCGTCGAGCTGCGCGACCTCGTCAAGGGCATCCACCCTCCGGTCCTGGCCGAGCGCGGCCTCGGCGATGCCGTGCGGGCCCTCGCGCTGGACAGCCCGCTGAAGGTCACCGTCACCGTGGACCTGGCAAGTCGCCCCGACTCGCCCGTGGAGTCGGCCGCCTACTTCTCGATCAGCGAGCTCCTCACCAACGCGGCCCGTCACGGCGGCGCCGAGCGGGTGTGGATCGACATCAGCAGCAACGACCGCGCGCTGCGGGTGGTGGTCACCGACGACGGCTCGGGGGGCGCCGACCCGTCCCTGGGCAGCGGCCTGCGCGGCATCGAGCGCAGGCTGGCGGCCTTCGACGGGGTGCTCGTGGTCAACAGCCCGAAGGGTGGCCCGACCACCGCCACGTTCGACCTGCCCAACGCCCTTTCGGGGGAGAGCGGGCCGGACCGCAAGTCGTCTTTGCCCCGAGGCAAGGCGATCATCGTCGGGATCTGCTGGGGGCTCGGCTGGCTCCCGCTCTTCCCGCAGGGGCTGGTGGCGATGTTCATGAAGATCTTCGATGCCGAGCAGCGCAGCTGGGTTCTCGCGCTCTACCTGCCAGAACCCCTGCAGTGGCCGTTGATCGTCTTCAACATTCTCCTGGGCCTGTCCATGTACACCGCGGGCACGCTCATCCCCGTCATGCACGCCCGCCAGCAGCGGCTGGCGGAGGTCCTGCCGGCCCGCCTATGGTTGGACCGATGCTGAGAGTCGTCATCGCCGAAGACCTGTATCTCCTGAGGGACGGCCTGGTCCACCTGCTCCAGGCACACGACTTCGAGGTGGTTGCGGCCGTCGAGTCGGGGCCGGAGCTGCTGGGAGCGCTGACCGGGCTGCGACCCGACGTCGCGGTGGTCGACGTGCGCCTCCCGCCCACGTTCACCGACGAGGGCCTCCAGGCCGCGCTGGCGGCGCGCCAGGCCATCCCCGGCCTGCCGGTGCTCGTGCTCTCCCAGCACGTCGAGCAGCTGTACGCGCGAGAGCTCCTCGCCGACGGCTCGGGCGCGATCGGCTATCTCCTCAAGGACCGGGTCTTCAACGCCGAGCAGTTCGTCGACGCGGTCCGCCGGGTGGCGGCGGGGGGCACCGCGATGGACCCCGAGGTGATCGCGAAGCTGCTGGCGAGCACCGCCAGGCACCAGCCACTCGGCGCGCTCACCCCGCGCGAGCGCGAGGTGCTGGAGCTGATGGCCGAGGGCCGCTCCAACGCGGCGATCTCCCAGCGGCTGTTCCTCAGCGAGAGCGCGGTCGGCAAGCACACGGCCAGCATCTTCGCCAAGCTCGACCTCGCACCCTCCGACGACGACAACCGTCGCGTGCTCGCCGTCCTGACCTACCTCAACGCCGCCCGCGGCTGACTCGCCTCGACGCGATCTCCCCTGACGTCCGCGCGGTCGACCTGCCGAGCCCGTTCCCGGCGAGCACGTCGCGCACCGACGAGCCGGCTCATCTCGGCGCCCGCGCGGACGATCCGCTTTTCTTCGGCCGGGTACCGGTTCTGTCGGTCTCAGCGGATAGCGTGCTGTTGAAGTACGGCTTCCGCGCCCGGTGTGCCGTTCGGGACGAAGGGATGATCAGGTGAAGTTCCAGGTTAACCGTGATGTCCTGGCCGACGCCGTGGCCTGGGTGGCCCGGGTGCTGCCGAACCGACCGGCGATCCCCGTCCTGTCCGGCCTGCTCCTGGAGGCCGACGACGGCGACCTCGTGCTGTCGGCCTTCGACTACGACGTCTCCGCCCGCGTCTCGATCGAGGCCGTCGTGGCGGAGCCGGGCCGGGTGCTGATCCCGGGCCGGATCCTCGCGGAGATCACCCGCAGCCTGCCCGGCGAGGTGGTGGAGGTCCTCACCAGCGGCTCCGAAGCGGTTCTGACCTGCGGAAGCGCGGAGTTCGGCCTGCTGACCATGCCGGTCGAGGACTTCCCCTCCCTGCCCGAGATGCCGCCGAAGATCGGCGCGGTCGGCGGTGTGGTCTTCGCGAGCGCGGTCAATCAGGTGGCCCCGGCGGCGAGCCGCGACGAGAGCCTCCCCATGCTGACCGGCATCCGGGTCGACATCTCCGGTGACGACGTGACCATGGCCGCCACCGACCGCTATCGCATCGCGGCCAGGGAGTTCGACTGGCGCCCGGAGACGGCCGGAACCACGGCCGCCGCGATGGTGCCCGCGCGGGTGCTCGTCGATGTGGCCAGGTCGCTGCGCGGCGGCGAGGTGTCGGTCGCGCTGGGCGACGGCGTGGCAGGTTTCGAGAGCATCGGCCGGGCCACCACGGTCCGCCTGCTCGACGAGCAGTTCATCGACTATCGCTCGCGGCTCACCGACGACTGGTCGATCAGGGCCGACCTGCCGGTGACGCCGTTCATCGACGCGATCAAACGGGTCGCGCTGGTCGCCGAGCGCAACACCGCGGTCCGGCTCTCCTTCGCCCAGGGGCAGGTCCTCATCCAGGCGGGCGGTGGTGACATCGGCCGGGGCACCGAGGTCGTCGACGCGGAGATCTCCGGTGGCGACATCCAGATCGCCTTCCAGTCCCAGTTCCTGCTCGACGGCCTGCACGGGGTCGAGACCGAGCTCGTCAGGCTCAACATGGAGTCACCGAGCCGACCGGCCCTCATCACGGAGGTTCCCGGCGATGCCGACCCCGCTTTCCGCTACCTCGTGATGTCCCTGCGCCTCACCTGATCGGACCCTGCCGCTGGCCGCGCCGTTTCGAGACGAGTGCTCGATACGAGCGCTCTCCGCGTCCGTCCCGAACCCATACCGGCCTCTCCTGCCGGGTGCCCTCTCGCATGTCAGGCGCTCTCATGTCGCGGGGGGGCCCCCCCCCCGGGGGGGGGGGGCCCCCGCCGGGGGGGGGGCCGGGGGGGGGGGGGTGGGGGGGGGGCGGCCCCCCGCCCCCCCCGGGGGGGGCCCCCCCCGGGGGGGGCGGCCCCGGGGGGGCGGGGCCCCCCCCCCCGGGGGGGGGGCCCCCCCGCGACATGAGAGGAAGCGACGGGGGTCAGAGAGGGAGCTCCTGCTCCTCCGTCAGGGCGATCAGGATGTGCTCCATGCACGCGTGGCCCGCGCGCTCGGCGGCGGCGGCGTCACCGACGGCGATGGCGCGGGCGATCGCCTCGTGCGGGATGTACGTGCTGTTCAGGGTGCTGTTCAGCGAGGTTCCCGCGGCGGTGATGCTGGCACGCAGCGCCGCCGAGAAATCCTCGTAGAGATCGATCAGCACCAGGTTGTGGGTGGCTCGGACGACCGCCATGTGGAAGGCGAGGTCGGCCTCGACGAACGCGTCGGGCTCTCCCAGCTCCCAGGCTCGCTCCCGCTCGGCCAGCGCCGCCTCGATAGCGGCGATGTCGGCGTCGGTGCGCCTGGTGGCGGCCAGTCTGGCGGCCTCCACCTCCAGCGCGCGTCGCACCTCCAGGATTTCGAGCTGCTCGGCGGTGCGCAGCCGCCGCAGCATGGCCCCGGAGAGCTCGCTGGTGGCACGGACGTACGTCCCGTCGCCCTGACGGCACTCCAGCAGGCCGGCGTGGGTGAGGGCGCGCACCGCCTCACGCACGGTGTTGCGCCCGACCCCCAGTTGCTCGGCGAGCACGGTCTCGGTAGGAATCTTCGCGTGCATCTGCCAGGAGTTAGAAGTGATCTGCTCCTTGAGTTGATCGATCACTTGGTCGACGAGGGATGCTCGCTGCGCCGTACGCAGACTCACCGTCCGCCTCCTCCGGAGAAACCAATCATCCTACGAATCAATGACTGGTAGACCCTAGTTATTCCGGAGGCGCAAAAACAAATCTGGAACTCCAGGAGCGGGAATGTCTTAACGGACCAGCGCCGAATCGACCGTCACGCCCACCATCGCATCGCGCACTCCGGCAGCCTCAAGAGCCTTACGATACGCACCGGTCTGCTCTTCGACCACACCGGCCTGACCGTACAGGTCTCCGAGGTCACGCCAGACCCGGGCGGCCTCCCGGCCGGTAAAGGAGAACTCGTGCCGGACGTCGCTCAGCGACAGCTTCGCGGTGTCCAGGGCCATCGTGGCCTCGACGTCGTGCCCCCGGGAGAGCGCGGCGCGGGCGAGAACCAGCTGCGCGGTCGCCCCGATGGGACCCGCCTGGCCGTCCAGCATGTCGAGAGCGGTTCTGGCCAGGGTGACCGCACCCTGGGCGTCGTCGACCCCCAGCTGGACGTGGGCGCGTACGACAAGGCTCCTGGCGTGTTCCTGGGCGTGCTCGGGGAATACGGCGAAGACCTCACTCGCGGCGGTCGCGAGCTCGCGGGCCTCGTCGAGCGGCTCGTCACCGGTGGAGGCGGCGAGACGCGCCCAGCCCATCGCGACGAGGGCGAGCTGCGAGGCCATCCGCGCCGGGCGTCCGGTCGCGATCGCGTCGTCGGCGAGACGGACGGCGAGCGCCGAGTCCTCACCGTCGGCGGCGGTGACGCTCGCCCGCCAGAGGGCGTGGATCTCCGCGGTGCGGTTGACCGCGGCGGGGACACCGTTGACCGAGAGGATGTTCCGAACGTAGGACATGCTCGGCGAGTCGGCCCCTCGAGTGCCGGTGATCTCCATCAGGGAGACGGCCAGCTCGACGGCGATCTCTCCCTGCGACAGGGGCAGCCGGTTGACCTCGCCGAGCGCGTGGGCGGCGAGGTCGCGGGCGCGAAGGGTGTCTCCGGCGAGGAAGTAGCAGCGGCTCAGCGCGACCGCCAGCGGCAGGTCGGCCAGACGCTCGGGGTGGGCGGCCGCCTCGTGCCGGAGCCGCTCGAACGCCTTCACCGCCGGGCCGATCTCGCCCTGGACCTCCAGCGCGCGTGCGCGGCCGAACCGCGCGTGCGCGGCCAGCATGACGTTCTCCTCGCCGGCGACCTTCACGATCTCGCCGAAGCGGTCAGCCGCGACGGATGGGTCGCCGTGGAGGAGCTCCAGCTCCGCGTGGCGCAGGCCGAGTTCGGTGTCGATGCGTTGCCGCGGCTCGATCCCGTGCAGCAGGAACTCGGTGGTGCATCCCAGTCGCTCGGCGAGCAGACGGGCGACCACGGGGGTCGGCGTCCGCTTGCCGGACTCGATGAGGGAGACATAACTGTCGGAAAGGTCCGGCCCTGCGAGCTGGGCCTGGGACATGCGCCTGCTCAGGCGAAGTCCGCGGACGCGGTCACCGATGGTTCCCTGACTCGGCATCTGATCTCTCAGGGCGAAGGATGGTCAATGTTCCTCGCCATGATTGCATGAAGCTGCCGAATCAGGTAACCCCGAGTGAAAAATCCTCACCGGAAAGTGTCAACGGCTCCTGCGCCCTTGACATGGACGTCAGTCGTCCGAGTCGTTCCCTCCGGGGAAGAGCATCTGGCAGACCTCCAGATAGAGGGTCTCCGGGTAGGGGATGTAGTTGACTCTCGACAGCGCCTGGTCCTGACCGGCCGATTCCAGGACGAACTCGCCGTATCCCAGCATTCGGCCGAGAATCGAGCGCTGGAAACTCATGTCGGTGACCTTGCCGAGCGGCATCATGTCGACCTTGCGGGTGATCAGCCCGGTGGTGAGCAGCATCCGCTTGGAGGTGACGACGAAGTAGTCGACGGACCACTCGGCGACCTTCCAGACGAAGCGGATCAGCAGCAGCAGCCAGGCCCACCAGACGACGACGAGCACGCCGCCCCCGCCCTGGTCACCGAACCACTTGCTCAGCAGTCCCGCGAGGATCAGGCCGCCGAAGACCTCGGCGACCGCGCGAAGCAGCACGGCCGGGTGGCGCCGCACCATGATGACCTGGTGTTCGTGGGGGAGTAAGTAGCGGTTGACCGACGAGGGGGCGGAATCCCCGTGGGTCACGAGCCTCATGACAGATGTGAGACGAATTGGGCCAGAGAATCGGCCGCCGTGTAAACCGTGTCCATGGCACCCTTCACCGCACTGGCCGCGTCACCTGGTCGTGTGAACAGGTAAAACGCCACAAATCCAATGGAACCGTACGTTAGGACCTTCTTGACCTGCACCTTGGCCTCCTACTACCGCTCACCCACTGCACCCGCATATACATTACCCAGGGCCATGCCGAGGTAAAGCGCATCGGCCGATATCGATCGATGCGGTCTTGTAAGCGTCGCGAGGAACCCCTCGAAGGTCCTCGCGGAGCACCTACCGTCCGACGCACCCGCCATCCCCTGTCGCCCGCGTCACCCGCGCTCACTCGCGACCAGCGCGAGGACCTCAAGGTGCTTGCGGGCGATCCGTTCGACCAGCGCCGGATGGGCGTGACCGACGACCTCCAGCGCTCCGTAGTGGGCCGCCTCTATGCAGCGGGTCACCGTGGCCGCCGGATGGATCTCCGAGAACTCGTCCCTGAGCGCGGCACTGAAGTCCGCGTACGGGTCCGGCTCGGTGTCCGGGATGATTCGCTCGCTCATGGTTCTCCCTGGTGTGCGCCCGCGGCCTCGGCGGACCGGGGACACAGAAGAGATATCTTCGCCACGCTTCGTACCCGGACAACCGCATTATGTAACGGCCGGTGAGTAGAAGAACCATCCTTTAAGGGAAAAGGATGGTGCTGGAATTGCCGGGGCGGTTCCCGGAGCGTTCCGGCGGGCGCCGTACGGGGAGTGGCGGGCGGGGTGTCTCAGACGACGCCGTAGAGACGGTCTCCCGCGTCGCCCAGGCCGGGCACGATGTAGCCGTGCTCGTTCAGCCGCTCGTCCAGAGCCGCCGTCACCAGGCGAATCGGTCTGCCGGTGCCGGCGAAGACCTCGTCGAGATGAGCGATCCCCTCGGGCGCGGCGAGCAGGCACAGCGCGGTCACGTCGTCGGCACCGCGGTCGAAGAGGAACTTGATCGCGGCGGCGAGGGTGCCACCGGTGGCCAGCATCGGGTCGACCACGTAGACCTGACGGCCCGAGAGGTCGTCGGGCAGGCGGGTGGCGTAGGTCTCCGCCTCCAGCGTGGACTCGTTGCGGATCATCCCGAGGAAACCCACCTCGGCCGTCGGCAGCAACCGGGTCATCCCCTCCAGCATGCCCAGCCCCGCGCGCAGGATCGGCACCACCAGCGGGTACGGGTGCGCGAGCCGCACACCTTCGGCGGGGGCCACGGGGGTTTCCACCGACCACTCGGTGACGCGGACCTGCCTGGTCGCCTCGTAGGCCAGCAGGGTCACCAGTTCGTCGGCGAGACGCCGGAAGGTGGGAGAGTCGGTGTTCACATCCCGCAGCGCGGTCAGCTTGTGAGCCACCAGGGGATGGTCGACGACCAGGGTTTCCATGGTGGTCAAAGGTATCCTGGACCGGCGGGCGACGATGAGCCGGGGGACGACGGGCCACTCGTCGGACATCGCCCCCTCACTTCGGATTTGATCACAATTTGGTCGGAGAGGCCCACGTCGGTGCTTCGCTTCTGAAAGCATTGACCTCCGTAGAGAAAGCATTCGGTGGGGATGGCCATGTCAGACGAAGACTCACTGGACTTTGCCATCGTGATCTACCGCGAGGACGATCGCTGGGAGGCGGAGATGCTCCCGGTGGCGCTCACCTCCGACCTTGAGGGCCTCATCCACGCCCTGCGCCAGCAGCCGAGCACGAACGGCACGATTGGCCTTGTCGCCGTTGGGGATGAGTTCTTCGTGGCGCTACGGGTGTTCGGTGAGAGAGTCGAGGTTTTCCTCTCCGACATCGCCGCGTCCTGGGACTTCCCGCTCGCGCAGCAGGCGCTGGAATACCTGGACGTGCCGGTTCCCGACGAGGACGAGCTCGACGCGATCCTCCAGGACGAGGAGACGGCGCTCCCCGCGGGAGACCTCTCCATCTTCGCGGACCTGGGCCTCGACGAGATGGAGCTCGGCATCCTGTCAGGGGATATCGACCTCCTCCCCGAGGACGTCCTGTCGAGCATCGCCGCGCGGCTGGGGTTCTCCGAGCCGTTCGAACGCGCCATCGACTCTGTGTTCGGCTGACCTCGGGAGATCGGCCATGCCCTCCAGACCATCCAGCAGTGTGTTCTCCGCCGCCTTCGTCCGTACGGCGGACGGTTGGAACGGTGCGGAGATCGACCTCGGCGAGGCGGAGATCGTCGACGATCTCGGCGACGCCGTCCAGGAGCACCTGGGACTCACCGGTGACGAGCTCGCCCTGCTGTGCGTGGAGGTGGAGGACGAGTGGTTCGCGATCGTTCGATACCAGGGCGACCTGGAGCCGCGCACCTTCCTGTCCGACGCTCATGCGGGTCTCTCCGACGACTTGGGAGAGCTCTTCACCGAGCTCGCCGGGGTGGCGGTGGACAAGGACACCCCCGACCTGGGCGTGCGGCCCGCGGGTGACTTCGAGCTGCTGGAAGACCTCGGGCTGAGCTCCGAGGAGCTCGTCGAGCTCAGCATGGAGGAGGGCGCGCTGCCCGCGGACACACTCTCGGTGATCGCCGAACGGCTGGCGTTCGGCGACGAGCTCGACCGGCTGCGGTGACGGGGCGCCGTGCCCGGCCCGGTGCCGACGAGCGCGCTGTGACCGCTGCGGATCCGCGCCTCACGGGCACGGCTTCGGGGACACCGGCCTGGCACGGGCGTGCGACGACCGGTCGGGCGCCGGTGGGCGTACGCGCCGATTCGGCGCCGGGGGACGTGTGATGACCGGCCTGACACCGGTGGGCTACGTCCCGGAGATGAGGCTCGCGCTGGCGGAGGCGACCGAGGCCGGAGCCCGCGGAGACGTGCCGGTCGGCGCGGTCGTCCTCGGCCCTGACGGCTCCGTGCTGGCACGCGCGGGAAACGACAGGGAGTTCTCGGTCGACCCCACCGCGCACGCCGAGATGCTCGCCCTGCGGCAGGCGGCGAAGGCCCGCGGCCAGTGGCGGCTGAGCGGCTGCACGCTGGTGGTCACCCTGGAACCCTGCACCATGTGCGCGGGGGCCGCCGTGCTCGCCCGGGTCGATCGGGTCGTCTACGGCGCCGCGGACCCCAAGGGCGGCGCCGCGGGGTCGCTCTGGGACGTGCTCAGGGACCGCCGCCTGAACCACCGGCCGGAGGTGCTCGGCGGGATTCTGGCCGACGAATGCGCGGCGGTTCTCACCGAGTTCTTCACCGCTCGCCGGATGCGCGAGCAATAGCGGTTATCCGGTAAGCTGCTCCGCGGTGGAGTCGCCTAGTGGCCGAGGGCGCACGCCTCGAAAGCGTGTGATGGGGCAACCTATCCGTGGGTTCAAATCCCACCTCCACCGCCACAGAAAAAGCCCTCGGGGCGCGTGAGCGCCCCGAGGGCTTTTCGTATGTCCCGTCAGCTCTCGGCGGGCAGGTCCAGGACCCGGGCGTGCAGGACCGAGCGCTGGTGCAGGGCGGAACGCAGCGCCCGGTGCAGGCCGTCCTCCAGATAGAGGTCGCCGCGCCACTGGACCACGTGCGGGAACAGATCGCCGTAGAACGTGGAGTCCTTGGCGAGCAGGGAGTGGAGGTCGAGCACCGCTTTCGTGGTGATCAGGGTGTCGAGCCGGACCTGCCGCGGCGGTATCTGCGCCCACTCGCGATGCGAGAGGCCGTGTTCTGGATAGGGCCGTTCGTCGCCGACCAACTTGAAGATCACAGTACGTAGTTTAGGAGAGAATCCCGCCCTCCGCCGGGCGGGTTCCCATCGTCGCAGCTCACAGGCCTTTTTAGATGCTGCCGGCGAAGGTGTCGCACCTGGCCGGGTCGCCGCTCTCGTAACCGGTGGTGAACCATTTGACACGCTGCGCTGATGTCCCGTGGGTGAAGCCCTCGGGGTTGACCCGCCCCTGGGTCCGCTCCTGGATGCTGTCGTCACCCACGGCCGAGGCCGCGCTGAGCGCCTCCTCGATGTCCGTCTTCGTGAACGGCTTCTCGAACAGGCCGGTCTCGTACGCGTTCTTGGCCCAGGCGCCCGAGTAGCAGTCGGCCTGCAACTCCAGCCGGACCGAGCCGCTCTCCGGCCCCTGCTGCGGGCCCCGCTGGGCCTTGGTGTTGGTGCCGAGGAGGTTCTGGACGTGGTGACCGTACTCGTGACCGATGACGTACGCCTGGGCGAAGGGGCCGCCCTTGGCGCCGAACTTGCTCTCCAGTTCCTTGAAGAAGCTGAGGTCCAGGTAGACCTGGCGGTCGGCCGGGCAGTAGAACGGGCCGACGGAGGAGTCGGCGGCGCCGCAGGCCGTGTCGACCTGGCCGGAGAACATGACGGTCTTGGCCGGCTCGTACCCCTGGACCGCCTTCGGCCAGTAGTCCTGGATGCTGTTGACCACGCCGACCACCCGGCACTCCTCGTTCTGGTCGGCGTCCTGCCCGGTCCTGCACTGGGCGGTGAGGTCGGAGCCCGTGCCCACCGGGGCCGGTTGGGAGGAGCCACCGGTGATGTCACCGGGGTTTATCCCGAAGATCAGGGCCACGATGAGCGCGATGATTCCCGCCGCGCCGCCGCCGATCGCGATACCACCCCCGGGGATCCTCCCCCCGCCGCCACGGCTCTCGACCTGAGAGCTGTCCAGCTGGGCGTCATCCTTGAAATCCATCGCCCGATGTCCCTTCGATCCGCTTGGGGCGCTTCCCCTGCCCTGGGAGTACCTCGACATGCCGGTGGCTGCGGGGAAGGTGATGGCTTATTGCGCTATATGTCCGTATATCCCTTTTAACTAAGCAAATTCGGACGGGAAAGCCGCAAGGGCCAGGCGCCAACGGACCGCTACCTCCGTCGGATCGCACGGTTGATGGCCGCGTCCACCGCAGTGCCGATGCGGCGCAACGCTGCCAGGTCATGGGGCTCGAGCTCGTCTATCAGATACTCGCGGACCGCTTTGACATGCCCTGGTGCCGCCGCTACGACCACCTGGTAGCCGGTCTCGGTCAGCGTCGCGACAGTACGCCTGCCGGAGCCCGGAATCCGGGCTCGCTCAAGCAGCTCACGCTTCTCCAGCCGTCCGACGACGTGCGAGAGCCGTGACAGCGATGCTGACGTCCGGGTGGCCAGATCGCTCATCCGCAGGGTGCGTTCCGGCTCCTCGGACAGCACCGACAGCACCATGTACTCGAAGAACGTCAGTTGCGCTTCGCGCTGCATGCGTGCGTCCAGGGCGGCCGGCAGGCTGATCATGATCGCGGAGTTCGCCAGCCACGCCGCCAGCTCGTCGCGACTCAGCCAGCGCGTCGCGGCGGCCGGGTCGGCGGACTCCGCCGCTTCGGACGTTGTCGTCGCGGAGGCGTCGGTGTCGGCATTCGGTTCCGTCGCCCGTGCTGTGGTCTTGGCCATGCGGGCCACTCTACCGTCACTTGTTGACGCATCAAGTTCGGCATGCTTCGATGTTGACGCATCAAGTTCGTATCTCCCCGGAGTTCCTCGCGAGGGAGTGCGGCGAAGGTAGTCGATCCAAGGAGGTGCCACAGGATGCAGATCACGCGCCTGGGCAGGCTTGAGGTGCCGCGCATCGGCCTGGGAGTGATGGGAATGTCGGCGTTCTACACAGGCGCGGGTCGTGACATGGGCGAAGCGGTACGTACCATCCATCGCGCCTTGGACCTCGGTGTCACACATCTGGACACCGCCGAGGTGTACGGACCCTACGCGAATGAGGAGCTGGTGGGTCGCGCCGTCAAAACCCGCCGGGACGAGGTTGTTCTCGCCACCAAGTTCGGTCTCGTCTCCCACACCGGTCGACCGGGCCCGGACAGCACCCCCGCCAATATCCGCACGGCTGTCGAGGGCTCCCTGCGGCGGCTCGGAACCGACCGCATCGACCTCTACTACCAGCACCGGGTGGACCCCGGTACGCCGATCGAGGAGACGGTGGGAGCACTGAGCGAGCTGGTGGCCGCGGGCAAGGTGCTCCACATCGGACTGTCCGAGGCGGCCGCGGGAACGATCCGCCGGGCTCATGCGATTCATCCGCTGGCCGCCGTCCAAAGCGAGTACTCACTGTGGACCCGGGATCCCGAGGCCCACATCCTGCCCACGCTGAGAGAACTGGGGATCGGCTTTGTTCCCTATTCACCCCTCGGGCACGGCTTCCTCACGGGCGACCTCCGCTCGCTCGACGGACTGGACGCCGACGACTGGCGCCGTACCAACCCCCGCTTCACCGGCGACAACTTCACTCGGAACCTGCGTATCGTCGACGAGGTACGCGAGATCGCCGACGAGGCAGGGGCAACGCCCGGGCAGGTCGCCCTGGCCTGGCTGCTCGCTCAAGGGGACGGCATCGCCCCCATTCCGGGTACCAAGCGCATCGACCGACTTGAGGAAAACAGCGCCGCTGACGCCATCCGGCTCACCGCCGATCAGATCACGCGGCTGAACAACCTGACGCCGGCGTCAGGTGATCGCCACGCCGAGGCCGACATGGCCGCCATCGACCGCTGAGAACGGCTCGGGCGGACCCGGGCATTCCCCACCTGAACTCTGTGCTGGGCGGTACGGAAACGGTCGTGCCGCGATCGCAGGTCGTTGAACGGAGCAGTACAACATGACAAGCAGCGTGATTCGCGTCGGTGTCATCGGTGCCGACACCCGGGCCAGCTGGGCAGGGGCATCGCACATCCCCGCGCTGGCGGCACAGCCGCAGTTCACCTTGGCGGCCGTGGCGACCCGGCACGAGGACAGCGCCCGTCGCGCTGCCGAGGCCTTCGGTGCGGAGCGTTGGTTCGCCGATCCGCTCGCACTCATCCACGACTCTTCGATCGATCTCGTCACCGTCGCGGTCAAGGTCCCGGCCCACCGTGAGCTCGTGCTCGCGGCTCTCGCAGCCAAGAAGGCCGTGTACTCCGAATCTCCGCTCGGCGCGACCCTGGCGCAGACAGAGGAGATGGCCGCCGCGGCGGGTTCGTTGCACACGGCGATCGGCCTCCAGGGCCGACAGAACCCCTCGGTACGCCGCGCGGCCGAAATCATCGCCCAGGGCCGGCTCGGTCGGCTGCTCTCGGCGCGAGTCGCCGCGACGACCTTCGGAAACGGTCCGGAGTCGGTGAGCGCGTACGAGTACTTCGACAAGGCAGCGGCGGGAGCCGGCTTCCTCACCATCGCCGCGGGCCACGTTCTGGATGTGGTCGAGGCGGTTCTCGGTGACATCACCGAGATCGACGCCCGCACAGAACTCCTCTGGCCCCAGGTGAAGCTGGTCGACACCGGAGAGATATCCGTCCGGGAGGTCCCGGACCATCTCGACGCCATCGTCAAGACCTCATCCGGCGCCCCGGTGGGAGTACAGATCCTGGCGGGTGTGCCCGCCCCCGATGCCCACTTCAGCTTGGAGGTCCGCGGATCGGACGGCTGGCTGAAACTGATCGGCGATCACCCGGCCGGTGTCCAGGTCGGCGACCTCGCACTCTCGTCGAGCGTGGACTTCCCGGCGCCGGACAGCCCCGTCGCCACCGGCACCGGTCCCACCGCCGCCGAAATCTGGACGGGCGCGTCCATCAACGTGGGCGAGGTCTACGCCGGCCTGGCTCGCGACATCACGAACGGAACCCATCACACCCCGGGGTTCCAGCACGCCGCTCACAACAGCCGCCTGATCGCCCGAGTGGAACGGGCCGCCCGAACCGGCGTCCGGCACTGAAGCCACCGCACCTCGCGTCACACGCCGGTCAGCACGGCTGACTGCGACGACTATCATCACGCCGAGTCCGGAGTGCCTGCTGTCTTCCCCGTACGGGGTGGGTCACATCGAGGTCGCGACGAGCCCTTCCGGAATCAAAGGCTGTCACCACAGGGACAACCGAAACCAGAACCGCAACCGTCAACGCCGAAGGGCCCCACCGTGAACGGTGGGGCCCTTCAACGTATCGCCTGCTTAAAGCAATGGCGGAGGATAGGAGATTCGAACTCCTGAGGGGTTGCCCCCAACACGCTTTCCAAGCGTGCGCCCTAGGCCAACTAGGCGAATCCTCCGTGGTGAAGCTTACCGAACTTTCCGAGTGGCGCGGACCACTGTTTTCCGACACCGACCACTCGGATCTGAGGCTAGACTGAGGGTCGACCCCTCGCGCGGCGTCATCCTGTGAACCTCCCCAGGGCCGGAAGGCAGCAAGGATAAGCGGGCTCTGGCGGGTGTGCGAGGGGTCTCTTCGTTGAGACCCCTCGCAGGTGGGATCGTCGCATGAGTCTTGCGCTGTACCGCAAGTACCGGCCCGGGACCTTCGCCGAGGTCAAGGGGCAGGAGCACGTCACCGACCCGTTGCGTCAGGCACTGCGCAGCGGGCGCATCAACCACGCCTACCTGTTCAGCGGGCCCAGGGGATGCGGCAAGACGTCCAGCGCGCGCATCCTGGCCCGCTCCCTGAACTGTGAGAAGGGCCCGACCCCCGACCCGTGCGGGGAGTGCGAGTCCTGCGTGGCGCTGGCGCCCACCGGCCCCGGCCACCTCGATGTCATCGAGATCGACGCCGCCTCGCACGGTGGTGTGGACGACGCCCGCGACCTGCGCGAGCGGGCCTTCTTCGCGCCGGTGTCCTCGCGCTTCAAGATCTACATCATCGACGAGGCGCACATGGTGACCCGCGAGGGTTTCAACGCGCTGCTCAAGCTCGTCGAGGAGCCTCCCCCGCACCTGAAGTTCGTCTTCGCGACCACCGAGCCGGAGAAGGTCATCGGGACGATCAAATCCCGGACCCACCACTACCCGTTCCGGCTGATCCCGCCGGCCGCGCTGCGCGCGCTCATGGAGGAGATCCTCACCTCGGAGAAGGTTCCGTTCGAGCCCGCCGCGCTCCCGCTGGTGGTGCGGGCCGGTGCGGGCTCGGCCCGAGACTCGCTCTCGATCCTCGACCAGCTGTTCGCCGGGTCGGACGAGGCGGGCATCACGTACGCCCGCGCGGTCTCCCTCCTCGGCTACACCGACGGCGACCTGCTCGACGACGTGGTCGCGGCCTTCGCCGGTCGTGACGGCGCGCAGGTGTTCCAGGCGGTGAACCGGGTGATCGAGGGCGGCCACGACCCCCGGCGGTTCGCGATGGACCTGCTGGAGCGCTTCCGGGACCTGGTGATTCTCGCGAATGTGCCGGAGGCGGCCACCAGCGGGCTGCTCGACCGGCCGGGCGACGAGCTGGAACGGCTCCAGGCCCAGGCGGCCTCCATGGGGCCGGCGGAGCTGACCCGCGCGGCGGAGATCCTCAACGCGGGCCTGATCGAGATGCGCGGGGCGGCCTCGCCACGACTGTTGCTCGAACTCATGTGCGCGAGAATCCTCCTCCCCGGCGCGGCCCAGGGTGAGGCCGCGCTGCTCACCCGCCTGGAGCGGCTGGAGAAGGGAGGAGTCGTCCCGGCTCCCGCTCCGGTCGCCCTCCCGCAGCGAGATCCCGCACCGGTGGTCAACCCGGCGCCCCCTTCGCGGACGGCGACGCCCGCCGGTGCGCCCCCCGCCGGGTCCGCTGGACAGGGCGACGACTGGCCCGCGGCGGCCAGGCCCGGCGCGCCGGGCCAGGGACAGCAGGGGCGGCAGGGACAGGCTCAGGCGCCCGTCCAGCAGGCTCCCGAGGCCGCGGGCGCCTTCGTGCCGGCCGACCGGGCGACGGCGTCCGCCTCGGAGGCGGGAGCCGGAACCGGAGCGGTACAGCAGGCCTGGCCGCAGGTGCTCGCGGCGCTCAAGCGGCGCAGCATCGTCGTGTGGGCCAACGTCAACACCAACGCCCAGGTCGTCGGGGTCGAAGGGAAGATCGTCACCCTCGGGTTCGCCCAGGTCGGTGCGATGAAGAACTTCACCGGTGGCGGTAAGGACGCGGTCGTCGCGGCGGTGCTGCAGGAGGTGCTGGGCGGAACCTGGAAGGTCGAGGCCGTCGTCGGCAACGGGCCCCCTCCCTCCGGCGGGAGCCGTCCTCCGGCCCCGAGGCACCCCCCGGCCCCCCAGCACCCCGCACCCCAGGCCGACCAGACCTCCCAGAACCAGGCCCCCCAGAACCAGGCAGCACGGTCGCAGCAGGCGCCCGCACGCCAGGCGCCCGCCTCCGGGCCGTCACCGGCGGTCTCGCGAGAGGCTCCGTCAGGACAGGCCCCATCCGCGACGGACGAGTCCTGGCCGGACGCCCCCATGCCGGAGGACCCCGGCTCACCTCCCCCGCCCAACTCCATGTCGAGCCCCGGTCTGGCCGCGGCCCGTTCCGCGGCGAAGGCGGCGGCCCAGGCCGGCCCAAGGGCCAAGACCGGCGCCAAGGCGGCGGCCTGGCCTGACGCGGTGCCTCCCCGAGGCGATCGCGGCACCGCACCCGACGCCGACGAGGTCGACCCGCTCAACGACGCGGACGCCGACGTCGACGCGCTCAGTGGCATGGCCCTCCTCCAGCGTGAGCTGGGGGGCCAGGTGATCGGCGAGATCGACCACACCTGACGGCGCCGGCACCACGGAACCGGCACCACCGGAAGGGATCCCGTCGCACGGGGCGTCACCGGCGATGCCTTGCCAGTCCGCTGCCGGCCCGCTGCCCGGCCGCTGTCGCCACCGAAGTTGTCCGCAGTGCTCCATGGCGCTCCGCAGTGCTCCGGCCCTCAGGCCGGGAAGCGAGTCAGTCTCCCGACCCCTCGGAGAAGCGGGATCACGCCCCCGGCCCCTGTGCGGAACCGGACCCTGTGCGGAGCGAGATCGGCCGTGCCGGCGGGTTCCGGGGCTAATCGGATCACCGGACACGGCGGGCTCAGGGCAGGCCGACGCCGCCGAGACGGATCCGGGCGGCCACCGCGCGGTGGTCATGGCGGGGCAGCGCGACGACGAGGCGTTCGAGAATCTGGATGTCGTTCCTGCCGTGCTCGGTCTCCGCGTAGGCCCACAGGTCCTCGGGGCCTCCCCGCCGCAGCAGGCGGGCTCGTACCTGCCCCTCCAACTCCTCCCGTTCGAGGCGCAGGGCGGGTGCCTCGGAGCGGGGCAGCAGGGGGCCGCGGTAGGCGCGGGCGACCGGGGCGGCCTCGTCGGCCGCGAGCAGCCGCTTGAGCTCCAGGAAGTCGGCCTCCACCACGCAGGTGAGGCGGTACGGCTTGGCGGCGATCGTACGGCCGAGCTGGGCGCGGAGCCGGTGGATCTCGGCGCGGACGGTCACCGGGTTGCCCGCGTCGCCGTACAGGTGGAAGGAGAGCTGGGCGGCGGTCATGCCCCGGGGGTTGAGGGCGAGCATCGTGAGGATCTCGGCGTGGCGCAGGGAGAGCGACAGGCGGGCCCCTTCGAGGTGCGCCGTCGGGTGTTCCGCACCGAGGAAGGACAGGGTGAGCACGGGGCCCCTGGCCGGGCCGGAGAGGCGGAGCAGGAAGCCGTCGCCGCCGAGTCCCTCCAGGAAGGCGCTCCGTCCGTCGGGCAGGATCACCCGGTCGCCCGTCTCCGGCAGGCGTACGCGGGCACCCCACTGGCGCGCGTCGTCACCGGCGATGATCCGCCCGGTCGCGGTGACCAGGGCGCCCGGTTCGCCGCGCAGCGTGCTCAGGTGCCGCTCGTGACGGCGTCTGAGCCGCTCGTCGCGTTCGAGCATGCGCAGGGTGAGGTGGTTCTCGGCCAGTCGCGCCGCGGCCTCGACGAGGGCGACGCTCGCCGGGTGCATGACGCGAGTCGTGCCGCTGACGTCGACGCAGCCCAGCAGGTCGCCGCTGTCGGGGTCGACGATCGGCGCGGCGGAGCACGACCAGAAGTGGAGCGCCCTGACCAGGTGCTCGGCGGAGAAGACGTGCAGGGGTCTCCGGGTGGCGAGCGCGGTGCCCAGGCCGTTGGTCCCGATCGCGCCCTCGCTCCAGTCGAAGCCGTCGGCCAGTCCCACCTCGTCGGCGCTGTCCATCGTCCGGCGGTTGCCGTCGCGCCAGAGCACCCTGCCGAGGGCGTCGGTGACGAGCAGGATCTGGTCGTCCGCGTCGACGGCCTCCAGAAGGGTCCCGGTGATGACCGGCAGAAGCCCGCTCATCGGGTGCGCCGAGCGGACCTCGTGGATGTCCTCGCCCTCGAAGGCGATGGGGGCCGACCCGGTGTCGGGGTCGACACCGGCGTCCAGCGATCGCCGCCATGAGGCGGAGATCACGCTTCTGGGTCCCTCGCCCGTCGGCCGCTCGCCCCTGATCAAGGTCTCGTGCAGACGTCGCAGCCGTGACGAGTAGGAGGCGAGGTCGGCCGTCTGGACGGCTCCACGGTGGCCGTCGCGCACATATCCCCCCGGAATAGAGCCGATGGCCGAAGCATCGGCGGTCGGGCCTGCGCTCGCAACCCGTTCGGCCAAAGAGGGTGTGCGAAGAGTGAGTGAACGACCGCAACGTGTGTGCAACCTTCGGAGGGTTACCTTCCGAGCACACGACGCCGTGTGCGGCCGCTCCGGCGCGTGTCGCGTCGGGTCTCGGACGTCTGGAGGGGGGACCGAGGCCCGACGGGGGGTTTAATCCCCATCCAGGGGGAACGCGTGCTCGGTCGAGTACACAACACCCGGCCCGGACCCCGTAGGCTCGTGACGACCGATGTCACGGACGAGGAGCACAACGACGGTGAACCCAGGGGATGTCAACCTGCAGCAGCTGCTGGAGCAGGCACAGCTCATGCAGCAGCAGCTTGTGAGCGCCCAGCAGGAGCTGAACGACGCGGAAGTCGAGGGCTCCGCGGGCGGCGGACTTGTCGTGGCCACGGTCAACGGCGGGGGCGAGCTGCTCGAACTCAAGATCAGTCCTGAGGCCGTGGATCCCGACGATCCCCAGGAGACGGCCGACACCATCGCCGACCTGGTCATCGCGGCCATTCGGGACGCCGTGCGCGCCGCCGCCGACCTGCAGCAGGAGAAGCTCGGTCCCCTCGCCCAGGGGCTGGGCGGCGGGGGCGGGCTCGGCCAGCTTCCCGGGTTCTAGGCATGTACGAAGGGGTCGTCCAGAATCTGATCGACGAGCTGGGCATGCTTCCAGGGGTCGGTCCCAAGAGCGCGCAGCGCATCGCGTTCCACCTGCTGGCCGCGGAGCCGGCCGACGTGAAGCGGCTCGCCCACGCCCTGCTCGAGGTCAAGGAGAGGGTCCGCTTCTGCCGGGTCTGCGGCAACGTGGCCGCGGAGGAGGAGTGCCGGATCTGCCGCGACACCAGGCGCGATCTTCACGTGATCTGCGTCGTCGAGGAGTCGAAGGACGTCGTGGCCATCGAGAAGACCCGCGAGTTCCGGGGTCGCTACCACGTGCTCGGCGGGGCGATCAGCCCGATCGACGGCGTCGGCCCCGACGATCTGAACATCAGGGAGCTCATGGCCCGCCTGGCGGACGGCCAGGTCACCGAGCTGATCCTCGCCACCGACCCCAACCTTGAGGGGGAGGCGACGGCGACCTATCTCGCCCGTCTGGTCAAGCCGATGGGATTGAAAGTGACACGACTGGCCAGCGGTCTGCCGGTAGGCGGTGACCTTGAGTACGCGGACGAGGTCACCTTGGGCCGCGCGTTCGAAGGAAGAAGGCTCCTTGATGTCTGACGATGCGTGGAGCGCTCTCGCGGAACGGATCGCGGAGCACGCGAAGAACTACATCGACGGCCTGACCCGTCTGGCGGGCGGAGAGGGCGGCGACGCCATCCTGCCGCTGCTGCTGGTGGAGGTCGCGCAGGTCAGCTCGGCCGGCGCGCAGCTCGGCGCGAGCCAGGACGTGATCCTGTCGGGCAACTGGGAGCCGCATCTGGGTGAGGACCCGGACGTCGACGTCGTCCGTACCGCCCTCGCCGAGAGGCTGAAGCCAGTGGACGACTACGCCGAGGTCTTCGACCCCTACAAGGACACCGTGGTCACCCCGTACCGCCTGTCGGACGACCTGACGGCGGTGGCCGCCGACCTCCTGCACGGGTTGCGGCATCACAGGGCGGGGCGTCCTCTTGAGGCGCTCTGGTGGTGGCAGTACTCCTATTTCAACACCTGGGGCAACCACGCCGGAGCGGCGATGCGAGCACTTCAGGCGCTTGTCGCCCACACGCGGCTCGATGTCGCGGAGGAGCGCACAACGGTGTGATCGTCCACATGCTGGGTTGACCCGAGGGTCTCAGCGAGGGCGCCAGTAGACTGTGAGCTCCACAGCCCTAGATTGCTTCGGAGACATCTCGTGGCGCTCGTTGTTCAGAAGTATGGTGGTTCGTCCGTCGCCGACGCGTCCTGCATCAAGCGGGTCGCGCAGCGGATCGTCGCGACGAAAAAAGCCGGCAACGACGTCGTGGTGATCGTTTCGGCGATGGGCGACACGACGGACGAGCTGCTCGACCTCGCCCAGCAGGTCTCGCCGCTTCCGCCGGGCCGCGAGCTCGACATGTTGCTCACCTCGGGTGAGCGCATCTCGATGGCGCTGCTGGCGATGGCGATCGCCAACCTGGGTCAGGAGGCGCGCTCGTTCACCGGGTCCCAGGCCGGGGTGATCACCGACTCCTCGCACGGTCGCGCGCGCATCATCGACGTGACGCCCGGCCGGATCCGCGAGGCGCTCGACAACGGCCAGATCGCGATCGTGGCCGGTTTCCAGGGCGTCTCGCAGGACACCAAGGACATCACCACGCTCGGCAGGGGCGGTTCCGACACCACGGCGGTCGCGCTCGCCGCCGCTCTGAACGCCGACGTGTGCGAGATCTACACCGACGTGGACGGTGTCTTCACCGCCGACCCCCGCATCGTCTCCGCCGCCCGCAAGATCCCCAAGATCTCCTACGACGAGATGATGGAGATGGCGGCGTGCGGTGCGAAGATCCTGCACCTGCGCTGTGTCGAGTACGCTCGCCGCTTCAGCCTGCCGATCCACGTCAGAAGTTCGTTCAGCACCAAGGAAGGCACGTGGGTCGTCTCCGACCCCGACAGCGAAGGAACAGAGATGGAGCAGCCGATCATCTCCGGCGTCGCGCACGACCGGAGCGAGGCCAAGATCACGGTTGTCGGGGTGCCCGACAAGGTCGGTGAGGCTGCGACGATCTTCAAAACGCTCGCCGACGCCGAGATCAACATCGACATGATCGTGCAGAACGTGTCGGCGGCGACGACCGGCCGGACGGACATCTCCTTCACGCTGCCCACGAGTGACGCCTCGGCCGCGCTCACCGCGCTGAAGAAGATCCAGGAGCGCATCGGCTTCGAGTCGCTGCTCTTCGACGACCAGATCGGCAAGATCTCGCTGATCGGGGCGGGGATGCGCTCGCATCCCGGCGTCACCGCGACGTTCTTCGCGGCCCTCGCCGACGCGGGGGTGAACATCGAGATGATCTCCACCTCGGAGATCCGTATCTCGGTGATCGTCGGGCAGGACGAGGTGGACACGGCGGTCAGCGCCGCGCACCGCGCGTTCGATCTCGATGTGGACCAGGTTGAAGCCGTGATCTACGGAGGTAGCGGGCGATGAGCCGCAAGCCCACTCTCGCCCTGATCGGGGCGACCGGTGCCGTCGGCACCGTCATGCGTGACATCATCTCCGGCCGCGAGGACGTCTACGGCGAGATCAAGCTCGTCGCGTCCGCCCGCTCGGCCGGCAAGGTCCTGCGGGTCCGTGACGAGGACCTCGTCGTCCAGGAGCTGGCCCCCGAGGTGTTCGACGGCGTCGACATCGCGATCTTCGACGTGCCGGACGAGGTCTCCGCGACCTGGGTGCCGATCGCCGCCGAGCGCGGGGCCGTCGTCATCGACAAGTCGGGCACCTTCCGGATGAACCCCGAGGTCCCGCTGGTCGTGCCGGAGGTCAACCCCGAGGCCGCGCGGGAGCGGCCGCTGGGGATCATCTCCACCCCCAACTGCACGACCCTGTCGATGATGGCCGCGATGGGCGCCCTCCACGAGGAGTACGGCCTGCGGGCGCTGGTGGTCGCCTCCTACCAGGCGGTCTCCGGTGCGGGCGTGGCGGGTTCGGCCCGCCTCTACGACGAGGTCGAGGCCCTCGCGGGTGACCGTACGATCGGGCAGACCGCCGGTGACGTGCGCAAGGCGCTGCAGAACAAGCTCGGGGACGAGGAGTCGCCGTTCCCGGCGCCGGTGGCGTTCAACGTCGTGCCGTGGGCGGGTTCGCTCAAGGACGGCGGCTGGGCCTCCGAGGAGATCAAGCTCCGCAACGAGTCACGGAAGATCCTCGGGATCGACGACCTGAAGGTCTCCGCGACCTGCGTCCGCGTCCCGGTGATCACCACCCACTCGCTCGCCGTGCACGCGACGTTCGAGCGTGAGATCACCGTCGCCGACGCCCACCGGATCCTTGAGGCCGCCCCGACCGTGGTCGTCATGGACGACCCGGCCAATGGCGTCTTCCCGACCCCCGCGGAGGTCGTCGGCACCGACCCGACCTACGTGGGCCGGATCCGCCAGGCGCTCGACTTCCCCAACACGCTCGACCTGTTCGTCTGCGGCGACAACCTCCGCAAGGGCGCCGCCCTGAACGCGGCGGAGATCGCCGAGTTGGTCGCGGCCGAGTTCGCGTAGTTTCTCCCTGGCCGTACGGTGGCGGGGGGGGGGGGGGCGGGCCCCCCCCCCCCCCCCCCGGCCGGGGGGGCCGCGGGGGGGGCGGGGGGGGCGGGCCCCCCCCGGGGGGGGGGGGGGGGGTGGGCCGCCCCATAAAGAGG